>NZ_JAQGLA010000100.1 GCF_027853915.1 Saccharopolyspora oryzae
AGGGCACGATCCAGCTGTTCACCGGCCCTGACGTACTCAAGGTGCGACGCCTGCGCCGCGACCCCCGCGCCTCGATCGTCGTCGCCGCTCCGGTGGGGGAGCGCGAACGCTGGCTGTCGGTGACCGGCCGCGTCGCGGTGGAACACGACGGCGCGCACGACCTGTGCTCCCGCCTGGCCGCCCGCTACTGGGACCTGGACGCCCCGGTCCGCGCGAAGGAGCTCGCCGGGATGCTGGCCGAAGACCAGGTTCGCCTGGTCATCCATCCGGAGACCGTCAGTCGTTTCGTGCACTGACCCCCTCTCGGAGCAATACACTGTGGACAATCGCGTCGCAGGAGCGTTCCCTCGAACGGAGAAGATCGCGGGGTGCTCCTTCTTTTGTTGAAAATGCGGTCGGTTCCGGGGAAAGCTGCTCCGACTGCCGCAGCCATCGGTCGCTGATACCGAATTCCCTTTCCCGCGGGGACGAAAGGCGTCCGAAGTCGCAGGTCTGCCTCGGGGTCGGCCTTGCTCTTGTCTGGGGGAGTACGTCCTGAACATCCGGCTTCGCCCTGTTTCGCCTGGTTTGAAACGGGGAAATCCGTTGTGCTCTTGGGAAAAACGCGATCTGGCGAGAAATGGTCGTCGGGGTTCTCCGGGTGGGAGCGGTCGGTCAGGGTTGTGGATCAAGAGCTCGCACTAGATGGATCCGGCCGTCCCGCGAACAGCGGGTGGAGGTGTCTGTGAGCGCGAACGGAATGGAGCCCGGCTGTCCGGGCTCGCGACGTGTGGCCCGGTACCTCGAACCCGTCGAACTGGCCGATGTGGAACTGCTGCTGGACGGAGCTTTCCCGCCGCTGCGGGGATTCCTCGCCGCCGACGAAGTCGACTCGGTGCGCACCCGGCAACGGTTGCGAGGGGGAACGCCCTGGCCCGAGCCGATCACGCTGCGGGTGTCCGACGAGGTCGCCGCGGCCGAGGAGATCGAGCTGCGCGACGTCGAAGGCGCCCCGGTCGCGGTGCTCCGCAACGAGGCCCCCTGGCGTGACGAGTCCGGTGCGTACGCCGCCGGGCCGGTCCAAGACGTCGGCGATCCCAGCGGTGTGCTGCGCCGAATGCGCCCGTCCGCAGCGGACGTTCGGGCGAAACTACCTCCTGGGCCTGTGCTGGGAGTGTTGCCGGAACAGCCGCTGCACCACCGCGAGCTCGCCCAGGTCCGCGAGCTGGCCGCCGAGCACGACGCGCACGTCCTGGTGCTGCCGCGGATGAGCGGCCCGCGCCCGGAACTGCTCGTGCAGGCCGTGCTGGCCGCCGAACCCGAACTGCCGGGCGGCACGACGATCGTCCCGGTGCCGCTGGTGCGCCGCACCGATCCGAAGCGCGACGCTTTGCTGACCGCGCACGTCGCCGCCGCTTACGGCGCCACCCACCTGATCTCGGAGCACCCGCTGGAGCACGCCCCGCTGGAGGTGCTGGAGCCGCCGGAAGTGGTGCGCGACCAGACCGACCGCTGGCGTCCGGCCGCACAGGTCGCCCCGGTCGACCGGCGCCCCGATCTCAGCGCCGAGCGCCTGCGCGAACTCCTCGATCGCGGCGAGGACCTGCCCGGTTGGTTCACCACTCCGGCGATCGCCGAGCAGCAGCGCAGGATGCACCCGCCGCTGGCCGACCGCGGGTTCACCGTGCTGTTCACCGGGCTGTCCGGGGCGGGCAAGTCCACGCTGGCCCGCGCGCTGCGCGACGAGCTCAACCGGCACGACCACCGGGCGGTGACGCTGCTCGACGGCGACGTGGTCCGCAGAACCCTGTGCGAGGGGCTGGGTTTCTCGGCCGAGGACCGCAGCCGGAACGTGCGGCGCATCGGTTTCGTGGCCGCAGAGGTCGCCAGGCACGGTGGCGCCGCGATCTGCGCGCCCATCGCGCCGTACCACGACGACCGCGACGCGGTGCGCCGGATGGTGGCCGAGGTGGGCGGATTCGTGCTGGTCCACGTCGCCACACCGCTGGGGGAGTGCGAGCGGCGCGACCGCAAGGGCCTGTACCGCAAGGCCCGCGCGGGTCTGCTGCCGGATTTCACCGGCGTCTCCGCGCCGTACGAGATCCCCGGCGACGCCGACCTCGTGCTGGACACCTCCGGGCTGTCGCAGGACGAGGCCGTCGGGCGCGTCGTGGCGTTGTTGCGCGAGCAGGGCTGGGTGGGGTCGTGGACTTCGGAATAGCGGCGACCGGGCTGCTCACCGGGCTGCTGGTGGGTATGACCGGCATGGGCGGCGGGGCGTTGACGATGCCCCTGCTGACGCTGGTGTTCGGCGTGCCGCCGCTGGCGGCGGTGTCCTCGGACCTGGTGGCCGGGGCGGTGATGAAGCCGTTGGGCGCGGTGGTGCACCTGCGCCGGGGCACGGTGCAGCCGAAGCTGGTCGGCTGGCTGTGCCTGGGTTCGCTGCCGTGCGCGGCGCTCGGCTCGCTGCTGGCCGGATCGCTGGGCAAGGGTGCGGAATCGGTGCTCAAGGAAGTCGTCGGCGGTGCGGTGCTGCTCGCCGCGGGCACGTTGTTCCTGCGCATGGTGCTGGCCCGCCGCCGCGGCGCGCAACCATCCATATCGGACGAAACAGTGGTCCGGCCGGTGCCGACAGTGCTGCTCGGCGGGGTGGCCGGGCTGGTGGTCGGTGCCACGTCGGTCGGTTCCGGCTCGATCATCATCGTGGTCCTGCTGCTGCTCAACCGCGGGCTGAGCTCGGCGCGGCTGGTCGGCACCGACCTCGTGCAGGCGGTGCCGCTGGTGATGGTCGCCGCGGTCGGGCACCTCTTCGCCGGAGATGTCCACTTCGGACTCGTCGGCTCGCTGCTGGTCGGCTCGTTGCCCGGGGTGCTGGTGGGCGCGCTGGTCTCGGCGCGGGTGCCGGACCGCCCGGTGCGCGTGGTGGTCGGAGCGATGCTGGTGGCCACCGGGTTGGTGATGACCGGCGCGGACGTGGTGCTCAGCGGTTCGGCCGCGCTGCTGGTGGTGCTGCTCGGCGCGGTGCCTCCGCTGCTGCGCAGCGCGAAGTCGCGGGTGCCCGCAGTGGACGCGCGGTGAGCGGGAACAGGGAGGCATCGGTGAACCCGGACGACCACGAGCTGGCCGCACGGCTGGCGCAGCGGGCCGGGGATCGCCTGGTCGAGAACCGAGCGTCCACATCGGACCCGAAAGCTCTCGGAGCTGCGGGCGACGCGGCGGCGCACGCGCTGCTCATCGAGGCGCTCGGGCAGGAGCGCCCGGCGGATCCAGTGCTGTCCGAGCACGGAGTGTCCGGCCCGGAGCGCACTCCCGGCGGGCGGGTGTGGATCGTCGACCCGCTGGACGGCACCCGGGAATACGGCGAATCCGGGCGCTCCGACTGGGCGGTGCACGTGGCGCTGGTCGAGGAGCACGAGGTGCGCGCTGCGGCGGTGGCCCTGCCCGGGCAGGGCACGGTGCTCGGCACCGGCGAGCCTCCGAAACAGCCCTCGCGCATCGGCGGACATCCGCGGCTCGCGGTCAGCCGCAGCCGCCCGCCGGAGTTCGTGCACGACATCGCCGAGCGCATCGGCGCCGAGCTCGTCCCGATGGGCTCAGCAGGCGCGAAGGTCGCCGCGGTGGTGCTCGGCGAGGTCGATGCCTACGTGCACGGCGGCGGGCAGTTCGAGTGGGACAGCGCGGCCCCGGTCGGAGTCGCGCGCGCCGCCGGTCTGCACGCCAGCCGCCTGGACGGTTCCGAGCTGGTCTACGGCCGCGCCGACCCGTGGCTGCCGGACCTGCTGGTCTGCCGCAGCGACCTGGCAGGCGAACTGCTCGACGCCGTGTCCCGCACCCAACCCGAAGGGAGTCGCTGATGCCGGCCGCGCTGTCCCGGCTCGACGTGCTGGAATCCGAGGCGGTGCACCTGATCCGCGAGGTGGTCGCCGAGTTCGACCGCCCGGCGCTGCTGTTCTCCGGCGGCAAGGACTCCGCGGTCCTGCTCAAGCTGGCGGAGAAAGCGCTCGCCCCGGCACCGATCCCGTTCCCGGTGCTGCACGTCGACACCGGGCACAACTTCGAAGAGGTGCTGCACTTCCGCGACCGCCGCGCCGCCGAGCTCGGGGTGCGGCTGGTCGTCGTCTCGGTGCAGGACTCGATCGACGCGGGCCGGGTCGCCGAGCCGACGGGCAAATGGGCCAGCCGCAACCGCGCGCAGACCGCGACCTTGCTGGACGCCATCGCCGAGCACCGCTTCGACGCGCTGTTCGGCGGCGCTCGCCGCGACGAGGAACGCGCCCGCGCCAAGGAGCGGATGCTGTCCTTCCGGGACGCCTTCGGCCAGTGGGATCCGCGCAACCAGCGCCCGGAGCTGTGGAACCTCTACAACGGGATGATCCGCCCGGGCGAGAACGTCCGAGCCTTCCCGCTGTCGAACTGGACCGAGCGCGACGTGTGGACCTACATCGAGCGCGAGGGCGTGGAACTGCCGTCGCTGTACTTCGCGCACAACCGCAAGGTCTTCGAGCGCGACGGGATGCTGCTGGCCGACAACCCGTTCCTGCCGCGCGATCCGGGCGAGCAGCTCGTCGAGCGCTCCGTCCGGTTCCGCACGGTCGGCGACATGACGTGCACGGGTGCGGTGCCGTCCGCGGCCACCACGGTCGCCGAGGTGATCGCCGAGATCGCCGCGACCCGGGTGAGCGAGCGCGGCCAGACCCGGGCCGACGACCGCGCCGGCGCAGCCGCGATGGAGGACCGCAAGCGGGAGGGCTACTTCTGATGAGCACCGCGATCGACGAGCAGCCGGTCTTCGCCCCGGCCGACAGCCTGCTGCGGTTCGCCACCGCCGGTGCGGTCGACGACGGCAAGAGCACGCTGATCGGCCGGCTGCTGCACGACTCCAAGTCGCTGCTGGCCGACCAGCTCGAACAGCTCGAACTGGCCAGCGCGGAGCGCGGCGACGAGCAGCTGGACCTGGCGATGCTCACCGACGGGCTGCGCGCCGAGCGCGAGCAGGGCATCACCATCGACGTGGCGCACCGCTACTTCGAGACCGCGCGGCGGGCGTTCATCATCGCCGACACCCCGGGACACGCCCAGTACACCCGCAACATGGTCACCGGCGCCTCCACCGCCGACCTGGCGATCGTGCTGGTCGACGCCCGCAACGGCCTGACCGAGCAGAGCCGCAGGCACGCGGTGCTGGCCGGGCTGCTGCGGGTGCCGCGGCTGGTGCTGGCGGTCAACAAGATGGACCTGGTCGACTTCGGCGAGCCGGTTTTCCGCGGCATCACCGAGGAATTCGCCGAGTTCACCGCCCAGCTGGACCTGCGCGACATCACCGCGATCCCGATCTCGGCGCTGCGCGGCGACAACGTCGTGCACCGCTCGGCGGCGATGCCGTGGTACGACGGGCCGTCGCTGCTGGAGCACCTCGAAGAGGTCGAAGTCGCTGAAGAGGGCTCGACCGGTGATTTCCGGTTGCCGGTGCAGTGCACCCTCCGCACCCCGGGCTACCGCGGCTACGCCGGGCAGATCGCCAGCGGTGTCCTCGCCCCCGGGGAGGAGGTCCTGCACCTGCCTTCCGGGCTGCGGAGCAGAGTGGTCGCCGTCGACACCGCCGACGGAGAGCTCGACCGGGGGCGAGCGCCGCAGTCGGTGGCGGTGCGCTTGGCCGACGACATCGACGTCGGCCGCGGTGACATGCTCTGCGCTCCCGGGAACGCCCCGGCCGTCGCCGAGGAGCTCACCGCGACGGTGTGCTGGATGTCGGCGAGAGCCGCGCTCGAGCCGGGGCGGAGACTGCTGCTCAAGCACACCACCCGCACCGTCAAAGCGGTGGTGGCCGGGATCGGGGACCGGCTGGAGATCACCACGCTGGAACGCGTCCCGGCCGAGCGGCTCGAGCTCAACGAGATCGGCGAGATCGACCTGCGGCTGGCGCAGCCGGTGTTCTGCGACCCCTACCGCGAGAACCGGACCACCGGCGGCGCCGTGCTCGTGGACGAGTCGACCCACGAGACCGTCGGCGCGGTCCTGATCAGCTGAGCCCTGGAAGCGCGCGGCAGCGGTGCCGCGCACCGATCCGCCGGCGACGGCGGGAGCACGACGAGGAGCAGGAATGGTCAAGATCATCGGGGCCGGGTTCGGCCGCACCGGCACCGCGTCGCTGAAGGCGGCGCTGGAGCACCTCGGTTTCGGCCCGTGCTACCACATGTTCGAGGTCATCGCGAAGCCCGAGCGGGTGCAGGGCTGGGCGCGGGCGCTGGACGGCGAGATCGCCGACTGGGAGACCGTCCTCGGCGGTTTCGAATCCACAGTGGACTGGCCGGGCTGCACGTTCTGGCGCGAACTGCTGGACTTCTACCCGGACGCCAAGGTCCTGCTCACCGTCCGGGACCCGGAGAAGTGGTACGACAGCGTCAACAGCACGATCTACCAGTTCGTGAAGGAAGAGCCGGGCGACGACGACTTCAGCGCGAAGCTGCGCCCGACCATCGAGCGGATGATCTGGAACGGCACCTTCGACGGCCGCTTCGAGGACCGCGCGCACGCCATCAAGGTCTTCGAGGAGCACAACGCGGCGGTGCAGGCCGAAGTCCCGTCCGACCGCCTGCTGACCTACCAGGTCGGCGAAGGCTGGCAGAGCCTGTGCGATTTCCTCGGAGTACCGGTCCCTGCCGAGGACTTCCCCCACGTCAACGACTCCGCCTCACTGCGAGGGCTGGTCGAGCAGGTCAGCCGAGAAGGAGAAGTCCCCTCCCCGTTCAACTCCTGAGCCGCCGAGCCAGGATTCGAGCTGCGCGCGGAAGTTCTCCGGGGTGAGGGCGCCTGCCCCGTCGGGGAGGGCTGCGACGATCGGGACTCCGGTCACGCGGGGCAGCTCGGTGCGGTTGCACCGCTCGGCCAGGCCGAGCTCGGCCGGGACCGCGCCGAGCACCAGTCCCGCTGGTTCCAGGTTTCGGGAGCGCAGGGCGTTGACCGTCAGCTCCGTGTGGTTGAGGGTGCCGAGTCCGATGCGGGTCACCACGTACACCTGCACCGGGTGGTCCCGGGCGAGGTCGGCGGCGAGGTCCAGCAGGGTCGCGCCCTCGGTGTCGAGGCGGACCAGCAGCCCGCCGGACCCCTCCACGATCACGGTGTCGTAGGTTCGGGCCAGTTCTCGGATGCGCGCGGAGTGCGCTCTGACCGGCGGGATCTCGATGCCGCGCAACCGGGCAGCGGTGTCGGGGGCGAGGGGATCTTCGAGACTGGTGAGCTCGGTGACCTCGCAGCCTGCCAGGTGCGCCACGGCGCGGATGTCCGGTTCGTCGGTGCCGATTCCGGTCTGCGCGGGCTTGACCACGACCGTGCCCGGACCGGAGCGGACGGCGAGGGCCGCGGTGGTCACGGTCTTGCCCACACCGGTATCGGTGCCGGTGACGATGATGATCAAGGCGACCCCCGATGATCCTTGACGACGTGGGTCAGCACGTCGACCGCGTGCTCCCAGCGGTCGTCGTCCAAGCCGACGTGCGTGGTGATCCGGAGCCGGGAGATCCCGTCGGGTACCGACGGCGGCCGGAAGCACCCGACCCGGACGCCCTCCGCGAGGGCCGCGGCCTGCGCCGCGATGGCGACCTGCGGCGACGGCATCGGCACCGAGAGCACGGCGCCCGCTGACCTCGGCACGCCGAGCCGGTCGGCCAGCTCACCGCCGCGCTGGTGGATCTGCGACGGGCGAGCGGGTTGCCGGCGCAGGCAGCTGAGCGCGGTCAGCGCCGCAGCGGTCGGTGCCGGTGCCAGTCCGGTGTCGAAGATGAACGGGCGGGCCCGGTTGACGAGGTGGTCGACGAGGGCGGCGGAGCCGAGCACCGCACCACCCATCGCACCGAGGGATTTCGACAGCGTCGCGGTCATGACCACGTGCGGGTCGCCGGCCATGCCGTTGGCGTGCACCGATCCCCGGCCACCCTCGCCGACCACACCCAGCCCGTGCGCCTCGTCGACGACGAGCAGCGCGTCGTGGTCGGCGCAGACCTCGGCCAGGTCCGGGAGCGGGGCGGCATCACCGAGCACCGAGAAGACCGACTCGGTCAGCACGAGCGCACGCCGGCCGCCGGCTCCGGCCAACGCAGCCCGGACCGCGGCGACGTCGTTGTGCGGGACCACCTCGATCGCAGCTCGGGACAGCCGCGCGGCGTCGATCAGCGAGGCGTGCACGTGCGCATCGGAGACGATCAGCGACTGCTTGTCCGCCAGCGCGGTCACCGCGGACAGGTTCGCGTGGTAGCCGGTCGAGAAGACCAGTGCCGCTTCGTGATCGGTGAACTCGGCGAGTTCGCGCTCCAACTCGGCGTGCAGCGTGGTGGTGCCGGTCACCAGCCGGGATGCGCCCGCCCCGGCGCCCCAGCGCAACGCGGCGTCGGCGGCCGCTCGGCGCACCTCGGGGTGGCAGCTCAACCCCAGGTAGTCGTTGTTGGCGAGGTCGATGACGTCCTCGTCGGCTGCCCGAGGCCGCAGCGCGCGCTGCAACCCGGCGTCCTCGCGACCGGCCCGCTGCTCGGCGAACCACTCCGCCCAGGTGCTCATCCGACCTCCGCAGCGGCCGCGATCCCGGCGCAGATCGCGGCGATGTCGTCGTCGGTGCACACGTAGGCCGGCATGGTGTAGATCAGATCCCGGAACGGGCGCAGCCACACGCCCTCGGCCAGCCCCGCTTCAGTCGCCTTGGCCACGTCGATGGCGCGGTCGAGCTGCACGACTCCGACCGCGCCGAGGACGCGCACGTCGACGGCGTCGATCCCGTGCAGCGCCTGCAGACCGGTGTTGATCCGCCGGACGTCGGCAGCCCAGTCGCCGGTACTCAGCAGGTCCAGGCTGGCCGAAGCCACCGCGCAGGCCAGCGGGTTGCCCATGAAGGTGGGTCCGTGCATGAGAACGCCGGAATCGCTGCGGGACAGGCCGCGTGCGACCTCCGACGTGCACAGCGCGGCGGCCAACGACAGGTAGCCGCCCGTGAGCGCCTTGCCGACGCACAGCACGTCCGGGGCCACATCGGCGGCCTCCGCGGCGAACATGGTCCCGGTCCGGCCGAAACCGGTGGCGATCTCGTCGAAGACCAGGACCAGCCCGTGCTCGTCGGCGACCTCGCGGAACACTGTCAAGCATTCGGCGGGGTAGGGGTGCATGCCACCGGCGCCCTGCAGCAGCGGCTCCACGACCAGCCCGGCGAGCCGGTCCGCGTGCTCGGCCGCCAGCGCGCGGAAACCCGCGGCCCACGCGTCGACATCGGCGCTGCTGCGGGGCGGGCGTTCGCCGAACACCTGCTCCGGAAGCACACCGGACCACATCGCGTGCATGCCGCCGTCCGGATCGCACACGCTCATGCAGTCGAAGGTGTCGCCGTGGTAGCCGCCGCGGACGGTGAGGAACCGGGTTCGCCCCGGCCGCCCGGCGCCGCGCTGGTACTGCAGCGCCATCTTCATCGCCACCTCGATGCTCACCGACCCGGAGTCGGCGAGGAAGACGCGGTCGAGGCCGTCCGGGGCGAGGTCGATCAGCCGCTGGGCCAGCTCGACCGCGGGCTGGTGGGTGAGCCCGCCGAACATCACGTGCGCCATCCGGTCGAGCTGGCGGCGCACCGCCTCGTCGAGCACCGGGTGCCGGTAGCCGTGGACGGCGGACCACCACGACGCCATCCCGTCGACCACCGGCCCGACGCCGTCGATGGTGATCCGGCTGCCCGAGGCGCCGGTGACCAGCCGCGTCGGTGCCGGATCGGTCATCGAGGTGTACGGGTGCCACAGGTGCTCGCGGTCGAAGGCGAGCAGGTCTCCGGGTGTCATCAGGCGTTGGGGAGGACGTCGGTGCCCGCACCGCGACGCCGGATCGCCGGGTCGGTCGGCTGCCGGTCGTGCTGGGCCAGGTCCTCCTCGGAGCCCTGGACGACGAAGCCGTTGTCCCGGATCATCTCCAGGTCCGCCGCGGCCGCCTGGCCCTCCGAGGTGAGGTAGTCGCCGAGGAAGATCGAGTTGGCGACGTGCAGCGCGATCGACTGCAGCGAGCGCAGGTGCATCTCGCGGCCACCGGCGATCCGGATCTCCTTGTCCGGGCAGACGAAGCGCGCCATCGCCAGGATCTTCACGCAGCGGGTGGGGGAGAGCTCCCAGGTGTTCTCGAACGGGGTGCCGTCGAAGGGCATCAGGAAGTTGACCGGGATCGAGTCGGACTCCAGCTCCCGCAGCGCGAACAGCGCCTCGACGAGCTGCTCGTCGGTCTCGCCCAGGCCGGCGATCAGACCGGAGCAGGGGGAGATCCCGGCCCCCTTCGCCTTCTCCACGGTGTCCACCCGGTCGGCGTAGGTGTGGGTCTGGACGATGTTCTCGTGGTGGCTCTCGGCGGTGTTGATGTTGTGGTTGTAGGCGTCCACGCCGGCGTCCTTGAGCCGCTGCGCCTGGCCGTCCTTGAGCAGGCCCAGGCAGGCGCAGACCTCGACGTCGGGGTGCTCCTCCTTGAGCGCGGTGACCACGCCGGCGACCTTGTCGATGTCCCTGGTGGACGGTCCGCGGCCGGAGGAGACCAGGCACACCCGGCTGGCGCCGCCCCCGATCCCGGCACCGGCCTGCTCGAGGGCTTCGGCCTCGGACAGCCACGAGTACTTGAGGATCGGGGCGTCCGATCCCAGCGCCTGCGAGCAGTAATTGCAGTTCTCCGGGCAGAGCCCGGACTTCAGGTTCACCAGGTAGTTCACCTTGACCGCGTTGCCGAAGTGCGCCCGGCGCAGCCGTCCCGCTGCGGCGACGACCTGCATCAGCTCGGCGTCGTCGGCGCGCAGCACCGCGAGGGCGTCTTCGGGGGTGGCCGGTGTCCCGGCGAGGACGGCATCGGCGAGCTGGTCGAAGTGGGCGCTCATCGCTTCTCCCGTGTCCGGCGACCTGAACAGTGTTCAGCTGAACGGCGTTCAGGTTAAACTCGGGGAGTCGGTCGGTCAACGGGAGGTTCTGCGTGCGCTATCACCGCAACGACGTCGTGGCCCGCGCGATCGCGGTCCTCGACGAGTACGGGCTGGAGTCGCTGTCGATGCGCCGGCTGGCCACCGACCGCGGCGTGCAACCGAGCGCGCTCAACCACCACGTGCCGAACAAGCAGACGCGGCTGGCCGCGGTCGCCGACGAGAAACTGGCCAGGGGCCGCCGCCCCCGCCGGGCCACCCGGTGGGACGAGCGCGTGGTCGAGGTCTGCCGGGAGCTGCGGGACGCGATGCTCGCCTACCGCGACGGCGCCGAGGTGGTCGTCACCGCGCACACCTTCGGGCTCGGAGCCGGCGAACCCGCCGACCGGCTGCGGGACGCGCTGCGCGACGGCGGCCTGCCCGACGACCTGGTCGACGTCGGCACCCGGGCGATCCTGCACCTCGTCTTCGGCCACACCACGGAGGAGCAGCTGGCGCTGCAGGCGGCGAGCGCGGGCGCGATCGACCGGGCGCCCGGGGGACCGGCCGACTTCGAGCGCGGCCTCGAGCTGGTGCTGGACGGGATCCGCGCCAGGGTCACCAGCTGACGGTGTTCGTCAGCCCCAGGTCTCGCCGGTGACCAGGCCGAACGTCGCCCCGTTCGGGTCGGTGACCAGCAGCGCATCGCCCAGCAGCGGGTGGTCGAGGCGGTCGGCGACCTTGCTGCCCACCGCCTCGACCCGGCCTTCCGCCGCATCGAGGTCGTCCACCGCGAAGAAGCACAGCCAACCCCAGCCCGCCGAGCTGAGCCGGTCCGTCCGGGACGCCAGCGGGCGGTCGGCGATGAGGTAGTTCGCGCCGTGCGGCTCCGGGCGCACCGCCAAGTTCAGCGTCTCGGACCAGAACGCGTCAGCGCGCTCGGGATCGCTGGCGACCAGCTCGATCCAGCGCGGCTCGCCCGGGCGGGGCGGCGGAGCCCACGGACCGTGCTGGGCGCGGCCCTTGGCGACCAGCGCCATCGCGTCGTCCGGGCCGGTCAGCGCGCAGGCCGGGACCTTCCCGGCGAATACCGGGTGCCAACCGGGCTGCTCGCCCGCGCGGGGCTTGCGGATCCTGGTGCAGCGGCGGTCGCCCACCCAGCAGTCGAAGCCGCGGCCGGTCGGTTCCGGCGTCCAGTCGAGCAGCGCCCGGCAGCGGACCGCCGAGGCCACCGGGTCGGAGCTGATCAGGTCGACGCGGCGCAGGCCGCGGACCACGGGGCGTGCGGGCACGGTCGACACCTCGTCACCGCTGGGGACCAACTCATCCTGGTCACCTCCGACGTCCCGCACAATCCTCCGTTCGCCCCAGAGCCTGTTGATGGTCGCGTCGCTCATGCGGTCGCTCAGCGGAACCTGAGCGGTTTACCGGACTGCGGGTGGGACGCGGACGGCATTCGCCGACAGCACCTCAGCGCAGCCGCTCCAGCTCGACGGCCACGTCCACCACCTGCGCCGCCAGTTTGCGCAGCTCACCGTGGTCAGCGGCGTCGTCGACCGCGGTCACCACGTCCTCGGCCGCGCAGCGCAGCTGGAACAACCGGTCCTGCAGGTCGGCCAGCTCCGCGGCCGAGAGCACCACCGCGTCCTCCGGCAGGCCGCCGCGCTGCACCGCGGTGCGGCGCTCGTAGGCGCGCTGCCTGCAGGACTGCGCGCAGTACATGCGTGGACGGCCCTGCCGGCCTGCTTCCGGAACGCGTCGTCCGCACCAGGCGCAATGCCGGACTTGCCGTTGCCGACGGGTGGGCTGGGCCGAGATATCCACGATCGATCACGTTAGTCAAGGGCCCCGCCTGCGCGATGGCGGCACGCCGATCGGGCAGAGTTGTGCGGCGTGACGCATCCTTTCCTGCTCGGTCCCCGGCCCCGTGCGTTCGCGCACCGCGGATGGCACCTCGGGGAGCTGCACGACCTGGAGAACTCGCTGAGCGCGTTCCGCCGCGCCGCCGAAGAGGGCTTCCGCTACATCGAGACCGACGTCCACGCGACCGCCGACGGCGTCGTGGTGGTCAACCACGACGAGACCCTGGAGCGCACCACCGACGGGCGCGGCACGATCCGGCGGTTGCCGTGGTCAGCGGTGCGCACCGCGCGGATCGGCGGCCGGGAGCCGGTGTGCTCGCTGGACGCGGCGCTGGAGGAGCTGCCGGACACGTTCTTCAACATCGACGTCAAGGACGACTCGGCGGTCGAGCCGGTGCTGCGCACCCTGCGCGAGCACAACGCTTGGGACCGCGTGTGCCTGGCGTCCTTCGCCGAGCACCGGTTGAGCCAGCTGCGGCGCGCCGCGGGCCCGCGACTGCTGACCTCGACCGGGAAGCGGTCCGCGGGACTGCTGTGGCTCGGCTCGAAGTGGGGCGGTTGGCCGCTGCGCTCGCTGGTCGCCGGGAGCGCGGCGCAGGTGCCGCAGGAGTTCGGCGGCCTGCGCGTGATCGACCGCAAGTTCGTCCGCCAAGCGCACCGCTGGGGGATCGAGGTGCACGTCTGGACCGTCGACGACCCCGCCGAGATGCTCCGGCTGCTCGAGGCCGGGGTGGACGGACTGGTCACGGACCGTCCCGACGTGCTCAACGACGTGCTGCGCGAGCGGTACGGGGACCCGCGGTCCGAGATCGGCGGGTGAGTACAACTACGCATTGTCCCCGCTCGGGCCTCCACCGTGTTCGGCTGAGCCAGTAAGGTCCGGTTACCCCCAATCGAGTGATGTTGGCTTCGGAGGACCGAACGGATGAGCGTGATGGGCAGCGACGTGGCACCGGACGCCGCGCAGCGGCGTCGGGAGCAACGTGGCTGGTGCTGGTACGACTGGGCAAACTCGGTGTTCCCGACATCGGTCTCGACAGTCTTCCTCTCGCTCTACCTCACCTCGGTGGCCACCGCGGCGGCCCAGGCGGACACCAGCCGCAACGGCCCGAACCCGTGCCCGGCGGGCAACGCGCTGGTGGACTGCGACATCTCGATCGCCGGGCTGAGCTTCCCGGCGGGATCGCTGTGGGGCTACCTGCTGTCGGTCGCCACGGTCGTGCAGGTGCTGGTCCTGCCGATCACCGGCGCGATCGCGGACCGGGCCCGCAACAAGCGGCTGATGCTCGGCGTGCTGGCCTTCGGCGGCGCTGCGACCACCGCGCTGCTGGCGCTGGTCGGCGGGGAGAACTGGCAGCTGGGCGTGGTGCTGTTCATCATCGGCAACATCTGCTTCGGCGCCTCGGTGGTCGTCTACTACTCGTTCCTGCCGGAGATCGCCAACGCCGATGAGCGGGACATGGTCTCCACCAAGGGATGGGCGTTCGGCTACCTCGGTGCCGGGGTCGCGCTGGCCCTGCACCTGGTGATCTACCTGTTCCACGACTCGTTCGGCATGGACGCGGACGGTGCGGTGCGCCTGGTCTTCCTGTCCTCGGGCGTGTGGTGGGCGGTGTTCACGCTGCTGCCGCTGACGGCGTTGCGCGGTGGCGGCGAGCTGGCGGAGGACGCGCCGCGTGCGGGCTCGACCGTCCTGGAGGGCTTCAAGCAGCTGAAGAACACCCTGCTGGAGGCCAAGCACTACCCGCTGACCCTGGCGTTCCTGGGTGCCTACTGGATCTTCACCGACGGCATCGCCACCGTCGTCCAGGTCGCGCCGCAGTACGGCAACCTGGAGCTGAAGCTGCCGCAGGACGCGCTGATCGTCACCGTGCTGATCGTGCAGTTCATCGCCTTCGTCGGCGGCATGCTGCACGGCTGGCTGGCCAAGTACATCGGTGCCAAGAAAACGATCCTGATCAGCCTGGCGATCTGGCTGGTCGTGGTCATCGCGGCGTACTTCGTGCAGGCCGGGCAGGCGAACCAGTTCTACGGGCTGGCGGTGGGCATCGGCCTGGTGCTCGGCGGGACGAACGCGCTGTCCCGTTCGCTGTTCAGCCAGATGGTGCCGCCCGGCCGGGAAGGCGAGTACTTCTCGCTCTACGAGGTGGGGGAGCGCTCGACCTCGTGGATGGGCCCGCTGGTGTTCGCCGGGGTCGGGCAGGCCACCGGTTCGTTCCGGCTGGCCATCATCTCGCTGGTGGTGTTCTTCGCCCTCGGCCTGGTGCTGGTCGCCCTGGTGCCGGTTCGACGGGCCATCGAGGCGGTCGGCAACCCGGCGCCGAAGGTGCTCTGAGCGGACGTTCGCGGGTGGCGGTCCGAGTCGCCGCCACCCGAAACGGGATGTGTCCGTGGCTGCGGGTTGTGCCTGAAGTGTGACTCTCCGCACTCGCTCTGCCATTCCGGGCCCGTTGCTCCAAGCTGGTGATGGGTGGGCTGGGCAACAGCGGCGTGTTCGGAATATGCCAGTACGCAGCGTTGTGAAAGAAGTGCACACAGTATGGCTACATTCCGTTACTTCTTTTCCGTTAGCCTTACCCGTCCGGGGCGTGATCTATGTCCCACTCTCGACGTTTTCCCTGGACCTGGTTTAGCCATAGTGACTCACCATCTGGCACTATCACCCGTTCGAACGCACCTATAGATTGCCAGTGGGATAACGCGTCACGAACGCGGACCGACTGCATCTCTAGGGAGAAGGCTGTCGTTGACGGGTGAACAACGTCACCGACGGCAACCAGAAGCACCACACCGGGAACAGACGGCGGGCCTCCCGTCGTTGCACACGGTGAGCACAACCGCTCGGGCTCGGCCCCGGGCCGAAGTGAAAGGAACCGTCATGGCCGACCGCGTTCTGCGTGGCAGCCGGCTCGGAGCAGTGAGCTACGAGACCGATCGCAACCACGACCTCGCACCGCGCCGGACGGTGCGCTACGCCTGCCCCAAGAACCACGAGTTCGAGGTGCCGTTCTCCGACGACGCCGAGGTGCCGCCGACTTGGGAGTGCCGTCTGCACGGCAGCGAGTCGAAGATCATCGACGGCAACGAGCCGGAGCAGAAGAAGGCCAAGCCGCCGCGCACCCACTGGGACATGCTCCTGGAGCGTCGCACCATCCCGGAGCTCGAGGAGCTGCTCAACGAGCGCCTGGACCTGCTGCGCGCCCGCCGCGGCCAGTAGGGAAGCACACTGAAAAAGCGCCTGGGAGCCAATCCCAGGCGCTTTGACGTGTTTCCGATGACTGTGTCCGGGCTCCTTTTGCGTGGCGGTGCGGGTGGCGGAACCTCAGCGCCCGCCTGGACTGCGGGTGCCAACCCTTATGTATGCCAATACACGGCGGCTTGGCCGTCCTCGCCAGGCGAACGCTGAGAACCCGCGGCGGTGCAAGCGCCGAGGGTGGGCTAAACGCCTGGCGGCGTTTCAAAGACAGAACGAGACCGGAGCCAGGCGCTCAGCGGCGCAGTGATCGCAGGGCCTCGGTTGCTTGGTGGCCGCGGCGGCGCAGGCCCCACTTGGTGACCCGCACCAGTGCTTCGCGGACGACTTCGGCGTCCATCTTCGAATTGCCGATCTCGCGCTCCACGAAGGTGATCGGCGCTTCCACCACCACGAACCCGGCCTCGACGGCCCGCCAGGCGAGGTCCACCTGGAAGCAGTAGCCCTGCGAGGCGACGTCGTGCAGCCGGACCGTCTCCAGCACCTCCCGCCGGTACACCCGGAAGCCCGAGGTGATGTCGTTGATCGACACCCCCAGCGCCAGCTTCGAGTAGGTGTTCGCGCCGCGGGACAGCAGCGCCCGGTACCAGGGCCAGTTCACCGTCCGCCCGCCGGTCACGTAGCGCGACCCCAGCACCACGTCGGCTCCGGTGCCGTCCGGCCCGATCATGCCGATCAGCCGGGGCAGGTCCTCCGGGGAGTGCGAGCCGTCCGCGTCCATCTCGATGATCGCGTCGTAGTCGCGGGCCAGCGCCCAGTCGAACCCGGCCACGTAGGCCGCGCCCAGGCCGGCCTTCTCGGTGCGGTGCAGCACGTGCAGCCGCTCGTCGTCGGCGGCCAGCCGGTCGGCGACCTCGCCGGTGCCGTCCGGGCTGCCGTCGTCGACGACCAGCACGTTCGCTGCGGGAACTGCGGCGAACAGCCGTCGCACGATCGGCTCCAGGTTGTCCCGCTCGTTGTAGGTGGGGATCACCACCAGCACCGCGTCGGCACCACCGTCGGGGGTTCGCCGGGTCGACATCCAAGTCCTCCTAGCCGGTCGCGCGGACCGGCCGTGCGTTTCGGGTGTTGTTTCGGGTTTCAGCTGGCCGAGTGCGCGGTCATCCTGCAACCGCGCCTCAGCCTTCCGCGCTGCGCCGGGGTCGCCACCAGCTGAACAGCAGCGAGCCCATCGCCAGCACCACTGCCGCCCACGTCGGTGCGGACCCCAGGGTGGTGGCCGCGGTCTGCGTCGAGCGCAGCGGCACCTCGGCGATCAGATTCTGCGCGGTGAACTGCTGGGTCTGCTGGCTGACCGTCCCGTCCGGCTGCACCACGGCGCTGACCCCGCTGGTCGAGGCGACCAGCACGGCGCGCCCGTGCTCGACGGCGCGCAGCCGGGCCATCGCGAGCTGCTGGTAGCTCATCTCGGAGTGGCCGTACCAGGCGTTGTTGGTGGGCAGGGCGAGCACGGTCGCTCCCTGCTGGGTGGCGCCGGTGAACACGTCGTCGTAGGCGACGTCGTAGCAGATGCCCACGCCCACCTTGATGTCGCCGACCTTGAGCACGCCGGGCTGGTCGCCGGGCACCATGTCCCGCGGGAAGCGGTCCACGAACGGGCTGACCAGGCGCGCCACCGAGCGCATCGGGATCGTCTCGGCGAAGGGCACCAGGTGCTGCTTGACGTAGCGGTCGCCGGCGCCGGTGGCCGGGTCCCACTGGACGATCTGGTTGCGGGGCTTGCCGTCGGCGTCGGTGCCGAGCCCGCCCACGACCAGCGGGACGCCGAGCTGCTCGGCGATGGCGGACAGGTTCGGGTCGGTCCGGCTGGGCCCCCAGCTGCCGACCTGCTCCGGCAGCACGACGAAGTCCGGCTGCGGCACCCGTCCTGCCTGCACGTCGGCGACGAGCTGCTGCGCGCCCTTGATGTGGTTGGCCCTCAGCACGTCGTCCTCGTAGAGCAGCCCGAGCCCGACGTTGGGCGCGTTGCCCTGGATGAGTGCGACCCGCGCGGTTCCGGCGTTGGCGTCGGTGCCGATGAACGGCAGCATCACCACGCCACCGAGGATCGGCACGAGGACCGCGGCCAGCGGTGCGACCCAGCGGCGCCGCTCGTGCCGCCGGTGCACCAGCTCCGCCAGGCCGCCGCCGATCAGCGCGACCGCGAACGACACCAGCGCGCTGCCGCCGAGCGCGGCCAGCGGCAGCAGCAGCCCGGTGTCCTGGGTGAAGGCCAGCCGACCCCAGGGGAAGCCGCCGAACGGCACGATGGAGCGCAGCACCTCGGAGGTGACGAGCACCGCCGCCATCCACACCGGTCCGCCGGGCAGCCGGCTGCCCCGCGCCATCCCGGCACCGGCGAGACCGAGGAACAGCGCCTCGACGCCTGCCACGCCCGCCCACGGCCACGGACCGAAGTCGGCGCCGAGGAAGTCCTGCAACCAGCCCAGCAGCGGCAGCAGGAACGCGAACCCGAACAGCAGGCCGTAGCCGAACCCGGCGCGAGCGCGTCGGCCGCGGACCACTCCGGCGAAGACGGCGAAGGCGAGGGGCGCCAGCCACCACAGCTCCCGGGGCGGTGCCCCGGCGTAGAGGGCGAACCCGGCCGCGACTGTCGCGAGCACCCGCAGCAGCCAGTGCAGCGCTCCGGTCGATCGACGTGCGGTCCTGTCGCGATCCGGCCGTGCGGTGCGCTTCGGACGAGTCGTGGGGGAAGCCAATCGATCAACCTTCTAGGTGCTGCCGTACCGGCCGGGCCGGGACGCCGAACGTTGTGCGAGTCAGCGTGCGCGGGCGGTCGGTGCGCACCAAACAAATGTACGCCGAGCGGCCGGGGCGGAACCGGCCCGGGCGAAGCGGCGGCTGATCAGGTGGTGCCGGATCGAGGTCGGTGCGCGGGGTTGACCGGTCCGCCATGCTGGGGCGCGAGTCGATCTAGGAGGTCTCGCGTGCCAGAGGAAATCGGTGCTGGGCAGCACCCGGTCATCGCGTTGCACGGCTGGTTCGGTTCGGGCGCGGCCTGGCGGCCGCTGCACCCGCACCTCGACGGCAGCCGGTTCCGGTACGTGTTCCCGGACTACCGCGGCTACGGCGAACGCATCGACGAGCCGGGCGCGCACACCTTGGAAGAAGCCGCGCAGGACGTGCTGGCGCTCGCCGACGAGCTGGGCTTCGACCGGTTCTCGCTGATCGGCCACTCGATGGGCGGCGCGGTGATGCAGCGCGTGCTGGCCGATGCGCCGCAGCGGGTGCGGGCGATGGTCGGGATCTCCCCGGTTCCTGCCAGCGGTGTCCCGTTCGACGACCAGGGCTGGGCGCTGTTCACCGGCGCGGTCGAGGAGACCGGTAACCGGCGCGCCATCATCGACCTGACCACCGGCAACCGGCTGACCGGTGTGTGGCTGGACGCGACCGTGCGCCACTCCCTGGAGCATTCCGACCGGCAAGCGTTCGGCGACTACCTGGTGGCGTGGGCGAAGGCGGACTTCCACGCCGAGGTCCAGGACAACCCGGTGCCGGTGAAGGTGATCGTCGGCGAGCACGATCCGGCGCTGGGCGCGGCGACCATGCAGGCGACCTTCCAGCAGCACTACCCGAACTGCGCGCTGGACACCTTGAGCAACGCCGGCCACTACGCGATCGACGAAACCCCGGTCGCGCTGGCCACCAGCATCGAGCAGTTCCTCGCCGCCATCGACACCTGATCCCGCCGCTGCGAGTTCGATGACTTGCCGGATCGCGCCCGACACGAAGCGTTACGCTGGCCCGGTGATCTTCGGTGCGAGGGGAGCTGGGGGATGACCGGGCACGACGTCGGCGGAAACCACTTCGACGGCGAATCGGAGAACGTCGTGCAGGCGCGCGACATCCACGGCGACGTCCACTTCCACGCACCGAAGTCGCCCAGGCCGTCGCCGAACCAGGTCCCGCCGCCCACCAAGTTCTTCACCAACAACGAGCGGCAGCTCAAGGACACCAGCAAGTACCTGCGACCCGACGAGGAAGCAGAGCACCAGGCGCCGAAGGTCGTGGTGCTGGAGGGAGCACCGGGCAGCGGCAAGAGCGAGACCGCTTACCAGTGGGTTCACCAGCACCGCGCAGCTTTCCCCGACGGCGCTTTTTATGCTCCGCTCGAGGCCGGGACCGATGAAACCGGGCTGGTGGGCGAGGCGCTGCTGCAGTGCCTGCTCGGCGTCGGCTACTCGCCCGAGGAGATCCCGGCGGATCTGGGCGGGCGCTCGAACCTGTGGCGCTCGTGGACCACCGGCAAGCGGCTGGTGTTGGTGGTGAACGGCGCAGTCACCGCAGCGCAGGTGCTGCCGCTGCTGCCCGGGGCCGGGAATTCGGCCGTGCTGGTCACCGCCGCTCGTTCGCTGATCTCGCTGCGGGCGCGTGCCGGGGCCGAGTTCGTCCCGCTCGAACCGCTGTCGAAGGAGTCCGCCCGGAAGCTGCTGTGCCGCATCGTCGGCGATGCGCGCGACCTGGCGGACGAACCGGGACCGGTCGACGAACTGATCGAGCGCTGCGCCGGGCAGACGATCGCCCTGTGCGTTGCCGGATCCGAGCTCGCGGGACGCCCAGAACGACCGGTGGCGCGCTTGGTGCGTGAGCTGTCGAACGAAAGACGCCGCCTCGCCGCGCTGTCCCGCGACCACGACCTGTCGGTCGAGGCGGTGTTCAACACCGCCGTCGGGCGCCTCGACGAACAGGCGCGCCTGGTCTACGAGGCGTTCGGCCAGCACCCCGGCGTCGGCGAGGTCGGCTCGGTGGCATTGGCCGAAGCCGTCCGGCTCGACGAGTTCGACCTGCAGGACGCGCTCGACCAGCTGGTTTCCGCGCACCTGATTCGGGAGGTGGGCGACGACCGCTACGCCGCCCATGCGCTCGTCCGCGACCACGCGCGTCTCCTCGCCGGCGCCATCACCGAAGTGAACGACCGGTTCGTCGAGTTCTACGTCCGCCGGGCCCTTTCGGCGGGGCATGCGGTGCAGCCGAAGCGCGGATGGTTGGAGGCGTTGTGGCCGGGTTTCCAGCCGGAGCCGATCGGGCCCGACGAGGCCTGGGCGTGGCTGGAGGCCGAGCGGGTCAACGTCCAGGCGGTTGCGGGTGAGCTGCACGCCGCCGGATCGGAGCTGGTCTGCCAGCTGGCGGTCGCGTTGTGGCCCTTCCAAGAGCAGGGCAAGCACGTCGACGACATGGACGTGATCAACCGCCATGCGGTCGAGGTCGCGACCCACCGCGAGCTGACCTTCGCGGCCGGGCTCGCCCTGATCCAGCGCGGATTCGCCTTCCGTGCGCGAGGGGAGTCCGACAAGGCCGCCGAGCTGTTCGCCGGAGGCGAGGAGAAGGCTCGCGCGGTCGAACGCGACGATTTGACCGCCACCGCTGTGGAATCGCTGGGCATCAGCTTGCGCGATCAGGGCGACCGCGGGGGAGCGCGCCCCGTTCTGGAGCGGAACCTGGCGATGGCCGAGCGGTTGGACGATCCGCGGCGGTTGGCGTTGGCACGGATGCACCTCGGTTCCGTAGCTGAGCCCCAGCGCGGCGAGGAGCTGCTGGACCAGGCGCTCGCCGCGTTCGCGTCCGAGCCCTACAACGCGGCGAAGACGCGGATGTGGCGGGGACGTCGGCGCACCGAGCTGGCGCGCTACGACGACGCGAACGCCGACCTGCGTGCCGCGTTGGAGTACATGACCGAGCACGGGAAGCACTTCGACCGGGCGCAGGTCCTGGTCGGCCTCGGGGACAACGCGTTGGCCGCCGGTGATGGGGAGGCGGCGCGGGAGCACTTCCTGGGTGCCGCTGCGGTGTGCCGGACGCGTGGTTTCGCCGAGCTGGGCGAGCAGGTGCAGGTCCGGCTCGATCAGTCCTGAGTGGACAGCTGGACGAGTTCCTCGCGCGATCCCAAGCGGATTCGGAGCTGATCGGGCAGATCGTGCGGCTTCCGGCCGGAGCAGAGCCAGGCGTGCAGGACGGCGGCGCACACCGGACCGAGGTCGTCGGCGCCCCGGAGGCGCACTGTGGGCAGATCGGTGCCACCGATGATCCACTGGCCCGCGCGGTCGCGCGTCGCTGCGAGCAGGCAGCCGGGCAGGCGGGACAGCGAAGCGCGGATCCAGCGCAGCGGGTCGTCGTAGCGGTCGTCGTGGACGAGCACTTCCGCGAGTTCCAGCCACCGCCGGTCCGGTTCGTCGGCGCAGGCCACGAGGACGCCACCGGAGGAAGGTTCGTCGAGCGCCGCGGCCGGGAAACGGGTCACTTCTGCCGTCTGCGCGGTCAGCTGGACCTGGACCAGCTGGCTGCCGGCGCCGACGGGCTCGAATGCCGGCAGCGGGACGGCGGCGGAATCCGCGGGCGTCGCTGGTTCTGCCAAGTCCAGGCGGGTGTAGATCTCAGCGCGCAGCAACGCCGCTGAGCGGCCGGGCTCGGAGGTCGCGAGCTCGGTGATGGGGGCGTACTTCTCCGGTGAATGGCCGTCGATCGCTGCGTTGACCTGCTCTTTCAGTGCGACGCTCGGGTCCAGGCGGGGTGCGGTTCGTAGCAGTGCGGCGATCGGGGAAGCCGGGTCGACGGTCTCCTCGGGCCAGGTCGCCAGCAGGACCGGGGTGCCCAGCGCGGCCGAGTAGAACGTCACCGAACCGTGGTCGCCGACGGTGACGTCGGCCGCGACCAGCCCGGCCCGCCAGCCCTCTTCCGGCGGCAGCACCACGACACCGGCCCGGGCGCACTCGGCCAGCCACATCCGCACCTGCCAGGGCGAATGCCCGTGCCAGATGTTCGGGTGCAGCGCCACCACGACGCGGTACTCGTCCAGCGGCAACTGACGGGCGAGGTCGAGCACCAGCGACGGGTGCCGGCCGAACAGCGAAGGACCGCCCCAGGTGGAGGAGACCACGACGCAGCGCTGGTCGGGGTGGATGCCCAGCCGGTTGCGGTAGGAATCCCGCAGCGGGCGGCTGGCCAGCATCCGGTCGAAGCAGGGATCACCCGCGACCAGCGCGATCGGAACGGCTGCCGGGCAGTACCGCGCGAGGCGGTCGAGCTGCTCGCGGTGCGACATGACCGCGACGGAGGGAACTACCTCGCCCTCGTGCAACAACCACGCATCGGAAAGACCGAAGACCGAAGACCGGATTCTCCGGGATTCTCCGGGATTCTCCGGGATTCTCCGGGATTCTCCGGGATTCTCCGGGATTCTCCGGGATTCT
>NZ_JAQGLA010000101.1 GCF_027853915.1 Saccharopolyspora oryzae
CGGGCACGACGAGACCACCCCGATCGCGGCCTCCCGGATCCGCCGCCTGCCCACGGTCCCGGCCCAGGCCCGGCTCGACGAAGCCCTCGCCTCGCTACGCCGCTCGGGCAGCCACCTGGCCACCGCCGTCAACACGGCGGGCACACCGGTGGGGGTGGTGGCGATGGAAGACCTCGTCGAGGAATACGTCGGCACCGTCCGCGACACCACACACGTGCACTAGCACCGGAATCCGTTGGGGCGCTGCTCCGCCGCACCTGCGGTGGGCCAGCGCCCCGACTGCTTTCAGGACACCTCGCTGGGCCGACCGGACCCGGGTGCGCCGGCGAAGGCCTGGGCGATGGGCAGCCACTGCTCGGCGGTGGTCCCGGTGGCGGTGACCGCCAGGTCGTCGCGATGACGTCGTTGGGTGACCAGCAGGCAGAAGTCCAACGCGGGCCCGGTGACCCGGTTCGGCGCGTCCGGAGGTCCCCACGTCCACAGCCCGCCGTCCGGCGCGGTCAGCTCCACCCGCACCGGATCGGCAGGAACCGGCAGGTCGTGCAGCGCGAACGCGAAACCCAGCGTCCGCACGCCGAGGTGCGCGACGTTCCGCAACCTGGCGGTCGGCTCGCGGTGCAGACCGAGCGCGTCGAACACGTCCTGGCCGTGCGCCCAGATCTCCATGATCCGCGCGGTGGCCATCGACGGGACCTTCATCGGCGGGCCGAACCAGGGCACCCGGAGATCGGCAGGTGCTGAGGTCAAAGCGCGCTGCAAGTCCGCGCGCCCGGTGCGCCAGCGCTCCAGCAACTCCCGCGGATCCTGCCGGGCCCCCTCGGCGGCGCCTGCGTCGACCGCGTCGCCGAGCGGGATCGTGGCGGTGCGGACGTCCTCGCGGAACTCATCGGGGGCGGTCACCGCGCGGTGCGCCTTGGCGTCTGTCCACGTCAGGTGGGCGATCTGGTGCGCGATCGTCCACCCCTCGGCGGGCGTCGGCGTGGCCCACTGCTCGGAGTCCAGCGCGGCCACGACAGCGTCGAGTTCGGCGTTCTCAGCGCGCAGATCGGCGAGGATCGGGTTGTCCGATTCGGACATGCGGTGCTCCTGGAGGTCAGGCCGGGCGGAAGACTGGCACGGTTTCGCTGCCCTCGGCGTGGTCGAAGCCGACCACCAGCGCGAGCTCCGTGGTCACGTCCTCGGGGGCGATGTCGACGAGCCGGGCGTACAACCACGGTCCCTCGTCCAGCTCGACAAGCCCGGCGACGATGCGCGTGGGCTCGCCGTCGACGGGGGAGCGGCCGTGCACCACCGTCCAGGTGACCACCTTCGCCGTGCCGCGCGCGGGAGTCCAGGTCAGCCGCGTCGAGCCGCAGACCGAGCAGCACTCCACGTCCGGGGCGCTGATCGACGAGCAGTCCTCGCACCGCCGCAGAAGCAGCTCTCCCCGGGCGGTGCCGTCGAAGAACGGGGCTGACGCGGCGTCGCGGGTGACCGGGACGATCGGCATGCGGCTGTCCTTTCCGCTCGAGGGGTCAGCTGTGCGGGTGGGGGCTGAGCACGAGCGTGGCGTGGTGCGACAGCAGCCCGCCGTTCCCGCTGACCAGGACGACGTCGTTGCGCGGCGCCTGCCGGAGCCCGCCGTGCCCGCGCGCCTGGATGACTGCTTCGGACAGCGGGGTCATGCCCCACATGTAGTAGGACGACAGCTGGCCGCCGCCGGTGTTGACCGGCAGCGAGCCACCCGGGCCGAGCGCGCCGCTGGCGGCGAACGGGCCGCCTTCTCCCTTGGCGCAGAACCCGTAGTCCTCGAGCGTCAGCAGCGCGGTGTAGGTGTAGCAGTCGTAGAGCTCGGCCACGTCCACGTCGGAGATGTCGAGCCCGGCCATCTTCAGCGCCGCGGGACCGGCCTGCGCCGCGGCGCTGACCAGGCCGAACCGTCCGTCGCGGGCGTTCGGGTAGCCGACGTGGCCCTGCGCGAAGCCGAGCACGTGCACCGGCGGCTGGCGCAGCTGGGCCGCGCGGTCGGCGGAGGTGACGACGACGGCGATCCCGCCGTTGCTGACCAGGCAGCAGTCGAGCAGGTGCAGCGGTTCGGCGATCCAGCGGGACGCCTGGTGGTCGTCGACGGTGATCGGTTCGCGCATCTGCGCCAGCGGGTTCATCGCGGCCCACGCCCGCTGCGCGACCGCGATCGCGCCGAGCTGCTCGGAGGTGGTGCCGTAGGTCTCCATGTGCCGCCGCGCGGCCAGCGCGTACACGGCGTTGACGCTGGTCAGCCCGGCGGCCGGGACCAGTCCGGCGAAGCCGGTGGGCAACCCTCGGCCGGTGTAGACGGCGGCGCTGCCCTCGCCCTCGCGCAGCGGCGCGTCGGCGAACACGCACACCACCACGTCCGCCATCCCGGCTTGGACGGCCATCGAGGCGTGGGAGACCATCGCGCCTGCCGAGGCGCCGAAGGACTGGATCTCGGAGACCAGCCGCAGGTCCGGGAGCTGCAACTGGGACTGGAGGTCGACGCCGACCGCGCCGGGGGTGCCGGTGTTGGTGAGCAGACCGTCCACATCGGACAGTTCGAGTCCGGCGTCGGCCACCGCGAGCCGCACCGCATCGGCGGCGAACTGGGCCGCGCTGCGGCCGTAGACCTTGCCCATCTCGGTGATGCCGAGTCCGGCGATCACCGGGCGGCGGGCCGCCGAGCCGGTCATCCTGCCTCCCAGGAACTCGATTTACGGACCTCGCGCGGTCTGCAATTCGCTCGGACATCCTGACCCCTGGGCCGCGGGCCGCGCAAGGGCCCGCCCAGCGGTCGGGTTCTGGGAGTCCACAGAGGATTACCGGAGGTGGCCGAAGACGATGACGTTGTCCTCGTAGCTGCGGGCCGACTCGTCGAAGGCCCCGCCGCAGGTGATCAGGCGGATCTCGGGGCGCGGCACGTCGCCGTAGACGGCGTCGGTGGGGAACCTGTCCTTGGCGGCCGTCTCCACCCGATCCACCACGTAGGTGAGCTTCGACCCGTCCACCCGGTCGATGCTGATCGGGTCGCCGGGGCGCAGGTCGCGCAGCCGGTAGAACACCCCCGCCCGGGTGTAGGAGTCGACGTGGCCCAGCACGACGAAGGGACCGACCTCGCCCGCGCCCGGCCCGAGGTCGTACCAGCCGGCCTGCTCGGGTTTGTCGAGCGGCGGAACCTCGGCCGAGCCGTCGGGGTTGAGGCCCAGCGGAACCAGGCTGGAGGAGACGCCGATGCTGCGGATGCTGATGTCGCGCGGGCGCGGATCACCGGGGACCGGACCAGTGGTCTCGGCGTGGGTCGTCGCGGGCAGGAAGGTGGGGCGTGCGTCGACCGGGAGGGGGTCCGCCGACACCACGACGGTCAGCAGCACCGCGGACCAGATCAGGAGAATCGCGTTTCGCACGACGGACCTCCACCCGTTCGAGTTCGGCCGAACGGGTTGGCGGTGCGGCACCCTCAGGTCCGCACCGCCAACCCGCTCGGATCAGCTGCGCTGGTCAGCGCTGCGGCGTCGGTACAGGTGGGCACCGCCGGCCGCCAGGGCGGTGAGCGCGAGTCCGCTCACGGCCAGCAGCGGACCGGAGTTGTCGGTGTTCTCCTGCGCCGTAGCGCCACCGCCTGCCTGGACGCCACCCGTCGGCTTGTGCTCGACCTGCGGCACTTGCTGGGTGGGCTTGGGCATCTGCGGCTTGGCGGTAGGAACGTGGGTCGGCTTCTGCTGGGTCGGGCTCACCTGCGGTCGCTGCTGCTGCGGGCTCTGCTGCGGCGCCGGGGCCTGCTGCTGCGGCGGCGGTGCCGGAGCCGGAGCCGGAGCCTGCTCAGGAGGCGCGGCTGGCGGCGGAGCGACCTCGGGCGGAGGCTTGACCTCCTCGCACTCGCCCGGCTTGCAGGGCGGAGGTGGGCATTCCTCGGGCTTGCAGTGCTCCGGCGGCTTGGGCTTGCCGCAGTCCGAACCCTCGTCGCACTGGTTGATCCCGGGCAGTGATGGCGGTTCCGGTTCCGGTTCCGCCACGGCGGCCAATGGGGTCAGGGCGAACGACGCCCCCAGCACGAAGGCGGCGATGCCGCTGACGCGTACTAGCTTCGCGGGCACCTGAACCTCCTTTGATCAGTTGAGTGGAATTACTCTCAAAATCATTTTCCGTTCGCCTCGCGTGATTTGTTAAGGAGGCTGTTTCGTACGGTAAGCACGTATTTCCCGGTCGGCAGCGGCAGGAATGCATGATCATACGATCGAGGTGTAGCTGATATGTCCAATCGGGACTCAACATCACTGATCGTGAGAACAAGGTCGAAAAATGGGAGGTCGATCGTGCCGATTGTTGATGTCGGCTGAAGCCAGATCGGGTGACATGACTACGGATAGTGATATCGATGTTTTGTTGATCTGGCGAATCGACCACTGGGGCAGATCGATTTTCGCGGCAATCCCCCATTGCGGTCACGGCAGTGGAGAATTCGATCAGGGGTGCGCTGATCGAATTCTTGGGCAATTGCGATCAAGGCTGCGGTGAAATGATCGAACTATTTGAATCCGATCTCGAGAATTGCCGATCGATCAATTTCTCGGGAAAAGGCGATCGCGCACTGTGGACGGCTCAGCGGCGTGCGGCGCCGGTCGACCGGGCGCCCAGCGCGCGCATCGCGAAGGCGCCGAGGATCGGGCCCGGGGCCAGCACGAGGAAGGCGTACTGCCAGCCGGTGAGCGCGGCGATCGCGGGAACCAGGTTGATGGTGACCACCGTGATCAGGAAGCCGATCGCGGTCTGCGCGGTCAGCGCGGTGCCGATGTAGCGGGAGTCGGCCACCTCGCTCAGCGCGGTGGAGAACACCCCGGAATCGGCGATCACCGCCGCGCCCCAGATCAGGAGCAGCACCACCAGCACCGGCTGGGAGGCGCCGAACGCCAGCGGCGACAGCAGGCAGCACGCGCCGCTGACGACGAGCGCGAGCCCGGCGGCGGGCGCCCGGCCGAAGCGGTCGGCGCCCCAGCCGCCGATCAGGCAGCCGACCACGCCGGCGATGCCGATGGCCGCGAAGGACAGCAGCCCGACGGTCGTCTCAGCGGCACCGGTGCCGGCGGTCACGAACGCCGGGAGCCAGGTCCACAGGGCGTAGAGCTCCCACATGTGCCCGAAGTAGCCGAGGTTGGCCAGCCTCGGGCCGCGTTCGCGGAACATCTCGAGCGCGTACCGCGGCCGGTGCTGCGCGGTTCCACCCGACAGGTGCGGGCCCGGCCGCACCACGGCCGCCGCCAGCACTGCGGCCGCGACGCCGATGCCCGCGGCGGTGAACAGCACGTGCTGCCAGACGAGAGTGCCGAGCCCCTTGATCAGCTGGGGCAGCGCTGAACCGACGGTGAGCGCGCCGATGAGGACGCCGAGCGCCAGCCCGCGGCCGGTGGAGCCGAACCAGGACGCCATCAGCTTCATGCCCACCGGGTACACCCCGGCCAGGAAGAAGCCCGCGCACAACCGGCAGAGCACCGCGGGCCAGAACCCGTCGGCGAACAGCGGCACCGCGGCTGTCGCCGCGGCCGCGCCGAGTGCCGAGACCGCGGCGACCCGTTGCGGTGGGAACCGGTCGGGCAGGTTGAACGCAGCCGAGGTGACCGCCCCCAGCACGAAGCCGACCTGCACCGACGCGGTGAGCCACACGGCCTGCAGGTCGCTGATGTGCCAGGACTGGCGCAAGCTGGGCACGACCGCCGAGGCGGAGAACCACATCGCCATCGCCAGGACCTGCATGGCGGCGATGAGCCCGAGCTGGACGTACCGGTTGTTGCTCGCCATCGACGCCCAGCCGCTCCTCGTGTCCGCCTCCCGCCGCGCTGACCGGCGGCCGGCGACGGGAGAAATTACCCGTGCGGATCGGCTCCGGTCCAGGTGTGCCGCGACACGTCGTGACCGCGGGTGCGGGTGGGGCTGGACCTTCCGCTCGTCACCGGAGGGGGCGGAAGCTCTGGGTGCCGGTCACCAAGTGGACGTCGCGCAGCGCCGAGTGGGCGTGGAGGTAGTTCAGCTCGTGCGCGAGATCGCCGACGCCGTTGCTGCCGAAATCGGGCGAGATGTTCAAAGTGGACAGAACGCCGACCGCGCGGCCCGCGGCATCCAGGACGGCGCTGCCGGAGTCGCCGGGGAGGCCCGGTGTCGTGGTCCGGATCGTGTGGTTCCAGCCGCCTGCGCTGTCGCCGAGCGACGTGCCCCGCTTGGCGTTCGGATCGGTGGCCTCGCCGCCGAGCTGTGCGCTGCCGTAGGTCACGACCTCGTCGTTCTTCCGGAGCCCTGCGGTGTTCAGCCCGGTGGGGCCGCCCCAGATCGGCAGGCTCGGGTTGACCTTCGCGACGTCCGCCGGGTCCAGTTCGACCAGCGCGAGGTCGTTGTGCGCGCACGCGTTGGCATCGGTCTCCCGGATCGCCTGCATGGTCAGCCACGAGCTGTAGACCAGCACGCCCTCCTTGCTCGCGCCGGTGATCCGGACCTTGGTGCCGATGGGCAGCGAAGGGCTCGTGCAGCCGTTGATCTGGTCCACGGCCCCGGTGGCCGCGCAATGCGCGGCCTGCCCGAGGTAGACCTTCGACCCGCTCTCGAAGACGAAGTTCGACGTGCACTGGGCGTTCCCGGTCACTGTCTGCACCCCCGGATGCACGGCAGCGGTCGATGCAGCAGCCCAGTCCGGCGCAGCCGAAGCGTACCCGGCCGTCAGAACGACGACTCCGAGCAGCGGAACCACTTGCGCCACAAGCTTCTTGGCGATCACGACGTCCTCCCGGAGCAGGCCGGTTCCGAGCCGGCAGCTTCCTGGTACCACGCCGGGGGCCACACGGCGATGCGGATCTGAGCGGCGGTTCCGGAAGGGGCTGGTGTGGCAGGCGAGCAGCGTCCGGGTGCGGCGGCCGGGGCCCGCGTCGATGCTGGGCGGGGACCGCGTTCGGTGGGGGGATTGCGGGATGGGTTCGTTGTTCGTCTTCGCCGCGGGGGCGGCGCTGCTGATCTACAGCGCTGAGAAGCTGATCGGCTACCTCGTCGGGGCGGCCAGCGGGCTGAAGATCTCGGTGTTCCTCCTCGCGATCGTGTTCACCGGGATCGAGTTCGACGACGTCGTGCTCGGCGTCGCGCTCAACCTCGAAGACCTCGACGACGTCGCGCTCGGACTGGTCATGGGCACCGCGATCTCCTACACCGGGGTCGTGCTCGCGCTCGCCGCGATCATCGCGCCGACGACCGTGCGGATCCCCCGCGACTACCTGGCCATATTCGCCGTCGCGCCGCTGCTGATGGGTGCTTTCCTGCTCACCGCCTCCTCGCTCACCGTCCTCGACGGCCTGCTGCTGCTCGGCCTCTTCGCGCTGTTCACGGCCTACGTCGCGGTGCGCGAACTCCGCCGCGAGGAGCCGACGTTCCGCAACGCGGAGGTCTGCGAGGAGGCGGAGAAGAGCGACGACCGGCTGCCGTTCACCGCCTCGCGCAAGTTGCCGGGCTGGGCCGATCTGGGGCTGGCCGTGGTCGCGCTGGCCGGTCTCGTCATCGGCGCCGCGGCCACGAGCATCGGCACGCAAGGCATCCTGCTCACCTACGGGATCGGCGGGACCGCGTTCGGTGCCACGATCATCACCGTCGCGCTGACCCTCGAGGACATCTTCCTGACGGTCGAACCGTTCCGGCGCGGGGTGCCGGCGATCGGGATCGGCAACGTCATCGGCAGCACGGTCTTCTCGGTGACCGGGAAGCTGGGCGTCGTCCTGCTCTCCGGCGGCGCCATCGAGGTCGGGCCGGACGTGCTCAGGTGGCACCTGCCGGTGCTCGTGGGGATGACCGCCCTCGCCGCGCTGTTCCTCCACCGCGGGAGGCTGCGGCGCTGGCACGGTGGCGTGCTGCTCGGGCTCTACGTCGCTTACTGGATCGTCAGCTTCGCGGTGTTCGGGTCAGCTCCGGTCGAGTCGTGACGGGTGCGGCCGGGGGATCAGGGCGGTTTCGACGGGCTGGTCGGCGTTGGCGGATCGGACCGCGTCCGCGACGAGCCCGTGGTCGGGGGACAGCGAGCAGACCGGGTCGGTGCGGGCCGCGTCGCCGGTGAGCAGGAAAGCCTGGCAGCGGCAGCCGCCGAAGTCGATGTCCCGGCGGGCGCAGCTGCGGCACGGTTCCCCCATCCAGTCGGTGCCGCGGAAGGCCTGGAACACCGGTGATTCCGCCCAGATCCAGGCCAGCGGGCGGTCCCGGACGTTCGCGCGCGGCAACGGCAGTTCCTGCGCGGCCGGGCAGGGGAGCGCATCACCGTTGGGCGCCACGGTGAGCTGCCGCTGGCCCCAACCACCCATGCAGGGCTTGGGGCGTTGGCCGTAGTAGTCGGGCAGGACGTAGATGATCTCCATCCGCCCGGCGAGCCGCTCGCGCGCGGCGCGCACGACGACCTCGGCCCGTTCCAGCTGCGCCCGGCTGGGCAGGAGGGCCTCGCGGTTGCGCCGGGCCCAGCCGTAGTACTGGGTGTTCGCCAGCTCGACGCGATCGGCGTTCAGGTGCTCGGCCATGGCCAGGACGTCGGCGATGCCGTCGATGTTGAGCCGGTGCAGGACCACGTTCAGCGTCAGCGGCCAGCCCAGCTCCTTCACCAGGTGCGCGGCGGCGATCTTGCGCCGGAACGAGGTGGTGCCCGCGATGCGGTCCGATGTCGTCGCCTCGTGGGACTGGACGCTGATCTGCACGTGGTCGAGCCCGGCGGCGCGCAGCTGCTCGGCCCGGTGCGCGGACAGGCCCAGCGCGCTGGTGATGAGGTTGGTGTACATGCCCAGCTCGTGGGCGCTGCGCACGATGTCCACGACATCCCGGCGCTGGAGCGGTTCACCGCCAGAGAGGTGGAGCTGGAGGACGCCCAGCTCGCGGGCCTCGGCCAGCACTCGCTGCCACTCCGCGGTGTCCAGTTCGTCCTGGTAGTCGGCCATGTCGAGCGGGTTGGAGCAGTACGGGCAGTGCAGCGGGCAGGCGTAGGTGAGCTCGGCGAGCAGGCCGAAGGGACTAGGCATCCCGCACCTCCAGGTAGCGCTTGCCGACCAGGCGGGTGAGGAACCGCGCCACCTCGTCGGCCGCCACCTGCTGGTACCGGCCGCGCAGCTCCTGGACGATCTCGGCGACGCTGCGCCGCCCGTCGCAGAGCTCGAGCACGGCCGCTCCGGTCGGGTTCAGCACCGACACCGCTTCCGGGGTCAGCAGCAGGTGCTGCTCGCGCACCCGGTCGAAGGTCAGGCGCACGTGCGAGGTCAGCTCCGGTCGGCTGGACGGGTGCATCACGCCGGTCCGGTCGAGCCGGGATACGCCCGGTCGATGCCGTCGAGGACGCTCCAGAGCACGTCGTTCTTGAACGCCAGCGCATCCACCGCCCTGGCTTGCTGCTCGGCCGTGCGGCAGTGCTCGGTCACCACCTCCAGCGCGTGCTCGGCGTCCCGCGGGGCCTGGGTGAGGCGGGACCGGAAGTAGGCCAGGCCGTCGCGGTCGATCCACGGGTAGTGGCGTTCGAAGGCGGCGAGGCGCTCGGCCATCAGGTCCGGCGCGAACAGCTCGGTCAACGACGACGCCACCGCCTCGACCCACGGCCGGGTGCGGGCGAAGTTCACGTAGGCGTCGACGGCGAAGCGGACCCCCGGCACGACGTGCCGCTCGTCGAGGACCTCCGCGCGGGACAGGCCGACCGCTTCGGACAGCCGCAGCCAGGCCTCGATGCCGCCCTCCGAGCCCTCCGTGCCGTCGTGGTCGAGGATGCGCTGGATCCACCTCCGGCGGACCTCCCGGTCCGGGCAGTTGGCCAGGATCGCGGCGTCCTTGCGGGGGATGTTCTCCTGGTAGTAGAAGCGGTTGGCCACCCAGCCCCGGATCTGCGCGGGGGCGAGCTCGCCCGCGTTCATCCTGACGTGGAACGGGTGCTGGCTGTGGTAGCGCTGCGACTGGGCCCGCAACGCATCGGTGAAGCTGCCGGTGGTCGTCAAGGCGTCAACCGCACCTCCAATCCGTCCGAGGCGATCTCGATCCCGTGCTGCTCGACGACGCGCCGCTCGGGTGCGTCGTTGAGCAGCACCGGGTTGGTGTTGTTGAGGTGCACGTAGATCTTGCGCTGCGCGGGCAGCTCGGCCACTCGTCGCAGGCTGCCGTCCGGGCCGGCGATGGGCAGGTGCCCCATGTCGCGGGAGGTCTTGCTCGCCAGGCCGAGCCGGATCATCTCGTCGTCGTGCCAGCACGTGCCGTCGATGAGCAGGCAGTCGCAGTCGGACAGCTCCGCCAGCACCGCCGCGGTCAACTGCTGCACCACCGGCAGGTACACCGCGGTGCGGCCGCTGGTCCGATCGGTCAGCCGGTAGCCGACGACGCGACCGTGCTCCCGGCCGGGCCCGAAGCGGTTGCGCTTGTCGGTCGGCACGTCGAAGGCCCGGTAGGACAACCCGCCGCCGAGCCGGGTTTCCTCGCCGGGCACGACTTCCCGCCACGTCACCGCGCAATAGGCCTCCAGCGTGCGCAGGATCGCCGTTGCGCGGCACAGGGTTTCCCGCACCGCTGCGGTGGCGTGCAGTTCGATCGACTTCGCCTCGCGCAGCAGCAGGAGACCGAGGGTGTGGTCCAGCTCGGCGTCGGTGAGCAGGACGGCCTGCAACGGCGTGGCCCGGCCCGCGCCCGGCTGCAGCGCGTGGAACGACTCGATCTGGGTGCGGATGTCCGGGGATGCGTTGAACAGGAACCACCGCTGGTGGTCGGTGCTCACCGCGATCGACGACTGCGTCCGGGGACGGCCGGGACGAGACCCCGCGCGCACCGCGCGGCAGTTCGGACAACCGCAGTTCCACTGCGGAAACCCGCCGCCGGCAGCCGAACCGAGCACCCGCAACCACATTCCCAGTCCCTTCGCCGGAAGACCTGTCATTGATCTTTTGCTTTGATGCGCCGCAGGCGCATAGCCCACCCTCGGCGGTGCGCAAAGCGAGTTCAAAACAGGTTCTGAAAGACCGGGCTAGTCGTCCATTTGCGCGACGTACATCGTCACTTCGGCCGCGCAGCCGACCTCTTCGAAGTCCGGTGTTTCCCAAGCGGCGAGTTCCGGTTGCGCAGCAACGGATTCCATCATCTGTCCTTCCTCTTGGTGTTCTCCGACGAGTCAGCTCAGTCGGGAAGTGCGAAGGCGAACAGTGCGTCCCCGTGGGGTGACCCGAGCATAGCGGGCAAGAAGCCCTCGACCCAGGCTCCCCACCCGACTGGCACAGCGATGTACTGCTTCCCGTCGACGCTGTAGGTGGTCGGATTGCTGTGGTGCCCGCAGCCGGTCTGGAACTGCCACAGCAGCTCGCCGCTGCGCGCGTCGTAGGCGTTGAACTCCCCGGTGGGCTCCCCGGCGAACACCAGATCACCGCCGGTGGCCAGCACCGATGCGCACATCGGGACGTCGTTGTCCCAACGCCACACCTCCCTGCCGGTGGCCGGGTCGAACGCCGACACCGAACCCCGCATGTCCGTGCCGTCGACGGTCACGCTGGCGCCCCAGTAGGGGATGCTCTCCTTGAACTCCCGGCGGCGGCGCGTGACCTTCGCGCCGACGTCCTGCACCGGCACGTAGCAGAGCTGCGTGCGCGGGCTGTAGGCGGCGTGCGTCCACTCCTTGGCACCGGCGGGCCCCGGCCAGAAGTGGACCTCCTCGCCCTCGGCGTCCGGGAACACCTTCGGCGTGACCTTCCCGCTCGGGTCGATCTCGCCCCAGGTGATGCGGTCGACGAACGGCGCGACCCGGACGAGTTCGCCGTTGGTGCGGTCGAGGACGAAGAAGTAGCCGTTCTTGTCGAAGTGCGCCAACAGCTTCCGGCCGTCGGAGTCGAACAGGATGTGCTCCATCGTGCTGTCGTAGTCCCACAGGTCGTGCGGGTTGTACTGGTAGTGCCAGCGGATCTCGCCGTTGTCCGGGTCGACGGCGATGACGCTGTCGGTGTGCAGGTTGTCGCCCGGGCGCACCGCGCCGTCGAAGTCCGGCGCCGGATTGCCGGTGCCCCAGTACATGAGGTTCAGCTCCGGGTCGAAGCTGCCGGTGATCCACGGGTTCCCGCCGCCGCGCGTCCAGGCCGGGCCGTCCGGCCACGTGTCCGATCCCGGTTCGCCGGGCTTGGGCACCGTGTAGGTGCGCCAGACGTGGCGCCCGGTGTCCAGGTCGAAGGCGTCGAGGTGGCCGCGCACGCCGAACTCGCCACCCGAACTGCCGACCACGACCAGGTCCTTGACCACCAGGGGAGCGACGGTGGCGCTCTCGCCAGCCCGCACGTCGCCGTACGCGGCGTCCCAGAGCAGGTGCCCGTCGATGGCGTCGAGCGCGATGATGTGGGCGTTGAGCGTGACGACGAAGACCTTCCCCTTGGCCACCGCGACCCCGCGGTTGACGTTGCCGCAGCACAGCGAGGTGTCGTAGGGGATGGCGTGCTTGTAGCGCCACAGCTCCCGCCCGGTCCTGGCGTCGATGGCCCACACGAAGCCGTCCCAGCCGGAGACGAACATGATCCCGTCCACGACGATCGGGGCGGCCTCGAACGAATAGGTCGACGCACCCGCGTGCAGTCCGCTCGATCCGGATTGGAACACCCAGGCGGGCTTCAGGGCGCCGACGTTCTCGGTGTTGATCTGGTCCAGCGGGCTGTAGCGCTGCCCGTCGTAGGCGCCGTAGTAGGTGAGCCAGTTCTGCGGTTCCGCGCGGGCGTTGCGGATGCGTTCGTAGGTCACGTCCTGGACCACCGGTGGAGCGCTGCCCGGCAGGCCGCTCAGAGAGGCGTACCCGACGGCGCGCCCGGCATCCACGTATTGCGTCATGGCCTGCTCCTCCTCACGGGCGAGGTTGGTCCGGGCGGTCCAGCCGGGCCTGCTCCGGGACGTCGCCGAGCACCACGATCGCTCCCACCAGGCCGCGGCCTTCGTCGTTGCCGATGGGGGAGCTGTACCAGTAGTAGCCGGGACCGTCGAGGTTCAGCGAGGCGGTTCCCCGGGACTGCACCGGCAGCCAGATGAACTGGCTGTCGCCGTTGCTGGGCAGCAGCGCGCAGTGCGTGTTCTGGTCGTCGTTGACGATCTCCAGCACGAGGTCGCCGCCGTGCGGCATCACCAGGATCGAGGGATCCCAGATCAGCTCGTCCGGCGCGATCCGGATGCGGGCGCGCAGGCGGCCGTCGGAGTCCTCCTCGGCGTACCCGAGGCCGCCGTGGGCGGCCATCCGGCCGAGCACGGCGCCGTTCTGCTTGTCCAGTCCGATCTCGTTCACCAGCGCCGACAAGTCTTGTGCGGTCGGCATCGGCCTCATCTCCTACTCCCGCGCCCCGGGAGGGCCCGCGGGTGGTGCTGCTTGTCCGCGCGCCCTCGCTGTGTGACCAGGGCGGATGAGGATGGGGACGGGCACGCCGGTGCGGCACCCCGGACCGGCCGCCCGACACCTCCCCCGTCGCGCGGACCCGTCAAGGTGCAGGATAACCCCGCCGCGGCCGAGCATCAGGTGGGCGAATTTCGTTGACGGGAAAGGACTTCGTCAATGTATCTCGCCTGAGCATCCACTGTGGACTACTGCGGTGCTCGGCGGGTGTCGAACTGCTCGACGGTGCTGATGCCGTGGTCCAGCACCGCCCGGTAGACCTCGTAGCTGGGCGGCTGCTCCGGCCGGTGCGCCAGTGCGGACTTGATGCGCAGGATCGTGCGGCGGTGCTCGTCGGTCAGCCGCGGGGGCAGGGTGCGCAGGTGTTCGAGGTCGGGTTGGCGGTCCGGCTCGTCGACGAACCAGATGTCCAGCGTCCAGTCCTGCTCGGCCGGGCAGCGGTACTCGACGCCGAGGTAGAGGCCGTCGGGGTAGCGGGGATCGGTGTTCCAGCGCCCGGTGTCGTCGCGGAAGCGGACCTGGCGAACGCGGTCGTGGACGGCGAGCTGGGCGCCGATCCCGGCCACGGCCGACTTGGCGGCGGCGTCGAGGAGCGGGCAGATGACCGTGATGTCGAGGTCCCGGCGCACCATCAACCCCAGCGCTGCGCTGCCCACTCGCACGGGCTCGCCCAGCGCTGCCAGCAGTTCGCCGAGGCGGAGATCGGTGTGCACGTCGTCGGCTTCGGCCTGGAGTTCTCGTTGCTGCACCAGCAGCTCGGCGGAGGTCATTCCGAGTCATTCTGCCAGCGCGGTGCGGCGAGAAGTCGCCAGCGGTGTTCCGGCACCTCCGGCGCCGTGCGTAGGGTCGTGCTGATCTCCGCGGGCCGATCGGAAGGTGCTGCCGTCATGGGTGCTGCGCGCCGGAAACCGACCAGCTGGTTCACCGCGCGGGCGCTCATCGGCGCATCGGCACTGGTGTTCGTGCTGCCGCCGGGGGCGGCGTTCGCGGAACCGCCGCAAGCGCTGCCGGGCTCGGCCCCGGACGCCGACGGCAAGTGGCAGCCCGCCTTCGACTACGACGGGGACGGTTGCTACCCGACCCCGGCGATCGGGCCGGACGGCACCGTGGCCGAAGGGCTGAAGCCGTCCGGTTCGCTCAACGGCAACTGCCACGACGAGTCGGACCTGGACAACACCAACTCCTACTCCCGCGCCAAGTGCGATCCGAGCGGCTGGTGCGCCTACCTCTACGACCTGTACTTCGAGAAGGACCAGGCGCTCGACGGCGTGGACGACGCCTTCGGGCACCGACACGACATCGAGCACGTCGTGGTGTGGGTGCGCGACGACCGGGCCGAGTACGTCTCCACTTCGGCGCACGGCGGGTACTCGACGTACCCGGCCGGCGAGGTGTCCTGGGAGGGCACCCACCCGAAGATCGTCTACCACAAGGACGGCGCCAGCACGCACGCGTTCCGCCTGGCCAACGCCGATGAGGAGCCGGAGAACCACCGCGGGACCTGGCAGTACCCGCCGCTGGTGGGCTGGGAGGACTACCCGGAGGGGATCCGCGACGTGCTCACCTCCGCCGACTTCGGCAAGGCGAGTCTGGGGATCGAGGACGGCGCTTTCGAGGACAACCTCGCCAAGGCGAAGCCGGAGGGCATCGCGTTCGACCCGCACGGCTGATCCGCATGCCCGGTTTCTGCCCTGGTCCTCCCGCACCGGTGTCCGGTTGACTTCCCGGCAACCGATCATCGAGGAGGGCAGACCGTGGTGGTCAGCGAGCCCGGAGCGCAGCCGGCGGTCGCGCACGTCGTGTGGGACTGGAACGGAACCCTGTTCGACGACGCCGATGCGCTGATCCAGTCCACCATCGAGGCGTTCGAGGCGACCGGATCACCACCGATCACCGTCGACCAGTACCGCAGGCAGCACACCCAGCCGATCGACGTGTTCTACGACCGGCTCTTCGGCGCACCGGTGCCACCGGACCTGCGGAGCGCACTGCACGCGGCGTTCCACGAGGCCTACTCGCGGCGCCGGCCATCCCTGGCGCTGGCGGTGGACGCCCGCGAAGCGCTGGGTGCGATCACGACCAGGGGGCTGTCGCAGTCGTTGTTGTCGATGCATCCGCACGACCGCCTGACCTCGTTGGTCGACCGCTTCGGCATCGCCGCGCACTTCGCCCGCATCGACGGACAGCGCGGCCCGGACCGCGGCTTCAAACGCGCCCACCTGGCCGAACACCTGGAGCTGTTGGGACTGGCGAGCGGTGACGTGCTGCTGATCGGGGACAGCGTCGACGATGCGGCCGCGGCCGAGGCGGTCGGGGCGCGATGCGTGCTCTACGCCAGCGGGCTGCACGCCACCGAAGTGCTGGCCGAGCAGGGAGTTCCGGTCGTGACGTCGTTGCGCGCGGCGATCGAGTTCGCCGGAGGGGAGGTGCGGTGAGCACCGGGACGACGGTGGGGAGCAGCGCTGGTTCGGTCGTGGCGGTGCTGCGATCCCGTTACGTGCCAAGGCTTCTGTCCGCTTCGCTGATCGGCCGGTTGCCCACCGGCATGGCGCCGCTGGCGATCCTGCTGGCGGTGCGCGAGCACGGCGGTGACTACCGCTTGGCAGGTCTGCTCGCCGCGCTGTACGCGGGCAGCGCCGCGGTGTGCGGTCCGGTGCTCGGGCGGTTGATCGACCGGACGCGCCAGGCGCCGGTGCTGCTGGCCAGTGCGGCGATCTCGACCGCCGCGTTCCTGGTGCTGGGCTTGGTCGACCCGGTCCGGTCGGCGGCGATCAGCGCTGCGGCTGCGGTGGTCGCAGGCGCGGCGACTCCGCAGCTGGAACCGTGCTTGCGCGTGCTGTGGGAGCGCGTCGTGGCCGGTGAGCACAACATCCGCGCGGCGTTCTCGCTGGACGCGGCCACGCAGGAACTGATCTTCGTGTGCGGGCCCCTGGTGGTCCTCGGCGTGACCGCTTTCGGCGGGCCGTCCGCGGGACTGCTCGCGGAAGCGGTGGTGGGCCTGCTCGGCGCCACGTGGTTCGCGACCGCGCGCCCGGCTCGGTCGTGGCGCGGTACGCACGCGGAGCGGCACTGGGCGGGTCCGTTGCGCGGTCCGGGTGTGCTCCGGTTGTTCGCGGCATTGGTCTGCGTCGGCGCCACGATCGGTGCTTTCACCGTCGGCATCACGGGATACGCGGAGGTGGCGGGGAGTCCGTCCGCGGCCGGCTGGCTGATCGCGCTCAACGCAGCCGGTGCGTTGCTTGGCGGAATCGCCTACACCGCCATTCCCGTCGCACGCCGAGAGGACCGCCGGCTGCTGGTGCTGCTCGCCCTGCTCGCTGTCGGTTACCTACCGCTCGTGCTGGTCCTGGGCCTGCCGGCCATGTCGGTGTTCGCCTTCCTCAGCGGATGCGCGTTGCCCGCCGTGCTGGCATCGGCCTTCGCTCTCATCGCCCGGATGGCCCCGGAAGGCACGCTGACCGAAGCCCACGCCTGGATGATCACGTCCTTCGGCGTCGGCAACGCGCTGGGCTCGGCAGCGGCGGGCACCCTGCTGGACCTGGTCTCGCCCGCCGCGGCCTTCACCCTGGCCACGGCGGCTGCCTGCGCCAGCACGGCCCTCGCCATCCGCCGACTGCTCACCTAGTCACCGGGGTACTGCTCGGGCAACTCGAATCCGCGCTGTCGCATGACTTCGCGGAGCCGGTCGGGGTAGTCGGTGATGATTCCGTCGACGCCGTCGTCGATCAGTTCGTGCATGGTGGGTTCGTCGTCGACGGTCCAGGGGATGACCTCGATCCCCGCTCGGTGCGCGCGCTTGACCATGTCCTTGGTCGTGTACGGCACGTAGTCCGGGTCCGTGACCTTGCCGTCCTGGGGATATCCGTGCACCGGGGAGAGGCCGTCGGCGTCGAAGGAGGCGACGGCGGCGACGAGGTCACCGTCGAAGTCGTCGATGTCGATGCCGCCCAGCCAGGGAGAGGCGCCGGGTCGGCCAGGCTGGAGGAACTGGTCGCCGTTGGTCAGTGCGACGATGGGCAGCTCCGGGGCGACTTCCCGCATGCGCATCAGCGCGCCCCAGTCGAAGCTCTGGATCGAGACGCGGTCGGCGAGGCCCGATTCGCGCACCTGGCGGGCGACGATCTGCACGAATTCCTCGCGGGGCGCGGTTTCCTGCGGCGCTCCGGCTTCGACCTTCGTCTCGACGTTGAGCCACACGTCGTCGGCGTCACGCTCCTCGACCAGGTCGAACACCTCGGTCAGGAGCGGCATGCGAGCGCCCGGGCTGGGCCGTTGTGCCGGGTGCTGCGGCAGGGTCTGGGATCCGCAGTCGAGGGTGCGCACCTGCGCCAGGGTCAGGTTGACGATGTACTTGCCGACGTAGGGGTACTCCGGGTCTCCTGGGAAGGCCGGTGCGGTGTCGAGGCATTTCGCACCCGAGATCTTCCGGTCGTGGGTGACCACGGCGTGGTGGTCCTCGGTGATCTGGACGTCGAGTTCCAGTGTGCTCACCCCGACCGCGAGCCCGTTGGAGAACGAGTCGAGCGTGCTCTCCACGACCAGGCCGAGCCCGCCCCGGTGGGCTTGCAGGTCGAAACCGCCAGGGCCGTAGTGGTCGCCCGGGTCGGCGAACGCGGTTGGGATGGTCAACGCCGTGGTGCAGCACGTGGTCACCAACGCGACCACGATGCGTCGCAGCGACATGGGGCTCCTTTGCGCGAGCAGGGAACTGCGGGTGCGTGGACGCTAATGGGCCGACCTGTCGAAAAGCTGTCGCCGATGCTGCGCCCGGGCTAGCGGACCGTGACGAACAGGAACGCCGAGATCCAGGCCGGCTCGTCGGCCGTCGTGATCGGTCAGCGTTCGCGGTGCAGGCCTCGGCTGACGCCTGCCGCCACTGTCGTGGCCAGGGTCCAGCCCGCGGTCACCAGGGCCACCGTGACCCACTGGGAGGCACCGCGGGCTTGCCACATGTCGTCGTGGCCGAGGCTCACCACCGGGAGCATCTGGTCCAATGTGTACAGCAGCGGGTTCCAGACCGGGTGGTCCTGCTCGTTGATCGGGACCAGCGGGTGGAAGCTGAACCACGCGGTGCCCACCACCGCGAACGCCGCCAGCCACACCAGCGCCCGCATCGGCCGGTACCCGTAGCCGACGGTGGCCCGCTGCAACCAGCTCCACACCTGCACCGGCCAGCGCAGTCCGGGGCGCGCGGTGCGGGAGATCGCCGCGTAGCGGTGGCGCTGCTTCTCGATCAGCACCGAAACCGCGTGCTCCTCCAGACCGTTGCTGCGGAAGACCGCCGCCAGCTGGTCGTAGGGGCCCGGCTGGTAGGCCCCGTCGGAGGTGGCGCGCAGCCAGCCCAGGCGCTGGCGCACCCGCTCCTGGTCGTCGAGCTCGAAGGACTCCGCGAAGTTCTGGTACGAGAAGTCCTCGCAGTCCACCCCGCGCGTCGACTCCCACACCGCCGAGTTGTCGGCGAGCAGCTCGCACTGCGCCTGCCGCAACGTGATCCGCCCGCGCGGTGGCGTGCGCGGGAGCAGCGTGAGCTCCTGCGTCTGCACACCCGAGGCGTTGAACGCCGTCCTCGACGCGCCGTCGCCGAGTTCGCAGCCCCAGAAGTTGACGTGCCGCCCGATCTGCGCCCACCGCAGCTGCACCGTGCCCTCGGCCAGGAACACCTGCTCGCCCTCGGCGCAGATCAGGTCGCGCTCGATGCGGGCCGCGCGCAGGTCCAGCGACGGCTTGTAGTTGTGGCGGTGCTGGTGCCAGGCGGGTTTGGTCAGCTGCGTTCCGCGCAGGTCGAGGTTCGCGCCGATCTGCACGCTCGGCAGCTGCAGCGATCCGACGACCTCGGCGTCCCGGCACTCCAGGTTGCTGCCCGCGGACAGCCTGCTGCCCACCAGGACGTCGGTGCGCGGCCCGGTCAGCCGCGCGTTGTTGAGCTGGACGCTGCCGCCGACTTTGACGTCGGTCATCCGCCACTGCCCGTGCACGGCGACGTGGCGCGCGTCCAGGTTGCCCGACACCCTCGTCCCGTCCAGGTTGATCGCGCGCAGCGGGTGCACCACGGAGTCGGTGGGGGAGCGCAGCCACCCCACGTCGACGGCCGCACCGGTCATCCGCAGGTTGCCGCCTACTATGGCGCTGACCAGGCGCAACGTGCCCCCGCTGCGGAAATCCTGGTCGATCTGGACCTCGCCGCGGATCTCGCAGCGATCGGCGATCAGCGAAGCGGTCGGGTCGTCGTAGTTCGAGTCGCCGCGTCGCGGTGGTCGCGCACCGGGTTCCAGCACGGCGTCGCGCAACCGCAGGTCCCCGGCGATGTGCGCGCTGGGCAGGCGCAGCGTTCCGGCAGCGGTGAACGACCGGCCGGTGAGCGGGTCGACGTCCAGCCGCAGCGAGCCGCCGATGCGGATTCCGGTGGCGTTGAGCGCGTTCTGACCGCGGTTGCGCAGGGCCGCGCCGGACAGCGTCAGGTTGCCGCCGATCTTCGCGCCGGGGATGCGGACCTCACCGGCGGTGTGCAACCGGATCCCGATCAGCGCACCGGACACCGACAACCGGTCCGCGTAGACGCAGCGCTGCCCGGGATTGCGCAACTCGCTGTCATTGAGCAGCAGGGACCCGCCGAGGTCGGCATCGGCCAGGTCGAGCATCCCGCCGACGCTGGCGCAGTTGCGCAGCACCACGTCGTTGCCGACCGCGAGGTTGCGCGCGTGCAGGCCCGGGAACCGGCAGTGCCACAGCACCAGTCCGGCCAGCCTCGCCTGCCGCAGGTCGGGCGCGGCCTCGAACCGGCAGCCCACGAACTCCAGCAGGTACGGCAGATCGGCGTTGCGCAGGTCGAGCTGCCCGGTGATGGTGACGTTCTCCACCGCGATGACCAGCGGCTGCGCGCCGCGCCGGGCGAACAGCCGCGAGCCGCCGTCCTCCAAGGACTCGATCAGCCGGGCCGAGAGGTACTCCCCGCGGATCTCCTGCTGGTCGGCGGATTCCGGGCCGGCTTCGGGCTCCTCGGTCCGGTCGGCCGACCGCGGTGTTCCCCCGGGTGCGAGCAGCTCGTCGAACCGGCGCTCGGCGTCGGTCAGCGGTTCTCCGGCGTTCTTCGCCCTGCCGGCCAAGGTTCGCCCCATCGACCACGAACTCACCGCACCCACGGTAGTGGATCAGCACCCCGGCGGAGGCGGGATTCACCCGGCACGCGCAAGGTCGTCCCACCGCCGGGGTGTCGGCCGGATCAGCTGTAGGTCGGGGGAACCTGCCGCTCGTCGGGCCGGAACTGCGACGTCGACGTGGTGTTCCAGGCCGGCGTCGTGCTCGCGGGGTGGGTCGTGCTTGACGTGGGCGTGGTGCTCGACGTGCCAGTGCTGCCCGACGTCGCCGAAGTGCGCGAGGTGGGAAGCGTGCCCGACATCGACGTGCTGCTCGACGTGGGCGTGGTGCCCGACGTGGCGGTGCTTCCCGAAGACCCGGTCGACTGCTGGCAGAGGTCGCTGATGGCGGAGATCGCGTCGGTGAGGGCGGTGACCGCCTTCGTCGTGGTCGCCACGTGCTTCATCAGGCCCTGCGCGCTGGAGAGCAGCTGCTGCATGACCGCCACGATCCGGCCGCCGTACTCGGCCGCGACCTGCACAGCTTGCGGGATCGCCGCCGCCACGCTGGCGCCGAAGGTGGCCTGCGCCGCCGCCAGCGCCTGCTGCATGATCATGATGATCTTGCCGGTGGCCTCGGTGATGAGCGTGGTGACCTCCTGCATCGCCTTCGCCGCCGCTTCGCCCGCACCGGTCGCCGCTTCGGCCAGCGCCACGCTCGCATCGCCGAGCCCGGCGATGCCGTCGACGAGTTCCGCACCGGTCTTGAGGTAGCCCGCGGCGGCGTCGCCGGACCAGCCGCTGGTCTCGGGGCCGATCGACTGCTGGTAGGAGTCGGCGACCGAGGAGACGTTGCGCCCCGAGTCCTGGAACCCCTGCGAACCGGAGGAGATCGTGCTCGGATCGCCCGCCAGCTGCTGCAGCGGTTCCTCGAGGAACGACACCGACCCGGTGAGGAAGCCGAACCCGGAGTCCGACAGCGCGGACAGCGGGCTGCTCGTCGACCCGAGGGACTCCACGCCGGGGTTCGAACCGCTCAGACCACCGGAGAGCCAGCTGCGGTCGCGGACCGCGGCGATGGTCGACTTCAGCTGCTCGAGCTCCTCGGGCTTGGTCGCACCGATCGTGATCTGCACCGTCATCGCGAGTCCTCCCGCAGCAGCCGCACCGCGTTGTCGTCGTCGGCGCGCTCGTAGTCCTCCGCGGTGCGCACCAGCGCCGAGCTGACGGCGTTCACCGCCGAACCGGCCTGGGCGATGGCCTGCCCGGTCTGGGCCATGGCCGAACCCAGCCCGGCGGTGAGGAACTGGAGGAACGTGCCGAGCGAGTTCTCCGCCGGGCCCTCCGGCAACGCCCCGGCCGCGTCGGACAGCCCGCCGGCGAGGCCGCTGACGGTCTTGGCGTGCGCCCGGATCTGCTCCGGATCCACCTGCAAGCCCATCAGACGATCACCACCGGGTTGGCGAAGAAGTCGTCGTCGTTGTCGTCGTCGACCCGGCGCTGACCGGCCTCGACACCGGCCGCGGGCGGCATGTTCTCCTTGACGAACTCCAACGCGGGGCCGTCGCCGACGTACTCGGTCATGATCTCCACGACCTGCGCCCCGACGGTGCGCTGCGCCTGCTGCGCGGTCGTCAGGATGAGCTGCGCCAGCTGCTCGGCCTCCAACGCCCGCGCCGCGGGCGTGAGCCGGATGTCCTCCATCGCGCCGCTGGGCCCGACCTGGACCGCGACCTCGCCGCGCGGCGAAGTCGCGGTTCCGCTCATCTGGCGCAGGCTCTCGTTCGCGGCCTTGGCGTTCGCCGCGGCCCGGGCGAGCCGCTCGTCGTAGCCCGCCAGCCACTGCGCTGCTTGTTCCACCGTGTTCCCTCCCTGGCTCCGCGCCGCGTTCACCGCGGCTCGCGCGCGATCCTGGCCAGGTCTTCGACCGCGAACCGCAAATCGTTGTGCCGCATCGGGTTGACGCTCACCCAGCCGTGCTTGGCCGGGGCCACCCGGACCCGTCCGCGCGGACCGTCCAACCAGGACAGTGCGGCGCCCGCCCGGGACCTGCCGCCCGCACCGCGCCGCGTCGCACCGACCTGCCCGCGACCGGTCAGCGCGGGCAGCAGGCCGGCGAGCTGGTCCAGCGCATCGGGATCCCCGCCGCAGTCGCGGACGAGTTCGCGCAGACGACGTTCCTTCTCCCGGTCCTCCTCGATCTCGCTTATCAGCTGGGCGGCGGTGGCCACCGCGCGCTCGGGCAGCGTGATCGGCATCGTCCGGGCCGGTGCCACGTCGGGAACCAGCTCGAGCAGCGCATCGGTGAGCGAATCCGCCGGAACCCGCTGCATCCGCACGAGTTGCGCCGGATCGCCGTCCAGCGGCTGCACGCAGATCAGCGCCCACGAGCGGTAGACGATGGCGACCACCGCCGTCGCGCCCGACCCGTCGGCCAGCACCGCGGGACCGTGGACCTCGTGCTGGCC
>NZ_JAQGLA010000102.1 GCF_027853915.1 Saccharopolyspora oryzae
CCCCCACACGCCGGGGTTCCGACACGCCCGGGTGTGCAGTTTCAATTGAAACTGTAAATCCCAGGCACGGCGGATCACAGTTTCAATTGAAACTGCGGGTCGGCGGAGCCACCCGGACCGCCCGGTGCGAGGGGCACGGCTACGGTCTGGGGCATGACTCGGGTTTTGCTGGTGGACGACCAGGAGCTCATGCGCATGGGGTTCCGGATGGTGCTCGACGCGCAGGAGGACCTCGAGGTCGTCGGCGAGGCGGGCAACGGCGCGGACGCCGTCGAGCTCGCCGCGCAACTGCGCCCGGACGTCGTGCTGATGGACGTGCGGATGCCGGTGCTCGACGGCGTCGAGGCGACCCGCCGGATCGTCGCGGCCGATGACGCGAAGGTCCTGGTCATGACCACCTTCGACCTCGACGAGTACGCGCTGTCGGCGCTGCGCAGCGGGGCCAGCGGCTTCCTGCTCAAGGACACCCCGCCGGAGAACCTGGTCAGCGCGGTGCGCTCGGTGGCCAGCGGCGACGCGGTGGTGTCGCCGAGCGTCACCAAGCGATTGCTCGACCGGTTCCTCGGCGACGGCGGCGGCGAGCTGCGCGACGCGTCGGTGCTCGACGCGCTGACCGAGCGGGAGCGCGAGGTGCTGGTGCTGGTCGCGAAGGGCCTGTCCAACACCGAGATCGCGGGCAAGCTGTTCCTGTCCGAGGCCACCGTGAAGACCCACCTCGGCCGCATTCTGTCCAAATTGGACCTCCGGGACCGGGTGCAGGCGGTGGTGCTTGCCTACGAGACCGGCCTGGTCAAACCCGGCGAGGCGTGAACTTCGCCTCCAACCAGCCACAACGCCCGTTCCGGCGGATAACCTGCCCGGGTGACCGACGCCGCGTGGAAGCCCCGACTGATCGCCCTCGACGTCGACGGAACCCTGCTGAACCCGGACACCGGGCACATCTCGGCAGCCGTCAAAGCCGCTGTGCACCGCGCGATCGACGCCGGCAGCCAGGTCGTCATCGCGACCGGCCGCACCGTGCTCGGCACTGTTCCGGTGCTCGACGAACTGGATCTGACCAGCGGTTTCGCGCTGTGCTCGAACGGTGCGGTGCTGGTGGACGTGGCCGCCAGGGAAGCGGTGTCGACGGAGACCTTCGAGCTCGCGCCGGTGCTGGCGGAGCTGTCCGCCCGGCTGCCGGGCGCGATCTTCGCCGCCGAGAACCTCGGCGTCGGCAACCTGGTCACCGCCGAATTCCCGCCGAACCAGCTGGAAGGCGAACAGCGACTGGCCACAGTGGACGAGCTGGCCGCGCTCCGGGCGCCGCGCCTGATCGCCAGCTGGATCGGTCACAGCCCCGATGAACTCGAAGAGCGCCTCGCCGGCGTCGAACTGCCGTCGTGCACCTTCACGCTGGACCACTACGAACCGTGGGTGACCGTGACGCCCAAGGGCGTGTCCAAGGGATCCGCGCTGGAGAAGCTGCGTGCCGAGCTGGGCGTGCCCGGCGAGGACACCTTCGCCGCCGGTGACGGGGGCAACGACATCGAGATGCTGCGGTGGGCTGCGCACGGAGTGGCGATGGGCCAGGGCCCGGAGCTGGTCCGGGCGGCGGCCGACGAGGTCGCCGGTCCGGTCGCGGAGGACGGCCTGCCCGCCGTCCTCGACCGCTGGTTCCGCTGACGAACCCGCCCGAGATCTTGATCTTCCGCCTGGTCAGCGGGTCATCCTGTGGTCAGGGGTGGACTACGACCTGGGTCTGACCCCAAGTCGATACGCCGGTCCGATGCGGGCTCATCCGCCGAGCGGGCAATCTGGATCTGCGGTCCGGAGAGGGCCGACCAGCGTTGTCCTCGGCAACAGGAGTGATCATGATCGAGGCGATCGGCCTCACCAAGCGCTACGGCTCGAAAGTCGCGGTGAACGACCTGTCGTTCACGGTGAAGCCAGGCCAGGTCACGGGCTTCCTGGGCCCGAACGGAGCCGGCAAGTCCACCACCATGCGGATGATTCTCGGCCTGGACCGCCCCACCGCGGGCGAAGTCCGCATCGACGGCAAGCGCTACCAGGACCTCAAGAACCCGCTGCGCACCGTGGGTGCGCTGCTCGACGCCAAGTGGGTGCACCCGAACCGCTCGGCGCGCAGCCACCTGCGCTGGCTGGCCAAGTCCAACGGGATTCCGCAGAAGCGGGTCGACGAGGTGCTCGGCATGGTCGGCCTCGAGGACGCCGCGGGCCGCCGCGCCGGAGGGTTCTCGCTCGGCATGTCGCAGCGGCTCGGCATCGCGGGCGCGCTGCTCGGCGACCCCAAGATCCTGCTGTTCGACGAGCCGGTGAACGGCCTGGACCCGGAGGGCATCCACTGGATCCGCCGGTTCATGCAGGGCCTGGCCGCCGAAGGCCGCACCGTCTTCGTGTCCAGCCACCTGCTGTCGGAGATGTCGCTGACGGCCGAAGAACTCGTGGTGATCGGCCGCGGTGAGCTGATCGCGCAGTGCAGCACCCAGCAGTTCGTGGACAACGCCGGTTCGCAGGCCGTGCTCGTGCGTTCACCGCGCGCTGCCGACCTGCAGCAGCTGATCGCCGCGCAGGGCCTGAGCGCCCGCGCCACCGGCAACGACACGCTCGTGATCGACGACGCCGTGACCGAGCAGATCGGTGAGCTCGCCGCGCAGCACCAGATCGTGCTGCACGAGCTGACCGCGCAGCGCAGCTCGCTGGAAGACGCTTTCATGCAGCTGACCAGCGATTCCGTGGAATACCAGACGAATCTCGGTGCGCCCGCGAACGCGCCGATCGCTCCGGGGGTGGCCCGATGACCCTGCTCGCCGTGGAACGGATCAAGCTCTTCTCCACCCGCTCGGCGTGGTGGTGCTCCGCGCTCGTCCTGGCGCTGACCATCGGGTTCGCCGGCCTGTTCGCGTCCCAGCTGGACCAGATGACGGTGTCGATGACGCAGGTCGGCCACCAGTTCGGCCTGATGGTGGTGCTGGTGCTGGCGACGCTGTCGATCACCACCGAGTACCGCTTCGGCACCATCCGCTCGACCTTCCTCGCGGTGCCGAACCGCACTGCCGCGCTGGCCGCCAAGACGGTGCTGGTCGCGCTGGTGGCGCTGGTGCTCGGCGAGATCGCGGCGTTCGGATCGTGGGGTGTGTCGAACCTGCTGTCGCCCAACGCGGATCTGGCGCTGACCACTGCGGACGACTGGCGGATGGTCGCCGGTGTCGGTCTGGTGTTCGCGATCGGCGCGGTGCTGGCGGTCGCCGTCGGCGCGCTGCTGCGGCAGACCGCTGGCGCGGTGACGCTGCTGCTGATCTGGTCGCTGCTGCTGGAGAACCTGGTCGGCATGATCCCGACGATCGGCGAGGACGTCCAGAAGTGGATGCCGTTCAACCACGCCAGCAACTTCCTGGCCAGCGGGGGCGACGGGATGCCGCTGGGGCCGTGGGGTTCGCTGGGGTACTTCGCGGGCGTCGTGCTCGCGATCTGGGTGGTCTCGCTGGTCGTCGTGCAGCGCCGGGACGCCTGACCAGCGCTGATCGATCTCGTCGGAACCCACCATGATCAACTCTGGAAATGCCCAGCTGGGCGGCGGATAGCAAAACGTTACCCGGCCCGGCCGAGAGTCTGATCACGTCAACCGATAGGATCGACGGCAAGATCGAGCTGCTGCCGTCGCCCGTGCGACGTGCAAGATCACCGAGATCTGGAAAGTCCTCAATGGACATTCCAGCGGGGTCCGGCGATGGCGCGGCTGGTGAGCACAAGTGAAATCGACCGACTGCAGCAGCGCTCGGGGGCGCCGGCGGTCGGGACGGGGGAGGGCCCGGGCTGTCATTCGGGGGATGGCCCGGGCCCTGTGCTTTCCAGGAGTTCTTCGCGCCGGATCGGGGTCAGACGTTGGGGCGGACCACCAGGACCGGGCAGGCCGCGTGGCGGACGCACTGCTCGGCCACCGAGCCGAGCATCAGACCGGCGAAGCCCCCTCGGCCTCGATGACCCACGACCAGGAGATCCGCTCCTTTCGACGCGGAGAGCAGCGCTTGGGGGGACGGCGAGTGGACGATGTGGAACTCCACCCGGAGGTCGCTGTGGTCGCCGAGCTTCTCGTCCACCAGGCGTTCGGTGTCCGCCCGGACCGTTTCCTGGAACTCGTCCATGCTCGGCATCACGCTCGGCGGGCAGTCCGCCGGACGAGGGGCGGTCCGCAGGCTCCAGGCGCGCACCACGTGCAGCGCGGCGTTGCGGCGTCTGGCTTCCTCCGCGGCCAGGACGAGCGCTCGCAGCGAGGACGCGGAGCTGTCGACGCCGACGACGACGCCGCCATCGATCTCGACCCGTTGGATCGTTTGGTCAGCCATCTCTCCACCCCAGCGGTTCCGAAGCATATGAATTAGGACACAGTTGACTACATATTGTCATTGAACGCGTTCGTTGTGGTAATGCATTGAGTAGGGACTGTCCCGAACCAGCGTTGCTTGGGGGCATGAGCTGGTCGAGGGCGAGTTGGCGGCTCGCAACTTTCTCAACAGCAGAAGGGTGGGCCAAATGGTGCGATCGAACGAAGGCTCGGTCATCCAGAGCGGTCAGGGGCGCGCGGCGGATGACGTGCAGCTCCAGCCGGTGCCACGACTCGAGTGGTCGCTGGCGACAGAAGCCCACCCACCGGCGCTGGAGGCGGCCAAGCCCGCTTCGCTGCGCCGCAGCTGGATCCACACCGCGCCCGAGCGGCAGGTGCTCGAACTGTTCCGCAAGCTGCACGGCGCCAAGCGGCGGCTGCCCGCGCCGTGGTGGCTGCGCGCGCTGGACCGCGGTGAGCTCCCGTCGCGCGAGGCGGCGTTCGCGGTCGAGGACGAGGTGCACGCGGTCCTGCGCTCCCGCCCGGGCTGGGTGTTCGTGCCCTGGGCCGGCGCCGGTGAAGCCGGGTACTGGGAGTACGCGCCATCGGACCGGGCCCCGATGCAGATGCCGACGACCGTGGCCCTCACCGACGAGCACAACGGCTGGTTGAACGTGGTGCCCGCGCACCGCGACCCCGAGCCCGTCGCGATCCCGGTCCGGGGCGTCACCGGGCTGGTGGCGATGCTCGCGCAGATCGAATCGTGGTGACCGGCACCGCGGTGCTTCCGCAGGCGGCCGGTTTGCGATACTGAGTCCTCGTGAATGCGTCTGACCAGCAGGTTCCGTTCCGCCGTACCGTCGTGAGCTACGTCCAGCGAGGCGAGCGGATGACGGTGGGCCAGCAGCGCGCTTGGGATCGCTACTGGCCCGAGCTGGGTACCGAGGTGACCGCGCTGCCGGAAGGCCCGCTGGACGTGACGTCCTGGTTCGGCCGGACGGCGCCGGTGGTGCTGGAGATCGGTTCCGGCATGGGCGAGACGACCTCGCAGCTGGTGGCCGCCCAGCCCGAGTCCAACTACCTGGCCGTCGAGGTCTACAAGCCCGGCCTGGCCCAGCTCATGCTCCGCGCCGAGAAGCTCGAGGTCAGCAACCTCCGGCTGCTGCGCGGAGATGCGATCGTCCTGCTGCGCGACCACCTCGAGCCGGGCTCGCTGGACGAGGTCCGCATCTACTTCCCCGACCCGTGGCCGAAGAAGCGCCACCACAAGCGGCGGCTGGTCCAGGCCGAGTCCGTGGCGCTGATCGCCTCGCGGCTCAAGCCGGGCGGCGTGCTGCACCTGGCCACCGACTGGGAGAACTACGCCGAGCAGATGATGGAGGTCTGCCAGGGCGAGTCGCAGCTGCGCAACCGCTACGCCGACGAGCCGGGCGGCTGGGCGCCGCGACCGGAATGGCGACCGGTCACGAAGTTCGAGAACCGCGCCCACGAAGAGGGCCGGGTCATCCACGACCTGATCTTCGAACGCATCTGACCTGTCGGAGCCCGCTGGCATCCTCCGCTCATCAGCGAGGGAGGACGACGATGGCTCGTCAGCGTGCGCAGTGCCCGGAAGACCTCAACAGGCTGGTCCTGGAGCGGCTCAACGCCGGGGACGTCGACGGTTTGGTCGAGCTCTACGAACCCGACGCGGTCCTGGCCACGCCGGCCGGGCCCGTCGTCGGGCACGTGGCGATCCGCGCGGCGTACGAGCAGATCGTGGCGGGGTCTCCGCAGTTCGCGCCCGGTGCTGCGCAACCGCCGGTCCGCAACGGGGATCTGGCGTTGACCTCGGTGCTGCTGGCCGGTGGCGGTGCCACCGTCGAGGTGGCCCGCCGACAGCCGGACGGCAGTTGGCGCTGGATCATCGACCAGCCGAACCTGGGTGCTTAGCTCGGGCGCAGTAGCGTGCCGATCGTGATGAGCTGGGATGTTCGACCGTCTTCGGCCGCGGATGTCGAGGCGGTGGCGGAACTGCGCGCCGTGGTGCTGAAGGCGGATCTGGAGCGGCTCGGACGGTACGACGAGCAGCGCGTGCGGCAACGACTGCGCGACGGGTTCGATCCGGCGTGCACCCAGGTGATCGAGGTGGACGGCCGGTTCGCCGGCTGCGTGGCCCTGCGGCCGGCCGACGACGCGCACTGGCTGGAGCACTTCTACCTCGCCCCGCACTTGCAGGGCAGCGGCATCGGATCCGGAGTGCTGCGCCGACTGCTGGAGCAGTGCGACCGCGACGGCACCCTGGTCCGGTTGAACGTGCTGCAGGGCAGTCCGGCCCGGCGGCTGTACGAGCGGCACGGGTTCGCCCTCGAATCCGAGGACCCGGTGGACGTGTTCATGGTGCGGACGCCCGCCTGAGAACCTGCTGCGCGGCCACCGGCGCTGTCTACTCGGCTGGTGCTCGCTCAGCTCTGGGGCGGGTCAACGGTCTGAGCGGGTGTGCAGGCCGCGGCGATCGCTGCGGTGTCCCAGTAGAACGGCCGGACCTCGATGATCTGGCCGCCCTGGACGGTGACGGTCTGCAGGATCGGGAATTCGAGCTCGCGGCCGGTGGCGCGGGAGCGGGCCCGCACCTGGGTGAGCACCACCGCGGTCCCGGTGGCCTCGTCGGAGGCGACGAACTCCTGCTCGACGAACTCGAACACGGCCCAAGTCCGGCTCATCGCGATGAAGAAGCGCTCCAAGTCCGCGTGGCCGCGCCAGATTCCGCCGTAGGGAAGTGCTTCAGCCTGGTGGAGCACGACATCAGGTGAGAAGTGCTCGGCGATCAGTTCGAAGTCGGCCTTGCCGGGGCCGCCCGCTGACAGGTACTCGGCTTCAGCCGCGTACATGCGCTTCAAGATCGTCGTGGGGTTGCTCTGCTCGGTCACCCCGTCAGCATTGCCGTTCTGGACGTGTGCGGCTGGCGCTTTCCAGCCCCCGCAGCCAGGCTCTGGTCCGCGCGTCGGTGGGCACCGAATTTGAAGATCAACAGATAACAATTCGCTTGATCGAGCGATCAAGTTTGGGTGCCAATCGCACGAAGAGGTTTACGTCCGGTGGTTTTGGCTACGATCGTGGCCTGGAAGTTCACCGAAAAGAAGAGTGCCGCTGGAGTGACGAGTAAGCATCGATCGCGACTACGTTTCCGCCCCGTGACGGTTACCCGTGATGAAGTGATCCCGATCCAGCAGAGCCCGTCGGAGCCGGTTCTCGACGGTGTGCGCGAGGTCGGCGAGAGCGGCGGCGGTTCACCGGCCGCGCTCGTCCGGGCGGATTCGGCCACGGATGTCTCGGCCGCCGAGGACTTCCTGCGTGCCTTCCACGACGCGCACCCGAAGGCCGGGTCGTTGACCGAACGGCTCGCCGACGTGCGCCGCTCGATCGCCGAAACCGGCACCTACCGGCACACCGGTCCCGAACTCGCCTACGGTGCTCGCGTCGCGCTCCGCGACAGCGGCTGGTGCACCAGCGGAGTTCCGTGGCGTCAGCTGAAGGTCCGCGACCTGCGCGGGCTGCGAAACGCCTCGGCCATCGCCAGCGAGTGCTTCGAACACCTGCGCCTGGCCACCAACGCCGGCCGGATCCAGCCGATGGTCACCGTCTTCGCCCCGGACGCCCCGGGAAATCCAGGTCCGCGGATCTGGAACGAACAGGTGGTGCGCTACGCGGGCTACGCGATGCCCAACGGGGTGCTCGGCGACGCTCGCTACAGCGGCTTCACCGCGGAAGTGCAGCGGATGGGCTGGAAACCGCCGAACCAGCGCAGCCGCTTCGACCACCTGCCGCTGGTCGTGGAAACCGCCCACGAAGGCATCAAGCTGGTCACGGTTCCTCGCGACGTGGTTCAGGAAGTTCCGCTGGAGCATCCGGATCACCCCTGGTTCGTCGAGCTGGGACTGCGTTGGCACACCGTTCCGCTGATCAGCAACATGCAGCTGGAGATCGGAGGCATCCGGTACCCGGCCGCGCCGTTCAACACCTGGTTCGTGGGCACCGAGATCGGCACCCGCGGACTGGCCGACGAGAACGCCTACGGCGTCACCAAGCACGTCGCCGAACGGTTGGGCATGGACACCTCGACCGAACGAACCCTGTGGCGGGACCGGGCGATCGTCGAGATCAACCGGGCCGTGCTGTTCTCGTTCGACTCCGCGCGGGTCACGATCACCGACCACCACAGCGAGGCCCTGCACCGGCTGGCCTGGCTGCGCTCCGGTCCGCGCACCAGCGCATCCCGACCGATGTTCAGCGTCAGCAAGGAAGCGAGCCAGCGCGCCCGCCGGGGAGCACCGAGTGGCCTCCCGTCGCCCGAGCCGAAACGGCGACCCCGCTACGACGAACTGGCGCGGCTGAACCGGCGTTGCTTGGGAACTGAACCGTTCGGGGAGTGACCGCGTCGTCCGGGTTCCGGCGCGCCGAGAACCGGTCCAGCAGGTCCGGCAGGACCGAACTGAGCGACATGAGCAGCAGCACCGCCACCGCGAGGACGGCTCCGACGATGGAGAACAACGTGGTGAACGTGGTGGTGAACATTTCGACCCCGACCTTCCTGGCTTCCGGCGCTCTGCTGGCTGCGCCCCTTCCCCTTTGACACCACAAGCGTCCCTTTTCCAGGGGGTCCGGCGGATCGGTCAGGTGGTCGGTCCGGGTGGCCGATCGGCCAGTCCCGCGAGCCGTCGGACCGACCGATCGGCTGGCCCGACTGGTCTGTCCGGACTCAGTCGTCCGGGCTGCTCAGCTTGCTGGGAAAGGCGTGTGCGGGCACGGCCGTTCCCGACCGTGCCCGCACACCGACCCGCCGCTGGGTCACTCCTCGCTGATGCGCTCCGCGCCGATGCGGCGCAACATCGGACCGCTGCTGGCAGCCGCGATCACCGCGACGACCATGCCGATCACCACCGGCGCGAACAGCCAGCCGCTGAGGACCACCGGCATATCGTCGCCGAACAGCCCGAAGATCCCGGCTGCGACCGCGATCCCGGCTGCGCCTGCCCCGATCGTCGCGACGAACGCGGGCAGCGCGGCTTCGGCGCGCAGCGCTCGTCCGAGCATCCGGACCGGCGTACCCGCGGCGATCAGCGCGGCGAAGGTCCGCCGCCGGTCGACCACCGACGAGGCCGCCGTGATCGCAGCACTGCACCCGGCCAGCAGGGCGGTCAGCCCGAGCCCGATCGCGGTGACCCGCTTGAGATCGCCGAGGATCGTCTGCTGGTCGTAGAGCCGCAGTTCACGGCTGTTGAAGCTCTCCCCCGGGAGGGCCACCGCGAGCGCCGTGCGCACCTTCTCCCGGTCCGCATCGGTGGCCGGGCTGACCGCCAGGGTCGATTCCCCCTGACCGCCGAACCCGGGGACGAGCGCCGGGTCGATCAGCACCGTGGAGTCGAGACCCGGGTCCTGACTGCCGCCCAACCGGCGCACCGGAACCCCGTCGGGCAGCGGGACCGTCGGAAGTTCGTCGACGGAGGAGACGCCCTCCGTCGGGTAGGCCTGGACCCGCAAGCCCGAGCTCGGCAGCTCCTGGGCACCCGGGGTCCGGATCGACGGCGGGCCGGCGCAGTCCCCGACGTCGAGACGGGTCACCGCGGCGGCGTCCTGGCAGTTGATCACGAACCCGGAGGCGCTGTCGTTCTCCGCCTTCTGCACGAGGACCCGCTCGGCGCGCACGACCGTCGCGCCGGCGCCGCTGCTGGCCAGCTGATCCTTGATGCGTTTTTCCTGATCGACGGCTTGAGCGGTGGGGACGTCCAGGTAGAGGACCGAGTCCTTGAACGAGCGGCCACCACCGGCGAACGTCTCGAAGCTGGGCAGCAGCGTCAACGCCATCGTCCCGACGAACACCGCCAGGACGATGCCCGACACCGAGCGGTAGGCGGCCTGCGGATCGCTGCTCAACCGCCTGCCGGCCAGCAGCACCGACGGCTTCCGCCACATCTTGGCGAACAGCGAACCGATCACCCCGGTCAGCCACGGGCCGACGATGGACGCGGACAGCAGCACCGCGGCCAGCGACGCGAGCAGGAGCCCCATGCCGCCGGTCTGGTCCGCGGAGGCCAGCCCGACGAGGAAGAAGCCGCCCGCAGCGACCAGCGCGAGCAGGCGCCACGCCTTCGGGCGCTTCCGCGCGTGGCTCATCGCCGCGCCGACCGGCGCCCGGACCACCCTCCGCAGCCCCAGCACCGCGGCCAGCACGACCAGCGTCGGGATCAGCAGGCCGAGCAGCACGACGGTGACCGCTGATGGCGTGAAGTCGCTGGCCAGCCAAGTACCGTCGCCCCACGGGATGTGCATGCCGAGGTAGCGCAGCGGCCAGCTCAGCAGCAGGCCCGCGACGGTGCCGACCACCGCGGCGACCGCGGTCTCCGCGGTGACCACGCCGATCACCTGCCCCGGCGTGGCACCGGCCAACCGCAGCGCGGCGAGTCGGCGTTCCCGGCGGGCGGCGGTCAGGCGCGCGGCCGAGGCGACCAGCACCATGCTCGGGATCGCCAGCAGCACGATTCCCACGCCGGCCAGGACATCCAGCATGACGTCGCTGTTGCCGACCGCCGCCGAGCCGGACAGGTCCGCCTTCTCCGCGTCCAGCGTGCCCGGTGGGTGCCCGACGACGGCGACCAGCTGCTCCGGGAACTTCAGCGAACCCTCGTCGATCGTGCCGATCACCTTGCCGGCGAACCGGTCGGCCAGTTCACCGCCCGGGCGCTGCTGGGCCAGTTCGGCCAGCCGCGGCGACAGCAACACCTCGCCGGGGCCGGGGTAGTCCGGCACGCCCTTGCCCGGCTCGGCCTCGCCGGAGACGTCCAGCCGCACGATGGTCTCGTTCTCGAAGAAGTCCCGGCTGGCCATCGTCACGCCGGACGGGTTCGCCGAGCCCTCCTGCCACGCGGAACGCTGCATCCGGGCTTCCGTGGCGTTCGGCAGCGTCGCCAGGAACAGGATCAACGCGGTGGCCACCGCGACCCCGGCTGCGGTGAGGACTGCGGACAGGCGGCTGCGCGAATCCACGCGCAGCACCCGCAGCGCTAGTTGGACCGGATTCACGCCGCCATCACCCCGCCGGCGATGAGTCCATCGCGGATCTCCACCACCCGACCGGCTTTGGCGGCCAGGTCGCGGTCGTGCGTCACGATCACCACGGCTGCGTTGGTGGCGGCGGCAGAGTGGAAGAGCGCCTGCGTGGTCTCCTCCCCGGTGCGCGTGTCCAGCGCGCCGGTCGGCTCGTCGGCGAAGATCACCTTCGGTTGGTGGGCGAGCGCCCGCGCGATCGCGACCCGCTGGGCCTGGCCGCCGGAGAGCTCACCGGGCAGCCGGTCCTCCAGCCCGCCGAGGCCGAGCCGCCCCAGCCAGTCCCGCGCGCCGGCCATGGCCTGCTTCCTGTTGGCCCCGGCAAGCAGGAGCGGCAGCGCGGTGTTCTCCGCCGCGGTCAGCTCGCCGACCAGCATGCCCTGCTGGAACACGAACCCGAACTCGTGGCGGCGCAGCGCGCTGCGCTTGGTCTCGCCGAGCTGGTCGATGCGGTGCCCGTTGAGCAGGACCTCACCGCCGTCCGGGCGTAGGATGCCGGCCATCACGTGCAGCAGCGTGGTCTTGCCCGACCCGGACGGCCCCACGATCGCGACCACTTCGCCGGCCCGGAACGAGACGTCCACCCCGGCCAGGGCGCGGTGCGCACCGTAGTTCTTGACCAGCCCCCGTCCCACCAGGAACGGATCTCCGGGCCGTTGCGCGGCCATGGGAGCCGACATGTCTGCCTCCTGCTCGTGTGCACTGCTGTCGTGGTGGGGCGCCGCCGGGTGCGGGCCGCCGCATCGCAATCAAGAGTGGTCGGCGGCAGCGGTTTCCGGATCGGCCTGCGAGCCGCTGATCGTTCGGCGGAGGTCGGCCGATCGGCCAGGTTGTTCGAGCCGATCGGCCAAGGCGCTCCGATGAGCGCACCGACTACCGTTTCGGCGTGAGCAGTTTCGCGACGCCCAACGGACCCGGACCGGACGCGCCCTGGTGGCACCGGTTCGGCAGCTTGCTGCGCGAACAATGGATCTTCGCCGCGTTGCTCGGCCTGGTCCTCTGCGGCGACACGCTGGCGCTGCTCGAGATATACGGCAACCAGCGCGGTGCGGTGCTGCTGCTCCCCGGCATCGCCGCGATGGCGCTGCTGGCCGTGTTCGGCAGGCGGTACCCGGTCCGATGTGGACTGCTCGCCGCGGTGGTGCTGCTCGGCAACACCGCGGCGCTGGCGGTGACCCGCTCGTACGTCTACAGCCTCGGCCTGGCGGAGATCCTGCCGACGGAGAACGCGGCCGGTCTGCTGCTGGTGCTCTACCTGTTCCGGGCTAGCCCGCTGCGCAAGGCCATCCCGGTGACTGCCGTGCTCGTGCTCAGCTGCCTGGCATCGGTCGCGGTCCGGTTGCGGGTGGCCGAGTACTCGGGCGTCGACTCCGACCAGACGCTGGCCTTCGGCTTCCTGCAGCTGCTGCTCGCCACCGGCACCGGCCTGTACCTGCGCGGCGACTGGCCCGGCCGGACCCGCTTCCAGGGCTCGCCGATGCAGGAACTGCTGCGGCGCCAGTGGCCGGTGGTGGCCGCGCTGAGCATCCTGCTGTTCGTGGAGTTCACCAAGAACAGCGAACTGGGCTTCCTGTCGAACGTGGTGGTGCTGCTCAGCGGCCTGGTGATGGCGGTGCTGGCCGCGTTCGCCCCGATGCGGCCGACCGAGTCCGCGTACCTGGGCGCGGCGACGATGCTGCTGACGACCCTGGTGCTGCAGGTGCTGGGGCTGACCGGCAGCCGGGGGAACATCCTGGGACCGGTGTCCCTGGCGGCGACCGGTGCGGGCATGCTGCTGGTGACCTACGTGGTCCGCCACGCGGAGATCCGGCGCGCGATCCAGGCCACCGCCACGCTGGTCGCGGTGACGTTGCTCGCCGTGTTCATGACCCCGCAGTACCGGAGCGACACCTCGCCCTACGACCCGGGCAACACGAGCGAGCTGATGCCCGCGGTGTTCATGGGCGGGCTGCTGCTGGTGATCTCGGTCGGCACCGGGATGTACTTCCGCGCCAGGGACGAGGAGCGGGCCCGAACGGTGCACTCCGCGGTGGAGAACGCGCAGCAAGCCGAGCGGATGGCCTTGGCCCGCGAGCTGCACGACGTGGTGGCCCACCACGTCACCGGCATCGTGGTGCAGGCGCAAGCAGCGCAGATGGTGGCCGAGAAGAACCCGAAGGCGGCGACCGACGCGCTCGCGCGGATCGCGGACAGCGGCACCGAAGCGCTGACCGCGATGCGGCGGCTGGTGGGGAGCATGCGCAGCACCGAACCGGCCGGGGCTTCGGCCGCGACGGAGCAGGCCACCACCGACCTCGAGGCCGACCTGCGGGCGCTGGTGGAATCCGCCCAGCGCCACACCACCGAGCACGCCGATCGGATCCGGGTGGACCTGAAGGCCGATCTGGTGGATCGGACGATCCCCCAGGAAGTGGCGCGCTCGGCGCTGCGCGTGGTGCAGGAATCCCTGACGAACTCGGAGAAGCACGCGTTGGGAGCGAGCTACGTCCAGGTCAGGGTGTGGGTCGACACCACGAACCTGTACGCGTTGATCACCGACGACGGTTCGGGGGTGCGCCGTCAACCCGTCGGTGGGTCGGGGGGATACGGTCTGGTCGGGATGCGGGAGCGGATCGAGCTGCTCGGCGGTGAGTTCCACGCCGGTCCGGGCGATCACGTCGGTTGGCGGGTCGAAGCCATGCTGCCGCTGGACGAGCAGAGCGGAGATGAGGGGCAGCGATGATCCGGGTGCTGATCGCCGACGACCAGGAGCTGGTGCGCGCCGGGTTCCGAATGATCCTGGAGTCCCAGGACGACATCGAGGTGGTCGCCGATGTCGCCAACGGCGTGGACGCGGTCCGGGTGGCGCGGGAGAAGCAGCCGGACGTGTGCCTGATGGACATCCGAATGCCGGGCATCGACGGCTTGGAGGCGACCAAGCAGCTGGCCGGCCCCGACGTGGCCGACCCGATCAAGGTCGTGGTCGTGACCACCTTCGACCTGGACGAGTACGTCGACCGCGCGCTGCGCAACGGGGCGAGCGGGTTCCTGCTCAAGGACGCCGGCCCGACGCTGCTGCTGGAGGCCATCCGCGCCGCCCAGCGCGGGGATGCGCTGGTGTCGCCGCAGATCACGGTGCGGCTGCTCAAGCACTTCTCCCAGCCGCAGCCGCAGGTGCAGCGCACGGCGGTTCCGCAAGTGGACCTCACCGAGCGCGAGCTCGACGTGGTCCGCGCGACCGCGCGCGGTTTGACCAACGGTGAGATCGGCCAGGAGCTGTTCATGTCCTTGTCGACGGTGAAGACCCACCTCGCCTCCGCGCAGAGCAAGATCAAGGCCCGGAACCGGGTGGAGACGGCGGCCTGGGCCTGGCGCAGCGGCCTGATGGACGGCGAGTGAGGGCCGCTTCTGCGGCCGGAAAATGAGTCCGCGATCCGGGGTTGCTGCTGCTAGGCTCGCGACCTGCAAGTGATCGTGAACCGAGGAGCGGCAGTGGCAGGGGACGACGACATCTCCGGGTGATTCCCGGTAGTGATCGGCCACGGGCAGGCGCGCAGCGCCGCCGCGGTGGCGATTCCGTCATGTCATGTTTCCCCGTTCACCACCGGGTTGCCTCAGCGCGCCCGCATCGCATCCGAGGGCTCTCGCATGTCCGAAGCGTTCATCACCTGCTCGAACCTCTCCTTCTCCTGGCCGGACGACACACCTGTCTTCGACGGGCTGTCGTTCACGGTGGGCAGCGGCCGCACCGGCCTCGTCGCGCCCAACGGAGAAGGCAAGTCCACCCTGCTCAAGCTGATCGCGGGCGAATACCGGCCCAGCAGCGGAACCGCGTCCACGAGCGGCGTTCTCGGCTACCTGCCGCAGACGCTCCCCCTCGTCGGTGACCTGACCGTCGCCGAGGTGCTGGGCGTGTCCGCGGTGATCGAGGCGTTGCACGCGGTCGAATCCGGCGACGTCGACGAGCAGCACTTCGCCACCATCGACAACGACTGGGACATCGAGGAGCGCACTCGCGTCCAGCTGGACCGGCTCGGCCTCGACGACGTCCAGCTCGACCGCCAGCTGCACACCCTCAGCGGTGGCCAAGTGGTTTCGCTCGGCCTCGCCGCGCAGTTGCTCAAACGCCCCGACGTGCTGTTGCTGGACGAGCCGACCAACAACCTCGACGGCGAAGCGCGCCGCAAGCTCACCGGCGTGCTCGAGGAGTTCAGCGGCTGCCTGCTGCTGGTCAGCCACGACCGGTCGCTGCTCGACCGGATGGACCGCATCGCCGAGCTCGGCAACGGAGAAATCCGTTTCTACGGCGGCAATTTCACCGAGTACGAGGAAGCCGTGCGCGCGGAGCAGGAGGTTGCGGAGAAGAACGTCCGCAACGCCGAGCAGGAGCTCAAGCGGGAGAAGCGGGAGATGCAGCAGGCCCGCGAACGAGCCGAGCGCAGGGCCAGCAACGCGGCCCGCAACATCGGCAACGCCGGACTGCCGAAGATCGTTGCCGGCGGGCTGAAGCGGCGCGCTCAGGAGACTGCGGGCAAGGCGAGGGAGACGCACGCCAACCGGGTCGACGAAGCGAAAACCCGCCTCGACGAGGCGAGCCGAGCGCTGCGGGACGACGACAAGATCGCGCTCGACCTGCCCGGGACCCGCGTCCCCGCTGGGCGTGTGGTGTTCTTCGGCGAAGGGATGCAGGTCCGCCGCGGCGAGCGGGAGATCTTCGCCGGGGAGGGCGTCGACCTGGCGATCAAGGGGCCGGAGCGGATCGCGTTGACCGGCCCGAACGGTTCCGGGAAGTCCACGCTGCTTCGGCTGGTCGAAGGCCAGTTGGCGCCGGAGCGCGGCGAGATCAAGCGCGTCGACGGGCGGATCGCTTACCTGTCCCAGCGGCTCGATCTCCTGGACCTGGATCGCACGGTGCTGGAAAGCCTGGTCCAGGTCGCGCCGGCGATGCCGGAGTCGCGGCGGATGCACCTGCTCGCGCGCTTCTTGTTCCGGGGCTCCCGCGTGCACCTTCCGATCGGTGCGTTGTCCGGTGGTGAGCGGCTGCGCGCGACGCTGGCCTGCGTCCTCAGCGCGGAGCCGGCGCCTCAGCTCCTGCTGCTCGACGAGCCCACCAACAACCTGGACCTGGTCAGCGTTGGTCAGCTGTCGAGCGCGCTCAACGCTTACGAAGGCGCGTTCGTGGTGGTCAGCCACGACGAGCGGTTCCTCGCGGAGATCGGGGTGCAGCGCTGGCTGCGGCTGGACGGCGGGCGGCTGACCGAGACCGGGGCGCCGGAGGAGGCATGACGGCCTTCACCCGGTAGAGGTCGGCCATCCGGCTTTCGGGCAATGGCCGATCGAAGGAGGCCAGCTGGCCGTTCAGCCGAGGTCAGGAGGGCCCTCGCCGGGCGATCCTTGATTCATGACGAAGCGAACCCAGGACACCGTTCTCGTGGCAGTGCTCGCCGGAATCGCGACTTTGGCAGGAGTGATCATGATGCAGCTCATGAACGGCTTAGGCGCCTGACAGGCGTCCGGCAGAATGCGGGCATGCCGATCGCACTACGCCTGCACGCGCCGATGGTCCTGCCCTGCGACCCGGAATGCTCGGTCATCCGGGATGCGGTGGTGGACATCGATGAGGTCGGTCGCATCCTGTACTGCGGCCCGCGCACCGGTGCGCCGGAGCGTCCGAACGACGTCGACGTCCGCGAATGCGGCGGGATCCTCCTGCCGGGTCTGATCAACTCGCACGCGCACAGCCCGATGACGCTGCTCCGGGGGATGGGTGGCGATCTTCCGCTGATGCGCTGGCTGCGCGAGGTGATCTGGCCCGCGGAGGCGAGGCTGCGGTCGTCGGACATCCGAGCGGGCATGGAGCTCGGGTGCGTCGAGATGCTGCGCGCCGGTGTCACGACTAGCGCCGAGATGTACTTCGACGGGGAGGCGGTGGTCGACGCGACCCTCGCGGTCGGGTCGCGTGTCGTGTTCGCTTCCGCGGTGATCGCGACTCCCGAGCTGGACAAGCTTGGCGGCTGGCAGGGCATGGTCAACGGGATCAGCCGGTGGATCGACGCCGACGGCGTTCGGTTCGGGCGGGGCGATCGGGTGGAGCTCGCCTACGGGCCGCACTCGGCGTACACGCTTCCGCCGGAGGCGTTGCAGGCGATCGGTGAGGCCGCGCAGCAGCGCGAGGCGCTGGTGCACACGCACGTGGCGGAGACCCTCGCTGAGGACGTCGAGCAGCGGGAGCAGTTCGGTTCGGTGCCTGCACTGCTGGAGAAGCTCGGTGTGCTGGACGGCCGAGTGCTCGCCGCGCACGGCGTGCACCTGTCGGACGAGGACATCGCGTTGTTCGCACGCCGCGGGGTCGGGGTGGCGCACTGCCCCGGTTCCAACGCGAAGCTCGCTTCGGGGACGGCGCGGCTGGTCGACCTGCTGGCCGCCGGTGTCCCGGTCGGCCTGGGCACCGACGGGCCGTCCAGCAACGATGACCTGGACTTGTGGGAGGAGGTGCAGTTGGCAGGACTCTTCGCGCGCACCGCGACCGGTGACGCGACCGCGCTGAGCGCTGGCGCGGCGCTGCTCGCCGCGACGCGTGGCGGGGCTGAGGCACTGCACCGCGACGACATCGGCTCGTTGGAGCCGGGCAAGTGGGCCGACATCGTGCACCTCGACGTCGACAACCCGGCGTTCGCCACCGGTCTGGACGTGCCGGATGAGCAGATCCTGGCGAACGTGGTGTGGGCGTCCGGCTCGCGCTGCGTCCGCGACGTCTGGGTCGCCGGCGACCGGGTGCTGCGCGACCGCGAACCCACCCAGGTGGACCGCCGCGCGGTGCAGGCGGCAGCCCGCACCGCAGCGCAGCACATCCGCGGCTGAGTCGGGACAGTTCAGCGGCGAGGCGTGCCTGGACCACCGGGCCGCTCCGGTGGGACCGCGGCGCCGGCCGGGTCGGACGTCGCAGCGTCGACAACCCGGCCGGGACGCCGTCCGACCTGATCAGGAAGGGCGGATGACGATCTCGGTGAGGTGGGCGTCCGCGGTGGCGTGCACCGCGGAGACGATCGGTCCGGCGACCGACTCGGGACGCAGGTAGTCGCCAGGCTGGTACTCGGCGCCCTCCTGCTCGCGAACACCGCGCTGCATGTCGGTGGCGGTGCGACCGGGGAACACCGAGGTGACCCGCAAGCCGTGCACCGCTTCCTCGGCGCGGAGCACGTCGGCGAAGGCGCGCAGCGCGAACTTGCTGGCGGCGTAGGAGCCCCAGTTCGGCTTCGCGGACAGCCCAGCGCCGGAGTTGACCAGCACGACGTGGCCCTTGCTCTCGCGCAGCTTGGGCAGCAGGAGACGGGTCAGCTCGGTGACGGCGAACAGGTTCAGCTCGAACGTGCGACGCCAGGAGTCGCTGGGAGCGTCCGCGACCGCGGCCAGCTCGACCAGACCGGCGCAGTGCACGACGACGTCGAGCCGATCGATGTCGGCGACCGCGTTGGCAACGGCTTCGTGGTCGGTGAGCTCGACCGGCCAGGGCTTGGCCCCGGGGAGCTCGTCGACGAGTGCTTGCAGCGCGTCAGCGTCGCGCCCGCCCAACAGCAGATCGTGCGTGTCGGAAAGCGAGCGGGCGACGGCGGCACCGATACCGCGTGAGGCACCGGTGACCAGGGCAATTGGGCGTTCGGGCATGCCTCAACGGTAGCGTCGGCGGGTTGCGCAGCAGTCACCGGCCATCTCATCCAGTGGTTTGCCCCTTGACCTGACGTGGGGGTGCGGTTTAGGTCACTCGGATGAGCGGAGTTGATGCAGCATCGGCTGCGGTGCAGAACCGGATCCTTCGCAAGGTCGCCGTGCGGCTGATGCCGTTCCTGTGCTTGCTGTACTTCGTCAACTACCTGGACCGGGTCAACATCGGCTTCGCCGGCCCGAACGGGATGAACGACGAACTCGGCATGACCGCAACGATCTTCGGTTTCGCCTCGGGCATCTTCTTCCTCGGCTACCTGGTGCTGGAGGTGCCGAGCAACCTCGCGCTGCACCGGTTCGGGGCGCGGAAGTGGCTCGCCCGCATCATGATCACCTGGGGCGCGGTGGCCACGGTGATGGCGTTCGTGCCGAACGCCACGACCCTGGTGGTGCTGCGCTTCCTGCTCGGCGTGGCCGAGGCCGGGTTCTTCCCGGGCATCATCCTGTACCTGACGTACTGGTTCCCGGCCGCCCAGCGGGCCAGGGCGGTTGCGCTGTTCATGGCCGCGGTTCCGGTGTCCAGCGCGATCGGCGCCACCGTGTCGAGCGTGCTGATCACCAGCGGCCACGGGGTCTTCGGCCTGTCCGGCTGGCGGTTCATGTTCCTGGTCGAGGGTGTGCCTGCGATCCTGCTGGCGTTCGTCACCTGGTTCTACCTGACCGACCGCCCGTCGGAAGCGAAGTGGCTCACCGCCGAGGAGCGCACCTGGCTGAGCGCTCAGCTGGACGCCGAGCGCGAGCAGACCGAGGCCGAGCACAGCTGGCCGCTGCGAAAGGCGCTGACCCACCCGCGGATCCTGGCGCTGGCGTTCGTGTACTTCGGCATCGCCTACGGCCTGTACGCGCTCGGGTTCTTCCTGCCCACCATCATCAAGGGCTTCGAGCAGCAGTACGGCGCCGAACTGTCCACTATGGAAACCGGTCTGATCACGGCCATCCCCTACGCGATCGGTGCGGTGGCGATGGTGATCTGGGGCGCGCACGGTGACCGGAAGCGGGAACGGGTGTGGCACGTCGCCCTGCCGCTGCTGCTCGGTGGCCTGAGCATCCCGATCGCGCTGTACATGGGAAATCCGTTCCTGGCGATGGTCGCGGTGACGGTCTGCGCGGTCGGTGTCTGCTCGGCACTGCCCACGTTCTGGGCACTCCCCAGCAACTTCCTGGCCGGAGCAGCAGCGGCGGGAGGCATCGCGCTGATCAACTCCCTGGGCAACATCAGCGGTTTCGCCGCGCCCTACATCACTGGAGCCCTCAAAGATGCGACCGGCTCCCAACGAGCAGGCCTGTGGATCGTCGGCATCGTGATGGTCGCAGCAGCAATCACCGTGATCGCCCTCAAAGCCGCACCCCGAACCGACTCCCCACCCCAGAACTGACTCCAGAACCCGGGCCGGGACCCCGCTCACTTGAGCACCGGTAACCGCAGTTTCAATTGAAACTGCACATCCCAGGCACGAGGGACCGCAGTTTCAATTGAAACTGTAGTTACCCGGCAGTAGGCGGGACCCGGAGGTCGTCCTTCGGACGGTGGGATCGGGCGGAGGGATTGGGTGGCTGGGTGGTCAGTGGAGGTCGGTCGCCAGGTTGATGATTTCGTTGGTGAGGTCGGTTAGTTCGGGGGTTCGGGTGGACACCGCGCGGGCGAGGGCGATGATCCGGTCGGGCCAGTCGCCGCCGGGGTCTGGTGCGTTGATGCGTTGAAAACCGCGTGACAGCAAGCCGTCTGCCACTGGGTCATGACCGCGCATCACTTCTTTGCACGCGCCGATCGCGTTCATCGCAGCGCTTTCCGGTAGCGACCAGTCCGAGCCGCGGGCTTCCGGGTTGTCGGCATCGACGTTTTCGTCGAATGCCCGGGACGCGGCCCAGACAGCCAGGTCCAGTCGCCAGAACAGCGGGACTCCGCGGAACCGCACGAAGATCAACCGCCGCACGGCGGATCGCTGGAACTCCGGCGTCGATCGCACCGAAACGACCTCGATCACGTCCCTGAGCAGCGCGGGCACTCGTTCGGCGCACTGCGCCACCAGCCCGTCCGGAACCACCCAGGCGGGGTCCGCTTCGGATCGGTGGTGTCCGAAAAATCCGATGACCTGTCCCGGCGGTTCTTGCTAGCCTCCGCGGCATGTCCAGTGCTTCTGCCGCAGCCGCTGCTGCTGTGACCCGCTCGCGTCGCTTCTAGCGGCGGCGCGGTCCACCTGAACGTTCCGTCGCTTCGCGTCCAGACCGAAGCGGCTCTTTCGGGCTGCTCGGATTCGCATCGAGCAACGGAGTTTCCTTTGCACGCGGACATTCCCGTCCAGCGCCGGAGCACCGGCGCGCGGCCATGGCTGGTCCTCGGTTCCCTCGCCGTGCTGCAGTTCCTGATCGCGGTCGACGTCACGGTGGTCAACATCGCGCTGCCCTCGATCGGCGCCGAGTTCGGCGTCGATGCGCGCGTGTTGACCTGGGTGGTCGTCGGCTACGCCGTCACCGGCGGCGGTTTGCTCATGCTCGGCGGTCGTTTGGGCGATGTGCTCGGCCGACGCCGGGTGCTGCTGGTCGGCACCTCGGTGTTCGGGGCGGCCTCGCTCCTGGCCGGGGCGACGCAGACGTTCCCGCTGCTGGTGGTCGCGCGGCTGCTGCAAGGTGCGGGCGAAGCGCTCGCGCTCCCGGCGGCCATGGCGATGATCGTGCTGACGTTCCCCGAAGGGCCGCGCCGAACACGCGCGTTGAGCGTGTGGGCGGTCGTCGCGAGCTCCGGTCTGGTGCTGGGGTTCGTGCTTTCTGGCGTCATCACCGAATTCTTCGGCTGGCGGTGGATCTTCCTGGTCGCCGTCCCGTTCACCGCGTACGTGGTCTGCGCCGCGCTGGTCCTCGTCCCGGCGGACCCGCCGGGGGAGCGCAAGCCGCTCGACCTGCCCGGAGCAGCCCTGCTCACGGCCGCTCCCCTGCTCTTCGTGCTGGGGGTCGTCGAGACGGGCGAGAGCTGGCTGGCCCCGCTCGCCCTGATCGGCGCGGTGCTCGCAGGTGCCTCGTTCGTCGTCGTGGAGCGCAAAGCGGCCAATCCGCTGATCCCGATGGCGTTCTTCCGGAACCGCGCGCGAGTGCTGGCCAACGCCGCGACTGCGCTGCTCAGCGCCGCGTTGTCCACGTCGTTCCTGCTGTTCACCTTCCAGCTCCAGCAGCGGGCCGGGCTCACCCCGTTCGCCGCGGGAACAGCGCTCCTCCCCCTGGCGGTGGCACTGGTCGCGGCCGCGACGTTCGTGCCCCGCGTCGTCGGGCGGTGGGGTTCGCGCACCTGCGCTGTCATCGGCATCGCAGCGACCGCGGCCGGGATGCTCGCCATCGCAGCCGGTGCGCAGGTCGAGGCGGGTGCGTTGGAGATGATGCCGGCGATGGTGCTGATCGCTGCTGGCATGGGTTTCGGGCTGGTCGGCCTCCAGCACGCGGCAGTCAGCGGTGTCACCGATGGCGACGCCGGGGCCGCGTCGGGCGTCCAGCGCGCCGCTGACCAGCTCGGCGGATCGTCGGGTGTCACGCTCTACATCGGGATCGGCTTCGCGCCCGCGTTGTCCGGCGTCGACCCCTACGCCGTCAGCTGCGCCATTGCCCTGGCGGGCCTCGCCGCGGCCGCGCTGATCGCGTGGCGCATCGAGGTTCCCAGGAACGATTGAACAGTCGTGAGTGCTTTGGGGTGCTCCAGCGCCCCAAAGCACACACG
>NZ_JAQGLA010000103.1 GCF_027853915.1 Saccharopolyspora oryzae
GTGCGCGCGGGCCACGTCGTGGACCTCGGCTGATCGCGGTCACTGCTCCGCGCGGGGGGTCCGAGCCGCTTCCGCCGTCGCCGCGCGGCGAGCTCGGACCTTCCGCCACAGCACCACGGCCACGACCACCGCGACCACGGCCATGAGCACGAACCAGCTGGCTTCGCCGAGGACGTCCTCGACGTAGCGGGCCGACGCTCCCGCGCCGGTGCCGATGCCGACGTGCAACGTCGACCAGCACAGGGCACCGGCGGCCGATGCCGGGAGGAACCGCCGGAAGCGCAGGTCGGAGGCGCCCGACGCGGCGGGTGTCAGGGTGCGCAGCACGGGCAGGAACCGGCCGACGAACACCGCGCCCGCGCCGTGCTTGCGGAGCTGGTCGGCGGCCCGGTCCCAGTGCTGGCGGCCGATGCGGCCGACCAGCTTCGTCTCGCGCAGGCGCTGCCCGTAGCGGTGTCCCAGCCAGTACCCGATGGTGTCACCGGTGGTGGCGCAGAGGGTGACGACCAGGACCATCGCCACGAAACCGAACACGTCGGTGATCGCGGAGGCGGCGATCAGCAGGCCGGTTTCGCCCGGTATGACCATGCCGAGGCCGATGGTGCACTCGGCCAGCGTGAGCGCGCCCGCCGCCGCGATGACCAGCGGTAGGGGTAGCTGCGCCAACGACGAGAGCAACTCCCCGAGATCCACCGCGCCCTCCGTGCTGGTCCTCATCGGACCGTTTCGCCCGGAACGGTCCCCCCGTCGCCACCATAGCCGCGGTGGCCGGGCCGGAACTGGTGTCCGGAGCCGCTCGTTCGCGTGGCGTTCCGGCGCCCGTTCGACGGTGCCAACCGGCCCGGTGAGTACTCTGCGTGGGGGGTTTGGAGGTGGTCGGCATGAGCTTGCCGCACCTGGCCGTTCTGCTCGTCGCAGGTCTGTTCATCTTGGGCCCGGAACGGCTGCCGCAGACCGCCGCGTGGGCGGGGCGCGCGCTTCGCCAGGTCCGAGAGCACGCCACGGGCGCCCAGCAGCGGCTCCAGGAGGAGTTCGGCGACGACCTGCGCGAACCGCTGGAGCAGCTGCGAGAGCCCCTCCAGCAGCTCAACGCGCTGCGCAATGCCGACCCGCGACGTGCAGTGGTCAACTACTTGCTCGACGATCGCGCGGATTCGCATTCGACGACGCCGCGGTCCTCGCCGCGCGGGCTGGGCAGTGGCGAGAAACCGCCGTTCGACGCCGACGCGACCTGATCGCCGGAGTCCGGTTCGAAACTGATCGAACAAATTTCTGAATTGGGTGTTGAGTCGCGGTTCTCGCGCGCTCGATTCCGGGCGAAGGTGAAACTGCAGTGGCTCGAGAGGAAGTTTCCCGGAAGGTGACCAGCCTGCTTCCGCGGCGTGAGATCTCAGGTTTCCGCTGGTCTCGGGCTTGCGAATCTGGTCTGATGGGGCAGGATCGTGCGGGTGGCGCGCGTCGTCTTTCCGCTCCGAATACCACTATGCGAATTGTCTTCGCATACCTCCGGCGATCTCCGTTGTGCTCGAAACATTCGGTTTGCATGATTTGCCCGGTTGCAACGTGATGGATATACCTCTTTTCGCATCCGGGGCGGCGATCCACAATTCCACGCACTATTGTTCTTCGGCATGTTCGCTTTCCGATGGAAAACACCGGAGCTCGTGGACCTGCTGGCCGACCGGGCCGGGCGGTGCGCGCGGTGACGGCTGAGGAGCACGCCGGGTCCGGCATCCGTTCGGTCGAAGGCGTCACCGTGGTCGACCCGGGCCTGGTGCGCCGGGCCGTCGCGGCGGCGGCCGTGGGCAACGTGACCGAGTGGTTCGACTTCGGCGTCTTCGCCTACCTGGCCACCACGATCGGCAAGGTCTTCTACCCGGAGTCCAGCCCGACCTCGCAGCTGCTGGCGACCTTCGGCACCTTCGCCGCGGCGTTCCTGGTCCGCCCGCTCGGCGGGATGTTCTTCGGGCCGCTCGGCGACCGGATCGGGCGCACCCGGGTGCTGGCCACCACGATGATCATGATGGCGGCCGGGACGTTCTGCATCGGCCTGATCCCCAGCCACGACGCGATCGGGCTGGCCGCGCCGATGCTGCTGCTGCTCGCCCGGCTCGTCCAGGGCTTCTCCACCGGCGGTGAGTACGGCGGCGCGATGACGTTCATCGCCGAGTACGCCCCGGACAAGCGGCGCGGGTTCCTGGGCAGTTGGCTGGAGTTCGGCACGCTGACCGGCTACATCCTCGGCGCGGTGATCGTCGCCGTGCTGACCGCCGCGATGCCGGAGCCCGACCTGCTGTCCTGGGGCTGGCGCATCCCGTTCCTGGTGGCCGGACCGCTGGGCGTCGTCGGCATGTACCTGCGGATGAAGCTCGAGGAGACACCGGCGTTCGCCGCGCTGGTCGAGAAGCACGAAGCGCAGCAGAAGGAACCGGTGAAGGGGGAGTTCAAGGAGATCTTCCTCCAGCAGTGGCCGGCCATGCTGGTGTGCGGGGCGCTGGTGCTGGTGTTCAACGTCACCAACTACATGCTCACCGCCTACATGCCGACCTACCTGACCGACGCGCTGCCGCCGGTGATCGGCGAGACCGAGTCCTACGTCCTGCAGATCGTGGTCATGGCGGTGATGCTGGCGGTGATCACGTTCATCGGGAGCATCAGCGACCGCGTCGGCCGCAAGCCGGTGATCATGGTCGGGTGCGCGGCGCTGGTGGTGCTGTCGGTGCCGTCGGTGCTGCTGATCCAGCAGAACACGGTCTCGACGGTGTTCGCCGGGCTGCTGATCATGGGTCTGACGCTGGTGATCTTCAGCGCCACCATGCCGTCCACGCTGCCCGCGCTGTTCCCGACGCACGTCCGGCAGGGTGCGCTGTCGATCTCGTTCAACATCTCGGTGTCGTTGTTCGGCGGCACGGTCGCCACCGTGATGACCGCGCTGATCGCGGCCACCGGCGACCTGATGTGGCCGGCCTACTACCTGATCGGCGCGGGCATCATCGGCGCGATCGGGGTCTGGTTCACCAAGGAGTCCGCGGCTCGTCCGCTGCCCGGAGCGACCGCTTCGGTCGGGACCGAGGAGGAGGCGAAGGCGGCCGCCGGTCGCTGACCCCACCTCGAGCTGCACCGCGAACCCGCCACCGCCGCCCCGATCGGCGGTGGCGGGTTTTCGTCCACTGTGGACATCGCAGCGCTGCGACCGGCATCGTCGGGCGAATTGGCGCCGTTACTCCGAAAGCAGTGCTCTGTCCGGGTGTTTGACCCGATCGTGATCTCCGTTGCCGGGGTCCTCCGTCGGGGGAGGGGCGCATAATGACCCGGACAAGTGATCTTGACGCGCTGGGGGGCCGAACATGTCCGTCGAGAACGCTCGCTGGGACATCCCCGCCGGGATGCCCTGCTGGATCGAGCTGGTGACCACCGACGTGCCGACGGCCTGCGGGTTCTACGGCCGGCTGTTCGGGTGGGAGTTCGAGGAGCACGACGATCCGCGCGAGGGCTCGCACGTGATCGCGCACCGGGACGGCTACCCGGTGGCCAGCATCCGCGAGTCCGCGGACGGCCGCTCGAAATGGCGGCTGTTCCTGGCGACCCCGAACAGCGCGGTCACCGCGGCCGAGGCGGGCAAGCTGGGCGGGCAGGTCGTCGTGCCGCGCAGCCGGGTGCCGGGCCTGGGCGTGAAGATGGTGCTGACCAGCCCGTCGGACGACGAGTTCGGCCTGCTGGAGCCGGACGCGCAGTGGCAGTTCGACGTCGGCCTGCCGGGCACCCTGGTGTGGGCCGAGCTGGTCACCATCAAGGCGCAGACGGCCGACCACTTCTACGGCGGCCTGTTCGGCTACACCGGCGAGCAGTTCGGCACCGACCACCTCTCCGACTACGAGGTCTGGTACCTGGGCGGCGATTCGGTGCTGGCCCGGGTCAGCATGATCCGCGACCACATCAGCCCGGACGCGCACTCGCACTGGCTGGTCTACCTCGGCGTGGACGAGGAGATCGGCACCGACGAGATGGTGCGGGCGGCGGTCGCCCTCCACGGCCGGATCCGGGTGGACCCGTACGACTGCAGCCTCGGACGGGTCGCGGTGCTGCGCGACCCGATGGGCGCGCGCTTCGCGCTCGTCGACCCGTCCCAGGCCACCGATTACGGCTCAGCGGGCAACGACGACCCCTACGACGACTGACCGGTCCTGCCTGGAGCGCGGCGGTGCTCAGGCGGCCTCTCGCAGCAGGTCCGCGATCTCCTTCTGACCGGCGGCCCGGGCGTGGTGGAGGGCCGTCACGCCCTCGCCGTCCGGGATGGCCGGGTCCGCTCCGGCGTCGAGGAGCATCTGCACGATCTGCTGGTAGGGGCGGCTGCCGTCGCCGAGGATCACGGCTTCGAGCAGACCGGTCCAGCCGAGGTTGTTGATGTGGTTGACGTCGATCTCGGTGCGCAGGACCGCCCGGACGTAGTCGACGTGGCCGCGTTCGCAGGCGGGGATGAGCGCGACGCCGCCGAACCGGTTGGTGATGGTGACGTCGGGACCGGCGGGCAGCAGCACCCGGAGCATCTCGACGCTGCCGGTCACCCCGGTGGCCAGGAACGGGCTGTCCCGGCGGTCGTCCTGGGCGTTGGGATCGGCCCCGGCCGCGACGAGCTCGCGGGCGACGTCGACGTGATCGCTGAGCACGGCGAGCAGCAGCGGCGTGCGCTGGTGCGCATCGCGGGCTTCCACGTCGGCGCCGGCCGCGAGCGCGGCGCGGACGTCGGCGAGGTTGCCGGTGGTGGCCGCGTGGAGGAGCCGGTGATCGGCCATCGAGGTCCTTTCCTGGGGCTGAGAACAGGGTGCGCCGCCACCGGTGACGGGGGGAGGGACCGGTGGCAGCGCCGGAGCCAGGAGATCACAAGGGTGGGGTGATTCCCAGCAGTTCCTCCGCGATCAGGCTGTGGGTGCGCCGGCGACCCGTCGTTCGCCGCCGTTGCGCTCCTGCCAGTCCTTGTAGACGTCGACGGCCGCATCGCTGGGTTCGTGGCGCATCGGCAGTCGGCGCTCCCGCCAGTCCTTGGCGAACTCGGAGTAGAACGTGTCGAGCTCGAAGTACTTGCGGTCGTCCACGTAGTGCGGCTCGTAGGCCTCGCGGGTGGTCAGGAAGACGACCTCGTCGGGGCTGCAGTAGTACAGCGAGCCCAGGCACATCGGGCAGGGGTGCGCCAGCACGTAGATGGTGGTGCCGGTGAGGTGCTCGGTGCCGAGCTTCGTGCACGCCTCCCGGATGGCCAGGACCTCGGCGTGCGCGGTCGGGTCGCCGGTCTGCGCCACCTTGTTGGGGCTTTCGGCCACGATCTCGCCGTCCTTGGCGATGACGGTCGCGAACGGGCGGCCGCCCTCCTCGACGTTGCGGCGGGCCAGGTCGATGGTGCGCTGGATGAAGTCCACTTCGTCTCCCGGTTCTCAGAAGGGCTTGGTCGGCAGGTACTTGCCGTCGAGGGTGATCACGGCTCGTTCGCCGCCCTCGGGGTCGGCGACCTTCTGGACGTCCAGGCGGAAGTTGATGGCGCTGATGATGCCGTCGCCGAACTTCTCGTGCACCAGCGCCTTGAGCGTGGTGCCGTAGACTTGGAGCATCTCGTAGAACCGGTAGATGGTGGGGTCGGTGGGCACGCCGCCGGGGATCGAACCGCGGGTCGGGACGGTCTGCAGCAGCAGCACCGCGTCCTCGCCGAGCTCGAGGAGCTCAGCGACCGCCTTGGCGGCGGCCGCGGGCAGCGCGTGCTGGCCCAGCAGGGCGGCCGTCACGAAAGCCTCGGAGAAACCGGCGGTTTCGGCGATCTGCTGCCACGTGAGGTCCTTGCGGGTCTTGCTCTCGACCGCCGCGATGGCGAGTTGCTGGCGGGCGGTGGGGTCGAACTGGGCGTGCACCACGTTCGAAATCCTCTCTTCTGGTGTGTTGCGGGATCCGGTTCCGGTGCTCATGCGGCCGGGACGGGAGCGATCAGGTCGTCGCGGCCGAGTTCGGCCACGGTTCCGGTGGCGATGTCGAAGACCCAGCCGTGCAACGAGATCTGGCCGCTGGCGGCCGCTCGGGCGACGGACGGGTGGGTCATCAGGTTCGCCAGCTGCGCGAGCACGTTGTGCCGCACGAGCACGTCGACCTCGCCGTGCCAGTCCGCAGCGGCGGCGCGGGCCAGCGAGGCGTCCGCGTGGCGCAACCACCCGGCGGTGGTGGGCAGGGCGGACATGTCCTGGTTCTCGGCGAGGGCGGTCATGGCGCCGCAGGCGGAGTGCCCGCAGACGACCACGTCGGTCACGCCGAGCGCGTTGATGGCGTACTCGATGCTCGCGGTGATGCCGTCGGCGTCCGCCGAGTGCGCGGGGACGAGGTTGCCCGCGGTGCGGATGACGAACAGCTCGCCCGGCTCCTGCTGGGTGATCAGCTCGGGGACCACGCGGGCGTCGGAGCAGCCGATGAACAGCGTGCGGGGCCGGTGCGTGGTGGCCAGCTGGGCGAACAGCTCGGCCTTGGTGGGGAAGACGCCCTGCTGGAACCGGCGAATGCCGTCCGCGAGGTGCTGCATGGACCCTCCTCCTGCAGGTGTCGTTTGCTTGACCACCACAACCATGCATGAGCTGGACCTATAGTGTCCAAGTCGCAGATGTCATCGAAACGATTGCTGGCATCTATAGTGGAGGTGTGACCGTGGAACTGCGCCACCTCCGCTACCTGCTGGCCGTCGCCGAGCAGGCGAACTTCACCCGCGCCGCCGAGGAGCTGCACATCTCGCAGCCGACGCTGTCGCAGCAGATCAAGCAGCTGGAGAAGGCGCTGGGCGTGCAGCTGCTTGACCGGACCGGGCGGTCGGTGCGGCTGACCGACGCCGGTGCGACCTACGTCGACCACGCGCGCCAGGCGCTGCGCGATCTCGAGGCCGGTCAGCGCGCCGTGCTCGACGTGCAGGACCTGACCCGCGGGCACCTGCGGTTGGCGGTCACGCCGACCTTCACGGCCTACCTGGTCGGGCCGTTGACCGGTGCGTTCTGGGCCGCGTACCCCGGGATCAGCCTGGACGTGCGGGAGATGACCCAGGACCGGATCGAATCCGCCCTGCTCGCCGACGAGCTGGACCTGGGCGTGGCGTTCAGCGGAGAGCACCTGCCGGGCATCGACAGCGCCCCGCTGCTGACCGAATCCCTCAGCCTCGTCGTCGGCCGACGCCATCCGCTGGCCAGCCGCGAGGCCCCGCTGCCGGTGGCGGAGGTGGCAGATCAGCCGCTGGCGCTGCTCAGCACCTACTTCGCCACCCGAGTCCACATCGACGCCTACTTCGCCGAGCAGGGCGCGCAGGTGCAGGTCGCGGTGGACGCGAACTCGGCCACCGCGCTGATCGAGATCGTCCTGCGGACCGATCTGGCGACCATCCTGCCCGACGCCGTCACCCGGGAGCACCCCGAGCTGCACCCGATCCCGCTGGAGCCGGCGCTTCCGACCCGCACGCCCTGCCTCCTGCGTCGCGAAAGCGCTTACCAGAGCGCGGCATTGCGCGAGTTCGTGCGCATGGCACGGGAGATGCAGAAGCCGGACAGGTAGCCCACCGGAGTCCGATGTGGACTCGACCGTGCGGGATCAACGCTGAATCCGCCGGTTGCAGCAACGAGATTCGCGCGTGCGCGCTTCTCGGGCTATTCCCCGGAACTCGGAGTCGATCTGTGACACCCTCGGCCAGGCGACCTTGGTTGCCTGGAACTCGGGGGAAGACATGCCGTTCAAGAGCGAGCTCGCCCAGCCGTCGGCCGCTGAAGCGGAGCGGACGCGCAACGCGGACGCGGTCATGGGGATGCTGACCGGGCACTGGACGGCCCAGATCACCCGGGCCGCCGCTGATCTGCGGATCGCCGACCACGTCGCCGCGGGCGCCGCCACGGCGCAGGAGATCGCAGAGGAGGAATCGAGCGATCCGGACACCACGTACCGGCTGATGCGCGCCTGCGCCAGCCTCGGTCTGCTGGGCCACGAGGGCCGGCGCCGCTTCCGCCTCACCGCGCTCGGCGAGGTGCTGCGCGAAGGTGTGCCCGGATCGCTGCGGGAGGCCGCCCTGGTTCAAGGGGCGCCGGGTCACTGGCAGAGCTGGGGCCTGCTCCCGGAAGCGGTGCGCTCCGGTGGCAACCAGGTCGAGCAGGCCCTGGGCGCCGACATCTTCACGCACTTCAGCCGGAACCCCGGCGAGGCGGGCCTGTTCTCGAAGTTCATGTCGAACATGACCGGCATGGTCATCGAGGACGCGATCTCGCTGCTGGACCTCGACGGGGTGGGCCGGGTGGTCGACGTCGGCGGCGCCGAGGGCGCTCTGGTCCTCCAGCTGATGCGGGAGCACCCGGACGTCGAAGGCCAGGTGTTCGACCTCCCGCACGTCGTCGAGGACGCCCGGCGGGCCGCCGGTGAAGCCGGGCTGTCCGACCGCTTCACCGCAGTCGGCGGGGACTTCTTCACCGACGTTCCGGAGGCCGACTACTACCTGCTCAAGAACATCTTGCACGACTGGGCCGACGAGCAGTGCCGCACCATCCTCCGCAACTGCCGCCGGGCGGCGCGCCCGGGAGCCCGCGCGCTGGTGATCGAGGCGCTGATCGGTGACATCGGCAAGCCCGACCAGGCCGTGCTCATGGACATGAACATGCTCGCCGTCTCGGAGGGCCTCGAGCGCGACCTGGACGAGTTCGACGAGCTCTTCGCCGCCACCGGCTGGAAGCGCACCGACATGAGGCCGACCCGCTCGCTCTACTCGCTGATCGAGCTGGAAGCGATCTGAACGCGTCCCAGGTGATCACCGGTGGGCAGCTGCGGCCCGCGGCTCAGAGCGAGTCGATGAAGTCCAGCGACGCGGCCCAGGCCTTCCGGGCGGCCTCGGCGTCGTGATCGGGCAGGTCCGGATCGGTGAACAGGTGCCCGGCGCCGGGGTAGCGGTAGATCTCCACGTCCGCCCCGGCCCGCTGCATCTGCAGGTACCAGGAGTTCAGCCAGTCGTCGGTCTCGAACGGGTCGGGGTCGGCTACGTGCAGCTGCACCGGCAGGTCGTCGACCTCGGCGTTCTCCGCGATGTCGGACGTGCCGTGCAGGAGCAGCAGGCCGCGGGCCTTCTCGTCGGCCAGCGCGAGGGTCTGGGCCATGGCCGCACCCATGGAGAGCCCCGCGTACACCAGTCCGCGGGCGCTGAGCGGAGCGGCGACCTGCACCGCCCGGCGCAGCAGCTCGTCGCGGCCGATCTCCTCGCTGATGTGCTGGCCGTCCTCGACGGTCTCCGCGGTCCGGCCGTCGAACAGGTCGGGGACGTGCACCTCGTGGCCGGCCTCGCGCAGCCGGTCGGCCGCGGCGTGCACGGCCGGCCGCAACCCGTACGACGAATGAAGCAGAAGGATGTCCACGTCGGACATCCAATCAGCTGCCCCCGACCCGAGCCGGACGGAGGGTCGCACCGGAAAGCTCAGCGGGCCCCGGCACCGGGGTGGTGAACATCGGGCGCCGGGGGTGTTGCGCGCGCAACACCGGCTCACCGCACAAGATCGGTGGAGCACCGCGGCCGGATATCGTGTCCGGCGAGCAAGACGTCCGCACGCCGGTCGGCGCGCGGTTCTCCAGGAGGAATTCGGTGCGGTTCAACGAGAACGCGGAGCTGGACACGTCCCAGGTCCAGGAAGCCGGTGGTTCCGGCGGAGGCTTCGGGGGCGGCGCGATCGCGGTCGGTGGCGGCGGACTCACCGTCGTCGGGGTCGTGATCTTCTTCCTGATCAGCAACTTCCTCGGCGGTGGCCAAACCCCGCTGCCGCTGAGCCTCGACCAGCTCCCCGCCGGTCAGCAGGCGGACGACCAGCGGCTCGCGCAGGAGTGCCGCACCGGGGCCGACGCCAACCGCCGCGACGACTGCGCGCTGGTGGCCTCGATCAACTCCATCCAGGGCTACTGGAACGACCAGTTCAAGCGCTCCGGCGGCCGCTACCGGACGGCGCCGACGAACTTCTTCCGCGGTTCCGTGCAGACCGCGTGCGGTGGCGCGACCTCCGACGTCGGCCCGTTCTACTGCCCGGCCGACTCCGAGGTCTACATCGACCTGGACTTCTTCAAGGACCTGCAGACCCGGTTCGGCGCCCGGGGCGGGCAGTTCGTGGAGGCCTACGTGCTGGCCCACGAGTACGGCCACCACGTGCAGAACCTGCTCGGCACCTCCTCGAAGGTCGACCCCCGCAAGACCGGACCGACCTCGGGCGCGGTGCGGCTGGAGCTGCAGGCCGACTGCTACGCGGGGGTGTGGGCCAACCATGCCACCACGGTGCCGACCAAGTCCGGCCAGCCGCTGATCGAGGACATCACCCAGGACGACGTCAACCGCGCCCTGGACGCCGCGGAGCACATCGGCGACGACTTCATCCAGGCCGAGCTCGGCGGTGGCCGGGTGGACGAGAGCAAGTTCAGCCACGGCAGTTCGGCGCAGCGCGAGAAGTGGTTCACCACGGGTCTGCGCAGCGGGAACCCGAACACCTGCAACACCTTCGACCCGAAGGTCAGCCTCGGCTGAGCCCGGTCAGGGGCTGCTGCGGGTGTCGAGGGGGACGGAACCGGTCGCGTGGCCGCGTTCGTCCAGGAGCCGGCCGACGAGCTTCACCGGCCGCACGACGATGCTGCGGTCCACGATGTCCAGGTTCGGCAGCAGCCGGCTCATGTGCGTCTCCAGGTCCTGGACGTCGGCCAGGGACCGCTGCCACACCGCGATGATCACGTTGTGCGGCCCGGCCGTCGAGGTCACCGCGCGGACCTCCGGGATGCGGGCCAGGGTGCGCGCGGTGTCGTCGAGGTGGGCCGGGGGAACCCGCGCGAAGAACCACGCGTAGACCGGCCACCCGGACTGCGTGCGGGCGAGCTCGCAGCGCAGGCGGAGCTGCCGGCTGGCCAGCATCCGGGCCATCCGCCGCCGGACCGTGCTCGTGCTGGTGCCCGCTGCCTCGGCGAGCGCCGCGACCGGGGTCCGGCCGTCGGCGGCCAGCGCCACCGCGATCGCCCAGTCCTGCTCGGTCAGCTTGACCAGGCCGGTGGTGGCGCCGGGTTCCCAGGCCATCCGCGCGGCCTGCTCGTGGTCGAGGGCGCGCAGCCGCCAGCGGCTGGCCTCGGTGTAGATCCGGACGGCGGGGTGGCTGCGCACCTGCTGGAGGTGCTCGACCCGGCTCATCCGCTCCAGCAGGTAGCGGGACAGGACCTGCGGATCCGGGGTGCTGACGGTGACCAGCACGTCGCGTCCGCCCGCGGTCACGTCGACGGTGATGGCCTGCGGGTCTTCGGCCAGCTCGCGCGCCACGTCCACCCCGCGTCCCGGCTCGCAGACCAGTTCCACGAAGGCGGTGGCCTGGGTGGCGGTGGTCGGGGGATAGGCGGAGATCCAGGCCAGCCCGGCGCGCTCCAGCCGCGCCCACCTGCGGGCGGCGGTGACCGGGTCGATGCCGAGCACGCCGCCGATCAGCGACCAGGGCGCGCGGGGGTGGATCTGCAAGGCGTTGACCAGTGCGAGATCGACTTCGTCGAGGCTGGCGTGATCGTGCATCTGAGGTGAGTTCCTGCGTCGATCCTGCATTTGAGCGGACCGAAGCGTCTCATCGCTGACCCTTCCTGTCCAGGACGGACCAGGGAGGCGCGGACGTGAGCGGTCAGGACAGCACGGCACTGCAGGATTCGGTGCGCGACGAGCAGCAGCGCTGGCAGGAGCGGCTCCTCCAGCTCAGCCGCAGCCTGCACGCGGAGCCGGAGCTCGCCTTCGCCGAGCACCGCTCGGTGGAGAAGGTCACCGAGCTGCTCGGTGCGGCGGGTTTCGCGGTGGAGCCGGGCCCGGACGACGTGCCGACGGCGTTCACCGCGGTGCGCGGCAGCGGGGAGTTCACCGTCGGCATCTGCGCCGAGTACGACGCGCTGCCCGAGATCGGCCACGCCTGCGGGCACAACATCATCGCCGCGGCCGCCGTCGGCGCCGCGATCGGGCTGGCCGCCGTCGCCGACGAGCTCGGGATCCGGGTCAAGGTCATCGGCACCCCGGCCGAGGAGCACGGGGGCGGGAAGGTCCTGCTGCTGGAGCGGGGCATCTTCGACGACGTGACCGTGGCGATGATGGTGCACCCCGGGCAGGCCGACGTGCACCCGGCGACCTTCGCCAGCCAGGCGGTGAGCCGGTTCGCCGTGACCTACGAGGGACGGGCTTCGCACGCCGCCGCCGCGCCGCACCAGGGCATCAACGCCGCTGATGCCGCAGTCGTCGCCCAGGTGGCGATCGGGTTGCTGCGCCAGCAGATCACGGGTGACTGCCGGATCGGGCTGTTCGTCCGGGAGGGCGGCGCGGTCACCAACATCATCCCCGAGAAGTCCGTCGTGGACTGCGAGGTGCGAGCCTTCGACGTCGAGTCGATGTCGGCGCTGCAGGAGCGCGTCATGGCCTGCTTCGACGCCGGGGCGCGGGCCAGCGGCGCCACGATGTCCGTCGAGCCCACCGAACCGCTCTACGCCGACCTGGTGCAGGACCCGGCGATGTCCGACCGGTTCGCCGCGCACATCGAGGCATCGGGCCGGGAGCTGAGCGAGACCCACGGCCTGCGAGGTGGGTCCACGGACATGGGCAACGTCTCGCACGTCGTGCCCAGCATCCACCCGTCCATCGCGATCATCGGCTGCGAGTTCCCGCCGCACACCCGCGGTTTCGCCGCCGCTGCGGCGACCCCGGCCGCGGACGCCGCCGTCGTGGACGGGGCCGCCGCGATGGCGCTGACCGCGGTGGACGTCGCCGCCGATCCGGTGTTGCGCCAGAAGTTCCTGGACGAGCACGTCGCCCGCCGCTCGTCGACTACGCCGGCCTGAGCGCCGAGCACGACAAGACCGCCCGCACCGTCGCGGCGCACTGAGCCGCCGCGACCTCACCCCCTCTGGCCACCATGGAGGAAACCATGACCGGCTCCACGGTCGCGCAGCCGACAGCGTCCACCACCCCATCGCGCAACCGCGTGATCCTCCTCGTCGTGGTCGCGCTCGCCCTGACCGCCGCCGCCGAAGCCATCGGAAGCCACAAGGTCCCGCTGGGACCGGGCGCGATCACGCTGTTCCCCATCATCTGGGGACTGCTGCTCGGTGCTGTGGTGAGCGTTCAGCGGTTCCGCCCGGTGCCGGTGCGGATGCAGAAGGCCGCCACCTACGTCGTGGAGGCGGGCGTGCTACTGCTCGGCGTGCGCCTGGCGTTCGTGGTGGGGCACGAACTCCCGGTGCTCAAACAGGCCAGCGCCGCGCTGCTGCTGCAGGAGCTGGGCCACCTGTTCGGCACGGTCGTGCTGTCGCTGCCGCTGGCGGTGCTGCTGAAGATGGGCCGTTCCGCCGTCGGCGCCTGCTTCTCCATCGACCGCGAGGCGTCGTTCGCGATGGTCTCGGAGCGGTTCGGCCCCGACTCCGAGGAGTACCGGGGTGTGCTGAGCATGTACATCTTCGGCAGCGTCGTCGGCGCGCTGTACGTGACGCTGCTGGCCAGCTTCCTGGCGGGCACCGGGTTCCTCGACCCGCTGGCGCTGGCCATGGGCACCGGGGTCGGCTCCGGCTCGGTGATGGCCGCCGCATCGGCGGCGATCGCCGCCCAGAACCCGGGGATGGCCGACCAGATCGTGGCGGTGGCGACCGTGAGCAACCTGGTCACCACGCTGCTCGGGCTCTACGTCGGCATGTTCGTCGCGCTCCCGCTGGCCGACCGCTTCTACCGGCTGCTGACCCGCGGCCGCACGATCGCACCCACGACCGGGCCCGCAGTGGCTCCGGTGGCCGGGACCGACGCTTCCGCCGGGTTGCGGCCGCTGGCCGCGATCGGGATCGCGCTGCTGGCCATGATCGTGTCCAACGTCGTGCACACCGGCGGATTCCAGCTGCGGTCCCTGCTCGGGTTCGCCCTGGTCGCCGCCGTGGTCCTGGCCGGGCTCGGGCTCAAGAAGGTGACCGGGCTGCCGGCCGTCGCCGGTACGTCGGTCCTGGCCATCGCGCTCACCTCGCCGATCTCGCCGGTCGCCGACGTGGTGCTGTCGCTGATCGAACCGATCGAGTTCCTCGCCCTGGCGACCCCGATCCTGGTCTTCGCCGGGCTGAGCATCGGCAAGGACGTGCCTGCGCTCAAGCACATCGGCTGGCGGATCGTCCCGGTCGGGCTGGTCTCCTTCGCCGCGTCGTTCCTCATCTCGGCGGTCATCGCGCACGTGCTGCTCTGACCCCGTTTTTCGTGAGTGGCGATGGTGGTTCTTGCGACCATCGCCGCTCACGAGAGGTGTGACCGCTAACAGCTCCTCGACGCGCGGTGCGGGCGCTAATACGTTCGGATCTCGGCGCGGCAACACCGCCGCACGCGGACCACCGACGGAGGAGCAACCGGAGATGACCACCGACTCGACGGGCGGTCCCGGCCGGACGGCGCTGGCAGCGCGCTTGCGGGAGCTGGTCGCGCAAGCGCCCGACCGCCCGGCGGTCACCGACGACCACGTCACGCTGACGCGGGCCGAGCTGGACCGGCGCACCAACCAGCTCGCGCGCCGGTTCGCCTCGCTCGGCGTCACCCGCGGGTCGATGGTGTCGATCGCGCTGGTCAACCAGGTGCGGCACCTGGAGTGCTCGATCGCGGCGTGGAAGCTCGGCGCGATTCCCCAGCCGCTGTCGCACCGCCTGCCGCCCGCCGAGCTGTCGGCGCTGCTGGACGTCGCCGACCCGGCGCTGGTGGTCGGGCTCCGGCCGCAGGACGGGCGTCCGTGGCTGCGCGGTGACGAGGACGTCGCGGACGAATCCGACGCCGCTCCGCCGGACGTCATCGGACCGGCGTGGAAGGCCCCGACCTCGGGCGGCAGCACCGGGCGGCCCAAGCTGATCGTGGCTGGTCAGGAGGCCACCGCGGAAGCGGTCCTCGCGGGGGCCGACCACCTCCGCCTGGAACGCGACGGCGTCATGCTCACCACCGCGCCGCTGTACCACAACGCGCCCAACATGTTCTCGCTGATCTCGGTGCTCCAAGGCGGCCACGTGGTCCTGATGTCGCGGTTCGACGCCGACCGCGCACTCGGCCTGATCGAGCAGCACGCGGTGACCTGGCTCTACGTGGTCCCCACCATGATGGGGCGGATGCTGCGGCTGCCCGCCGAGCGCCGGGCCGAGGTGGACCTCTCCTCGCTGCGGACGGTCTTCCACATCGGTGCGCCCTGCCCGCAGCACGTCAAGCGCGGCTGGATCGACTGGGTCGGCCCGGAGAAGGTCGTCGAGGTCTACGCCGGCACCGAGGCGCTGGCCAGCACGATGATCGACGGGGTCGAGTGGTTGCAGCGCCCCGGTTCGGTCGGTAAGGTCGCCGCCGGCGAGATCACCGCCCGCGACGAGGAGTTCCGCGAGCTGCCGCCGGGGGAGGTCGGTGAGCTGTGGCTGCGCCCGGCCCCGGGAGCCTCGCCGCCCTACCGCTACGTCGGGGCCGACCCCAGGGCGCGCGACGGCTGGGAATCGCTGGGCGACATGGGTTGCTTCGACGTCGACGGCTACCTCTACCTCGCCGACCGGAGCACGGACGTGGTGCTGGTCGGCGGCGCGAACGTCTACCCGGCGGAGGTCGAGAACGCGCTGGCCGAGCACCCGCACGTCACCTCGAGCGCGGTGATCGGCCTGCCCGACGACGACCTCGGCAACGTGGTCCACGCGATCCTGCAGACCACCGGTCCGGTGCCCGACGAAGAACTGCTGGAGCACCTGCGCGCCCGCCTCGCGCCGTACAAGATCCCGAGGTCCTTCGAGTTCACCGGCGAGCCGCTCCGCGACGACGCGGGCAAGGTGCGCCGGAGCGAACTGCGCGCAGCCAGGCTGCGGAAGGACTGACGGTCAGGCCGGGCCGACGGCTCCCCGCCGCTGCGGGCTGATGCTGGGCAGGTGCTCGCGGACCAGCAGCCCGCTCATGGCCAGCAGCCACAGCGCGGTCAGCGCGTTGGGGACGTAGGAGGTGAGCACGCTGTCCGGTGCGAGCACCCCGGCACCGCTGATCACCGTGATCGCGCCCAGAACCCTGATCACGGCGACGAATCCGGTGAACCACCCGGCCCACTTGGGGAACACGTCGGTGCGCGCGATGGCCACCGCGCAGGCCGCCAGAGGCAGCGCCAGGGCCAGCCCGGCTATCGCCCGCACGACGACCAGCGCGGAGTAGGGGATCGAGGCCACCACGAGCAGCATCGGGTGGGTGGTCAACGCCTGGACCACACCGCCCAAGGCCGCCACGCCGAGGAATCCGATGGATGCGGTGATCGCGAACCCGCTGAGCACGACGGCCGGCGCATCGCTGTTCGGATCGGCCAGCCGGAACGCGGTGGCCAGCGTCGCGCCGAACCACATGAACAGCACGATGGCCGCTGCCGCGAGCACGACCGCGGTCATGATCATGCCGCGGGCGAAGAACAGGTAGCTGGCGATGGCGTTGGTGGATTCGGTGATCCGCGGCGCGCCGCGGAGCAGGATGCTCGCGATCACGGCGAGCACGAGCGAAGCGAGACCGGCCAACCCGCCCCAGCGCATTTCGTGACCGTTGCTCATCGGGTCCTCCCGCGGGCTCGGGTGCGGAGAATGCATCGACGATCGCGACTGGCCACCGCGTTGTCACCGGGGAGAAAGTCCCCAATCGCCGCTGTGACGTTGTGCTCTGGAGCCGCGCCAGCAGTGCTGCGCATGCTGGTGACGACGGGCGGCGATGGAGCGTGCGTGATGAAGAGGCGGGGAACGACGGTGGAGCCGACGGGTCGGCGCTGGGGGCCGGCCGCGACGGCTCTCGTGCTGGTCGCGCTCGGGGTGGTGCTCGCCGTCGAGAACCGCGCGCTCGTCGAGATCCGGCTGCTGGTCCCGGTGGTGACCCTGCCGCTGTGGACCGCGCTGGCCGTGCTGCTGGTCATCGGCGTCGTCATCGGACTGCTGGTCGGCCGCTCCCGCAAGTGACGCCCGCGCGGTTACCGCGGCCCGTTCCGGGGAAGCCCTCATCAAACACGCACCACGACGGGAGGGGGACCCCATGATGGAGATGCCGCTGGTGAACAAGTGCACCGCGACCGAATGCGCGTTCAACGACGAGGAGAACTGCCACGCGCTGGCGATCACCATCGGCGAGCCGCGGCAACCGCAGTGCGACACCTTCGTCACGGCGTCGGTCTCCGGAGGCGATCCGGACTCGGTCGCGCACGTCGGCGCCTGCAAGATGGCCGACTGCCGCTACAACTCGCACCTCGAATGCCAGGCCCCCGGGATCTCGGTGGGCCACGAGCACGACCTCGTGGACTGCCTGACCTACCAACCCGCCTGACCAGCCACAGTGGAGGCCGAGACCCGGAAACCGCTGGCCGACGTGGTGGACCGGCTGACGGCGCTCGCCGGTCCACCACCGCGCCGCTGACCTCAGCCCTCGTCGGCGAGGTGGGCCGGGAAACCTCCGGTGGCGATCGGGCTCCAGCGTTCGGGGGTGACCCGGATCAGGGACTTGCCCTGCTTGCGCATCGCCTCGCGGTACTCGTCCCAGTCCGGGTGTTCGCCGGAGATGTTGCGGAAGTACTCGACCAGCGGCTTCACCGAGTCCGGTGCGTCGATCACCTCGGCGGTGCCGTCGATCTGGACCCACGCGCCGTTCCACTCGTCGGACAGCACGATCACGCTCACCCGCGGGTCGCGCTTGGCGTTGCGGGTCTTCGCGCGCTCCGGGTAGGTGGACATCACCAGTCGCCCCGCGTCGTCCACGCCGCAGGTCAGCGGTGACCCCTGCGGGCGTCCGTCGGCCCGGGTGGTCAGCAGGATCGCGCGGTGGCGCGGTCGGACGAAGTCCAGCAGTCCGGCGAGGTCCACCTTCGTGTTGGTGGCGATCTGAGGCATCGCGGAACCTTCCTCGAGCACATCCAGCGGTACGCGCCCATCCTCCCGCGCACCGCCGGACGCGGCCGAACCGGATCACCCGCGAACGACGGAGATCTCGGACCACGCCTCCTGGTGGACGGGGACCAGATCGGCGTGGTGTTCCAGCGCCGAACCCGCCCCGAGGCGAACTCGCTCCACTAGTGTCGGGTTGCTGATCGTGCAATGGCTGGGGGTTGCGGGTGATGACTGGGTTGGCGGGACCCGACGGGACAGCGGTTGTGCTGGGCGCCGGAGGTGTCGTGGGTACGGCGTGGATGTCCGGGCTCGCCGCCGGATTGCGCCGTCAGGGCGTTGACCTGGCGCAGTCAGATGCCATCGTGGGCACTTCGGCAGGTGCCATCGTCGGCGCGATGCTGACTACTGGCCGGGATCTCGATCTCCTGGCCGAGCCTCCTCGGCCTACCGGTCCCGCTCCCAAGCGGGATTCCGGCGTCTTCGCCGAGGTGTTCGCTGTCCTCACCGAACCAGAACTCGCACCAGAGATCGCACGCCGTCGGGTTGGGCAGCTCGCGATCTCTGCCGACACCGACTCCGAAGAGGCGCAGATCGACCGGATGGACTCGCTGGTCGCGGCACGCGACTGGCCGCCTGGAACGCTCCTGGTCACTGCCGTGGACGCAGAAACCGGCCAACGGCGTGTCTGGGACCGCGAGGATGGCGTGCCTCTGCTGTCCGCTGTGGCGTCGAGCATGGCGTTTCCCGGTGCCTCCCCGACGATCACTATCAACGGCCGCCGCTACATGGATGGCGCCTTGTGGTCCAGCACCAACGCCGACCTCGCCACCGGTGCCCGCACCGTAGTGGTCATCGATCCCCAGGCACACCTGTTCCCCCGTGAACCACTGCATCGGGAACTCGACGTGTCCGGTGCCGACAGCACCGTGATGATCAACCCCGACCGAGCAGCGATCGATGACTTCGGGCCTGACCTCAACGACCGGAAGGCGTGGCAACCGGCCTACCGAGCCGGAACCCGCCAGGCCGCGGAGGCCGTCGAGCAACTCCGCACCGCCTACCGCGTGGACCGCTGATTCGATTTTCCGAGAACGCGAAAGGCCGCCGCGGGGGAGGTTCCCCGCGGCGGCCTCGTGCGGTGGGCTCGGGTCAGTCCGTGCCGAACTCCATCGCGGCGCGGTCCAGGGAACCGGCTTCGGTCTCGGCTTCCGCACCGACGGAGGCGATCGCGTCGGCGCCGCCGGACTGCAGGGTGCCGACCAGCTCGGTGTGGGCCGGGCCGACCAGGCCGAGCTGGGCGTAGGTCTCCAGCTTGGCGCGGGAGTCGGCGATGTCCAGGTTCCGCATGGTCAGCTGGCCGATCCGGTCGACCGGGCCGAAGGCGGCGTTCTCGGTGCGCTCCATGGACAGCTTGTCCGGGTGGTAGGAGAACGCCGGGCCGGTGGTGTCCAGGATCGAGTAGTCCTCGCCGCGGCGCAGCCGCAGGGTGACCTCACCGGTGACCGCCGAGCCGACCCACCGCTGCAGCGACTCCCGCAGCATCAGCGACTGCGGGTCCAGCCAGCGGCCCTCGTACATCAGGCGGCCCAGCTTGCGGCCCTCGTTGTGGTAGTTGGCGACGGTGTCCTCGTTGTGGATGGCGTTGACCAGCCGCTCGTAGGCGATGAACAGCAGGGCCATGCCCGGCGCCTCGTAGATGCCGCGGCTCTTGGCCTCGATGATGCGGTTCTCGATCTGGTCGCTCATGCCGAGGCCGTGCCGGCCGCCGATCGCGTTGGCCTCGTGCACCAGGTCGACGGCGGAGGTGAACTCCTTGCCGTTGATCGCGACCGGGCGGCCCTGCGCGAAGGTGATCGTGACGTCCTCGGTGGGGATCTCGACCGACTCGTCCCAGAACCGCACGCCCATGATCGGGTCGACGATCTCGACACCGGTGTTGAGGTGCTCGAGCTCCTTGGCCTCGTGGGTGGCGCCCCAGATGTTGGCGTCGGTGGAGTAGGCCTTCTCCGCGCTGTCGCGGTAGGGCAGGCCGTGCTCCTGCAGCCACTCCGACATCTCCTGGCGGCCGCCGAGCTCGCTGACGAAGTCGGTGTCCAGCCACGGCTTGTAGATGCGCAGGCGGGGGTTGGCCAGCAGGCCGTAGCGGTAGAACCGCTCGATGTCGTTGCCCTTGAAGGTGGAGCCGTCGCCCCAGATCTCCACGCCGTCCTCGAGCATCGCGCGCACCAGCAGGGTGGCGGTCACGGCGCGGCCCAGCGGGGTGGTGTTGAAGTAGGTGCGGCCGCCCGAGCGGATGTGGAACGCGCCGCAGGTCAGCGCGGCCAGGCCTTCCTCGACCAGCGCCTCCCGGCAGTCCACCAAGCGGGAGTGCTCGGCCCCGTAGGCCTTGGCGCGGCCGGGGATGGAGGCGATGTCGGTCTCGTCGTACTGCCCGATGTCGGCGGTGTAGGTGTAGGGGATCGCGCCCTTGTCGCGCATCCACGCAACCGCGACGGAGGTGTCGAGACCTCCGGAGAAGGCGACGCCGACCCGCTGGCCGACCGGGAGACTCGTCAGAACCTTGGACATGGGTTAATACTATGCGATGGACTGCATGATTATGAAATCGGGGGTCGCGCAACCCTGTGACCAGGGATGACGCGTGAGCCCCGGGGTGTCATCTGGCGAGGTTCGGCGTTCTGGGCCGGCCGCGGAAGCGTGGCAGTCCCGGTTGGCGGGTATGTCCGATTGGTGTCGGCAGCCGTCGTCGCCGGGGGGACGTTCGCGGTGATCGTGGAATGCGACTGTCAGCGCGCAATCAGCCTGTCCGCGGCCGTGCGGGGCTTGCCGGAGGCCGAGCTGAGGGGCGAGGCGCGGATCCTGGACATCAGCACCGACAGCAGGCGGGTGGGACCAGGCGCGCTGTTCTGCGCAGTGCCGGGAACGCGGCGGGACGGGCACGGATTCGCCGCTGAGGCGGTGGCCGCCGGGGCTGGTGCGCTGCTGGTGGAGCGGTTCGTCGACCTGCCGGTTCCCCAGGTGCGCGTGCCCGCGGTGCGGCCTGCGGTGGGGCCGGTCGCCGCGGAGGTGCACGGCCGTCCCGCTGATGAGCTCGCGGTGGCCGCGGTGACCGGGACCAACGGCAAGACCACTACGGTGCACCTGGTCGAAGCCGCTCTCGCGGCCGGTGGTGTGCGGACCGGCCTGAGCTCCACCGTCGAGGCCCGCTGGCCGGGGTGGCGGAGTCCGGCGGAGCTGACCACTCCGGGTGCCGCCGATCTGCAGCGGATGCTGTGCCGCATGCGCTCGGCGGGGGTGCGGGCGGCGGTCGTGGAGGTGTCCTCGCACGCGATCGACCAGCACCGCATCGACCCGGTGCGGGCCGAGGTCGCGGTGTTCACCAACCTGAGCCCGGAGCACCTCGACTACCACGGCACCGTCGAGCAGTACTTCGCGACCAAAGCCGCGTTGTTCACGCCGCGGCGCTGCCGCCGGGCCGTGATCAACGTGGACGACTGCTGGGGACGGCGGCTGGCCGCCCAGGTCGAGGTGCCGACCGTGACCGTCGGGCGCAGTTCTCGTGCGGACGTGCGGGTCGAGGAGGTCGGACCGCGCGTGGTCTTCCACGAGGGCGGTGATCCGGTGTCGTTGACCGCGCCCGCTGTGATCGGTGGTCGGCATGCTGCCGGCCTCGCCGCGGCCTACGCGGCAGCTCGGGCGATGGGGGTGTCCAAGTCGGCTGCGGTGCGCGGGCTGACCGCGGCGCTGCCGCCCGGTCGGTTCCAGCGGGTGGACGTCGGCCAGCCGTTCCTCGCCGTGGTCGACTTCGCGCACACGCCCACCGCGGTGGCCGACCTGATCGCGGCCGCGCGCCGGACGAGCGGGGGACGGGTGCACCTCGTCGTCGGTTGCGCCGGGAACCGCGACCGGTTCAGCCGCCCGGACGTCGGCCGCGCCGCACTGGCCGCCGACACCGCGATCTTCACCACCGACGACCCGTGCGAGGAGGACCCGGCCGAGATCACCGCGCAGGTGCTGACCGGCACGATCGGGGTCAGCGGCGGGGAGTTCGTGGTGGAGCACGATCGTCGGGCGGCGATCGCCGCTGCTGTTGGCCGGGCCGGGCCGGGGGACGTCGTGCTCGTCGCGGGCCGCGGGCACGAGCGCTACCAAGCGGTAGACGGCGGTCGGCGCCCGTTCGACGACGTCGAAGTCGTCACCGCCGCCCTGGCCGATGCCGGCTGGGCGGGGCCGGACCGGGGCCGAACGTGCGGGTAGCTCCCGCGCGGAACGCGAGAGCTACCCGGAGGGTTGTGGATCACCTCATCAAGGCTGCGCGAAGTGATCCGGTTGAGGGCCTGTCATCAGACAGGTTCTCGAGGTTGGAGGATCTGGTGGGTTACCAGCGGCCCCAGTGGCCCCAGTGGCCCCAGTGGCCCCAGCCGCCCCAGCGGCCCCAGCCACCCC
>NZ_JAQGLA010000104.1 GCF_027853915.1 Saccharopolyspora oryzae
CGCCTGGACTCCGGGTGCCCACCCTTATGTATGCCAATACACGGCGGCTGGGCCGTCCTCGCCAGGCGAACGCTGAGAACCCGCGGCGGTGCAAGCGCCGAGGGTGGGCTATGCGCCTGCGGCGCATGCGACCCTCACCGCACGGCGCCGGTCATGCTTCGCGGTCACAGCCCGGACAGGATGAAAAAGGCTCAATGGAAATCGCACGTCCGATTTCCATTGAATTTGCGGTGATCCGTCCACCGGAACCGGGACCTGTCCACATCCTCCGGTGTGTCGGGGTACGACACGCCGGGGAACCGCAGTTTCAATTGAAACTGCGGTTCCCCGGTGCTCAGCTGCGGACGGGCTGCCGCTGGGCGTTGAAGATGCCCGCGAAGAACTCCGCCAGCTCCTCCACGGCATCCAGCGGGAGGACGTTCGCGACGTAGTGGTCCGGGCGCACCACGACGAGGGCTCCGCCGCGGTCGATGCCGCGTGCTTCGAAGATGTCGTCCTTCGGGTCCGCGGCGTAGACCTTCTCGTAGTCGACGATGTCGAACGGTCCCACCTTCGGCAGGTACGCGCGCGGCACCGCGGCGAGGTCGACTCCGGTGTGGGGCTGCTGGTAGACGACCTTGACGTCGAACCACGCGTCGACGTCCCCGTCCTTCGGCGTGTAGGCCACCACCGGCGACTCCGGGGAGGCGGCGATCCACTCGGCGAAGTCGGTCGCCTTCGACGGCTGCCCGGCGGCCGGCCGGTCGGCGAACGCGTAGATCCGCCAGCGGCCGTCCGCGCGGTGGTGGTGGCCGAGGTGGACCGGGTTGGCGTCGCAGACCCGCGTGACCGCGTTCGACTTGAAGCGCTTGCCGACCGGGAAGCCGGTCGCGAGGTGCTGGTGCACGGCCGTGCCGACGATCATCGACGGCTGGTACTGCGTCATCAGACCGGCCGGGAACTCGGCCGTCTTGACGTAGAAGTCCTCCAGCTGCGAGGGATCGTCCATCTCCTCCGGCTTGGCCGCCATCAGGCTCGACCACTCCCGGTCGAAGTCGATCAGGTTCTGCGCGATCACCTGGCGCTCCGCGGAGTAGGTGTCGAGCAGCGACTCGGGAGCTCGCCCTTCGAGGACGTGCGCGACCTTCCAGGCGATGTTCCAGCCGTCCTGCATCGACACGTTCATGCCCTGCCCGGCCTTGGCGCTGTGGGTGTGGCAGGCGTCGCCGGTGATGAACACCCGCGGGCTGCGGATGCCCACCAGCTCCTCCGGCACGTCGTCGAACTTCGCGGCGAGCCGGTGCCCCACCTCGTACACGCTGCGCCAGCAGACGTGCTTCACCGTCAGCGTGTACGGGTGCATGATCACGTTGGCGCGGGCCTCGACCTCCTCCTGCGTGGTGTTGCGCACCGCTCCGTTGTCGTCCTCGGAGACCTCGCCCAGGTCGACGTACATCCGGAACAGGTGGTTGCCCTCGCGCGGGATGTGCAGGATGCTGCCGCCGTCGTGGGACTGGATGGCGCACTTGGTCCGGATGTCCGGGAAATCGGTCTCGGCCAGCACGTCCATCACGCCCCAGGCGTGGTTGGCCTGGTCGCCCACGAGTTCGCGGCCGATCGACTCGCGCACCTTGCTGCGCGCACCGTCGCAGCCGATCACGTACTTGGCCCGGACCGTCCGCTGCGCGCCCTCGTCCTCCCCCGCGCTGCGGCGCAGGGTGACCGCGACCGGGTACTCCCCCTCCTCCGCGATGTCGAGGGTGACGAACTCGTAGCCGTAGTCCGGCACCAGCCGCGCCGGGGCGTTGCGCGCGTACTCGGCGAAGTAGTCGAGCACGCGGGCCTGGTTGACGATCAGGTGCGGGAACTCGCTGATCCCGGACGGGTCGTCGGGAGCGCGCGCGGCGCGCACGATGTTCTCCGGGTTCTCCGGATCCGGTTTCCAGAAGGCCATCTCGGTGATCCGGTAGGCCTCTTCGATGATCCGGTTGGCGAAGCCGAACGCCTGGAACGTCTCCACGCTGCGGGCCTGGATGCCGTCGGCCTGGCCGACCTCCAGGCGACCAGGACGGCGGTCGATGACGCGCGTGACGATGCCGGGGAACTGCGCCAGCTGGGCGGCGGCGATCATCCCGGCCGGGCCGCTGCCCACGATGAGGACGTCGACCTCGTCCGGGAGCTCCTCGGGCCGGTCCACGCCGACCCCCGCGGCCGGCTGGACGCGCGGGTCGCCGGAAACGTACCCGTGGTGGTGGAACTGCACGGTTCCTCCTCACATCGTTGTGGGTTGATCGTGTTCAGTGCTGCGCCGGGGATCGCCCGTGCAGTCCGGCGGGAAGTCCGCCGCTCACAACGAGTTTCCGAGCTTGAAGCCGGCGTCCACGTCGTCCTTGCGGGTGTAGGAGAACCCGTCCGCGCCGACCGTCACGGCCATCTCGCTGGCGTCCGTGCGCTCCTGCACCGGCTGCGGGTTGCCGTCGAGGTCCAGGACCGGCGACGCCTCGGTGTACCAGGACGGGACGACCGGGTTGCCCCACCAGTCCCGGCGCTGGTTGTCGTGGACGTCCCAGGTCACGACCGGGTTGTCCGGGTCACCGGTGTAGTAGTCCTGGGTGTAGATCTCGACCCGGTGCCCGTCGGGGTCGCGGATGTAGAGGTAGAAGGCGTTGGACACGCCGTGCCGCCCGGGACCGCGCTCGATGACGTCGGACTTGCGCAACGCGCCGAGCTTGTCGCAGATGGCGAGGATGTTGTGCTTCTCGTGGGTGGCGAAGGCGATGTGGTGCAGCCGCGGCCCGTCACCACCGGTGAGCGCGGTGTCGTGCACGGTCGCCTTGCGCCGCAACCACGCCGCGTAGGTGGTGCCCTCCTCGTCCTTGATGTCCTCGGTGACCCGGAAACCCAGCTCCTCCAGGTATTCCCGGCCCTTCGGCACGTCCGGGGTCACCTGGTTGAAGTGGTCGAGGCGGACCAGCGCACCCGGGGTGTACAAGTCGTAGCGCCAGGCCAGCCGCTCGACGTGGTCGACCTGGTAGAAGAACTCGTACGGGAAGCCCAGCGGGTCGGTGACCCGCACCGAGTCGCCGATGCCCTTGACGAACCCGTCCTTCCGGCGTTCGGTGCGGCACCCCCGCGCGGCGAACCACTGCTCGGCCCGGTCCACGTCCTCCGGGGTGCGGACGCGGTAGGCGAACGCCGCCGCGGCGGCGACCGGTCCCTTGCGCAGCACCAGGTTGTGGTGGATGAACTCCTCGAACGAGCGGAGGTAGATCGCCTCGTCGTCCTCCTCGGTGACCACCAGGCCGAGCGTGTCCACGTAGAACTCCCTGGAGGCCGCCAGATCGGTGACGACCAGGTCCAGGTAGGCGCAGCGGACGATGTCGGGAGGGGTGAGCTCTGATGCAGCCGAGACACTCATCGTTGAACGTTCCTTCGCATGCGTGACGCCGTGTCAGGCGCCGAACTTCGGGGTGTGGACGGGGGCCAGCGAGATGTGCATCGCCTGCTGGTCGGAGTAGAAGTCCAGCGACCGGTAGCCGCCCTCGTGCCCCAGACCGGAGGCCTTGACCCCGCCGAACGGCGTGCGCAGGTCCCGGACGTTGTGCGAGTTCAGCCAGACCATGCCGGCGTCGATGCGCTGCCCGAAGTTGTGCGCGCGCTCGAGGTCCGAGGTCCACACGTAGGCGGCCAGCCCGTACTTGACGTCGTTGGCCAGCTCGAGCGCTTCCTCGTCGCTGTCGAACGGGGTGATCGCCACGACCGGGCCGAAGATCTCCTCCTGGAAGATCCGCGCGGTCGGCGGCACGTCCACGAACACCGTCGGCTGCACGTAGTTGCCCGATTCGAGGCCTTCCGGACGACCGCCACCGGCGGCCAGCTTCGCCTCGGTCTTGCCGATCTCGATGTAGCCGGTGACCTTCGCGTAGTGCTCGGGGTGCACCAGCGCGCCGACCTCGGTGGCCGGGTCGTGCGGGTCGCCCACCTTGATGTTCTTCGCCCGCTCGACGTAGCGCCGCACGAACTCGTCGTAGATGGGCCGCTCGACCAGGATCCGGCTGCCCGCGGTGCAGCGCTCGCCGTTGAGCGAGAAGACGCCGAACACCGTCGAGTCGATCGCGGCGTCGAGGTCGGCGTCGGCGAACACCACGGCGGGGCTCTTGCCGCCGAGCTCCATCGACAGCGCCTTCAGCGTCGGCGCGGCGTTGGCGAAGATCAGCTGGCCGGTAGCCGATTCCCCGGTGAACGAGATCAGCTGGACGTCCTCGTGCTTGACCAGCGCGTCACCGGCCTCCTCGCCGATGCCGTTGACCAGGTTGAAAACACCGTCCGGCACGCCGGCCTCGCGGAAGATCTCCGGCCACAGGCTGGCCGACAGCGGGGTGAACTCGGCCGGCTTGAGCACCACGGTGCAGCCCGAGGCCAGCGCCGGGGCGAGCTTCCAGCTCTCCAGCATGAACGGCGTGTTCCACGGGGTGATCAGGCCGGCCACGCCCTTGGGCTTGCGGTTGACGTAGTTGACCTGCTTGCCCGGGACCTTGTAGGTGTCGTCGGCCTGCGCCACGATCAGGTCGGCGAAGAACCGGAAGTTCTCCGCGGCCCGCCGCGCCTGCCCGAGCGCCTGGGTGATCGGCAGCCCGGAGTCGAAGGACTCCCACTCGGCCAGCCGCTCGTCGCGGGATTCGACGATGTCGGCGATCCGGTTGAGGACCCGGGCCCGCTCCCGCGGCAGCATCCGCGGCCAGGGGCCTTCGTCGAAGGCCTTGCGCGCCGAGGCGACGGCGCGGTCGACGTCCAGGACGTCGAAGGTGGCGCCGTCGAGGCTGTCGACGAATTCGCCTGCGACGAAGTGCTGGAGCCGCTTCGGCAGGTTCTGCGGCACGTGCTGGTCGGTCATGGTCATTCCCCTCCGGTTGCGCGGGCGGCGATGGTGTCCTCGGCGTCGACCGGCGAGAGCTGCTCCGCGCCTTCGGCGAGCAGCGCGCGGATCTTGTCCTTGCCCGATTCGGTCGGCGCGATCAGCGGCGAGCGGACGTGCCCGGAGCTGATCAGGCCGCGCTGCTGGAGCACCCACTTCACCGGCGCCGGGTTGGTCTCGACGAAGATCAGGTCCACCAGCGGGTGCAGGCCGTAGTGGATGTCCAGCGCTTCCTCCAGCCGCCCGGCGTGGAAGGCCTCGTACATCTTCTTCGTCGCCGCGGGCGCGATGTTGGCCGTGGCGCTGACGAATCCGGTGCCGCCGAGGGCCAGCAGCGGCAGGCACAGCAGCTCGATGCCGGACCAGACCAGCAGATCGCGACCGGCGGCCTTGATCACCCGGGAGAAGTGCTCGAAGTCCTTGGTCGTCTCCTTGATCCCGACGAAGTTCGGCACGTCGCGGTGCAGCCGGGCGACCGTCTCCGGCGCGATCTCCACCGCGGTCCGGCTCGGCACGTTGTAGGCGATGATCGGCAGGTCCGGGTACTCCGCGGCGACCGTCTTGTACCAGACGTACAGCGCTTCCTGGGTGGGCCGCGCGTAGTACGGCGTGATGATCAGCGCGGCGTCCACGCCGGCGTCGTAGGCCGCGCCGGTGAGCTCGATGGTCTCGTCGAGCTTGGCCGAGCCGGTGCCCGGCACGACCGGGGCGCGGCCGTCGACGGTCTTGAGCACCGTGCGGATCGCGTCCGCCCGTTCGGCGATCGTCTGCGCGCTCGGCTCACCGGTCGAGCCGCCGATGGAGATCCCGTCGGAGCCCTGCTTGAGCTGCCAGTCGACGAGGTTCGCCAGCGACGCGTGGTCGACCTCGCCGTCCGCGGTGAACGGGGTGACGACCGGCGCGATCGATCCGGTCAGTTCCTCGGGGCGGGTGCGCCAGGCACCCGGGGCGTTGCTCATCCAAATCCTCCTGCGAACTATGCGTCGGTGTTGGTCCGGTCGGCCTCGTAGCGCTTCCGCCAGTCGCCGGTCAGCGGGTAGAGGCCGTCGACGGCGGCGCCCTCGGCGACCCGCGCCGCGATCCACTCCTCCTGGGCCTCCTGCTCGATCGCGTCGTCGAGCACGTCGCCCAGCAGCGCCGGCGGGATGACCAGGACCCCGTCGTCGTCGCCGACGATCACGTCGCCGGGCTGCACGGTCGCCCCGCCGCAGGCGACGGTGATGTCGCGGTCCCACGGCACGTGGCGCCTCCCGAGAACTGCGGGGTGGGGGCCGGCGGAGAACGTGGGGATGTCGAGTTCGGCGACCGCGTTCCAGTCCCGCACGCCGCCGTCGGTGACGATGCCTGCCGCGCCCCGGACCTGGGCCCGCAGCGCGAGGATGTCGCCGACCGTCCCGGTGCCGCGCTCGCCGCGCGCCTCGACCACCAGCACATCACCGGGGCCGAGGGCGTCGAAGGCCCGCTTCTGCGCGTTGTACCCGCCGCCGTGGCTGCGGAAGAGGTCCTCGCGGGCGGGCACGAAGCGCAACGTGCGGGCCCGGCCGATCATCTTCCGACCGGGGCTGTTGGTGCGCACGCCGTCGATCGACACCTGGTTGTAGCCGTGCTTGCGCAGCTGCGAGGACAGCGTCGCCACCGCGACCTTCTGCAGCTTCGCCACCAGCTCGTCGGTGAGTTCGAACTCGGCAGGCAGCCCGGCTGCTTCGCGGCTCCCCCAGGCCTCGGCCCGCTGGTGGTCGTCGACCACCGGCTGCGCGCTGAAGTCCGGCAGCGGGACCGTCCCCTCGACCACGGTGGTCCGCAGCCGGCCGGTGCGGTGCTCGGTGCCCGGGACGTCCACCTCGACCTCGACGACGTCGCCCGGGACCACCACCGACGATCCGGCGGGCGTGCCGGTGAGCACCACGTCACCGGGTTCGAGGGTGATCAGCTGCGACAGGTCGGAGATCAGCTCGCCGAACGGGAAGACGACGGTGCCCGCGGAGTCGTCCTGGACGAGTTCGCCGTTGACCCAGGTCCGGACCCGAAGCGCGGCCGGATCGATCTCGGCGGCGGGCAAGGATTCGGGGCCGAGCGGCGTGTAGCCGTCGCCGCCCTTGGAACGCAGGTTCGAGCCCTTGTCCGCGGTGCGCAGGTCGTAGGCACCGAGGTCGTTCGCCGCAGTCACGGCCGAGACGTAGGACCAGCCGTCCTCCCGCGCGACCCGGCGAGCGGTTTTGCCGATCACCAGGGCGATTTCGCCTTCGAAGGCCAGCAGTTCGGCCCCCGGCGGACGCTCGACGGTCTGGTCCGTGGCCGCGAGCGAGGTCACCGGTTTGAGGAAGTACGACGGTTTGGCCGGTGTCCGGCCGCGTTGGGCGATCCGCGACGGGTAGTTCAGGTGCAGCGCGATCACCTTGCCCGGCCGCCCGACCAGCGGGTGCCAGGCCAGTCCTTCGACCGGAGAACGAACGTCGTCGTGCGTCATGACGAGGATCGTATATGATGACGTATCTGATATCAACGGTTCGAGCACACCGCCGGAGAGATCGGGACGCACCGCCCCCTCGGGCAAGATGGAGCGCACTTCACCGAAACGAGGCCCCATGACCACGGACGCACCGACCGGCCGCGGCACCACCAGCAAGTCCCAGCTGGCCTACGAATGGCTCCACGACCGGATCGTCTCGCACCGCTTCACCCCGGGCTACCGGTTGGTGCTGAGCCAGATCGCCGGTGAGCTCGGCATCAGCGCGGTCCCGGTCCGCGAGGCCATCCGCCGGCTGGAGGCCGAAGGGCTGGTCACCTTCGAGAAGAACATCGGCGCGCAGGTCGCCCTGCTGGACGAGGGTGAGTACGTCACCACGATGCAGACGCTCGCGGTCGTCGAAGGCGCGGCCACCGGCTTCTCCGCCCCGCTGCTGACCGCCGCCGACCTCGCCGAGGCGCGGGCGGTGAACCAGCGGATGCGGGAGAGCCTCGAGCACTTCGACCCGAGCCGCTTCACCCAGCTCAACGAGGAGTTCCACTCGGTCCTGTTCGCCCGCTGCCCGAACGAGCACATCACCGACCTGGTGCGCCGCGGTTGGGGCCGGCTGCGCATGCTGCGCAACTCGACCTTCAGCTTCGTCCCGGGTCGCGCGGTCGAATCCGTCGCCGAGCACGACAAGCTCATCGAGCTGATCGAGAACGGCGCCGATCCGCTCGAGATCGAGCTCGCCGCGCGCCGCCACCGCACCGCCACCCTCGACGCGCTCCGCCGGTTCCAGCGCGACCACTGACCCGGCCGCTCCGGCCAGCGCTGATCCACTGTGGACTTCACCCGTCCGGTTTTGCCTCCCGAGACCCCGATGTCGCATTCGACGGCCTCGGCTCCGCAGCGCCGCGCGGCGGTGTCCCACAGCATGAGAACCGAGCTTGTGGAGCGGGAAACCGCTGGGGTCTCATGGGCGCGGTCCACGACGACGTGGCGGCCGCGCGGAAGGGCAGGGGGTCTTGACCGACGAACCGGTTCCGGCGTGGGGGCGGTCGATGTCCTCGCTCGAACGCGGACTCGCCATCCTGATCGCCATCGCCGACCAGGGCGAGGTGTCGGCCGCTTCCCTCGCGCGCCAGCTGGACGTCCCCCGCTCCACGGTCTACCGGCACCTGAAGGTGCTCTGCGGTCACCAGCTGGTCGAGGAGGACGGCGGCCTCTACACCCCCGGTTGGCGGGCCATCGGGATGTCCGGCCGGAACCTGACCAACACGATCCTGTCCAGCCTCGCCCTCGACGAGCTCGTCGACCTCTCGGCCGCGCTGGAGGAGACCGCTGTCATCACGGTCCGGACCGGGACCCACGCGGTGTGCCTGCGCCAGGTGCGCGGGCCGCGTCCCGACCACGTGTCCTTCCGGATCAACGAGCTGCTGCCGCTGCACGCCGGCGCCGGTCAGCGCATCCTGCTCGCGCACGCCTCCGCCCCGCTGCTGCGCTCGATCTTGTCCCGAAAGCTCGGCACGCCCACGGGGCTGCAGGTGGACCCGGAGTTCCTGCGCGCGGAGCTGCGGGCGGCGCGGCAGCAGGGCTACCAGATCTCGCGCGGGGAGCTGCGGCGCGGCGCGCTGGCCATCGCCGTCCCGGTGCTGATCAAGGGCGAGGCGATCTGCTCCCTCACCGCGGCCGGGAAGCAGTCCCGCTGCGACCACCCGGAGTGGATCGAGCGGGCCGTGCGGCTCCTGCGCGCGAGCGCCGAGCGGCTCTCCGACCGGATCACCGCGGCTGATGAGCACATGGATTCCGGCGATGTCCCATCAGCTCCACCGTCCGACCGCCGACAGGAAGAGCGACCATGACCGAAGTGATCCTGGGTGCCCAGCGCCTGACCTTGGAAGACCTCGTCGACGTCAGCCGCGGCCGGCGCGGCATCGCGCTGTCCGACCGCGCGCTGGAGACCATGGAGCCGAGCGCGCGGTGGGTGGCGGGGCTGACCGACGCGATGCGCGCGGGCCGTCCGGTGGACGCGGTCTACAGCGTGAACACCGGATTCGGTTCGCTGGCGGGCAAGCAGGCGTTCGAGAAGGTCGAGGACGCCGAGGAGCTGTCCCGGCGGCTGATCGTCTCCAACGCCTGCGGCACGGGCGATCCGCTGCCCGAGGACACCGTCCGGGCGGCCATGGTGATCCGGGCGGCGTCCCTGGCGCGCGGCTACTCCGGGGTGCGCCCCGAACTGCCGCAACTGCTGGTGGACATGCTCCAGCGGGGCGTGTTCCCGGTCATCCCGCAGTACGGGTCCCTGGGGGCTTCCGGCGACCTGATCCAGCTGGCGCACCTGGCGCTGGTCATGACGCGTCCGGCCGGGGAGGACATCGCGGCCGACAGCGGTGAGGTGTTCCGCGGCACCGAACGCGTCTCGGGCGTGCAGGCGATGCAGGAGGCCGGGCTGGAGCGGATCGTGCTCGGCGCCAAGGAAGGGCTGGCGGCGACCAACGGGACTTCGTTCTCCTGCGCGCACGCCGCCCTCGCCCTCGCCGATGCCGAGGTGGTCCTGAAGACCGCGCAGATCACCGCGGCGATCTCCATCGAGGCCATGCGGGGGTTCGGGGACGCGTTCATCCCCCAGATCCACGAGGCGCGCGGGCACCGCGGGCAGATCGCGGTCGCCGCCCGCCTGCGCGAACTGCTCTCCGACAGCGGACTCGTGGACGGCGACGCCGACACCGACCCGGTGCGCAACCCGCCGCAGGACGCCTATTCGCTGCGCTGCACCCCGCAGGTGCTCGGCCCGGTGCTGGACGCGCTGGAGTTCGTGCGCGGGATCGTGGAGACCGAGATCAACGCCGCCACCGACAACCCGCTGATCATCACCGAGCTGCCGCGCTCGCTGAAGGCGGCCTCCGGCGGCAACTTCCACGGCGAGTACCTGGCGATGGCCTCCGACCTGCTGGCCATGACGATGAGCGAGGTCGGCAACATCGCCGAGCGGCGCGTCTTCCGGCTCACCGACTCCAGCCTCAACCGGGGCCTGCCGGACTACCTGGTGGACTCGGAGAAGGTCGGCATGGACTGCGGGTACATGCTGCCGCAGTACCTGGCCGCCGCGCTGGTCTCGGAGTGCAAGACGCTGGCCCACCCGGACTCGGTGGACTCGATCCCGTCCTCGGCGAACCAGGAGGACCACGTGTCCATGGCGAACAACGCCGGCCTGCACGCCAGGGCGGTGGTCCGCAACGTCCGCGACGTGATCGCCATCGAACTGCTGATGGCCTGCCAAGCGCTAGAACTGCGGATGCAGCGGGAGGACGTGCCCCGTTCCGAGATCTCCTCGGCCGCCCGCGCCGTCCTAGACCTGGTGCGCGCCACCCCCACGGCAACGGGCCGAACGATCCCGTTCCTCACCCAGGACGTGGTCCTCAAACCCCTGCTCGACGCAGCCGTCGACCTCGTCGCCTCAGGCGCCGTCCTGACGGCAGTCGACGAACGCCCCCAGTCCTAAAAGGACTCAGTACCCGGGTGAAGCCGCTCCACCGGGTCCAGTCCACGACGACGCAAATTCAATGGAAATTGGAGGTCCAATTTCCATTGAATTTGCGTCATCCGTGGTTCGGCGCCCCTCCTCCGGGGGTCAGTGGAGCAGGGTTTTGATGGTGCGGTTCAGGTCGTAGCCGGGTTCTGCGACCTTCTTGCTGCGGAAGTCGTCGACGACCACCTCGCCGCCGCGCAGGACCGTTCGGACGTCCCCGGCTTGGGCGGCGAAGAGCACGTGCGCCAGGACGTCTCCGGCCGCAGCACCGGCGGTGCGCGGAGTCGTCAGGTCCACCACGGTGAGGTCGGCCAGTTGACCCGCCTCGATCCAGCCTGCGTTCCAGCCCAGCGACGCCGCGCCACTCGCGGTCAGGGCGGTCGCGAGGTCGGGGACGCCGACGTGGCCGCGGGTGCCGGAGGTGACCCGGAGGTCGAGCTCGATGGCGCGGGCCTCCTCCAGCAGGTCGATCATCATGTGCGCGTCCGAGCCGACGCTGAGCCGCGCACCCGCTCCGTGCAGCAGACCGGCCGGGCCGACGCCGTCGCCCAGGTCGCGTTCGGTCGTGCAGCACATGCAGATCGTCGACCCGCTGGTGCCGTAGGCGGCGATGTCGGCCGCGGTCAGGTGGGTGGCGTGCACGGACGTCATGTCCGGTCCGAGCACACCCGCTTCGTCCAGCAGTGCGGTGGGTGTCAGGCCGAACCGGGCCAGGGCCGCCTCGTTCTCCGCCGGTTGCTCGGAGACGTGCGCGTGGATCGGCATTCCCCGGGAACGGGCGAACTCGGCGATCGGGGCGAACGCCTGGCGCGGGACCGCACGCACGCTGTGGATGGCCGCACCGGGGCGGGAGTTCGGTGTGGTGGGCAGCGCCGACACGCGTTCGGCCCAGGACTGCCAGGAACCGTCGGTGAAGCGGCGCTGCACGCCTTCGAGCTCCTGGCCGTCCACGCCGCCCTGGAGGTAGCAGGTGTCCAGCAGGGTGATCCGCAGGCCCGCGTCCACCGCCGCCTGGACCACCGCGTGCCCCATGGCGTTCGGGTCGGCGTAGGGGCGGCCGCGCGGATCGTGGTGCAGGTAGAAGAACTCGCCGACGCTGGTGATCCCGGCCAGGGTCATCTCCGCGTAGGTGGCCCGCGCGAGGTCGTACAGCGAATCCGGGTCCAGTGCCCCGGCGACCCGGTACATCAGGTCCCGCCAGGCCCAGAAGCTGCCCACGTCGCGCTGGCCCTGCCCGCGGATCGCGCGGTGGAACACGTGCGAGTGGCCGTTGGCGAAGCCGGGGAGCGTCAGCCCGGCCAGCCAGGTGGAACCGTCCGATGTGGACACGTTCGGGGTCGCGCTCGTGATGCGCTCCCCCTCGACCTCGATGAGCACGTCCCGTTCCGGGGCGTCCCCGCCCAGCCACGCGTATTCCGCCAAGAAGCGCTTCATCTCGCACCCTCCGCTCCGACCACGGCCCCAGCGCGCACCACGGAGTCCACAGTGGATCCCGATAGCCGGTACGCCAGGTGCTCGTGGCTCGGGATGTCCAGGACCAGCACGTCCGCCTCCCTGCCCGCGGTCAGCGAACCGATCTGGTCTCCCAGCCCCAGAGCGCGCGCTCCGCCCAGGGTCGCCGCCCGGATCGCCGCGGCCACGCTCATCCCGCCGGTGCGGCAGGCCATCACGATCGCCGTCTGCATGCTGGTCGTCCAGCACCCCGGGCACACGTCGGTGGCCAGCGCGATCTCCATCCCCGCCCGTTGCAGGCGCGCGGGGTCCAACGGCTTCGGATGGGCGACGGCGTAGTCCAGGCAGGGCATGTACACGCCCACCGCACCGGCCTCGGCCAGCACTTCCAGCTCCGCGTCCGAGGTGTGGTTCAGGTGGTCCGCGCTGACGACGCCGAGCCGTGCGGCGACCTCGGCGAACCCGGTGCGGCTGTAGGCGTCCAGGTGGATCTTGGGCGCCAGGCCGTGCGCCAGCCCGGCTTCCAGGATCCGCTCGGCCTGCGCCGGGGTGAAGTACCCGTCGTCGCAGTACACGTCGTTGAACGCGGCCGAACCGGCGACCTCCGGCAGCTGCGCGATGATCTCCGCCGTCCACTCCTCGGGGTCGCGACCGGGCTCGATGGCGTGCCCGCCCAGGTAGGTCGACACCAGCCGGGCGTCCGCCGCCTCCGCCAGCAGCGCGTTGGCCACCAGCAGCCGCTGTTCGGACTCCCGGCTGAGCCCGTACCCGGTCTTGGACTCGAACGTGGTCGTGCCCGATGCCACCATCTCCCGCACCCGCGGCAGGGCTTGCTGGACGAGCTCGGCCACCGACAGCGCCCGCGTGTCGGCCATCGTCCCGGTGATGCCCACCGTCGCGCCCGCGGGCGGGGACGTCCCGGCCGCCTTCGCCGCGTACTCCGCGGCCCGGTCCCCGCCGAAGACCACGTGGGTGTGGCTGTCGACGAAACCGGGCAGGACGACCTTGCCCGAGGCGTCGATCACCCGGCGCCCCCGGTAACCGGAGACGATGCGCCCGCCGTCGGCGGCGAGCCCCCCGCCCCGGAGACGGCCGATGAGATCGGGCGCCTCCGGGGCGCAGGTGAGCAGCTCGGCGGCGTCGGTGATGACCAGGTCGACCACCTGGGTCTGCTCGGTCATGGCGCTCAGCCCTCGTCGTCCGGGCCGAAGGTCGCCTTCGGGGTCCACCACAGCGGGATCGACAGGCCCTCGCCGGGCCCGACGGTGGTGGCCACCTCGCGCGCCCGGTCGTAACCGGACTGGGCGTGGCGCACGACGCCGATGCCGGAGTCCACCGTCAGGGCGGCCTTCAACCGGAACGCGGCGATGTCGGTGCCGTCGGCGATCATGGTGACGCCGGTGTGCACCGAATCGCCCATCGCGTAGTTGGCCTGGATGGCGATCAGGTCGCACATCGCCGAGGCGTTGAGCAGGCCGTTGAGGTAGGGCCAGTCGGAGATCACGTCCGAGCCGTCGGGCATGTTCTCGGTCTCGAAGGTCGGGTTGATGATCGAACCGCTGTCCAGGTTGTCCCGGGAGAACGCCACCGGCCCGGCGATCTCACCGGACTTGATCAGCTCGTTCACCGCGAGGCCGAACTTCTTGCGCTGCCCGAAACCGAGGTAGCAGACCCGGGCGGGCAGGGCCTCGATCGGCACGTGCCGGCGGGCGAGACCGATCCAGCGGGTGACCAGCTCGTCGTCGGCGAACAGCTCCACCGCCAGGTCGTCGAGCCGGGCGAGGTCGGCGGGATCCCCCGAGGTGCAGGTCCAGCGGAACGGGCCTCGGCCCTCCAGGAACAGCGGCCGCAGGTAGGCCGCGACGAAACCGGGGATCTTCATGGCATCGGCGAAGCCGTGCTCCTCGCACTGGCGGCGGATCTGGTTGCCGTACTCGAACGTCGGCACGCCGAGGTCGTAGAACCGGTTCATCGCCTTGAGCTGCCGGACCATGGCGTCGCGCGAGAGCTCGAAGTAGGCGTCGCGGTCGCGCTTGCGGAACTCCTCGGCCTCCGCCACCGAACAACCGACGGGCACGTAGGCCACCGGGTCGTGGGCCGGGGTCATCTCGGTGACCACGTCGGGGCGGAAGTCGTGCTCCAAGGCGTACTCGAACAGCTCTGTCGCGTTGGCCACGACGGCGATGCCGAGCGGCTTTCCCTCGTCAGCGGCCTTGCGCGCCATCGCGAGCGCTTCCGGGATGGACTCGGCGAGGACGTCGCAGTAGCCGATCCGGATGCGGTTGTTGATGATGCGCTCGTCGACGTCCGCGCACACCGCCACACCACCGAGCATGGTCATGGCACGGGGCTGGTTGCCGCCCATGCCTCCCATGCCGGCGCACAGCAGGATCTTGCCCTCCCAGGACCCGTCCAGGTGGACGGCTGCGACGGACCGGAGCGTTTCGAAGGTGCCCTGGATGACCCCCTGCGTCCCGATGTACTCCCAGGGCGCGGCGGTGTACTGGGCGAAGATCGTGAGGTTCTGGTCCTCCAGCTGGTAGAAGCGCTGCCAGCTGGGGCGGACGAAGTTGGTGGTGGCCATGACCACGCGCGGCGCGAGCTCGTGCGTCTGGAACACGGCGACCGGCATGCCCGACTGCACGACCAGCGTCTCGTCGTTCTCGAGCTGCTTCAGCGCTTCGACGATGGCGTGGTAGGACTCCCAGTTCCGCGCGGCCTTGCCGATGCCGCCGTAGACGACGAGGCGTTCGGGATGCTCGGCGACCTCCATGTTGTTCTCGAGCATCCGCAGGATGGTCTCCTGCTTGGGCCCTTTGCAGCGCAGGACGTCCCCGCGCTGGGCCTTGATCCCGCGCAGGACTTCGGGCGCCTGCGCAGGCGGATCCGGGAAGGACGTGGCCATGTGCACGTACTTGTTCTCAGCTGCCCGCGTCATCGCGAACTCCCCTTCTCACCGGCCAGAAGAGCGGCACTGGATGGACGTCAGCGCGCGGGTCCCGGCGCTGACCGGACCACAGTCAAGCGCCGGGCGGAAAGCCCCAGCAACGCCCATTCCCACAGCACGAGAACAGTCGCTCCGGGTCGTGATCAGGTGGGAGGCGGCGGAACGGTGCAGGAGTAGGACGCCTCCTCGACGCGCTCCTTGATCCGCCAGGTCCCGTCGACCCGGACGAACGTGTCGAGGTACCAGAACCCGCAGTTCAGCACCCCGCCGTCCGGCAGCACCAACGGGTTGTGGCACATCGTGCGCCCGGTCGCCGCGTCGCCGTCGACGCTGATCGCCGGGTTGGCGATCAGGTGCTGGAAGGCCGGGAAGGCGGGGAGGACTTCGGCCAGGAACTCCTTGATCTCGGCCAGGTTCCCGCGCGCTCCGCCCGTGGCGGTGTAGTCGATCAGCGCGTCCTCGGTGAACACCTCGTCGAGGAGGTCCCACTGCCGGGTGTCGACGGCGTGGCAGTAGCGGACCATGAGGTCCTGGATCTCCAACCGGTCCGAGATCTCCTGCTGGGACAGCATCATTCCCCGATCTGTGGCCGAAGTGGACGGTGCTGCGCAGTCCTGGGCATCGGACGTGCAACCGGCTCGCAGCCACCATGGACCACCGCGCCGTTCGAAGGCAAGCGCGGATCCCGTTGCGCAGCAAGGGCTCCGCGCACTGGTCCGAACAGAGCACCAAGCAAACGATAGGTTTGCTTTCCGGCGGACCTCTCCTACCATGTGCCCATGGGAATGAAGTACGCAGTGATCGCTCCCGTGTCGGCAGGCGTCACCGCGCGCCCCGAATGGATCGGCGGCTACGCGGAGCACCTCGAGGCCTGCGGCTTCGAATCCCTCGTCGCGGTCGAGCACGCGGTGGTGGTCAGCAGGTACTCCAGCACGTACCCGTACGCCTCCTCCGGGAAGATGGAGCTGGCCGACGACCTGGACATCCCGGATCCGCTGGAACTGCTGTGCTTCCTCGCTGCGCGCACCACGCGGCTGAAGCTCGCCACCGGGGTGCTCGTCCTGCCCAACCACCACCCCGTGGTGCTGGCGAAGCGGTTGGCGACCATCGACGCCCTCTCCGGTGGGCGGCTCCGGCTCTGCGTCGGCATGGGCTGGATGAAGGAGGAGATCGAGGCGTGCGGCGCCGACTTCGCCACCCGCGGACGCCGGGCCGACGAGCAGATCGACGTGCTGCGCGCGCTGTGGGCCGACTCCTCCCCCGACGGTGTGGACCACCACGGCGAGTTCTTCGACTTCGACGGCGCGATGAGCTATCCCAAGCCGGTCGGCGGGAACATCGAGATCCACATCGGCGGGCACAGCGTCGCCGCCGCACGCCGAGCCGGCCGTCGCGGCGACGGCCTCCAGCCGCTGGGCGTGGCAGGCGAGGAGCTGGCGAAGCTGGTGGACGTGATGCGCAGCGAGGCGGAGGCCGCCGGCCGGGACCCCGACGCGCTGGAACTCAGCCTCGGCCACGCGGTTTCGCGCATCACCCCCGAGAAGGCCGAGTCCCTCGCGGAACGCGGAGCCCACCGGATCGTCCTGCAACCGACACCGACCGCAGACCTGGAGGAGGCCAAGGACGAGCTCTCCGCCTGCGCCGAACGACTCGGTCTCGACAGACGATGAGCCTCACCACCGCGGACCGGCAGGCACTGGCCGACCTCGTCGCCCGCTACGCCGCCAACGTCGACCAGCGGTCGGCCGGATCAGCGCTCGCGCTGTTCACCGACGACGCGGTGCTGGGCGTTCCCGCACCACCGGACGAGCTCGGCCCGACCTCGTTCCTCGAGGGACCGGACATCGCCGTCGCGATGCAGGTGGTCGAGAGATATCCGATGACCAAGCACGAGATCGTCGGCCAGCTGTTCGACGAGACCGAGGACCCGCACACCGCGACCGGCCGGATCTCGTGCATCGCCCACCACTTGCGCCGGAACTCGGCGGGCGAGTTGGAAGACCTGATCTGGCACCTCACCTACGCCGACACCTACCGCGAGAGCGGCGGAACGTGGCGCTACGCGAGGCGCGAGATCACCATCGACTGGATCGAACGCCGAACACCCCGCAGCTGGCGCATCGCGGAGGCGTGACCCGGCATCATCGCGTGCGGCGCGAGGCGAGGTCGTGGCGCTCGATCACGTTCTCCACGATGTGCTCGGCGATGGCCAGCGACGACGTCGCACCGGGCGACGGAGCGTTGCGCAAGTGCGTGACCGGACCGACGTGCTGGATCACGAAGTCGTCGACGAGCTTGCCGTCGCCGGCGAGGGCCTGCGCGCGAATACCGCGCGGCATCCGCGCGAACCGGGCACCTTCGATGGCGGGGACGTAGCGCGCCGCGTCCTTGATGAACTTCTTGGCCGAGAGAACTCCGAGGATCTCCCGCCGGGCCCCGGCCAGGTTCTCGGACGCGAATCGCCAGAACCCGGGATCCGCGGCGATCGCGAGCGAATCGCGCACGTTGATGCCCAGCCCCCGGTAGATCTCCCGCGAGAAGGACAGGAAGGCGTTCGGCCCGACCGTCATCGCACCGTCGACCCGCTTCGTGAGGTGCACCCCCAGGAACGGGTACTTCGGGTCGGGCACGGGGTAGACGAGTCCGCGCGTGATGTCCCGGAAGCGGGGTTCGAGGACCAGGTACTGCCCGAAGAAGGGCACGATGGAGGGGGATTTGGCAGCCCCGGAACGCTGCGCCAGCCGGTCGGACTGCAATCCCGCGCACGCGATCACGTTGTCGAACCGCTCGTCTCCCCGACTGGTGCGAACGCGCACGCCGCCGCCGGATGGTTCGTCGACACCGAGGACCTCGACGCCCAAGCGCACGTCCACCCCAGCGCTCCTGGCGTCCTCGACGAGTGAGCGCGTGACCGCCGCGTAGTCGATGATCGCGGTGTCCGGCGAATGGATCGCGGCGATACCGCGCGCTTCCGGCTCGATCTCCCGCAGTTCGGCGCCGCTGATGAGGCGAACGCCGGGAACGCCGTTCTTCGTCGCCCGGTCGTAGATCGCGTCGAGGCGCCCGCGCTCCACCTCGTCGAGCGCGACGACCACTTTCCCGCAGCGCTCGTAGGGGATGTCGTGCTCGGCCACGTAGTCCTGCAGCAACTGCACACCGCGACGGCAGAGCCGCGCTTTCAACCCGCCGGGCTCGTAGTAGAGCCCCGCGTGCACGACGCCCGAGTTGTGCCCGGTCTGGTGGGCCGCGAGCTCACGCTCCTTCTCGAAGAGCACGACCTGCGCACCGGGGAGTTGCCGGTTCAACTCGCGGACGACCGCGGCACCGATGATGCCGCCGCCGACGACCGCGACACGGCGCGTCTCAACCATTCGTTCCCTCTCGTCGTCCGGGGCGCGTCACCGTGCTGCGCCGACGCATCCGGCAGAATCGGCAGTGTGGAAGCTCTCGACGTCAGCAGCGTGACCGGCCGCGTCCTCGACCAGCTCCGGGCGGCGATCATGAGCGGCGAGCTCGAGCCCGGCCGGCTCTACAGCGCCGCGGCCCTGGGCGAGCAGCTCGGCGTGTCGAGAACCCCGATCCGCGAAGCATCGCACGAACTGGCCCGCCTCGGACTCGTCGAGATCGAGCGCAATCGCGGCATCCGCATCGTCGCGACGTCGGTCGAAACCCTCCTCCAGGGGTTCGAGGTCCGCCTCATGCTCGAGGTCCCCCTGGCCCGCCGCGCCACCCGGCACGCCCGGGACGAGCCCGGCGTCCGCCGCCGCCTCACCGAGGTGCACGAGCGCTTCCGCGATGTGGCGGCAGAGGGCGACGCCGAGCTCACGCTGCGAACCGACCGCGACTTCCACACGGTCCTGCTCGAGCTGAGCGGCAACGACCGGGCCACCAGCGTCCTGCGCGAACAGCGCGACATGGTCCTGGAGAGCGGCGTCGGAACCGTCCCGACGTCCCGCACGCCCGTCGAGTGCTTCGAGGACCACGCCGACATCTACGAAGCCTTCATGGCCGGGGACGAAGCGGCGATCGGCGAGGCCATGAGCCGCCACATCGTCAACACGGCCACCCTCCTCATCGCCCAGGAGTCCCGCCGGCGCTCGGAGTTCCACGACCACGGCGTGGCCGACCGCCTCCGCGGCCTCCTCACCTGATCCACCCCGAACAGGACGCCCGAGGTCGAGGTACTCCGTGTGCACCTGAACACCGTAGGCCGAGTAGCATGCAACATGCAACGATGGGCGGACTCGACCTGCCCGAGAGCGCCTGCCGGGTTACTCCGGCACCTCGGGGCCGGGGGCGACGTCGGCGCCTTCCGGGATCGGGAAGGTCACGCCGGTCAGCGGGATGACCTGCGAGCGCTGGATCTTCCACTCGCCGTCCTCGACCACGTACCGGTCCCGGTACTCCAGCGAGTTCTGCTCGATGACGCCGTCGACGAGGTTGACCCGCATGAACCAGAACGTCCAGCTGCCGACCGCGGTGCCGGCGTCGACCAGCTCGATGTCCGGGTGGACTCCCTGGTGGATGTCGTTGTAGAGCCAGCGGTCGCCGTCCCGGCGCAGGGCCAGGTGGCTGTAGAGCTCGACGAGCTTCTCGCGGCCCTCGAAGCCGCCGAGCGGCCCGTAGTCGATCTCGGCGCCCTCGCGCACGAAGCACTCCCGGAAGGCATCGGGATCCTTGCTGTCGCAGGCGCGCCAGTACCGGTACTTCAGGCGTTCGATCTGCTGGATCGCTTCCAGCCGCGCCACCCTGCGAGCGAGGTCGCGCACGTCCACCTCGTCGGACATCTCTCCCACCTCACTCCACCACGGCTTCGCTGAACTCCACCGGAGAACCGAGGAACTGCCGGTGCGACGCCGGTGCCTTGCCGTCCACGTCGACCACCCCGAGTTCCGCACCGAGCTCAGCGCCGACCAGCACCTTCCCCGAGTACCGCATCCGATCCGGGTGCGCGGCGAGGGCGGCGATGACCCGCCCGGTGAACTCCGGCGATTCGGCCATCGCGGTCAGTTCGCCGTAGCGCTCGGGATCGGCGTTCAACGCAGCCTCGGTGCGCTCGGTGCGCAGCAGTCCCATCCAGATCGACACCGCGGCCACGTCGAACGGTTCGAGGTCCACGGCCATGTCGTGCGCCATCTTGTCCGCGCCCGCCTTCACCGATCCGTAGGCCGGGCCGTGCATGTAGCAGGTGCCGCCGAAGGACGAGGTGTTGACCAGCAGACCACCACCGGTGCCGGCGAGCAGCGGTGCGCCGAAGTAGCCGGACACGTAGCTGGATCGCAGCCCGACGTCGAACATCTCCTGCAGCGCAAGCGGTTTGGACCAGAACGGTCCCGGGTTCGCCAGCTGGTCCGGGACGACGAACGCGTTGTTGACCAGCACGTCCAGCCTGCCGCGCTCGGCGCGCACCCGCCCGAACAGCGCCTCGACCTGCGCGTCGTCGCGGTGGTCGCAGACCACCGGGATTCCGGTACCACCCCTGCGATCGATCTCCTCGGCGGTGGCGAACACCGTGCCCGGAAGCGCCGCATCGCCTTCCTGCGCGGTCCGACCCGTGACGTAGACCGTCGCTCCGGTTTCGCCCAGGGCCAGGGCGATCCCCTTGCCCGCGCCCCGGCTCGCACCGGTGACCACCGCGACCCGGCCGCCCGCCTGCTCGTTGGTCATGCAACCGCTCCCAGTCCCGGCCCACCGGCCGACCGCGCGAGTGAAAAACCAAACGCTTGCTTGAGCGACCGAGCCTATCCGAGGAGGTCGACGAGTCAAGCCCGCGATCGCGGGCCCCGCACGCCGGAGCCGCCTGCAGCACCGGGCCGGTGCGGCAGGCGGCTCCGGGGACTGCGGTTATGCGTCGACGCGCTGCTCCGGGTTCTTCCGCGGCGCGTGGAGGCTGCGGCGGAAGGTTTCCGGGGCCGCGAACATCGAGGCCGCTGCGATGAGGGCTCCTGCGGCGACCAGCGCCGCCACGCTCCACGACGCCCCGCCGGACCACATGATCAGCGACGTCGCCAGCAGCGGGGTGAAGCCGCCCAGCAGGACGCTGCCGATCTGGTAGCCGATGGACACCCCGCTGTAGCGCAGGCGCGGCTCGAACAGCTCGGTGTAGAACGCCGCGATGGGCGCGAACACCGCACCGTGCGGGACCGCGAGCGCGATGGCCAGGGCCAGCGCGATGAGCGTCGGGGACCGGGTGTCGACCAGCCAGAAGAACGGCCAGGCGTAGGCGGCCATGAACACCGCACCGCCGATGAACACCGGCCGCCGCCCGACGCGGTCCGACAGCGCACCCCACAGCGGCAGCACGACGATGTTCAGCGCCGCCGCCAGCATCACCCCGGTCAGCCCGGCCTGACGAGGCAGGTCGAGTTCTTGGGTGATGTAGGTGAGGATGAAGACGGTGAACACGTAGTAGTTCCCGCCCTCCGCGAAGCGGACCCCGATCGCGATCAGGATCTGCTTCGGGTGGGTGCGCAGCACCTCGATCAGCGGACGGCGCGACGGCCCGCCGGATTCCACCGCCTCCGCGAAGGACGCGGACTCGGTGATGCGGAACCGGATGTAGAGCCCGACCAGCGCCAGCACGATGCTCAGCAGGAACGGGATCCGCCAGCCCCAGCTGATCAGCTGGGGTTCCGGCAGCAGCGAGACGATGCTGAACACCCCGGTGCCCAGCAGGAGTCCCGCCGACACACCGGTTTGCGGCCACGCGCCGTACCGCCCGCGCTGGCCGTCGGGCGCGTGCTCGACGGCCATCAGCACCGCGCCGCCCCACTCGCCGCCGACCGCGAAGCCCTGGACCAGCCGCAGCAGCACCAGGAGCGCCGGTGAGGCGATGCCGATCTGCTGGTAGGTGGGCAGCAGACCGATCAGCGTCGTCGCCCCGCCCATCAGCGTCAGGGTCATCACGAGGGTGGCCTTGCGGCCGAGCCGGTCACCGTAGTGACCGGCCACGAAACCGCCGAGCGGACGGGCGATGAACCCGGCCGCGAAGGTCCCGAACGCGGCCAGCGTGCCCGCTGCCGGGCTGATGTTGCTGAAGAACAGCTGGTTGAAGATCAGCGCCGCAGC
>NZ_JAQGLA010000105.1 GCF_027853915.1 Saccharopolyspora oryzae
CCCGACCCGCGCCGCGTCGTGTCACCGTCAGAGGACGTCGTGGCCCGGGTGGTCGTCGGAGGGAACGGTTCCCAGCCGCCCGGCTTGGAAGTCCTCGAACGCCTGGTAGACCTCCTCCTTGGTGTTCATGACGAACGGGCCGTAGGCGGCGATGGGCTCGCGGATGGGGCGGCCGCCCAGGACGAGCACCTCCATCTCCGGGCTCCGGCTCTCCTGGGTCCGGTCGGCTCCCAGGCTCACGACGTCGCCGGGGCCGAAGACTGCCAGCTGCCCGGCGGTGATGGGCCGACCGTTGAGACCGACCGAGCCGGACCCGGCCAGGACGTAGACCAGCGCGTTGTAGTCGGGCTGCCACGGCAGCCGGAGCTGGGCGCCGGGGGAGAGCGTCGCGTGCGCCACCGTGATCGGGGTGTGGGTGCTGCCGGGGCCCTGGTGCCCGGCGACCTCGCCGGCGATCACCCGCAGGTAGGCGCCGCCGTCGGGCGAACGCAGCAGGGCGACCTCGCCGCCGCGGATGTCCTGGTACTTCGGGGTGGTCATCTTCTGCTCGGACGGCAGGTTCACCCAGAGCTGGATGCCGTGGAACAGGCCGCCCTTCATCACGATCTCCTCGGGCGGCTCCTCGATGTGCAGCAGCCCGGCGCCCGCGGTCATCCACTGGGTGTCGCCGTTGGTGATCAGACCACCGCCGCCGTGCGAGTCCTGGTGGCGGAACACCCCGTCGAGCATGTAGGTGACCGTCTCGAAACCGCGGTGCGGGTGCCACGGCGTGCCCTTGGGCTCGCCGGGTGCGTACTCGACCTCGCCCATCTGGTCCATGTGGATGAACGGGTCCAGCGCAGCGAGGCTCACGCTCGCGAAGGCGCGGCGGACCGGGAATCCCTCGCCCTCGTAACCGCGAGGAGCGGTGGTCACCGAGACCACTTCGCGCTCCCGGGCTTGCGGCTGCACTTCTCCGACCGAGGGAAGGGTCAGAACGTCGCCCACCGTGATCGCTGGCATCGGAATCCCTCCAACTTGCATGTGCATGCATCGAATACCGCGCTCCGCGGCGATGCCGCTGACGGTACTCCTCAAGTATCTTCCATGCAAGAGGTTGCCGCGCGAGTCAAATGGCTGAGGCCGGGGGCCGCGGAGGAGTGGTGGGAGGTCAGGCGCGGGCGGTTCGGGCCACTGCTGGGATCACGGCCAGGGCCAGGACTCCGCTGATGATCGCGAGGGTCGCGTAGCTGGTGGTGGCCACGACGAGGCCGGAGGCCATGCCCCCGCCGGCCCCGGCGAGGGCGATCGCGACGTCGATCTTGCCCTGGGTCCTGGCCCGGGTGGCCAGCGGGACCGTGTCGGAGATGATCGTGGTTCCGCTGATCAGGCCGAAGTTCCAGCCCAGGCCGAGCAGACCGAGGGCCAGGGCGATCAGGGCGGTGGAGTGCGGTGGCGCGAAGGCGGCGATCAGACCGGCCGCGAGGAGGGTGACGCCGGAGGCGGCGGCGACGGTCAGGCGCCCGAAGCGGTCCACGAGCAGCCCGCTGAACGGGGACGGCAGGTACATCCCGGCCACGTGCACGGCGATGACCAGACCGGCGGCGCCGAGGTCGTGGCCGTTGTGCTGCATGTGGATCGGCGTCATGGTCATGATCGCGACCATGATGAGCTGGGTGAGCACCATGACGGATGCGCCGAGCACCAGGTGCGCGCGATTGCCGTCCGCGTCCGGTGTTCGCCCGCCGGATTCCTGCTCCTCGGCGGCGATGGCCCGCGCGGTGATCAGGGGATCGGGGCGGAGCATGATCCACAGCACCGCCGCAGCCGCCGCGTAGGCGACCGCGGCGAGGATGAACGGTCCGGCCAGCCGCGGGATGTCCAGCGAATCGGCCAACCGGCCCGTCGCGGTGACCAGGTTCGGGCCGGCCACCGATCCGACGGTGGTCGCCACCAGGACGGTGCTCACGGCCCGGCCCCGGTGCTGCGGTGCGGCGAGATCGGCTCCGGCGTAGCGGGCCTGCAAGTTGGTCGCGGTGCCGGAGCCGTAGACGAACAGCGACAGGAACAGCAGCGGCACGCTACCGGCGGCAGAAGCGATGACGACCCCGACGCTGCCCACCGCTCCAGCGGCGTAGCCGACGGAAAGCCCGACGCGGCGGCCTAATCGCTGCGAGGCGCGCCCGACGACGACCGCGGCGGCAGCGGAGCCGATGGTGAACAGCGCGCTGGGCAGCCCGGACAGGCTGGTGCTGGCGAGCATCTCCTGCGCCAGCAGCGCCCCGACGGTGACGCCTGCGGCGAGACCGGCTCCGCTGAGGACTTGGGTCGCCACGAGAACGGCGAGGATGCGCTTCTGGGCTGGATGAACTGCAGCGGGCACAGCAAGGCCTTTCGGGCAGGCGGCTCCACCGGTGCGTCGGGGGACCGGGGCGGGATCAGCGTGGCTTGGTCTGGGTGATGCGCCACAGGCGGCGCGGCAGACCGCCCTCCTCGAAGGCGTGGACCTCGGGCGGGGTCCACTGCTGCGCGAGGGAGTTGACCAGGGTGCGGTCGAAGAAGTGCACGGCGAAACCACCGTGCTCGTAGATGTCGTCGCCGTGCGCGATGCCGGCGTCGTAGTGGGCATCGCCGGTGTGGCGCACGGTGTAGGCGAAAGTGCCGCCGGGGCGCAGAACTCGTCGGACCTCCGCGACCAGCGCGTGGATCTCCTCGGTGGACAGCGCCATGCACAGCAGCATGTGCGCGAACACGGCGTCCACGCTGGAGTCGGGGAGCGGGATCGGGGTGCGGACGTCGTGGACGGTGGTGGTGATGCGGTCGATCAGCCCGTCCTGCTCGGCGCGGTCGCGGAGTTGGGCCAGGCCGTCCGGGCTGAAATCCATGGCGTGCACGGAGAATCCGCGCTGGGCGAAGTGGAGGCTGTCGCGGCCGTGCCCGGCGCCCAGTTCGAGGACGGTGCCGCCGGTGGGGAAGGCGTCGGCCACCTGCTTGGCGGGTTCGGACGGCTCGTAGCCGTACATGTGGGGATTGCGCTGGTAGGTGGACTGCCAGTGGTCACGTTGAGCACGGCTCAAGTCGTCGGTCATGGTGCCTCGCATTCGGTGGATCGCCGCGTGGGGTCGGCTGGTCGTCAGGTCGTTTCCACCGGCAGCTCGGCCAGCTGCCATTCGAGCATTCCGTCGGCGAGCCGCCGGGCGCTGCGGCCGTGGGCGGTCAGCAGCCGCACAGCGTCGTGGGAGAGCACGCAGAAGCTGCCGCGGCAGTAGGCGACGACCTCCTGATCGGCCGGGATCTCCCCGAGCCGGTCGGCCAGCTCGTCCACCGGGATCGACACCGCGCCCGGGATGTGCCCGGCTTCGTACTCCTCGCGGGGGCGGACGTCGAGCACGACGACGTCGCCGGACTCGGCCCGGCGGAGCAGTTCCTCGCGGCTGACCGGCTCGGCATCGTCGGAGCCGAGGTAGGCGGTGCGGGCCGCCGCCACATCGGGCAGGTGCGTGCTGGCCACGGTCCGCACCAGCGCGTACAGCGCAGCCACGTCGGTCCCGGCGAGGCGGTAGTAGATCTTGGTGCCTTCGCGGCGGGTGGCGACCAGGTTCGCCTGCTTGAGCGTTTGCAGGTGCGCGGAAGCCGTGGTCGTGCCCAGCTGCGCTGCGCGTGCCAACGCCTCGACCGTGCGCTCGCCCTGCGCGAGCAGGTCGAGCAGTTCCAGCCGCTTCCCGCTGCCCAGCGCCTTGCCCACGCGGGCGAACTGGTCGAACAGCGCATTCCTCGCGTCCCGGTCACCCACCGTTACTCCAATCTTCCTTGGAATAGTGTAGGTCAGGGCCCGGCGCGAGGGAACCCGATCGTGGTTCCGGAGTTCATCCGATTCATCGATGTGCGCGTCTTCAAACCTTCGTTTGGCCTGGTCACATTGCGAACACGCAGCGTAGTGCCGGGTTGTCCGGGATGTCCCGCGATTCGGGGTGATGGGGCTGTGACGGGGTGGTGACGGGTGTCTGGCGTACTTCCCGTCAGCGGCTGCTGCCGCTGTCGGAATTCTCGTGAAAGCGAACTAGGGGGAACCATGTTCGAACACCTGTCGGTGGAGCTGCTTCCGGAGCGCAAGGCCCTCGGCGGCGGCTGGTGGGGCGGCTTCGGCGACATCGACCAGGACCTCGACGTCCTGCAGAACGTCGATGTCGACGTCGACAACGACTCCTGCTTCGGTGACGTCGACGTGACGGCGTTCAACAACGCCAACGTGAACCAGCACGCCTTCTGACGGTTCTGAATCGGCTCAACCCCTGGCCGCCCACCGCTGCTGCGCGCGGTGGGCGGCCAGGTCACCACCGCGTCCACTGTGGATTTCACCGAGCTCCTGAAAACGCCCTCCGCGGAACTCGGTCGCTGCTAGCGTGACCGGGGTGTTGATCAACGAATCCCGATTGCACCCCCGGAAAGGCCGGAGATGCGCATGAACCCGGCCGACTGCCCCACGCTCCACAACCTGGACAACGCCTCCACCGCGTTCCTCTTCGAGACCGTCGACTTCGGCGTGGAACACGTCAAGCAGGGCGAGGGCCCGTTCATACCGTTCGCGGCCACCCTGGGCGAGAACGGCGAGAAGGGGATCGCGAAGTTCATCGGCGACGAGGACGACGACTCGTGGACGCAGGAGGACATGGTGGCCCTCGGCCGCCGGAAGCTCCGCGAACTCGACGACGACCCGCACTGCGTCGCGCTGGTCCACGACGGCTACTTCACCGGCGACGGCGGCCGGACCGAGGCGGTGTTCGTCGAGGCCTACGAGCTGGGCCGCCCGGCGGGCGTGCACCTGTGCCAGCGCTACGAGCGCCGCGGCGGCGAGATCGTCCTCATCGGCAACCCGATGCTGTTCGACGACGCGGTGGAGCCGCTGGTGCCGGCCGACCGGCAGCGGGTCGAATTTCCCCACCTGAGCTCGGAAGCGAAGCGGTTCGCGCTGGACGTGATCGGCATCGGGATCGAGTGCCTGGAGCCGGAGCCGGCCGTCATGACCCCGTTCGCCGCGGTCGTGGGCGAAGACGGCTCGCCCGAGATGTGGAGCCTGGTCGACGACGAGGACGACCCCACGGTGGGCGGCGGCCTGGACCTCGGTCGCGAGCAGCTCGCGGCGGTCGACCGAGCCGCCATGTTCGTCGCGCTGGTCTGGGGCGGCGAGAGGCTGGACGGCGGCGAACAGGAAGGGGCGGTGTTCACCGAGGTCTACGAGCTCGGCCGCCCCGCGGGCGTGCAGCTGGTCCAGCAGTACCGGCGGATCGACCACGACCGCATCGCGCTCATGGGTGAACCGCAGGTGCTCGACGAGGCGGAACCGCTGGTGCCGCCGGTCGAGCAACCCCGATCCGCCGCCTTCGCCAGGCTTCAGGAGATGGCCAACCAGAAGCGCGGCTGATCAGCACGGACCCGTGAGCACTTTTCGTCGCTATAGCACCGGAAAGTGCTCACGGTGCGTTCGTGGTGCGCAGAGTGCGCATGGCTTCGGCGAGCTCTCCCGCCCGTTCCGCGGCGAGCGGTGACAGCACCCGTTCGCGAAGCACTTCGGCGCAGGCCGTGCGGGCGCGCTGAGCTACGTCGAGCCCGTGCTCGGTGAGGGTCGCGTAGGTGACGCGGCGGTCGGTCTCGCACGGTTCGCGGCGGATCAGGTCGGCCTTGGTGAGGCGGTCGGCGACCTTGGTGAAGCCGCCGCTGCTGAGCGCGGCCTCCGCCGCCAGCTGGGTCATCGGCAGCCGGTGGTCGGGGGAGCGCAGCAGCCTGATCACGATGTCGAACGAACCGGGCGCCAGTTCGACGCGGTCGTTGATCTCGTTCATCAGGCGCTCCTGGGTGGCGTGGTAGCCCTCGATGACCAACCCCCACCAGGTGATGACCTCGTCGTCGGTCCGGCTGCTGGGAGAACCCTTCTCGTTCACGTGCGCCTCCTTCTTTCCTGGTCACAGCTTACCGGAAGATTCTTCTTCGGATAAGTCTTGCGCAGAAGAGATGAGCGCGGTAGCGTCTGCCGCGTAAGAGGTTGATGGCGTTCCCCGCCCGTCCTGTGAACAGGAGTTGTTTGCTGTGAGCGACGCCGTGAAGCTGAGCATCATCTACTACTCGTCGACCGGTATCGGTACCGAGATCGCCAAGACCCTGGCCGCCGAGGCCGAGGCCGCGGGCGCCGAGGTCCGGCTGCGCCGCGTCACCGAGCTCGCCCCCGACGTGGCGATCGACAGCAACCCCGCGTGGCGCGCCAACGTCGACGCCACCCGCGAGATCCCCGAGGCCACCGCCGACGACGTGGTGTGGGCCGACGCCGTGCTGTTCGGTTCCCCGACCCGCTTCGGCAACATCTCGTCCCAGCTGAAGCAGTTCATCGACACCCTGGGCGGGCAGTGGGCGCAGGGCCAGCTGGCCGACAAGGTCTACAGCGGCTTCACCTCGACCTCGACCACCCACGGTGGCCAGGAGTCGACGCTGCTGGCGCTGTACAACACCTTCCACCACTTCGGCGGCATCGTGGTCGCCCCGGGCTACACCGACGGCGCGAAGTTCGCCGACGGCAACCCCTACGGCACCAGCCACGTCGACGCGCAGGGTGCGAACCAGGTCGACGACACCACCCGCAAGGCCGCGGCCGTGCAGGCGCGCCGCGTCGTCGGCGTCGCGCAGGCCCTGAAGAACGGCCGCGCCTGATCGATCGGCTGGGCATCCGGTGACCTGAGGCCGGATGCCCAGCCGACCCCCACCCGAACCGCGAGTCCACCCACGAACCGCAGGAGGCGGTCATGTCGATCAGTCCCAGCGGCCTGCACCACGTCACCGCCATCGGCGGGAACCCGCAGCGCAACGCCGACTTCTACCTGCGCACCCTCGGGTTGCGCCTGGTCAAGACCACGGTCAACTTCGACGATCCGGGCACGTACCACCTGTACTACGGCGACGGCGAGGGCAAGCCGGGCTCGCTGATGACCTTCTTCCCGTGGGACGGCGTCGCGAACGGCCGGCTCGGCACGGGCCAGGCGACCACGACGTCCTTCTCGGTCCCGGCGAACTCCATCGGCTGGTGGAAGCAGCACCTCGAAGCCGCCGGTGTGCAGACCAGCCGGGTCATGACCTCCGACGAGGAGGACACCCTCAGCTTCCGCGACCCCGACGGCCTGTCGATCGCCCTGGTCGCCCACCAGCAGCCAGACCCGCGCGCTCCGTGGGACACGCCGCTGGTGCCGGGCGAGCACGCCATCCGCGGCCTGCACTCGGTGACGATGACCGTCGCGGAGGAGACCGGGACCGCCGACACGCTCGTCGACGACCTGGGGCTGCGGTTCCTGCACCAGGACGGCGACCGGCTGCGCTTCGCCGCCGGCGACGGCGGACCGGGCGCGCTGGTCGACGTGCGGGTGGACCCGGCCGCGCCGCGCGGTCTGGTCGCGGGCGGAACGGTGCATCACATCGCTTGGCGGGTGCCGGACGACGCGACCCAGCTGGCCTGGCGCGAAGAGCTGGTCGGCAAGGGGTACGACGTGACGTCCATCCTGGACCGCCAGTACTTCCACTCGATCTACTTCCGCGAGCCCGGCGGGGTCCTGCAGGAGATCGCCACCGACGACATCGGCTTCGGCGTGGACGAGCCGCTGCTGGAACTGGGCCGCTCGCTGAAGCTGCCGCCGTGGTTGGAGCCCAAGCGCAAGGAGATCCAGGCGGCGCTGCCGAAGCTGGACCTGCCCGACGAGAACAACCCCGAGGTCGCCGAAAGGCTGGCTGCGCGGCGATGAACACCTTGCGACACCGCTTCGTCGAAGGATCCGCGGATGCGCCGGTGCTGCTGCTGTTGCACGGCACCGGTGGCAGCCCGGAGGACCTGATGGGGCTGGCGAACGAGATCAGTCCGGACTCGGCCCTGCTCGCTCCTGCCGGGCCGGTGTCGGAGAACGGCATGGCGCGCTGGTTCCGGCGGCTGCGCGAAGGCGTTTTCGACCACGAGGACGTCGTGGTCCGCGCCGACCAGCTCGCCGACTTCGTCCTCGGAGCGCGCAGCGACTACGGGTTGGACGAGCGGCGGATGGTCGCCGTCGGCTTCTCCAACGGCGCGAACATCGCTGCTGCGACGGCGTTGCTGCGCCCCGACGCGATCACCGAGGTCGTCGCGTTCGCGGCGATGCTGCCGGTGCCCGAGCCGCCCGCCGTCGACCTGAGCGGCACCCGGGTGCTGCTGTCGAACGGGACGCGCGACCCGATGGCACCGGAGGAATCCGCGAAGGAACTCGTCGCGGAGTTCGAACAGCGCTCCGCCGAGGTGACCGCCCACTGGCACCCCGGAGGACACCAGATCACCGCCGAAGGGGTCCAAGCAGCGCGCAACTGGCTGCGGAACACCCGGTGAGCACTGGGCTTGCCCGTTCGACGAGGGGCTGAACGGGCAAGCCCAGCAGCTGTCACATCTTCTCCGCTCCGGCCTTGATCGCCTCGCGGATCCGGTAGTAGGTGCCGCACCGGCAGACGTTGCGGATCTCGTCCAGCAGCGAATCGTCGATGTCGCGGCCCTCCCGGCGGGCCTGGTTCACCTTGGCCACGGCCGCCATGATCTGCCCCGGCTGGCAGTAGCCGCACTGCGCGACGTCGTGCTCGATCCACGCCTCCTGCATCGGGTGCAGGTCCTTGCCGACCGTCTTGGGCAGGCCCTCGATCGTGGTCACCTCGTCGTCGGCCGAGATCTCGCCGACGGGCACCGCGCACGGGTTGAACGCCTTGCCGTTGATGTGCGACGTGCACGCCTTGCAGACGTTGATCCCGCAGCCGTACTTCGGACCGCGGATGCCGAGCAGGTCGCGCAGCACCCAGAGCAGGCGCTCGCCGTCCTCGGCCTCGACCGTCACCGTCTCGCCGTTGACCTTGAAGGTGTGGGTGGGCATCAGCTAGGACCTCCAGGACTCAGTAGGTGTGGCTCAGGCCGTCGGTCGGCGACGCCGGCACCGGGGGGATGAACGACTTCGGCTCGAAGTGCAGCGGATCGTTGTGGTTGATCGGGAAGTACTGCGGCAACTTCCCGACCGCGCGGGTGTAGGCGCAGGCGGTCGCGGCGAACGCCGAAGCCACGCCGGCTTCGCCCGCACCACCGGGCGGGTTGTCCGTCGGCACCACGAAGACCCGCATGTCGCGCGGGGTGTTCCACTGCCGCGTGTAGGCGGTGTTGTCCCAGCTGGCCTCGAGGAAGTGGCCGTCGGCGAGGTGGCTGGAGTTGGTCAGCGCCAGCGCGATCCCGTCGGAGATGCCGCCCTGCATCTGCGCTTCCACGCCCTTGGGGTTGATCGCCAGCCCGGGGTCGATGGCGAAGGTGACCTTCGTGACCAGCGGACCGGTCACCGCGTCGCGCACCTTGCGGTTGACCGTCTCCGGACGGCAGTCGATCTCCACCAGGCAGGCCGAAGCGCCCTTGTACTCCTCGTGGATCGCGATGCCCTGCGCCATCCCGGCAGGCATCTTCCGGCCCCACTGGCCTTCCTCGGCGACCTTCTTCAGGACGTTCTTGACCCGCTCCTTGCGCAGGTAGGCCATCCGGAACTCGTAGGGGTCCTTGCCCAGCTTCTTCGCGATCTGGTCGACCACCAGCTCGTTGGCGGCGCGCACGTCGGGGGAGTAGACGTTGCGGACCGCGCTGGTCGGGAACCGGTCGCGCTCACCGGTTTCCATCAGCTTCTGGTTGATGACGCCGAAGTTGTACGGCATGAACTGGGTGGTCTCGAAGATCGTCTCGGCCAGGCTGAGGTTGCCGGCGATCGGGATCGTGCCGATGGAGGCGGTGATCGCCTCGCCGAAGCCGTGCGTGAAGTCGACGGCCACCCCGGTGTGCCGGTGCTCGAAGCTCAGCACCTCGTCGCCGACGTGCGCGACGCGGACCCGGGCCGTCACCATCGGGTGCGAGCGCCCCTGCCGGGGTTCGTCCGCGCGGTGCCACATCAACCGCACCGGCGCCTTGCACGCCTTCGAGACGATCGCCGCTTCCAGCGCGCCGTCGAAGAACAGCTTCCGGCCGAACGACCCGCCGCCCTCGACGACGTTGAACGTCACCTTGCTGGCAGGCAGTCCCAAGGTCGCGGCGATCTCCTGCTTGGCCGCGATCGGCGACTTCGCCGAGGCCCAGATGGTGGCGCTGCCGTCGCGCACGTCGGCGACGGCGGAGTTCGGTTCGAGCGGGGAACCGCTGCGGAAGTGGAAGGTGAAGTCGAAGTCCATCGTCTCGGCCAGCACCGGCAGGTGCGGCACCGCCATCGGCAGCTCGGCCGACTTCAGCTCGGCGCGGATCGACTCGTCGGACGAGTTCTCGACCGGGCCCGGCTTCCACTTCACCTTGAGCGCGCGGATGGCGTCGATGCACTGGCCGAAGGTGTGCGCCCGCACGGCGATGCCGCTGGGCACCTTCTCCACGTGCGTGACGCCGTTCATCGCCTTGACCTCGGCGGCGTTGAGCACGGACTCGGGGCTGCCGCCGACGGTCGGCGGACGGCAGATCATCGCCGGCAGCGCGCCGTCGACCTCCAGGTCCATCGCGAACTTCTTCTGCCCGGTCACCGCGGCCACGGCGTCCTTGCGGCCCTGCGACGTGCCGATGACGCGGAACTTCGACTCCGGTTTGAGCTGCACCTCGCGCGCGGTGGTCTTGGACACCGCTGCGCGCGGCACGACCTCGCCGTAGGACAGCTTCTTCCCGGCGCTGCCGAGGATCTCGCCCGCCTTGGCCTGCAGGCTGCCCACGGTGTCGCCGAGCAGGACGGCGGCGGCCTCCAGCAGCGCCTGCTTGGCCAGCGCGGCGGCGACCCGGACCGGGGTGTACATCGCGAAGATGGTGTTCGACCCGCCGGTGAGCTGGTTCCACACCAGCTCCGGCCGCGCGGGCGCCAGCGTGACGTTGACCTTCTCCAACGGCAGCTCGAGCTCTTCGGCGATGATCATCGCGATGGACGTGGTGATGCCCTGGCCCACCTCGGCGCGGGGCATCTCGAAGGAGGCCGTGCCGTCCTCGTGCACCTCGACCTTGATCAGCTGCGAGGTCGGTTGCGCGGCCGCGGTGAGCAGGTCGTTGAGGTCGTAGAGGTCCGCGGGCACCGGGGTGGTGACCGGGGCCGCCTCCGCCGACGAGCCCAGCAGGCCCACGTGGGCGGCGGCGACCAGGCTGGTGCCTCCGACCAGGAAGCCGAGGAACTTCCGCCGACCCATGCCCTCCGCTGGCACGCCGTGGTGTTCCGAGCCTGGCTGTGACATGCCGTCTCCCGTCGCATCGCCGAACGAAATTTCACGCGTGCTGAGCGTGAACCGAACTTCTCGCCCTCAACTGTTCAGATCTTGTACACCGGTACGACCGCATCGGCCAAGATCGGAGTGATCTCGGTCCTGCGCGGAGCGGGCGGTGTCGCGCGACGGGGCGGGACTTCGTACAGCGAGCTCGGGTGTCCATCGTGGACACGACGAACTGGCCGTCCACCGCGTGGTTGCGGTGGACGGCCAGGGGTTCGGCTGAGCCAGGGAGGTTAGTTGGCGCCCTGGTTGATGCTCGCGTTGTTGAAGGCGGTCACTTGGACGTTGCCGCAGAACGAGTTGTTGTCGACGTCGACGTCGGTGTTCTGCAGGACCGCGATGTTCTGGTCGATGTCGCCGAAGCCGCCCCACCAGCCGCCGCCGAGGGCCTTGCGCTCCGGAAGCAGCTCGACCGTCAGGTGTTCGAACATGGTTCCCCCTTGTTCGCCGTTCACGAGATTCCGACTGCGGCTCGTGCCGCTGCCCGCGAGTACGACAGACACCCGTCACCACCCCGTCACACCACCGTCACGCCACCTCCCGAGACCGTCCCCGAGCGAGCGGTTCACGCTCCGTGTTCACCTCACGAACAGGGGAAACGGAGGTTTGAAGTCCCTCCGGTCGATGAATCGGATGAACTGGTGAAGATCCCGCGCACTCCACGGGACGACCGGCAAAACACCCACCGCAGGGCCGGTGATGTCAGAGCCAGCCGGGGAGCACGAAGATCGCGACGGTCAGCACCGGCGCCACCACGATCATGCTCATTCCCCAGGTCATCAGGCCCTTGAACGTGGTGTCGCGCTCGGCCTCCGGGGTGCTGGCGACGACGAGCGCGCCGCTGGTGGAGAAGGGGGAGGAGTCGACCACCGACGAGGACAGCGCCAGGGCGATGATCAGGCCGACCGCACCGACCTGACCGGTCTGCAGGAACGGCACCGCGAGCGGGATGAGCGCACCGAGGATGCCGGTGGTCGAGGCGAACGCGGACACGCCGCCGCCGATGAGGCAGATGACGAACGCGGCCAGCAGCGGGACCCCGATGCCGACGACGCTGTTGCCGAGGAACTCGATGGTCCCGATGTTCTCCATCAAGCTCACGTAGGTCACCACGCCGCAGACCAGCAGCACCGTCGGCCACGCGACCTCGGACACGGACTTCTTCGCGGTGTCGGGCCACAGCAGCACGATGATCGTCGCGATGCTCAGCGACAGCAGCCCCACGTCGAACTCCAGCGCCAGCGCACCGACCGCCAGCGCGACGAGACCGGTGAGCGTCGCGATCCGCTGGGCGTTCAACGTGGTCACCTCGCGGGTCGCCGTCGCCGTGCCCGATCCGCCCTCGGGCTCATCGGGCTCGGTGGTGACCCGCCGTCCCAGCAGGTGCTTTCCGCCGAACATGTAGAACACCGCGATGCTGAGCGCCGTGTTGAACAGCAGCGAGCTGAGCCACAGCAGCACCGGGTTGCCCGGTAGGCCGCTGCGTTCCACGACGCCGTTGGTGATGCTGCCGAAGATGCTGATCGGGGAGAAGCCGCCCGCGCTCGCGCCGTTGATGATGAGCAGACCCATCAGCAGCGGGTTGATCCGGTAGCGGGTGGCGAAGTTCAGGCCGATCGGCGCCATCATCGCCACCGCACCGGGGACGACGGCGCCGACCATCGTCAGCAGGCTGGTGACCAGGAACATCACCCACGGGATGAGGGCTATTCGCCCGCGCACGGCGCGAACGCCGCTGTGGATGAGCCAGTCGACCGTGCCGTTGGCCTTGGCCACGGCGAACAGCAGGGTCACGCCGACCAGGGTGGCGAAGAGATCACCCGGGAATCCGGCGAAGAGGTCGTCGCTGGACTGGCCGAAGGCGAACGTGCCGAGCAGGAAGGCGCCCAGGAACGCCACCGCTCCCATGTTCACCGAGCGCAGGGTCGCTAACGCGAAGATCAGAACCAGGCCGATGATCGAGACTACCTGTGTGGACATCGACACTCCTCGAGGCTGGCATTGGCTCGCAGGGGGTGGTTGATGCTTTGGTGCGTCTGCGGGATCTGGCAGTTGTGGTCGGGGTCGCGCTCCTGACTAGCACTTCGAACGCGCCGAGTGGACGGGTGATCGGCTCGGGATTTCCCGGGCCTCAACCCGAGTTCGCGCGGCCCTCCACCGCTTCGCGCACCAGCTCGACCGGGTGCCACGCGGTGCGCCCCGCGCCGTGGAAGATCTGCTGCCGGCAGGACACCCCGGTCGCGGCCACCACGACGTCGTCGGATTCGCCCGCCAGCGCGGGGAACAACCGGTCCCCGCCGACGGTCATCGACGTCGCGTAGTGCTCCGACTCGAAGCCGAAGGAGCCCGCCATCCCGCAGCAGCCCGCATCGATCTCCACGACCTCGGCGCCCGGGATCCGGCGCAGCAGCGCGACCGTCGCGGCGGTGCCGACTTCGGCCTTCTGGTGGCAGTGACCGTGGAAGACGATGCGCCGCCCGGCCAACCGGGAGTCCGCGCGAAGTGCCAGCCGACCGGCGTCGATGGCCTCGACGAGGAGCTCCTCGACCTGCTTGACCCGGTCCGCCACCGCGCGCACCGACGTGGACTCCGGCAGCAGCGCGGTGTGCTCCTCGCGGAGCATCAGCACGCAGGACGGCTCGCAGCCGACGATCGGCGAGTCGTCCTGCGCCAGCGACGAGACCAGCGCGGCGGCCTTCTCCTTCGCGTCGTCGAGCAATCCCTTGGACATGCTCGAACGGCCGCAGCAACCGCCGCCGGCGAGGTTCACCTGCCAACCAGCCTGTTCCAGCAGCTCGATGCCCGCCCGGCCGATGCGCGGTTCGGTGTAGGTGGTGAAGGAATCCGCCAGCCAGGTGACCGGAGTGCCGTCGCTCGGCCGGGACCTGCGGTGGAACCAGCGGAGCAGGTTGTCGCGCTGGAACGCCGGCAGCGGGCGTTGCGCGGTGATGCCGAGCGCCCGGTCCAGGATCCGGCGCAGGAAGCCGATCCGGCCCGGCAGGTTCGACAGCGGGGCAGCGGCCGAACCGATCCGGTTGAGCGCGCGGATCGAGGAGAACACCCGCGACCGGAGCGGAGTGCCGTGGACGTCGTGGTGGTGCGCGAGGGCTTCGGCCTTCAGCGAAGCCATGTCCACGCTCATCGGGCACTCGCTCTTGCACGCCTTGCACATCAGGCAGAGGTCGAGGATCTCGTGCAGGCGCTCGTCGCCGAGCGCGGCGTGCGGGTCCGGTTCGGACAGCGCTTTCACCAGCGCGTTGGCCCGGCCGCGGGTGGAGTGCTCCTCGTTCTTCGTCGCGATGTAGGACGGGCACATCACGCCCGCGGTCGACTTCCGGCAGGCGCCGATGTTCATGCACCGGTCGGCCGCACCGCGCATACCTCCGACGACCTCGAACTCCAACGCCGTCCGCAGCGGTGGTGCGGGTGGGAGGGCATCGCGGTCGCGCAGGTTCTCGGTCATCGACGGCGCGTCCACGATCTTGCCCGGGTTCAGCACGCCACCGGGGTCGAACAGGCGCTTGACCTCGCGCATCGCCTCGTACAGCGCGTCGCCGAAGATCTCACGGTTGAACTCGCTGCGGGCCAGGCCGTCGCCGTGCTCGCTGGAGTTCACCCCGCCGTACTCGGCGACCAGGTCCTTGACCGCCTCGGCGACGGTGCGCATCTTGGCGACCTCGTCGGGGTCGGTCAGGTCGACGAACGGCCGGATGTGCAGGCAGCCCACCGAGCAGTGCCCGTAGAAACCCGCCTCCATCCCGTGCTCGTCGAGGATCCCCTTGAACCGCGTCGTGTACTCGGCCAGGTGCACCGGGTCGACGGCGGTGTCCTCGACGAACGCCAGCGGGCGGCGGGTTCCTTCGCCCGCGGCCATCAGCAGGCCCAGGCTGGACTTGCGGACCTTCAGCAGCGCGGCCTGCTCGGCGGGGGTGACCGCGCGGAGCGTGTGGTAACCGTGCCCGCTGCGCTGCCACTGCCGGTCCAGCTCGTCGAGCTTGCCGATCAGCTGCTGCTCGTCGTCGCCGGCGAAGGACACGAACAGCAGCGCACCCGGGTCGCCGACGAGCACGGTGCCGAGGTCGGCGAACTCGATCTTCTGGCGGGACAGCTCCAGGATCGTCCGGTCCATCAGCTCGACCTGGTGCGGATCGCAGGCCAGCGCGTCGGTGGTGGCCGCGATGGCGCTGGCGGCGTCGGTGAAGTGGCCGACGGCGTAGACGGTTCGCGCGGGTTTGGGCACCAGGTCCACCAGCGCTCGGGTGGCGATGACCAGCGTTCCTTCCGCGCCGACCACGAACTTCGCCAGGTCGAAGGGCTTCTCCGCGCCGAACCCCACCACCCGGTCGAGCCGGTAGCCGCAGGCGCGCCGCCAGAACGCGGGCATCTTCGCCCGGATGACCTCCGCATTGGCGTCGACCAGCGCCGGAAGTCCTTGGTAGATCCGGCCTTCGAGGGTGTCCGCCGATGCCCGGCGCCTCCGCTCGGCTTCGTCGACGGGCTCGAACCGGGCTCGCGAGCCGTCGGAGAGCACCACGTCCAGCGCCCGCACGTGGTCGATCGTCATGCCGTAGGTCAGCGATCCGCTGCCCGCGGAGTTGTTCCCGACCATCCCGCCGATGGTGGCCCGGTTGCTGGTGGAGGTGTCCGGGCCGAACATCAGCCCGTGCTCGGCGGCGGCCCGGTTGAGCTGGTCCTGCACCACGCCGACCTCGACCAGCGCGGTGCGCGCGACCGGGTCGACGTGCAGGATCCGGTTCATGTGCCGGGACATGTCGAGCACCAGGCCGGGGCCCACGGTCTGGCCGACCAGGCTGGTTCCCGCGCCGCGGGGCACGATCGGCACGCCGAGCCCGGCGGCGATCTCCACCGCTGCGGCGACGTCGTCGGCGTGGTGCGGGAAGGCGACGCCCAGCGGCGTGATCGAGTACATGCTGGCGTCGCGGGAGAACAGGTGGCGGGTGTAGTCGTCGAAGGCGACCTCGCCGTCCAGGGCGTCGCGGAGCGCGCGCTCCAAACGTGAACCGAGAGTCTGCTGCGCGGTGGGGGAGCCGGTCATAGCAGGTCCTTTCGTTCGCGACGGTCAGGCGCGCAGTGCCTCCAGCGCGGTCTGGATCCCGGCCGGGTCGATCGGCACCCCGGCCAACTGGAGTCCCATGTGGACACCGGAAAGGGTGCCGGCCAGCGCTAGGTCGTTGAAGTCACCGAGGTGGCCGATGCGGAACACGCGGCCGTTGAGCTTGCCCAGCCCGGCTCCCAAAGACATGTCGAAGCGATCCAGGATGATCTGGCGCACCTTGTTCGCGTCGTGCTCCTCTGCCAGCAGCACGGCGGTCAGCGAGCTGGAGTGCTCGCGTTCGTCCGCGCACAGCACCTCCAGACCCCAGCCCCGGACGGCGGCCCGGGTCGCCGCGGCGTGCCGGTCGTGCCGGGCGAAGACCTCGGGAAGTCCCTCGGATTCGAGGAGGGACAACGCTTCTCGCAGACCGTAGAGCAGGTTGGTGGGCGGGGTGTACGGGAAGCTACCGCGCTCGTTGGCGTCGAGGACGGGCGTCCAGTTCCAGTACGACTTCGGCAGCCGCGCCTTTTCCGCGGCAGCGAGGGCTTTCCGGCTGATCGCGTTGAACCCCAGACCGGGCGGCAGCATCAGGCCCTTCTGCGAGCAGCCGACCGCGACGTCCACGCCCCACTCGTCGTGCCGGTAGTCGATGGAACCCAGCGAGGAGATCGTGTCGACCAGCAGCAGCGCCGGGTGGCCGGCTTCGTCGATGGCCGAGCGGATCTCCGGCACGCGGCTGGTGACCCCGGTCGAGGTCTCGTTGTGCACGACCATCACCGCGGCGATGCTGTGCTGCTGGTCGGCGGCCAGGTGCTCGGCGACTACCGCAGGGTCGACGCCGTGCCGCCAGTCGCCGGGGACGAAGTCGACGACCAGTCCGAGACCTTCGGCCATGTCGCGCCACAAGGTGGCGAAGTGGCCGGTTTCGAACGCGAGCACGCGATCACCCGGGGACAGGGTGTTGACCAGCGCGGCTTCCCAGGCGCCGGTGCCCGAGGACGGGTAGATGACGACGGGACCGGTCGTGCCGAACACCGGCTTGATCCGGCGGAGCACGTCCATCGCCAGCTCGGCGAAATCCGGTCCGCGGTGGTCGATCGTGGGTTGCGCGAGGGCGCGCAGGATCCGGTCGGGGACGTTGGTCGGTCCGGGGATCTGCAGGAAGTGCCGTCCGCTGCGGGCAGTCATCGCACACCGAGCCCTTCTGTGCCGTGAGGTGGTACGCTGTGCCGTTTTGAAGCGCCGAGAGGGTAGGCATCGCGACGGGGGGAGTCAAGGCCGTGCGCAACGTCCTGAACACGCTGCGGGTGCTGGAAGAGGTCGCGGCGCGGCAGCCGATCGGAGTCGGCGAGCTGTCCCGCATGCTGGGAATGCCGAAGAGCACCGTCCAGCGCGCGCTGCTCACCCTCGACGAGGCCGGGTGGATCCGTCCGGCGGAGGGCGAGGTGAAGAGGTGGGCGCTGACCACCAAGGCGCTCGCGATCGGCGGCCGGGCCAGCGGCGACCTCGGCCTGCGCGACGCGGCCCGGCCGATCATGGAGGACCTGCGCCGGCGCACCGAGGAGACGATCCACCTCACCGTGCCGGAGGAGGACAAGGTCGTCCTGATCGAGCGCCTGGAAACGTCCAAGCCGCTGCGCATCAGCATGTCGCTGGGGCACGCGCTACCGCTGCACGCCTCGGCCAACGGCAAGGCGGTCCTCGCGCACAGCGGTGCTGACGTGCTCCAGCGCGTGATCGCCGACGAGCTCCCGCGCTACACCGAGAACACGATCACCGATCCGGACCAGATGCACGCCGAGCTGGAGCGGATCCGGGAGCGCGGATTCGCGGTCAACCGCGGCGAGTGGCGCACCGACGTCGGCTCGGTCGCGGCAGCCGTCGTGGGACCGGAGAAGCCGATCGCCAGCCTCAGCGTCAACATCCCGGTGAGCCGCCTGACCCCGGAGTCCGAGGCGCTCTTCGGTCAAGCGGTGAGCGAAGCGGCAAGAACCCTCGCCGCCCGCCTCGGTTACGCCTAGGACGTCGAAGTGCGGGGCGGGAAGACCTCGTGAGAGGTCCTCCCGCCCCGCGCCCGTTGCGGATGGTGGGTCAGAGACCGCGGCTTCCCGAGGACGAGATGATCTTCCCGGGCTTCCCCGGCTCGCTGCCGGGTGATCCGCCGGGCGATCCGCCGGGCTTACCCGGCTTGCCCTCGGAGGACCCCGACGAGCCGCCGGAGCTCATGGTCTGGCTGATCCAGTCGGTGTGCGCCACGACGTCGGTGTAGATGCCGGGCTTGTCCGCGCAGTTCTCGGCCTGTCCGCGGCTGGTCGCGCCGACCAGCGCGTAACCGCTGCCCTCGTTGATCACAGCCGGGCCGCCGGAGTCGCCGTAGCAGGCGCTCACCTTGCCGTCCTGGTTGTCGATGCACAGCTCGCGCGAGGCGTCGAAGGGGTTGTCCGCGCTGGTGCACTTCGACGGTGAGGTCGTCTTGGTTTCCAGCTCCTTCAGGTTCACCGGCGGTTCGCCGCACTTGGGCGTGCCGCACGTCTGACCCCAGCCGAGCAGGTGCAGCGCGGTGCCGGGCTGCGGCTGCGAGGAAGCGATCTGGATCGGATCGGACTCGGCCGACTTGGACAGGTGGACCAGGGCGATGTCGTAGCCGGCCTGGTCCTCCTTGTACTGCGGGTGGGCCACGAACTTGTCCGGCTTGACGACCTCACCGCCGCTGGTGCGGTCGCTCGTCCCGATCCGGTAGTGGATGTCGCTGGGCTTCTGGTCCTTCACGCAGTGCGCGGCGGTGACGAGCCACTGCGGGGCGATCAGGGAAGCGCCGCAGTGGTGCTGACCGTCGCTCGACTGCATGGAGGCGATGAAGCTGTAGGTCTGCGTCGCCTTGGTCCCGCCGATGATGAGCGGTGTGGCCGTGGCGCTGGCGATCGGGGTGGCGAGCACGAGCCCGGCCAGGGCCGTCGCCGCTAAAGCGAGAATTCCTCGCTTCAGAGAACCTCGGGGCATGTTCTGTCCTTCCGCTCCAGCTCTGCGTCGGGGGAGAGCGCCATGAGCTGGGAGTACGTGGGGGTCTGCCGAGATGCTTCCGGTGGACAAGACCATTAGCATTAACCCGAATGGGTGAACCACGCGACGTGTTGGATCAGCTATCGAGAGTGCGCATCGAACCTTGCCGAATCGGCGAAACCCGTTGCGGCGCAAGGGATCTTCCAGTTGTCTGGTTTATACGTTCTGCGCGGTTCAGAGAGCGCTGGTGGGAAATTTTCCACCACAAAGTCGTCGGTTCTGGGCGTACGTTCCTGCTCGTCCGCGTGGTGTTCGCCGAGTTTGCGCTGGCACTGCTGCCGATCTCGGCCTCTCGGTCCACATAGGACTTTCGTGTAGTAGATCGGGACACGGCCCGACGGGCGTTCGCGCGTTCGAAATCCTTGGTGTGCAACAAGAACTCGCTCAGGCAATCCCGAAAACCCCTGAGTCGTACTAGCTTCACCCATCGGCTGCCGCTGGGGTTCCGGTGCGGAGCGGCGCAATTTCAATGGAAATCAGACCTCCGATTTCCATTGAAATTGCGGAAGTTGTCCACAGCGAGGGGCGCCTGTCCACAGGTGTCGGCATGTCGTGGTCCGACACGCCGGTCGCGTGTCGGGGTACGGCAGCGGTTCGGGTCAGCGTGGTGCGGTTCCGGTGGCGAAGTCGCGCAGGAGGGACCCGGTGGTGTCCGGGTCTTCGAACATCGGGGTGTGGCCGACGCCGTCGAGGATCTCGATCCGTGCCTTCGGAACCCGGCGGTAGTCCTGCGCGGACGACGGCTGCCAGCGCCGGTCCTGCGCGCCGAAGATCACCAAGGTCGGCAGGTCGACGTCGGCGAGGCGGTCGGGGATCGTCCGCTGCGCCAGGTACGCATCGACCGCCTCGTCGGTCCCATTGAGGCTGCGGTAGGTCAGGCCCCGGACGTCGGTGATGAGCTGGTCGGGGACTTGCACCTCGCGGGTGAACGCGGTGCTCATCGCACCGCGGATCGCGCCGTCGGTGCGCAACCGCCAGATCAGCTCGCCGATCACCGGCGTCGTCATCAGATCGCCGACGAAGCTCTCGCCGAGGAAGGCGTCCGCCCGCGGGCCGGTGTCGATCACCGCGACCGCTCCGACCAGGTCGCGGCGCTGCTCGGCCAGCGAGGTGGCGACGGCACCGCCGGTGGAGTGCCCGACGACGGTCGCCCGGCGCACTCCGAGCCGATCGAGCACCGCGCCCACCCGTCCGGCCTGCTCCTCGATGCCGTAGCCATCGGTCGGCTTGGCCGATCCGCCGTGCCCGAGCAGGTCGATCCGCACCACGTGCAGGCCTTGCAAGGCCGGGAGCACCGGATCCCACCAAGCCGTCGAACCGGCTAGGCCGTGCAGGAGCACCACGGCGGGCGCGTCGGCAGGTCCGGACTGCGCGACGTGAATGTCCCCGCCAGGAACGCGAACAACTTGCTCGCCGGATGCTTCGGCGGTCTCCGTGCGCACGGCCACCGTGTTCCACGCCAGCAGGGTCGCAAGTCCTCCGGCGACCAGCAGCGTGATCCGCCGCCGTCGACTCCGCGACCGTGAACGGCCCGGTGTCGCCCCGGCGCGTGGTTCCTGCGAGGTGGTCGTTCCGCTCATGGATCCTCCGTTCGTCCCGGTGGGCCACCAGCTTTCCGGTGTCCGGAACGTCGCGTCTTGGAGAAATGTCAGCGCCCGGCTCCCGTCGCCACGTACAGTCGCCGTGTGCGATCAGCTCGCCGGACGGCCGAATCCACTGCTGGCTGGGAGATCGCGCGGCCACCGGGAGCTCCCTTGCTGCCCGGAGTCGACATGGCGGGGTTCGACATCCGCGGTCCGGTCGAACTGCGCGCCATTCCCCACCCGGCCGTCACCGTGGCCGTCGAGTTCGGCGACCGCCCGATCGACATCCGCGGCGCGACCGGCGTGATGCGGTCGGAGGGCCTGGTCGCAGGTCTCGGCTTCCACGCCTTCCAGGCGCGCGCTGAAGACCTCACGTGCATCCAGATCCGCCTGTCGCCGCTGGTCGCGCACCCCTTGCTCGGGATCCCGCTCGCGGAGCTGCGCGAGCACGTCGTCGCGCTCGACGACCTCTGGGGCCGCGGTACGGCGCGCCTGCGGGAGCGGTTGCACCAGGCGCGGACCTGGCGGGAGCGGTTCGCCGTGATCGGAGCGGAGCTGTCCGGACGTCTCGACGAAGGCCGGGAGGTCGAGCCGGAGGTGGCCTGGGTGTGGCGCCAGATCGTCGCCAGCCGCGGGCGACCTGCGGTGCGTGACCT
>NZ_JAQGLA010000106.1 GCF_027853915.1 Saccharopolyspora oryzae
TCCGCAGTTTCAATTGAAACTGCGGTTTCAACGGAACTTCGGGTGCCGACACGCCGACACCTGTGGACAAGTCCGGCTCCCTGTGGAGAACTTCCGCAAATTCAATGGAAATCGGAGGTCCAATTTCCATTGAATTTGCGGAACCCCGGGAGACGGAGCGTCGGTCAGGCCGGACGAGCTGCCGCCCAGCGCGCACAGGGCGCGGGAACCGCCGGGCGGTCGTGTAGATGTTGGGCATGACCGGGCTGATGTTGGGCGTCGACGTGGGCACTACCGCCGTGAAGGTGGCCGTCTTCGAGCTGGGCGGGAACCTCGTCGCGACGCACACCGCGGCGTACCCGATCCACCGCCCGCGGCCGGGCTGGGCCGAGCAGGACCCGATGGACTGGTGGCGCGGCTGCACCGAGGGGATCCAGGCCGTGCTCGCCGGGCTCGACGCCGACGCGGTGCGGTCGGTCGGGGTGGTCAGCCAGGTCAACACGCACGTGTTCGTCGACGACCAGCTGCGCCCGCTCGCCCCGGCGATCATCTGGCAGGACCAGCGCTGCGCCGAGGTCGCGCGGGATCTCGACGCCCGGCTGACCTCGGCGGACAAGACGCGCATCTGGGGCGGTCCGATCGTGCTGGACGCGTCGTTCGTGGGGTCCCGCGCGGAGTGGTTCGCCCGCACCGAGCCCGAGCTGTGGGCCCGGACGCGATGGGTGCTGAGCCCCAAGGACTTCGTGATCGCCAAGCTGACCGGGCGCCTCGCCACCGACCAGCTCTCCGCGGTCCGCGTCGCCGGCCCGACCGGCTACCTCCGCGAGGCCGTCGAGCTGGTCGACGGCTTGGCCGGGAAGCTGCCGGAGATCGCCGGACCCGAGGTGGTGCTGGGTTCCGCACCGGAGCTCGGCGGCGCCGAGGTCGTCGTGGGCACGATGGACGCCTACAGCGCCGTGTTCGGCACCCGCACCACCGAGTCCGGTCGCGGCATGGTGTCGTGCGGAACGTCGCTGGTCGTGGCGGGTGCTTCCGCGGAGTCGGTGCCGGTTCCGGAGGTCGTGACCTTCCCGCCGAAGGACGGGCTCTTCGTGCACGCCGGGCCGACGCAGGCGGCCGGCGACGCCTTGCGCTGGTGGTGCCAGGCCTCCGGGCTCAGCATCGACGAGGTGCTGCGCTCGGCCGGAGCAGGCGCGCCGGGCGTCATCTTCACCCCGCACCTGATGGGCGAGCGGGCGCCGCTGTGGGATTCCGAGGTGCGCGGGAGCTTCTTCGGGCTCAGCTCGGCGACCTCGCAGGCGGACCTGTGCCGAGCGGTCCTGCAAGGCGTGGCGATGTCCGCCCGGCACGTGCTGGATCCGGTCGAGCGCGCATGCGGATTTGCGTTGCCCTCCTTGGCCTTCTCGGGCGGCGGCGCGCGGAGCGACCTGTGGACGCAGATCCACGCCGACGTCCTGCAGCGCCCGATCGAACGGTTGCGGGTGCACGACAGCGCGGTGCTCGGCGCGGCTCTGCTGGGCGCGGTGGGCACCGGCTCCTACCCGGACATCGCCACGGCGGCAGCGGCGACGGTCGCGGTGGACCGGGTGTTCACCCCCGCCGCCGACGCCGACCGCCTGAACCCGCTGTTCGAGGCGTACCGCGAGTCCCACGACGCCCTGCGCGGCATCCACGCGCGCCTCGCCGACTGGCGCAGCACAGAAAATTGCTGATCACGAAATTTTGCGTGCTGCGCACTTTTTAGCTACCGTGGCGGCTCGTGAGCGACGAGCGGATGGGCCTGCGGGAACGCAAGAAGCAGGAGACCCGCAACGCGCTGAGCTGGGCGGCCGTCCGCCTGGCCGCGGAGCGGGGTCTCGACGCGGTGCGGGTGGAGGACATCGCCGCCGAGGTCTGCGTCTCACCGCGCACCTTCAACAACTACTTCGCCAGCAAGAGCGAGGCGATCGCCGCTCGCCACCTGGAACGGGCCCGGCAGATCGCGGTCGAGCTGCGCGCCCGACCGGAGTCCGAACCGCTGTGGGAAGCGATCACCAACGCCACGCTGGCTCGCTTCGGCTTGTCCGAAGGCACCGGTGAGCGCGAGCCGGAGCAGCAGTGGCTCGACGGCGTCCGCCTGATGGTCTCGGAACCGGCGCTGCGGGGCGAGTTCTTCAAGGCCAACGCGATGGCAGACGCCGAACTCGCCGCCGCCATCGCGGAGCGCACCGGCACCGACGTGGAGCACGACCTGTACCCGCGGCTGGTTTCAGGCGCGGTCGGAGCTGCGATGGCCGCAGCGATCGGGCACTGGCTGCACGCAGCGGAACCCACCCCGATGGCACCACTGCTGCGCGACGCGCTCCACCAGCTCGCCTCGGGACTTCCTGTTCCCTGATCTTTTCCTTTCGCAGCAAGGGAGAACTCCATGCCGGAAGACGTCGTCATCGCAGGCGGCGGGCCCAACGGGCTGATGCTCGCCTGCGAGCTGGGCCTGGCCGGAGTCCGCGCGCTGGTGCTGGAGCGGGAGCCGGAGCTCGTGCAGCGCAACCGCGCCAACGGACTGATCGGCCAGGTCGTGCGCCTGCTCGACCGCCGCGGCCTGCACCAACGGCTCAGCGGCACTCCGGAACCACCGCAACCGTTCCCGGCGTTCGTGTTCGGCGGTTTCCCGCTGCCGCTCGCCGAACTCGACGACAACCCGCTCTACGGATTGGGCGTGCCGCAGCACCGGATCGAGCAGGTGCTGGAGGAGCGCGCGATCGAGCTGGGCACCGAGATCCGCCGCGGGCACGAGCTCACCGGCCTGTCGCAGGACGACGAGGCGGTCACCGCCGAGATCACCGGCCCGGACGGCGACTACCGGCTGCGCACCCGCTTCCTGGTCGGCGCGGACGGCGGGCGGAGCACCGCGCGCAAGCTAGCCGGCATCGATTTCCCCGGAGTTTCCAGGGAGAACGTCGTGTCCCGCCTGGCGCACGTGACCGTTCCCGGAGACCTGCTCGACGAGCGGACCGGGGGTCTCGACCTACCCGGCGCCGGACTCGTCCCGCCGTTCCTCCACCACCGCACCGAACGCGGGGTGTTCACCTTCGCCCCGTTCCCCGACCGGCCGTGGATCGTGTCCACAATGGAGTGGGATCCGGATGCCGATGACCAGACGCCCATGACGCTGGCCGAACTCCGCGCGAGCGTGCACCGCGTGCTCGGCGCCGATCTCCCGCTGCAGCCCGCGGACAGCGGCCACCTGCGCCGGGTGATCGGCGGAAACACGCGGATCGCCGAGCGGTACCGCGAACGCCGGGTGCTGCTGGTCGGCGACGCCGCCCACGTCCACTCCGCGGTCGGTGGACCGGGGCTGAACCTGGGACTCCAGGACGCGGTGAACCTCGGCTGGAAGCTCGCCGCGGAACTGCGCGGATGGGCCCCGCCTGGCCTGCTGGACAGCTACGAGTCGGAGCGGCGACCGGTCGCCGAGCGCGTGGTCATGCACACCCAAGCCCAGTCCGCGCTGCTCTCCCCCGGCCCCGAGATCACCGGCCTGCGCGAGCTGTTCGGCGAGCTCCTGCAGAACCGGGACAACGTCCAGCACATCGCGGACACGATGTCCGGCGCGGACGTCCGCTACGACATCGGCGACGCGCACCCGCTCATCGGCCGCTGGGCGCCCGACCTGCAGGTGGACACCTCCGCTGCCCGCCCGCTGCTGCTGGACGCGACCGGCACCCTGGCCGAAGCGGCGGCGGGCTGGTCGGACCGCGTGGACGTCGTCGCCGTCCGGTCCGGCCTGCCCGCCGCCTCGATGCTCCTCCGCCCGGACTGCTACATCGCCTGGGCCTCGGACTCCCCGGACCAGGACTCGCTCCGTGAAGCCCTGACCAGGTGGTTCGGCGTCAGCCGCGGATCTTGACCTGCTCGATCTCCACCGGGAGCGCCGGTTCGCCGTCGCCCGGATCGCCGCCCTCACCGGGGACGATGCCGCCCGCGACGATCTCGTCCAGGACCTCCATGCCGCGCACCACGTGGCCCAGGACCGTGTAGGCGGGCTTGATGTTGGCGTGCGAGTGGACGATGAAGAACTGGCTGCCGTTGGTGTCCGGCCCCTGGTTGCCCATCGCGATGGTGCCGCGCGGGTAGGTCTCCGCACCGGTCACCTCGTCGGCGAAGCGGTAGCCGGGGCCGCCCTTCTCCACCGACCAGATGTCCCCGCACTGCAGCACGCCGAGCCGCTCGGAGTTGGTCAACCGCCAGCAGCGGGACCGGTCGTAGAAGTCGCTGCGCGCCAGGTGCACGAGGTTGTGCACCGCGCACGGCGCGTTCGCGCGGTCGAGCTCCACCACGACGTCGCCGCGGTTGGTCCGGATCTCGGCGCGCACCGTGCCCTCGGTCTTCGCCTTCGGCTTGGGCGGGTCCACCTCGCGGGCGGCCGGGTTCTCCGGCGTGGGGATGAACTCGCACGTCGTGCGGTGCGGTGACTTCTGCGGCGCCTCGGCGTGCGCGACGGCGACGGGGGTGGCGGCCAGCACGACCGCGAGGATTCCAGCGAACCAGCGCGATTTCATGCGACGAAACTAATCACCCGTGGGGACCGGTCAAACCGGCGAACGGGCTAGTCAGCGCAGCACCGCCACGTCCAGCTCGGAGCGGAAGCGGTACGGGCGGTGGTCGAGCAGGTCGCCGAAGCGCTTGCGCAGCCGCGACATCTCGGCCCGCACCGTGACCGTGCGCGACGGGTCGGCGAACAGGTGCTCGGCGAGGTCGGCGGCGCTGCACCCGGCGGGGTGGTCGGCGAGGTGGGCGAGGACGTCGGCGTGGCGGGCGCTGACCTGGTACGACCAGCTGCCGGAATCGCGGTGCACCGCGAGCTGGGGGCGCGCTCCCCGGAGATCGAGCACCACCCGCGCGGACGCTGCGGACTCGAGTCCTCCCGGGCGCAGCAGCACGCCTTCGGGCAGCGGTTCCAGCACGCAGTCACCGAACGCCGGGACCCACACCCGCTGCGCGTCCAGCTGCGCGGGCAGCGCGATGCGGTCGATCGGCGGCAGACCGGTCGACGCGGCGACCCAGCCGTTGCGGTCGACGACCAGCGCCTGCCCGGGCAGCCTCGCCAGCAGCGGGGCGGCGATGGTCCGGAGGCGGTCGAGCTGGTCGCGGTGCGCCTCCCGCAGCCGGACTTCGGCCATCTCCGCCACCGCGCTGACCAGCGCGAGCATGCTCGGGTGCGCGGTGTCGCGCGGGCCGCTGATGTCGACCACGCCGAGCAGCTGACCATCTCGGGGGTCGTGCACGGGCGCGGCGGCGCAGGTCCACTGGTGGTGGGTGCCGACGTAGTGCTCGGCGGCGTGGACGTGCAGCGGACGGCCCTCGACGAGCGCCGTGCCGATCGCGTTGGTGCCGACCGCGGCTTCGCCCCAGCTGGCGCCCTCGACGAACCCGAGCTGATCGGCCCGCCGCAGCACCGCCCGGTTCCCCTCGCGCCACAGCAGCCGGCCGTCGCGGTCGACGACGACCACGATGTGCCCGGCGCCGTCGGCTGCGGGCAGGAGTCCGGTGCGCAGCGTCCGCACCGGGTCGCCGGCCAGCCCGCAGCGCTGGCGACGCCGCTCCACCTCGGTCGACGACACCGGATCGACGTCGCGACCGCGGTCGGGGTCGAGCCCCTTGCCGCGCACCCGCTGCCAGGAGTCGATGATCGACGACCGCACCGGCACGCGCGGGCGCTGCCCGGCGAGCACGTCGTCCCGGGCTGTAGCCAGTGCACGGGCGTAGTACCGCCGGTCCGCTGGTTCCGGCGCCGTGTCGAGGTGCTCGGGCCGCATCGCCGCTCCCTGACCAGCCGAGGTGGATCATGTGATCACCACCACAATACGGCCCCGGGCCCGCTCCCCGAAATCACCGAGCCGCCGGACCAGCGCTCAGGCGTTGCGGGGTTTGCCCAAAGCGGACAGGACCGACTCGTGCAGCGCCTCCGACAGGGTCGGATGGGCGAAGACGACTTCGGCGAGGTCATCGGCCGTGGCCTCCAGCGCCCGGGCGATGCCGAAGCCCTGGACGTGCTCGGTCACCTCGGGGCCGACCAGGTGCGCGCCGAGCAGTTCGCCGGTGCTCCCGTCGAAGATCGTCTTCACGAAGCCGTCGGCCTCGCCGATCGTGAGCGCCTTGCCCGAGGCCTGCAGGTCGAAGGTGCCGATCTGCAGCGGACGTCCGGTGGCGCGCGCCTGCTCCTCGGTCAGCCCGAGCCGCGCCACCTGCGGCCGGGCGTAGGTGCAGCCCGGCACGTAGGCGGGGTCGAGCGGCGTGACGTGGTCGAGCCCGGCGAGCTTCTCCACGCACACCACCGCCTCGTGGCTGGCCTTGTGCGCCAGGCACGGCCCGCCGGCCACATCGCCGATCGCGTAGACGCCGAAGGCGGTGGTGCGGCCCCACTCGTCGGTGCGCACGAACCCGCCGTCGACCTCCACCCCGACCTCGGCCAGCCCGAGGTCTTCGACGTTGCCCCGGATGCCCGCGGCGACCAGCACCCGCTCAGCGATGATCCGATCCGCCCCGCCCAGCGTCGCGCTGACCCCGTCGGCGGCCACCGCCACGTCCGAGACCGACGTCCCGGCGTGCACGCGGATACCGCGCTTCTCGAACTGCGCGCGGACGTGCTCGGACACCGCGGCGTCCTCACCCGGCATGATCCGCGGGGCCACCTCGACGAGGGTCACCTCGCTGCCCAGGTCGCGGTAGAGGCTGGCGAACTCGACACCGATCGCGCCGGAGCCGACGACCAGCAGCGAGCGGGGCAGCTCCGCCGGGGCCAAAGCCTGGAAGTAGGTCCAGATCCGCTCGCCGTCGGGTTCCAGGCCGGGCACGGCGCGCGGCCGGGCACCGGTGGCCAGGATGACGTGGTCCGCGCGGTGCACGCTCCGCCCGCCGTCGGCGGCGACCTCCACCACTCCCTTGTCCAGCAGCCGGGCGGTGCCGGTGAGCACGTCGATGCCGTTCTTGCGCATCAGGTACCCGACGCCGCCGGCGAGCCGCTGCGACACCGATCGGCTGAACTCGACGAGCTGCGCCATGTCGAACTCCACGCCGTCGGCGCGGAACCCCAACGGCGCCATGGACGCGAGCGTGTGCGCCACGTCAGCACCGTGCAGCAGCGCCTTGGTGGGGATGCAGCCCCAGTTCAGGCAGATCCCGCCCAGCTGGTCGCGCTCGACGACCGCGGTGCGCAGACCGAGCTGGGCGGCGCGGATCGCGGCCACGTAGCCACCGGGACCGCTGCCGATGACCAGGACGTCGTACTTGTCGTTCACCAGTACCTCCCTCAGACCAGCATCAGGGCCGGCGACTCGACGAACCGCTTCAGCGCCTGCAGGAACCGCGCACCCACCGCCCCGTCGATGACCCGGTGGTCGCAGGACAGGGTCGCCGTGATGACCGTGCGCACCACGACCTGGCCGTCGACGGCCACCGGCCGCTGCTGCCCCGCGCCGACCGCGAGGATCGCCGCCTGCGGCGGGTTGATGATCGCGTCGAACTCGCGCACCCCGTGCATGCCGAGGTTGGAGACGGTGAACGTGCCGCCCTGGAACTCGTCGGGTGCGAGCTGCCCGGCTTTCGCCTTGGTCACCAGGGCGTGCACCGAGGCGGAGAGCTCCGCGAGGCTCTGCGCGTCAGCGCCGCGCACGATGGGTGTGATCAGCCCCGACGGCAGGGCGACGGCGACGGCGACATCAGCTGCGGAGTGCTGCAGCACCGCCTGGGCGTCCTCGTCGAACTGCACGTTGACCTCGGGGACCGCGCGCAGCGCCGAAGCGCAGGCCTTGACGATGAAGTCGTTCACCGACAGCTTCACCGCCGGGACGGTGGCGTTGAACTGCTCGCGCAGCGCCAGGAGCGCGTCGATCTCCAGATCGACGGATACCCGGAAGTGCGGCGCGTTGCGCTTGGCGGCCTGCAGCCGCTGCGCGATGGCCCGGCGCATCGAGGTGAGCGGCACCGCCTCGACCGTCGTGAGCGCGGAAGCCAGTTGGGGGCGGTCTTCGCACTCACGACCCCAGCGCTGCTCGGCTTCCCGCACGTCAGCAACGCACACCCGGCCCCGGGAACCGGTTGCGCGGCAGTCGTGCAAGTTGACGCCGAGCTCCGCGGCGAGACGACGGGCCACCGGGGTGGCGTCCACATCGGAATCGTCCTGTGTGGACCGAGGTGTGCTCCGCGTCGGTGCGGGCGGCGCGGCCACCGTTCCCCCGGCGTCGCGCACCGCGTTGTGGACGTCCTCCAGCGACACCCGGCCCAGCCGGCCGCTGCCCGGGACCTTCGCCAGGTCGATGCCGTGCTCAGCGGCGAACCGCAGCGCGTACGGAGTGGCGAAGATGTCGTCGGCGGTCGCACCGGCAAGCACACCGGGAACGGTGGTCGCCCCCGAAACCGCCGCGGGCGCAGGCGATTCCCGCGGCGCCGCGACCGGCTGAAGGTTCCGCGCGGCATCGTCGCCCTGGCCGCTTCGCGCGGAATCGCCGGACAGCTCAGCGCCGACACCGCGCGCGGCCAGCGCCTCGTCGATCTCCGCATCGGAGACGGAGGCCTCCGCCGAGACCGCGAGCACCGCGGAAACCGGCAGCGTCTGGCCCGGTTGCGCGACGATGCGCCGCAGCACACCGCCGAACGGGGCTTCCATCTCGTTGGTGATCTTGCTGGTCTCCACCTCGCAGAGGGGCTCGCCCTTGCCGAAGCTCGCCCCCTCCCCGACCAACCAGCGGGTCACGGCGCCTTCCTCCATGGAAAGGCCCCACTTGGGCAGTTCGATGAACTGGATCTCGGTCATGATCAGAACTCGTCCTCGCGCTCGTTGTGCGTAGCAGTGCGGGTAGCGGAACCTCGGAGCCCGTCTTCGACCTCGCGCAGGGCGCCTGCCGCTTCGAATCGATCAGCTCGCCACCAGCTTGCGGATCGCGGCTTCGATCCGGGCCGAGTCGGGCAGCCACGCCTTCTCCAACTTCGGCGAGAACGGGACCGGCGTGTGCGGCGGCGTCACCAGCTCGACCGGGGCGCGCAAGGAGTCGAAGGCCCGGGTCGCGATCAGCGAGACCACGTCGTGGCCGAATCCGCACCGCGCGGCGGACTCGTCCACCACGACCACCCGGCCGGTGGCCGCAGCGGATTCGAGGATGCCCTCCTCGTCCAGCGGCGACACGGTCCGCGGGTCCACCACCTCCACCGAGATGCCCTCCGCGGCGAGCCGGTCGGCCGCGTCGTTGGCGGCGCCGACCATCGCCGACAGCGCGATCACGGTGACGTCGGTGCCCTGGCGCGTGTAGTTGGCGACGCCGAGCGGGATCGAGTACGGCTCGTCGGGTACCTCGGCCTTGGTGTCGTAGAGGGTCTTGTGCTCGCAGAACACCACCGGGTCGTCTTCCCGGATCGCCTGGATGAGCAGTCCCTTCGCGTCGTGGGCGTTGGACGGTGCCACGACCTTCAGCCCCGGCACCGAGGCGAACACGTGGTACGGCGACTGCGAGTGCTGGGCGGCTGCGGAGAAACCGGCGCCGATCATCCCGCGCACCACCATCGGAGTGCGCGCCTTGCCGCCGAACATGTACCGGAACTTCGCCGCCTGGTTGTACAGCGCGTCGTAGCAGACCCCGAAGAAGTCCATGAACATCAGCTCCGCGACCGGGCGCAGTCCGGTCAGGGCGGCGCCGGCCGCCATGCCGATGATCGCCGACTCGGTGATCGGCGTGTCGATCACGCGCTCCGAGCCGAACTCGCTCCACAGGCCCTTCGTGACGCCGAGGACGCCGCCGAACGCCTCGATCTTCTCCTCCTCGAGCTTCGGGTTGGTTCCCGCTTGCCCGCCGCGCAGGTCCTCGCCGATCTGCACGACGGTCTCATCGCGCGCCATCTCCTGGGCCAGCGCTTCCTTGACCGCTTCGCGGTAGGTCTTCTTCGACGTGGTCATCGGTGCCCTCTCCTCAGAACGAGACGTAGACGTCGGTGAGCAGGTGCTCGATCGGCGGGTACTCGGCAGCGCGGGCCTTGGCGACGGCGTCGTCGACCAGGGCGCGCGACTCCTCGTCGACCTCGTCGAATTCGCGCGCGGTGACCTTGCGCCGGTCGACCTTGCCGCGGAAGATCTGCAGCGGGTCCTGGGTGGCGCGCAGCTCGGCCACCTGCTCCGGCGTGCGGTAGAGCTGGGCGTCGCCCTCGAAGTGCCCGTAGAACCGGTTCGCGCTGGCCTCGATCGTGGTCGGTCCGCCGCCGGCGCGGGCGCGCTCGACCGCTTCGCGGGCGGCTTCGTGCACCGCGAAGAAGTCGGTCCCGTCCACCTTCACCGCGGGCATGCCGAACGCCGCGGCACGGCCGGCGATATCGCTGGTGCCCACCGCGTAGTCGGTGCCGGTGGCCTCGCCGTACCCGTTGTTCTCGACGACGAACACGACCGGCAGCTGCAGCACCACAGCCATGTTCATCGCCTCGAACGCGGTGCCCTGGTTGGAGCCGCCGTCACCGGTGAACGACGCGGCCACACCACCGTTGCGCAACGTCTTGGCGCTGAGCGCGGCGCCGATGGCCAGCGGCGGTGCGCCGCCGACGATCGCGTTGGCGCCGAGCATGCCCACCGACAGGTCGGCGATGTGCATCGAACCGCCCTTGCCGTGGCAGAGCCCGTCGAGCTTGCCGAAGATCTCGGCCATCATGCCGTGCACGTCGCAGCCCTTGGCGATGCAGTGGCCGTGGCCGCGGTGGGTGGATCCGATGTGGTCGGTGTCGTCCAGGTTCTCGCAGACGCCGACGGCGATCGCTTCCTGCCCGGAGTACAGGTGGATGAAGCCGGGGATGTCGCCGGTGGCGTTCTCCTCGTGCAACCGGTCCTCGAACGCCCGGATCCGCGACATCTTCCGGTACGCACCCAGCAGTGCGCGCTTGTCCATCGTCATCGTCCTCCTCGTCGGTGCCGGGCTCGCCCGTGGCCGTTGAAGGTATGGATGGGACGTGTGGGGAACCAGCGTTGCACCGGGTTGCATCCGCCTGGCCGCGCCAAATTCGCCGTTCAGTCCTCAGTGGACTGCGAACGGCGGTGCGGGTTGCAACCTCGTGCAACCCTTGCGTCCAGCTGCGAGGTGGCTTCTCCTGTGCGCGAGTGACCTGGGCGGCACATCGACGTGACGGGACGGCAACGGTGGGCTGGCGGGTCGGCCAGGAGGACGTGACATGTCGATCCGCCAGCGGCACCACCTCGCCCGCGCGCACGAGGCGGCGCTGACCGGAGCACGGCCCGCGGTCGCACCGCGCCGGATGATCGTGCAGTCCTGGGACCGGGCGCGGCAGCACGGCGTCGACCCGGACCGGGGAACGGACTGCCGCCCGGTAGCGGCCGACGAGCTCGAACACCGCCGGGTGCGCTGCGATCTCGGCGGTGACGCCCTGCGCGAGCTGCTCTCCGGCCTGGTCCCGGCAGCGGAGAGCGCCGGGGCCGTCGTGGTCGTCGTCGACGTCGAGGGCCGCATCCTGTGGCGCGAGGGGCACCCCGGTGCCTTCCGCCGCGCCGACCGGCTCGGTTTCGTGGAGGGCGCGTGCTGGCTGGAGAACGCCGTCGGCACCAACGCCATCGGAACGGCACTGGTCGAGGGCGTCGCGCTGCAGGTCCACTCCGCGGAGCACTTCGTCCGCGCCCACCACGCCTGGACCTGCGCGGCAGCACCCGTGCACGACCCCCGCGACGGTCGGCTCCTGGGAGCGGTCGACGTCAGCGGACCGGCCGATGCCGTGCACCCCAGCACCCTGGCCCTGGTCCGCGCGGTCGCCGGACTGACCGAAGCGCGGCTGCGCGACGCGCACCGCCACCAACTCGACCGGCTGCGCGCCGTCGCCGCGCCGGTGCTGGCCAAGGTGGGAGGACAAGCCCTGGCGGTGGACCGCGACGGCTGGGTGGCGGCGTCGACCGGCCTCCCACCGGTCGACCGCATCGCACTGCCCGCCGCCCCCAGCGGTCAGATCTGGCTCCCCGCGTTCGGCACCTGCGCGGCGGAACCGCTACCCGAAGGCGTCCTGCTGCGGCTGTGCGACGCAGCACCGCGCACGACGACCCGCGTGGTCCTGGACGTGCGGCGCAGCAATCAGCCGGTCCTCACCGTGCACCGCGAATCGGGCAGCTGGACCTACCGGACGAGCCGCCGCCACGCGGACCTCCTGCTCGAGCTGGCCACCCACCGGGCCGGCCGCACGGCCGCTGACCTGTCCACCGCGCTCTTCGACGACCCGACGCGGACGATCACGGTGCGCGCGGAGATGTCCCGGCTGCGGAAGAAGTTCGGCGACCTCCTCGAGAACCGCCCCTACCGCTTCCTCCCCGACCTCGAAGTCTCGGTCCTGCAACCGGAAACCTGAATCCGGCAGCAGCACTGCGGACATCTCCAGCAGCTGAGCTGATGGTGGTCGCGGTGGTGGAGCGCGCCGCCGGTGCCCTAGACGTTGAGGCGGGACGCCGGGAACTCGTGCGTCAAAGGAGGATGACGGTGCGCTCGCCGGGTGCGTCCTCGTGGGCCCAGGCCGCCTCTACCTGGTCCAGCGGGAAAGGATGCGGGCGCACGGCCATGCCACCCGCGGCGATCACGGCGATGAGCTCGGTGAACTCCCGCTGCATGACCTGCACGTCCACCGAGCCGAAGCCGCTGCCCAGGATCCGGAACGCGTTGGAGCGCAGAGCGTGCCCGGACAGGGTGATCGCGTCTCCGCCCATGCCACCGATCTGAACCCAGTCGAGCAGACGGGTGTGCTGGGTACGCGATCCGAGGAGGGCACGCATGGCGAGCTCGGTGGGCGGCCCCCACACGTAGTCGAGGACCACGTCGACCTCGGCGGCGGCCTCGGCGAGCGCGGCCGCGGTGGCGTCCTCGTCGGGAGTGAGCTGAACGATGTCGTCCGCGCCCTCGACGGTGAGTTCGCCGAGGCGGGATCGATTGCGTCCGGCGGCGATCACTCGCCCCGCGCCGAGGTGCTTGGCGACCTTGACGGCCATCGATCCGGCATTGCCGGTCGCGCCGTGCACCAGGACCGACTGCCCGGCCTGGAACGGGACGCGGGTGCGCAGCGCACCCCATGAGGACAGGGCGGGGTTCATGGTGGCGACCAGGAGTGCGGGATCGGCTCCGTCCGGGACCGGGATGACGGCGGCCGGATCGATGACGATGCGCTCGGCCAAGGTGCCGGCGCCCAGGAGCATGACGTAGCCGAGGCCGCCGTCCGCTCGGCAGACGACGGCGTCCGCACCCGCTAGGGCGGGCAGTGCCTTGGGACTCGTGTAGTGCTTACCCGCGGCGATGCCCCGAGTGGCCGGGTGCACGCCGACGGCGAGCACGTGCACCACTTCCTGACCGGGGGCAGCCTCTGGGGCGGGGATGGACCGGAAGCGCGGCGGCTCGTCGAAGGACTCCACAAGCGCAGCGTTGATCATGGACATGCGCGTTTCCCCTGCCTGGTCGCACACCGATTAGAAACGGTATCGTATCTTATTGATCCGAGAGTACGGCCGCAGATTAAGATACGCAAGCGGACCTAACCGCATGGCCGAGTACTGCGAAAAGGACACATGGGGGCAGTTGTGAGTGAGCGGCGCGCGGAGGGCACTCCCACACGGCGCAGAGGCACCGCCCTGGAGAACGCGATCACCGATGCCGCCTGGGAGGTGCTCGTCGAGCAGGGTTACAACGGCTTCACCTACGAGGCCGTCGCCGCGCGCGCCGGAACCAGCAAACCGGTGCTCTACCGGCGCTGGCCGCAGCGCGCGGACCTCCTCATCGCCACGCTCACCCGGCACTGGCGCCCACTCGACATCCCCGACACCGGCAGCCTGCGCCAGGACGCCCTCACCCTCCTGCGCACGGTCAACGCCGAGCGCGCCCGCACGGTGATACTCATGCGCATCCAGCTGGCGGACTACTTCCGCGAGACCGGCACCAACTTCAGCGACCTGCGCAGCCGCCTCCGCCCCTCGGACCGGAGAGCACCCTTCGCGACGCTCGTCGACCGCGCCATCGAGCGAGGCGAGCTCGCGGATGTACCGCGACCCGAACGCGTGGTGAACCTGCCCTTCGACCTGGTGCGCCACGACATGCTGATGACCATGGGCGCGGTGCCGGACGAGGCGATCGTCGAGATCGTGGACGCGGTGTGGCTACCCCTGCTCGGCCTACCACCGCACGGCGAGCAAGCAGGCCGCTGAGCCCCACTTCGACGTACCGGCACAACTCCCGAGCCCCACGGTCCCCACCCTGCGGGCCGGACTGCGAGGTCTTGGCCCGCAACGCACCCTCAACGTCCAGCGGGACCCCACAGCACCGCGATCGAGCAGCTCAGGTGCTTCAGCGCCGAAGTCGACGCCCAACGACGCAGGCGCACCAGGCATCGGCACCAAGGACTCCGGCCGACTTCCTCGTCCGTACCATGTCGCCGCGGCCAGCACCTCAGCCGCACTGGCCATCGTCAACAACGCTTGTGGTCAAGCAGCTAGTCCGCCGTCCACAGGTGGTGGAGGCGGGCTTCGATGGCGCTGCGTTGAGGCGCGGACGGTGGTAGGTCCGCGAGGGCCTTCTCGAGGACTTCGAGATCGTCCCGGCCTGCTTCGGTGGTCGTGAAACGCCCCAGCACTGCGAGGTTTTCGGTGTTGAGGACCGCAGTGCGCAGCGCAGCGCGCAGTTCGTCGCGCTCAGCTCGGATCGCCGGGGATTCCGAGTGCGGCAGCAGCAGTCCGGCGTGGTCGAGGGCCGCGTGCACGTCGCCCGCGCGAAGCGACTCGCGCAAGCTGGCCAGGTCGCTGCGCACGTCGGCGTCGATCCGGTACGGACGGGTGCGGATGGTCGAGGTGCCGAGAATGCTGCGCAGGCGGTGGATCTCCACCCGCACCGTGGTCGCGTTGCCGTGCTCCCCGTGCAGCAGCAGCGCGAGCCGTTCCGCGGTCAGCCCGCCCGGGTGCAAGGCGAGCAGCGCCAGCATCTCCGCGTGCCGCAAGCTCAGCTCGTGGCGCACCCCGTCCACCTCAGCGGTCGGCACGCCGTCACCGAGCAGCATCAACGACAACTGCGATTTCCGCTGCTGACGACGGTGCGGACGCACCAGGAACCCGCCCGGCAGCGGTTCGAGCTCGGCACCGCCCAGCGCGATGCGCTGCCCCGGAACCAGTGCCGCGGCCGGATCGCTGGCCACCACGCGCCCGGTGGCCGACACCAGCGCCGCACCGCTCTCCAGGTGGTGCCCGTGCCGCGCCAGGAAAGCGTCGTCGCGCGCGTGCATCCGCGCCCGCAGCTCGCTCTCGACCAGCTGCGCGCTGGTCACGACCAGCGCCAACAGCGCCGGGTGCATGGTGTGCAGGGGTCCGCTGACGTCGATGGCGCCCAGCAGTTCACCGGTCTCCGGATCGCGCACCGGGCACGCCGCGCAGGTCCACGAGTGGTAGGTGCGGACCAGGTGCTCGGCCGAGTGGATGGCCACCGGCGCCCCGGTCGCCAGCGCGGTTCCCATCGCGTTGGTGCCGATCGCCTGCTCCGCCCACCGGGTTCCCTCCGCCAGCAGAACCCGGTCGGCGTCCCGGCACACCTGCGGATGTCCTTGCCGCCACAGGATGTTCCCCGCCGCGTCGGTGATGATCATGATGTGCGTGGTGTCCGCGGCCTCCAGCAACGTGCTCCGCAGCAAGGGCACCCAGCGCGCCAGCGGATGCGCCTGCCGCGCCTCCCCGATCTCGTCGTCGGCGAAGACCACCGGCGGTTCGCCGACGTCCGGGCTGATCCGCGCGCGCAGGCTGCGCTGCCACGACTCGACCACGACCGGACGCGCCTGCGCCGGTGCGGTTTCGCCGGAGAGCAGCGCAGCATGCACCCGCTCGAGCAGGCGGGCCCGTTCGAGCGGGTCGGTGGAGCGCGGGATCGGTTTCATCGCCAAGTCTTTCCGCACCTGACCGGTTCGTGGTGTGCGCCGAGTCGACACCGGTCGAGCCAGTCTGGCGGGCGATCGGGACCGCGGGCAAGCCTCGCCGCAACGTCGGTGCAACGTTGCGGCGCCTAGCTTCTGCCGCACGCGATCACCTCATCGCGGCGACGAGGCCGCACGAAGGAGGCACAGATGGCTCGGTACGCAGCTCCGGGGACGCCGGGATCGAAGATCGAGTTCCACTCCCGCTACGACCACTTCATCGGTGGTGAGCACGTCGCTCCTGCCGGGGGCGAGTACTTCGCGAACCCGACACCGGTGACCGGTCAGGTCTTCACCGAGATCGCCCGCGGCACCGCGGCCGACGTCGAACGCGCCCTGGACGCCGCCGAAGGCGCCGCCCCGGCGTGGGGCCGCGCGGCGCCGGGCGAGCGAGCCGCCGTCCTGCTTCGGATCGCCGACCGGATGGAGCAGAACCTGGAGCGGCTGGCCGTCGCCGAGAGCTGGGACAACGGCAAACCGATCCGCGAAACCCTGGCCGCCGACATCCCGCTGGCCATCGACCACTTCCGCTACTTCGCGGGCGCCCTGCGCGCGCAGGAGGGCGCGATCTCGCAGATCGACGACGACACCGTCGCCTACCACTTCCACGAGCCGCTGGGCGTGGTCGCCCAGATCATCCCGTGGAACTTCCCGCTGCTGATGGCGACCTGGAAGCTGGCACCGGCACTGGCCGCGGGCAACGCGGTGGTGCTCAAGCCCGCCGAGCAGACCCCTGCGTCGATCCACGTGCTGGTGGAGCTGATCGCCGACCTGCTGCCGGCCGGAGTGCTCAACGTGGTCAACGGATTCGGCGTGGAAGCGGGCAAACCGCTGGCCGCCAGCCCGCGGGTCCGCAAGGTCGCCTTCACCGGCGAGACCACCACCGGGCGGCTCATCCTGCAGTACGCCAGCGAGAACATCATCCCGGTCACCCTCGAACTCGGCGGCAAGAGCCCGAACATCTTCTTCGCCGACGTCGCCGCGCAGCGGGACTCCTTCTACGACAAGGCCCTCGAGGGCTTCGCCATGTTCGCGCTCAACCAGGGCGAGGTGTGCACCTGCCCGTCGCGCGCGCTGGTGCAGGCCGACATCTACGAGGACTTCCTCACCGACGCGACGGCGCGCACCGAGCAGATCAAGCAGGGCCACCCGCTGGACACCGACACCCAGATCGGCGCGCAAGCCAGCAACGACCAGCTGGAGAAGATCCTGTCCTACATCGACATCGGCAAGGCCGAAGGCGCGAAGGTGCGCACCGGCGGGCACCGGGTCGAGCTGGAGGGCGAACTGGCCGGCGGTTACTACGTCGCCCCGACCATCTTCGAAGGGCGCAACGACCAGCGGATCTTCCAGGAGGAGATCTTCGGCCCGGTGGTCTCCGTCGCCCGCTTCGACGACTACGACGACGCGCTGAAGACCGCCAACGACACCCTCTACGGCCTCGGCGCCGGGGTGTGGTCGCGCAACGGCAACACCGCTTACCGCGCCGGACGCGACATCCAGGCGGGCCGGGTGTGGGTGAACAACTACCACGCCTACCCGGCGCACGCGGCCTTCGGCGGCTACAAGCAGTCCGGCATCGGCCGCGAAACCCACAAGATGATGCTGGAGCACTACCAGCAGACCAAGAACCTGCTGGTCAGCTACTCGGAGAACGCGCAGGGGTTCTTCTGATGAGCCGCGTGGCCATCACCGCGGAGGCGGCGGAGCAGCTCCGCCGCCTCCGGGCGCGCCACGGGCCGGTGATGTTCCACCAGTCCGGTGGTTGCTGCGACGGGAGCGCCCCGATGTGCTACCCGGCGGGCGAGTTCCGCACCGGCGCGGCCGACGTCCACCTCGGCGACCTGGCCGTGGAAGGCGTCGACGAAGCCATCCCGGTGTGGATGTCGCGCTCCCAGTTCGAGTACTGGAAGCACACCCACCTGACGATCGACCTGGTCCCGGGCCGGGGCAGCGGCTTCTCCCTGGAAGCCCCGGACGGAGTTCGCTTCCTGATCCGCTCCCGCCTGCTCACCGACGAGGAGCTCGGAGCGCTCGGCGAGGACTAGCGCCTGCGGGCAGAACGGCCGCCTGAACCCGATTCAGGCGGCCGTTCGGTCCGCGGTGTCCTCGGGCAGGTTGCGGGCTTGCCAGATGGCTTCGGCGTGGGGCTGGTTCCAGCGGGCCAGGCCCAAGGATGCGTAGGTCTCGTCGAGGCTCCGGTAGATCTCGTCGAGGAACGTGGCCGCCATCGCGCAGGTCAACGAGGACTCCTGCCAGGCCGCGCCCGCCGATCGCGGGTCCGCCGCGTCGGTCTGCACCCGACGGGTCAGCTCCTGCGGTTGCGCTGCCATCCCCCACCACCTTCGAGACACCTAGAGAGTGCGCGAGGCCGACCCATCGGCCCCGACATGCCCGCACCGTATCCGCGCGCAGGTCCGCGAGTCAACATTCAAGTGACTCGCAGATAGCATCATTTGCGACCTCAATATGGCTATTGACCTGCATTAATGACATGTAAGTGAACATTCGATAGTTGCACCGATTGGAGGATCGGAGACGCTGCCGAGCGCTGACGACTGCGAGACCAGCACGTTCCGCTTGTCCGAGCGCACAAGCGGAGGGCGGAACTTCGTTGTTCGACACAAAGTCGCCGCGCGGACACCCGCCGTACCGTTCTCCGCAACGCCGTGTCCGACCCGAAGGGGAGAACCGTGCCGCTCCAGACCGCTCCGACCGTCCCGCACGCGCCCGACCAGAAGCCGCCCGCAGCGGAAATCCCGCAGCAGCCCGCGGAACCGCACGACGAAGACCACGTCATCCGCGGCTACGACTGAACCTCCGGCAACCCCGGACACCCCAGGCGAAACGCCTTTTCCGGACGGCGGTCCGGGATGTGGGAACGCCCCACCTCGCGCCGTCGTCCGCGTAGCATCGCCCGCCGTGAACTCGAGATCAGTGCTCCTGGTGGCACGCCGGCACGTCGACACGTGCCGGATCACCAGCGCCGCGTGTCGCGCCTGACGCTCCGCGACACCTGCTCCCGCACCTCGAGGAACACGCATGTCTTCCCAGCACGCCACCGAAGTGGACACCGCAGGTCTGGCCCAAGGCCTGAAACGCAGGCACATGAGCCTGATCGCCCTCGGCGGGGTGATCGGCGCCGGGCTGTTCGTCGGCAGCGGCGTGGTGATCGGCTCGACCGGTCCCGCCGCGGTGATCTCGTTCCTGGTCGCCGGTGCGCTCACCGTGCTGATCATGCGGATGCTGGCCGAGATGACGGTGGCCCGCCCCGCGCTCGGCTCGTTCTACGCCTACGCCCGCGAAGCGCTGGGCGAGCGCGCCGGCTTCGCCGTCGGCTGGATGTACTGGTACTTCTTCGTGATCGTGGTGGCCGTCGAGGCGGTGGCCGGCGGCAAGCTGGTGCAGCTGTGGCTGCCGGACGTGCCGCTGTGGGTGATCAGCCTGGTGCTGCTGACCTCGCTGACGCTGACCAACCTGGTGTCGGCGCGCTCCTACGGCGAGTTCGAGTACTGGTTCTCCTCCATCAAGGTCGCCGCCATCACGGTGTTCCTGTTCCTGGGGGCGCTGGCGGTCTTCGGCCTGTGGCCCAACACGCCCGGCGGGCTGGGAAACCTCACCGCGCACGGCGGATTCGCGCCGCACGGCATCGGATCCGTGCTGGTCGCGGTGGTGCCCTGCGTCGCGTTCTACACCGGGGCGGAGATCGTCACCATCGCCGCCGCGGAGTCCGCCGAACCACGCCGGGCGGTGGCCAACGCGATGCGCTCGATCATCCTGCGGGTGATCGCCTTCTACGTGCTGTCGGTGCTGGTCGTGGTCGCGGTGGTGCCGTGGAACTCGCCGGAGATCGAGGTCAGCCCGTACGCGGCGGCGCTGCAGGCGCTGAGCATCCCGGCCGCGAGCACGATCATGAACGCCATCGTGCTCACCGCCGTCCTGTCCTGCCTGAACTCCGCGCTCTACACGTCGTCGCGGATGCTCTTCGCGCTGACCCAGCGGGGCGATGCGCCGAACGGGCTCACCAAGCTCAGCAGCAGCGGAGTGCCGCGCCGCGCGCTGCTGGCCGGCACCGTCGTCGGCTACCTGTCGGTCATCGCCGCCTACGTCTCCCCCGACCTGATCTTCGCGTTCCTGGTCAACTCCTACGGCGCGGTGGCGCTGTTCGTCTACCTCGTCATCGCGATCTCGCAGGTGCGGCTGCGGCGACGCGTCGACGACTCGCAGCTGCCGCTGAAGATGTGGCTGTTCCCGTGGCTGAGCTACCTGACCATCGCGCTGATGCTGGTGGTGATCGCCGCGATGGCGGTGCTGCCGGACACCCGGTCGCAGTTCTGGCTGAGCCTGGTCACCCTGGCGGTGGTGCTCGTCGGCTACGAGGTCCGCCGGCGCCGCGCACCGGGAACAACGGATCCGACCGGAGGTGTTGACCGACCATGACTTCCACGTTCGCCGTAACCTGGGACTACCGGTGCCCGTTCGCCCGCAACGCGCACGAGCACGTGCTCACCGGCCTGGCCGCCGGAGCCGACTGGCAGGTCCGCTTCCTGCCCTTCTCCCTCGGCCAAGCGCACGTCGAAGAGGGGCAACCCAGCGTCTGGGACGCCCCCGACCAGGACTCCGGAATCGTCGCGCTGCAAGCGGGTGTCGTGGTCCGCGACGAGTACCCGGACCAGTTCCCGGCGGTGCACCGCGCGCTGTTCGCGGCCCGCCACGACGAAGGCCTGCACCTCGAGGACCGCTCGGTCGTCGAACGAGTCCTCACCTCCCACGTCCCGGCCGACGCGGTGTTCGAACGCATCGACGACGGCACGGCGCTGGCGAAAGTCCGCGCGGAGCACGAGGAGTTCGTGGCCTCCCACAGCGTCTGGGGCGTCCCGACCTTCATCGCCGACGACCAAGCGGTCTTCGTCCGCCTGATGAACCGAGCCCAGTCGGGCGCCGACCCCGACCCCTCGCTCAAGGCCATCACGAAGGTCCTGGACCTCCTGACCGGCTGGACCGACCTCAACGAGTTCAAACACACCACGATCCCCCGCTGACCCACAGAAGTTCCGCAATTTCAAAGAGGGTTTTCTATCCTCGTCCCGCATGGCGGTGCCAGTAACGAGGGTGGGCTATGCGCCTCCGGCGCATGCGACCCTCGCTGCACGGTGCCGGTCCCGCCTCGCGGTCACAGGCCGTACAAGACGCAAATTCAATGGACATTGGACATCCAATGTCCATGGACTTTGCGGACGTTCTCCACAGCCAGGACGACTTGTCCACAGGTGTCGGCGGGTCGGGGCCC
>NZ_JAQGLA010000107.1 GCF_027853915.1 Saccharopolyspora oryzae
GATCAGGTTGTAGGCACCTCGCACCTTGTAGGAGCGGCAGACCTGCATGTCCTCGCGCTTGAAGCGCACCGGTACACCGAGCTCGCCGGTAAGGCGGCCGCTGGTCTCCAACGGCGTGCGCCGGACCACCTGTCGCAGGCGGGTACCGGCTCGGAAGATCGCTGCGGGACTCAACTCTTCGGCCACTTCACGATACTAAAGGCGCAGGTGGCTGCGGATGCGCTCGGGTGCTTCCCCACCACGGAGCGCGCACACTGGGCGAAAGGTGCCGAGGGAGCGGTTCGATGGTCAGCAGCAGGTCCGTCGTGGTGGGCGTCGACGGTTCGCCGTCGTCGGCGCAGGCAGTGCTGTGGGCAGGCTCCGAAGCGGCGCACCCGCTGCACCTGGTGCTGGTCAACGACCACCCAACACGCGCGGCACGTTGCGAGAAGACCGTCGGCGAGCTGGCCGAACGCTGCCGACGAGCACATCCCGGGCTCCTCGTCACCGAAGAAGTCGTCGCCGGCCACCCGGCTCAGGAGCTGGTTCGCCGCAGCGACGACGCGCCGCTGCTGGTCGTCGGTTCGCACGGCCACGGCGTGTTCCGGGACGTGCTGCTCGGCGGGATCAGCACCTCCGTGGCCGCGCACGCCCGCTGCCCGGTCGTGGTGGTGCGCGGCACTCCGCGGACGACCGGACCGGTCGTCGTCGGGGTCGACGACTCACCTGGAAGCCGAACAGCACTGCGACACGCCTTCGACTTCGCGGCCCGTCGGCACGAGCGGCTCGTCGCGGTGCAGGCGCTGCCGGACGCCTACTTCACCGCCGGCGTCTACCCCCGGCTGGATCCACAGGAGATCCGCACCCGCGCCGACCTGCACCTGGCCGAGCAGCTCGCCGGGTGGTGCGCCGAGCACCCCGACGTCGCGGTGCACCGCGACGTGGCCAACCAGCACCCGGTCGCCGCCCTGTGCGCGGCCGCCGAGGACGCCCAGCTGCTGGTCGTGGGGCATCGCGGACGCGGCGGCTTCGCCGGTCTGATGCTCGGTTCGGTCGCCAACGGCGTCCTGCACCACTCCCCGTGCCCGGTCGCCGTGGTCCGCACCGCCGAACAGCGCTGACGCATCACTCCGGGGGTTGCTGCCGCCAGACCGCCTTGTAGCGCTCGGCGGCGTCGGCATCGCGCTGCCTGCGCACCGCTGAGGCGTGGCCGGGCGGGAAGCCGTAGCGGACCAGCCGCGAATCGACGCTGTCCACCGAGTTGGTCAGCACGATGCGGGCCACCACGAGCAGGCCGAGCAGCAGCGCTCCGGCCGCGATCGGCCACGCCCCGCCGAACACGCCCAGCGCGACGAACAGCACCGCGCCCAGCGGAACGATCGGGATCAGCCCGCGGACCAGGACCCGCAGCACCCACGTCCGGCAGGTGGCGTCGTGCAGCACCCAATCGCGGTACCGCTCGGGAAGCCTGCCGCCGAGCTGGTAGTACAACCACCGCGCGGGGCCCGGACGTTCGATGGACACCCGCACAGCCTACGTCCCGTCGCCACCGCGACGAACCCCAGCTCGCTCCACTGTGGACCTGCGTGGGCCCGGACGAGGCCTTCCGCGCCCTCGTTCGACGTGGCACCATCGCGCGGTCGATCGAGCCGGCCACCGGGGTCGGCGCGGGGAGCGCGGGGAGAAGGATCTGCCGCATGTTCAACGTCGAAGCAGTCCGGTTGGCCGGGTCCGACATCGAACTACCCAGGATGATCCCGATCGAGCAGCGGTTCGCCGCAACGGCCGTCGAGGATCTGGAAGGCACCATCCGCAGCCAGGTCACCGAGCACGACAGCACCAACCCGGTCAGCGGCAAGCGGATCGCGATCACCGCGGGCAGCCGCGGCATCGCCCAGCTCGACCGCATCGTCGCCACCCTGGTCGACGCGCTCGTCAGCTGCGGGGCCAAGCCGTTCGTGGTGCCCGCGATGGGCAGCCACGGCGGCGGTACCGCGGACGGGCAGCGGCAGGTGCTGGCCGAGTACGGGATCACCGAGGAGAGCATCGGTGCGCCGATCGTCTCGTCCATGGAGACCGTCGTGGTCACCGAACTCCCGGACGGCACGCCCGTGCACTTCGACGCCGAGGCAGCCCGCGCCGACGGGGTCGTCGTGCTCGGCCGCGTCAAGCCGCACACCGACTTCCGCGGCACGCACGAGAGCGGGCTGGCCAAGATGATCGCCATCGGGCTCGGCAAGCACCGCGGCGCGGCCGCCCTGCACCGGCACGGCTTCGAGGCGTTCCACTCCCTCATCCCCGCCGTGGCCGAGGCAGCGCTCCAGGTGGTTCCGATCGAGTTCGGGATGGCCGTGGTGGAGAACGCCTACGAGCGGGTGGCCCGCCTCGAGCTGGTCCAGCCCGGCGAGCTGCTGGAGCGCGAAGCGGAACTGCTCGTCGCGGCCAAGCAGCTGATGCCGAAGCTGCTGATGTCCGACATCGACGTGCTGGTGGTCGACGAGATCGGCAAGGACATCAGCGGCGCCGGCATGGACCCCAACATCACCGGCCGCTCCCCGGTCAGCCCCGAGCAGTTCCGCGCCGTGCCGATCAAGCGGGTCGTGGTGCTGGGGCTGACCGAGCACACCAACGGCAACGCGTGCGGCCTGGGCCTGGCCGACGTGACCACCCAGCGCTGCGTGGACCAGATCGAGTTCGGGTCGTTCTACACCAACTCGCTGACCTCCGGTGTGCCCGACGGCGCGCGGATCCCGATGGCGCTGGCCGACGACCGCGACGCGATCACCGCCGCGCTGCACATGTCGCGCGGCCCCCACGACCGCCCGGCGAAGGTCGTGCGCATCCGCAACACCCTGTCGATGCCGCACGTCGAGGTCTCCGAGGCGTACGCGCAGGAGGTCGCCGACCACCCCGACCTGACGGCGCTCGGCGAGCCGCACGACTGGGATTTCGACACCACCGGAACCCTCCGCCCCCTGCCTTGATCCAGGCGGGTTCTTCCGCCCTTCGGCCCGCCCATCGCCGGGTCGTCAGATAATTTCGATTGACACTGAAATAACAGATTCGACAGATCTAACGAAGCCGGGGCACCACTTCGGTCCCGCGTGCAGCGGTGGCGGAACTAAAATCGGTGTCTCCCCAGCGCGAAGGCGAGGACCGCCATGCAGCCTCCCCTGACCACAGATCGCTTGATCGTGCGCGACTGGAGCTCCAGCGACGCCGACGTGCAGGCAGCACTGGCGCTCTACGGCCGCCCCGAGGTGACCGAGTGGCTCACCCCGGTCGTCTCCAGCGTCGCCGACCTGGCCGCGATGCGCGCCGTGGTGCACTCCTGGATCGAGTCGCAGCCCAACCTGGTCCCGCCGACCGGACGGTGGGCGATGCAGCGGCGGTCCGACGACGTGGTGGTCGGCGGACTGGTGCTGCGGATGCTGCCGCCCTACGACCACGACCTCGAGCTGACCTGGCAGCTGCGCCCCGAGGCGTGGGGCTTCGGCTACGCGACCGAGGCGGCGATCGCGCTGCTGCACTGGGCGTTCAGCTTCGACATCGACGCGGTGTTCGCGCTGGCCCGCCCGGACAACGCGCGAGCGATCTCCACCGCGCAGCGCATCGGCATGGAGTGGGTCGGCGAGACGACCAAGTACTACGACACCGCGCTGCAGGTCTACCGCATCCGGCAAGGCGACCTGCCCGACGCTCCCCCGGCCTGATCGACCGCTGCCCGGCCGGCCGGATTCCACTGTGGATCGCGGTGATGATCACCGTGCGTCGCGAAACCGGCCCGTATCGGATGATCTGCCCTCAGCTCCGATGAGTGAGATCCTGGAACGGGTCTTCTACGCCCGCACCACCTGGACCCACTCCGCCGGAGGGACCTTGCCGCCCCAGACCAGGACGACCAACCGCCCCGCTCCCCCGCGTCGACCGAACCGCCCCCGACCGAACACCGGTGGGCGCGTGGCGGTGACGCTGTTGTCGGTGCTGGTGCTGGTGGTCACCGGGTACGGGTGGAGCAACTACCGGAACCTGCTCAACGGGATGGCCACCAGCGACGTCACCGACGGCGCCGGGGCCGACGGAGCCACCGACATCCTGCTGGTCGGCATGGACAGCCGAACCGACGCGCACGGCAACCCGCTGCCCGACGACGTGCTCCGCGAGCTGCACGCCGGGGCCAACGACGGGGCGCTGACGGACACGATCATCCTGCTGCACATCCCCAACGACGGGTCCAGCGCATCGGCGTTCTCCTTCCCCCGCGACTCCTACGTGCAGATCCCCGGCCAAGGCCGGCACAAGATCAATTCCGCGTACTCCCGCGGCAAGGAGTCCGCGATCGCCTCCGAGACCCGGCGCGGCGTCACCGACCGGTCGCAGCTGGAGCGCGACGGCGACGACGCCGGCCGCAAGCTGCTGGTGCGCACCGTCGAACAGCTGACCGGGGTGTCGGTCGACCACTACGCCGAGGTCAACCTGCTCGGCTTCTCGCGCATCACCCAGGCCGTCGGCGGCGTCCCGGTGTGCTTGCTGGCGCCGACGCAGGACAGCTACTCGGGCGCGGACTTCAAAGCCGGGCCGCAGACCATCTCCGGGCCCGACGCGCTGGCGTTCGTGCGCCAGCGGCACGGCCTGCCGCGCGGAGATCTGGACCGCGTGGTCCGCCAGCAGGCATTCCTGTCGGGGCTGGCGCAGTCGGCGCTCTCCGGAGGCGTGCTGGCAAACCCCGCCCGCTTGCAGGGGCTGATCGGCTCCGTGCAGGACTCGGTGGTGCTGGACCGCGACTGGGACGTGCTCGCCTTCGCCGAGCGGCTGCGCGGCCTGGCCGGTGGCGCGATCCGGTTCACCACGATCCCCATCGAGAACGCCGACTACGAAACCCCGGAGGACGGCCAGGCGATCCTGGTCGACCCGCGCGCGGTGCGGCAAGCGGTCACCCAGACCATCGACCAGTCGGCTGCCCCACCGCCCGCGTCCTCCGACGAGGAGTCCGGCGCGGCCACAGTGGACGTGCTCAACGCGACGAAGACCGCCGGGCTGGCGCAGAAGGTGCGCTCGGTGCTCTCCAACCGGGGCATCCAGGTCGGCACGGTCGGCAACACCGCTGCCCGGTCCTCCTCGATCGTGCAGTACGCCCCGGACGCCTCGGACACGGCCGGCCAGGTGGCATCACAACTCGGGGGCCTGCCCACCGAGGAGAGCAGCTCCGTGCCGAGCGGCCACGTCCAAGTCCTCATCGGCAGCGACTACCGGGGCCCGTCGGCCCCGCGCTTCGCCCCGCCACGAGCAGTGTCGCTGGACGGTCCGGCCCGCCAGCAGAGCACCGCGCCGGACCCCGAGACGATCACCGCCGACGGCATCCCCTGCGTCAACTGACCTCGTGCGAACTGGTCGGTGGTGAGGCGGCCCCCTCGCCCGTCCCACCACCGACCAGCGGCTGGTGGTCACCCCCAGTGACCTCACCGCCAGCCAGCCCGCTCCGGTACCGTCCGCGGCACCGGAGCCGTCCGGTTGTCGGAAAGCCCGCGTGGGGTTCGTCCAGACCTCTGCGCTGGTGGTGCATCGCCGGTCTTCTCGCGCGCCGACGGCTGTAGCTCAACAGCGCCCAGCATCGGCGATCACCGTGAAGCACTGGGGTCTGGAACGGTCCACCGCTGGTTGAGACTACGCCGGGGCCCAGTGCGTCGCGAGCTGCCAGCACGCCTGAGCTGAGCGTGCCCCTCACGCCACGACCACCGTTTCAGGGCAGTGGTTTTCACCCGATGCACGGAGCCGAGTGGCACTCGTCTCAGACTGCCGGTACAGGGGCTTCGATCGAGGCGGTTCGAACCTGCGTGCGGTAGCGTTCGCGCATGTCCGAAGCACCGCTCTCCCCCGCGCAAGCCTACGAAGTGCTGAAGGCGGGCAACCGGCGATTCGTCGAGAACACCCTCCAGCACCCGAACCAGGACGCCGACTACCGGGCGTCGCTGGCACCGGGACAGCGTCCCTTCGCCGTGCTGTTCGGCTGCTCCGACTCCCGGCTCGCCGCCGAGATCATCTTCGACCAGGGACTGGGCGACCTCTTCGTGGTCCGCACCGCCGGTCAGGTCACCGGCCCCGAGGTCCTGGGCAGCATCGAGTTCGGCGTCGGCGTGCTTGGCACGCCGCTGGTCATCGTGCTCGGTCACGACTCCTGCGGTGCGGTCACCGCGGCCCGCCAGACCGTCCTCGAGGGTTCCGCGCCGCCCGGGTTCCTGCGCGACATCGTGGAGCGGGTGACGCCGAGCGTGCTGGCCGCGCGCGTCGAGGGCCAGACCGAGGTCGACGAGATCGTGGACGTGCACATCCAGCGCACCACCGACCTGCTGCTGGAGCGCTCCACCCTGCTGGCGAAGGAAGTCGAAGAGGGCCGCTGCGCGGTCGTCGGCCTGTGCTACCGCCTCACCGACGGCACCGTCCGCGAGGTCGGCAGCCGCGGACTGCCGGAGCACGCGAAGCCGTAGGGAATCAGCTCTCGTTCGGCGCGGCAGCGGGGTTCTCCGCTGCCGCGCCGACTGCTTCGAACGGCTGGAACGGGCTGGTCACGTTAGCCTGCTGGAGCACGCTCCGGGTTGAAGGGATCCAGCCGCGTGACCGTCCAGCCGCGTCGAGTGCTACTGCTCAGCGCGACCATCGGTGAAGGGCACAACGCGACCGGCCGGGCCGTTGCGGAGGCCGCCGGTCGGGTGTGGCCGGGATCCGAGGTCAGCTGGCTGGACGCGCTGCGCGCGATGGGCCGCTGGGTGCCCGCCGCGTTCAACTGGATCTACGTCACCAACGTCGAGTCCACCCCGTGGCTCTACGACTTCTTCTACGACTCGCTGTGGCGCTACCGCTGGTTCGCCAACGCTTCGCGCCGCTTCGTCGGAGCGTGGAGCGGGCGGCTGTTGCGGCAGGCGATCGCCGAGCACGAGCCCGATCTGATCGTCTCGACGTATCCGCTCGGCACGGCGGGGCTGGACTGGTTGCGCCGCCGCGGCGAGCTCGACGTCCCGGTGGCCGCCGTGGTCTCGGACTTCTCCCCGCACCCGTTCTGGGTCTACCCCGAGGTCGACCTGCACTACGTGATGAGCGAGGCGAGCCTGCGCGCGATGCGGCGGGCCGAGCCGGACGCTGTGGGAGCCGTGTGCGCACCACCGGTCGTCTCGGCATTCCGGCCCGGGGACCGGGCGGCGGCACGGCGCAGCTTCGGCCTTCCGGAGGCGGGATTCACCGTGTTGATCTCGTGCGGTTCGCTCGGGTTCGGCTCGGTGGACCGCGCGGTGGACGCTGCGCTGCGCGCTGAGGGCGTGGACCGGGTCGTGGTGGTCTGCGGTCGCAACGATGGGTTGCGGGAGCGGTTCGACACGCGCGCCGAGGAACGGCTGGTCGCGCTGGGCTGGGTGGACGACATGCCAGGCCTGGTGGCCTGCGCTGATGTCGTGGTGACCAACGCGGGCGGGGCCACGGCGCTGGAAGCCGTCGCCTGCGGACGATCCGTGATCATGTTCGAGCCGATCGCCGGGCACGGGCGCGCCAACGCCGAGCTGATGGCCGACGCCGAGCTGGCCGAGCTGTGCCCGCGAGCGGCCGACCTGACTGCGACGTTGCGGCGTTGGGCTGCCGAGCCGGACGAACTCGCGCAGCAGGAGCAGCGAGCGCTCAAACATTGCCAGATCGCGGATTTCACCGATCAGGTGGCCGCACTGGCGCAGCTCCCCCGGCACCGCGGTCGCCGGGCGCTGCGCTCGCAGGACGCCTTCTTCGTCTACGCCACCACGCCCGCCGTGGCGCAGCAGACCGGCGCTGTCCTGCTGCTGGAAGGCCCGTCCCAGACCACCCGCGATTGGTACGAGCAGATCGCCGAGCGGGTCGAACGGCGCGCCTCGCGGCTGCCCCTGCTGACGCGTCGCCTGGTGGTGCGCCGGACCGGACGGCCGCAGTGGATCCACGACGCCGCCATCGACCTCCACGAGCACCTGCGCTGCCGCGAGGTCCGAGGTGAGGGCTCTGCGGCGGAGGCTCGCGAGGAGTTCTTCGGCACCGCCGTGCGCACCGATCGCCCGCCCTGGGAGCTTCTGCTGCTGCACGAGACCGATTCCGGTCGGGTTTCGGTGCTGGCGAAGCTGCACCACGCGCTCGGTGACGGTGTCGCCGTGACCAGCACGCTGCTGCGGTTGCTGACCGACAACCCTCCCCCCGTTTCGGCGCCCGGGCGAGGTGATCGGCTGAAGTGGCATCGACGCGCCTGGGTCATCGCACGGGGGTTGGTGAGCCTCGCCGGGGCAGGTCTGGCCCCCGCCAGTCCCTGGGCTGGGCGCAGCACGCCGAACCGGTCGTTCGACGGCCTGGAACTCCCCGCCGCTGAGGTCCGGGCCTGCGCACGGCGGGACGGCGTGAGCAGTACCGCGCTGCTGCTCGGTCTCGTGGCCGAGGCGCTGCACCGGGCGCTGCCTTCCCCCGCGCCGGGCCAGCATTTCCGGGTGATGGTGCCGCGCACGGCTCGAACCGGGCGCAGTGGCGTGGGCACCGATGAGCCCGGCAACCACACCGCATCGGTGTCGCTGGACCTGCCCGTCGGCCCGATGCCCGTCCGGCAACGGGTCGACTCAGTCGCCGCTGGGCTCGGCAAACCGGACCGAACCGGTCAGCCCGCCGCGACCCGCGCCGTGCTCGCCGGCCTCGGCTCGATGCCCGCGCCGCTGCACGCCTGGGTGGTGCGGCGGATCTACCAACGCCGGTTCTTCAACGCCGTCGTGTCGGTGCTGCCCGGGCAGCGGCGGCCGGCGCGCATGGGGGCAGCCCAGATCGCTGGAGTGCTGCCGGTGCTGTCGCTGGCCGACGGCGTGGGAGTGGCCGTGGGCGCGGTCAGCTGGGGTGAGCGCGTCGGTTTCGGGATCACCACGGACACCGGCCTCGCTCCGGACGCCGGGGTGCTGACCGGGCACCTCCGCGACGCCTTCGCCGCACTGCGGACGGGTGACGGGCCGTGAGCTCGAACGCCCCGGTGCTGGTGATCGCCGTTCCGGCCGCGATCGCCGGGGCTGCGAGCTTCGGCCTGGCCAGCGCCATCCAGCACCGGGTCACCAAGCAGGTGCCCAAGGTGCAGACCTTCAACCCGCGCATGCTCTACGAGCTGGTCCGCAAACCGATCTGGGTGCTGAGCATCCTCACCGTGGTCGTCGGGTTGTCGCTGCAGGTGGTGGCGCTGGCTTTCGGGCCGCTGGTGCTGGTGCAGCCACTGCTGGTGACCTCGGTGCTGTTCGGGGCCGGGTTCGCCGCGTGGATGGCGGGCCGCAAGATGGACCTGGTGCTCGGGCTGGGCGGGCTGGCCTGCGTCGGCGGGCTGTCGGCCTTCCTGGTGCTGGCGCGCCCCTCCGGGCAGAGCAGCGAGTTCACCGGGGCATCGATCCTGCCGCTGGCCCTGGCGCTCGGGCTGCTGGTGCTGGTGTCGCTGGGGGCCGCCGCGTTGGTCCCCGGTGAAGCCGGGGTGATCGGCATGGCGGTGGCCACCGGGGTGTTCTACGGGGTCACCGCCGGGTTGATCAAGGTGGTGGCCGGGCAGTTCCGCACCGGCGGGCTGGCCGAACCGTTCCAGCACTGGACGCTCTACGCGGTGTGCGTGATCGGGCCGATGGGCTTCCTGCTCAGCCAGCAGACCTTCCAGCGCGGCCGGCTGATGTCGCCGGCGCTGGCGGTGATCACCACGGTGGATCCGCTGGTCGCGGCGGCGATCGGGGTGAACTGGCTGGGCGAGCGGATCGAATCCTCCCCCGCCATCCTCAGCGGCGAGCTGATCGCCGTGGTCGTCATCATCATCGGCATCGTCGTGCTGACCCGCCGCGGCGAGCAGCTGCGCCGAGCGCTCGAGCGCGGCAGCTCCGCGGAGGAGACGTGGGGTTGATGCTGCGCGGGCGAACCGCGCTGGTCACGGGAGCTTCCTCGGGAATCGGTGCGGCCACCGCCGCTGAACTGGCGGCTGCCGGATGCCGGCTCGTGCTGGTGGGCCGCGACCAACGGCGCCTGGGCGAGGTGGCCGCGCGCACCGGCGGGCAGGCGCTGGCCGCCGAGCTGACCGATCCGGCGGGTCTCGACCGGGTCGTCACCGCGGCGCGGCAGGTGGATCTGCTGGTGCACTGCGCGGGGATCGGGTGGGCCGGTGACCTGCCCTCGATGTCGGCTGAGCAGGTCGAGGCGCTGACTGCGGTGAACCTGACCGCGCCGATGCTGCTGACCAGCGCGGTGCTGCCGGAGCTGCGCCGGCGGCGCGGCCACGTCGTGTTCGTCTCCTCGATCGCCGTCGTCGGTGTTCGCGGTGAGGAGGTCTACGCAGCGACGAAAGCGGGTGTGCGGGCGTTCGCGGAAAGCCTCCGCCACCTCGACGGCATCGGCGTGACAACGGTGTTCCCAGGTGCTGTGCGCACGCCGTTCTTCGCCGGTCGAGACTACGACCGGCGGTTCCCCCGCATGCTCACGCCCGAAGAGGTCGCGGTGGCACTGGTCCGGGGAATCCAGCGCGAGCGCGCGGAGGTCTTCGTCCCCGCCTGGCTCGCGGTGCCCGCTCGTCTACAGGGCGCATTGCCCGGCCTCTTCCGCGGCCTGTCCAAGCGGTTCGGCTAGCCGCGCAGCGCTCGGATCGACTCCCGCAGCGACCCCATGGTGGCCAGCACAGCGGTGGGCTCGTAGCCGCAGTGCGCCATGCAGTTGGCGCAGCGGGGGTCGTTGCCGCGCCCGTAGTGCGACCAGTCGGTTTCCTCCAGCAGTTCGCGGTAGGTGGCCGCGTAACCGTCGTTCATCAGGTAGCACGGCCGCTGCCAGCCGTAGAGCGAGTACGACGGGATGGCCCACGCCGTGCACTGGAAGTCGACCTTGCCCTCCAGGAAGTCCAGGAACAGCGGCGAGTGGTTGAACCGCCACCGGTGCCTGCGGCCGTCGGCGAAGACCTTGCCGAACAGCTCGCGCGTCTCCGCCACCCCCAGGAAGTGCTCCTGGTCGGGCGCCTTGTCGTAGGCGTAGGCCGGGGAGAGCATCATCTGGTCGACCTTCAGGTCGTTGTTGAGGTAGTCCAGCACCTCGATCACCGACTGCGGTGTGTCGGAGGTGAAGAACGTGGAGTTGGTGGTCACCCGGAAACCGCGCCGCTGGACGTCCTTGATGTTGTCCACGGCCTGCGCGAACACGCCCTTCTTGCACACCGATTCGTCGTGGCGCTCCTCCAGCCCGTCGATGTGCACGGCCCACGCGAAGTACGGCGACGGCCGGAACTTGTCGATCTTGCGGGGCAGCAGCAGCGCATTGGTGCACAGGTAGACGAACTTCTTGCGCTTGATCAGCTCCTCGACGATGACCTCGATCTCCGGGTGCATCAGCGGTTCCCCGCCGGCGATGGACACCACCGGGGCACCGCACTCCTGCACCGCGGCGAGGGCCTGCTCCACCGGCATCCGCTGCTTGAGCACGTTGGCCGGGTGTTGGATCTTGCCGCAGCCCGCGCACTTGAGGTTGCAGGCGAACAGCGGTTCCAACTCCAGCGTCAGGGCGAACTTCTCGCGGCGGGCCAGCTTCTGCTTGACCAGGTAGGCCCCGACGCGGACGGCTTGGCGCACGGGAATACCCATTCAGGACACCTCCTCTGGTGCGTTCTCCGGCGTCGCGGTGCGGCTCCACCGCGACAGGCAGGAACCGATGGCGTGCAGTCGGGCGAGTGCGGCCAGGGTCCGGCGCGGCGTTCCTGGGCGCAGCAACGGTTGTGCGGCGGTGTCGAGCACGACTCGCACCGCAGCGATCCCCCGCGCACCCGCGGCGCGTGCGAGCACGGCGGATTCCATGTCGACTGCGAGCGCGCCGGTTCGGGCCAGATCTGCCCGCTGCGCGCCGCGCACGACGTGCCGAGTGGTGACGATCGGCCCGCAGTGCACCGGGAAACCGGCGCGGCGCAGTTCCGCGACCAGCGACGCGGTGGAACTGCAGCGCGCCGAACCGTCGGGCCCGCGGACCTCGTCCGCCACGACCACATCGCCGCTGCGGACGTCTTCGCCGATGCCGCCGCCCAGTCCCGCTACGACGAGCACGTCGAAGTCCGCCGTGGTGAGTTCGGCCGCGCTGCGTGCACTGCGCCGGGGCCCGAACCCGGTGCGGTGCACCGACTTGTGGCCGAGTGCTGCCCGCAGCGCCTGGGCTTCCAGGCCCAGCGGCGCGCAGATCAGCAGCCGTGCGGGCATCTCACTCCCCGGCCTGCTGGTACCTGCCGAGCGCGGTCAGCGGGAAGATCACCCGGTACAGGTGGTAGTTGATGTAGAAGTCGCCCGGGAAACCCGTCCCGGTGAACTGCGGCTCGTCCCAACCACCGTCTTGGCGCTGCGTGCGCGCCAAGTAATGCACACCGCGCTGTACCGCGTCGGACTTGTGCCGATCGAGCGCCAGCAGTGCTAGCAGCGCCCAACCGGTCTGCGATGCCGTGGAGTCACCGCGGCCGATCCACGCCGGGTCCTTGTAGGAGCGCAGGTCCTCGCCCCACCCGCCGTCGGCGTTCTGGTGCTCCTCCAGCCATCTCGCCGCGCGCTGCAGCGCCCGGTGGTCCGGCGGCAGACCGGCCCGCACCAGCGCCGGAACTGCTGCGCCGGTGCCGTAGACGTGGTTCGCCCCCCAGCGGCCGAACCAGGATCCGTCCTCCTCCTGGTTGCGCAGCAACCACCTCACGCCGCGCCGCACCACCTCGTCGTCGTGGCCCAGCGCCGCCAGCGCCTCGACGACGTGCGCCGTGACGTCGGCCGACGGCGGGTCGATCACCTCGCCGAAGTCGCAGAAGGGCAGCTTGCGCACCAGCTGCCGGGTGTTGTCGGCGTCGAAGGCGCCCCACCCGCCGTCGGCCGACTGCATGCCGCGCAGCCAGCGCACGCCGCGTTCGATCGCGGCGTGCACCGAAACCTTGTCCGGGTGGTCCATGCGGTTCAGCGCCAGCAGGACCTCGGCGGTGTCATCGATGTCCGGGTAGCCGTCGTTGTCGAACTCGAACGCCCAACCGCCGCCCGGGGGCAGGTTCGGGCGGCGCACCGACCAGTCGCCCTTGACCCGGATCTCCTCCGCCAGCAAGTAGTCGGTCGCCCGGCGCAGCGCCGGGTGGGCGCTGGGCACGCCGGCGTCGCGCAGGGCTTGCACGCCGAGCACGGTGTCCCAGACCGGTGATTGGCAGGCCTCCAGCCTCCGCACCACGCCGACCGGTGTCTGCTCGCGGATCAGGAACCGTTCCAGACCGTCCAAACCCTGCCGCAGGACCGGGTGGCCGAGCGGGTAGCCGAGCAGGTGCAGCGCCAGCAGCGAGTACACCCACGGCGGTTGGATACCGCCCCACGAGCCGTCCGCCTCCTGCCGCGCGACGATCCACTCGGCGGCGCGGAGCATCGCGTGCTTGCGCAAGGACCGCAGCGGACGCTTCTGGTAGCGGTGCAGAACCCGGTCCAACACGTGGAACCCGTACTTCCAGGAGAACTCAGGGCGAGTGCGCGCCGTGCGTCGACCGGTGCGCAGCTCGCTGACCGTGATGCCCAACTCCCGACGCGGTCGCAGCGTGCACACCACCGTCAACGGCACCACCGTCTGGCGCGCCCAACACCCCCAGTCCGCCACGTTCAGCGGGAACCAGCTGGGCAGCAGCACGAGCTCAGGAGGCATGGCGGGCAGCTCGTCCCAGGACCACTCGCCGAACAGCGCCAGCCAGATGCGGGTGAAAACCCGGGTGGCCTCCAGCCCGCCCTGCTCCAGGATCCAGTTGCGCGCAGCGGCCATGTGCTCGGCGTCGACGTCGTCGCCCGCGAGCTTGAGCGCGGTGTAGGCCTCCGCGGTGGTGGACAGGTCTCCCGGCCCACCGTGGAAGTTCGCCCAGGTGCCGTCGGAACGCTGCTGCGAGCGGATCCAGCGCGCGGCCTGCTCGGTCTCCACCGCGGTGCGGATCCCGAGGAACTGCCGCAGCAGCAGGTCCTCGACGTCCATCGTCACGTTGGTCTCCAGCTCGCCCTTCCACCAGCCGTCCGGGTGCTGCCGGGACAGCAGGTGGTCGCGGGCGGCGACCAGCGCGGTCCGCGGATCGGGGATGACGACCGCGCGGGTGGGCTGCGTCTGCAACTGATCGGTCAAAGCTTCCTCCGTACGACGAACGCGGCGAGTTCGGTCAACGCCTCGGTGGCGTCCCGCGGACCGCTCGGCAGGTGTTCACCGGCAGCGGCCAGCCGGCGCTGGCACTCCCGGTGGGTCCAGTTCGCCGAACCGGCGCGCTGCACCATCTCGGCGGCTTCGTGCAGCTGCTGCTCGGTGAGCGGCTCGGGCTGGGCGTACAGCTCGCGCAGCCGTTCGCCCGCCGCGGTTCCCGAGTTCAGCGCGTGAACCACGGGCACGGTCTTCTTGCGGGCGCGCAGGTCCGACAGCACCGGTTTCCCGGTGATCTCCGGGTCGCCCCACAGCCCGAGCAGGTCGTCGACCAGCTGGAAGGCCATCCCGAGCTCGGTGCCGAAGGTGTGCAGCCCGAACACCACCTCCTGCGGTGCCCCGGCGTTGAGCGCACCGATCGAGGTCGCGCAAGCCAGCAGCGCGGCGGTCTTGTCGTGCGCCATGCGCAGGCATTCATCCAGCGTCACGTCGTGGCGGTGCTCGAAGTCCAGGTCCGCGGCCTGCCCGGCGATGAGCACCCGGGTGGTGGCCGACAGCGACCGAGCCGCGGCGCTCGCGTGCGGGGAACTGGAATCCAGCAGCACCTCGGTGGCCAACGCGAGCAGCGCGTCGCCGGCCAGCAGCGCAGCGGGACGACCGAAGACCGTCCAGGCCGTGGGCCGGTGGCGGCGGGAGGTGTCGCCGTCCATCACGTCGTCGTGCAGCAGCGAGAAGTTGTGCACCAGCTCGACCGCCGCAGCTGCCGCGACGGCCTGATCCGCTGCCCCCGGCGGGCGCACGCACTGCGCGGACAGCAGCACCATCGCCGGGCGCAGGGCTTTGCCGCCACCGCCCTCCGGAGCTCCGTCGACACTTCGCCAGCCGAAGTGGTACTCGCATACGCGGCGGGTGTCCGGGTCGAGCTGGGCGACCGCGCTGTGCAGGGCGGGATCCACCGATTCCCGCGCGGTGAGCAGGGCTGGCGGCAGAACTGTCGTCATGCGATCACCTCCACGCCGCGTTGCCGGTACCGGGCCGCGACCACCACATCGGCCGCGCGGGCACCGCTGCGCACCGCGCCTTCCGTGGTGTCCGGCCAGCCCGTTGCGGTCCACGCGCCGGCCAGCACGAGGCCTGGCACCGGGGTGCGCGCATCCGGGCGGATCGCTGCGGTTCCCGGCGCCTGCCGGAAGGTCGCGTTGGGTTCGCGGGTGACGAAGAAGTCGAGCAGCCGGGCTTCCCGGGCCCGCGGGAAGAGCTGCTGCACCGCCGGGACGAACAGCGCGCGCAGGTCCTCCGTGCGCAAGTCGATGTAGTCCTGGGCAGCTGACAGCGAGATCGCCAGGTACTGACCTCGCGTCGCGCCGGAGATCGCGCTGCGGTCGAAGACCCACTGCACCGGGGAATCCAGCACCGCAGCCATCCGGAGACCGGTGACCTTCCGGTCGTAGTGCAGGTGCACGTTGACGATCGGTGCGGCCGAGAGCTGGGACCACTGCTCGACTCCGGGAACCGGCAGGTCCGCGAGCAGTCCGGCCGCTGCTTGGTGCGGAACCGCCACCACCACCGCGTCCGCCGACAACTCGCGGGCGTTGCTGCCTGCCTTCGCGAGCACGTGAAAACCCGCACCAACGCGTCGGATCGCCCGCACCCGGCATCGCGTCCGGACGCTGACACCGGCGGCAAGCAGCGCTCGGTGGGCGGCACCGCCGTGCAGCTGCGACAAGGGGACTTGCGGGATGGCGATGTCCGCGCTGTCGCTGCGGTCCAGGACTCCTGTTCGAAAGACCTTGGCGGCCAGCAGCATCGACGCATCGTCCGGATCCTCGTTGATCGCGGCCACACCGAGCAGCCCCCACAGCGCCGTCACCGCGCGCGGTGACTCGCCGTGCCGGCGCAGCCATTCGCCGAGGCTGATCTCGTCCAGCGCCGGATCGGCCGGATCGAGCATCCGCAGCGCCAGCGCGGTGCGCGCCACTCTCGCGCGCTGGGCCGCCGTCAGCTGCCGGTACCCCAGCAACGCGGGGAGCAAGTGCCCCGGTGCTGGCAGGTTCCAGCGGTGCAAGCGGGATGCGCGACCATTCGTGCTGAGCACCGGAACCTCGAAGCGGTGCTGCATGCTGATCGAATCCTGCACCCCGAGCCGGCGCAACAAATCGATGTACTCGGTGTAGCAGCGCAGGAACACGTGCTGGCCGGTGTCCACCACCAGGTCGCCTCGCTGGAATGAGTAGGTGGCGCCGCCGAGCTTCGCCCTCGTCTCGAGCAGCTCGACCGCGAAACCCGCCTCGGCCAGGTCCAGCGCCGCCGTCACTCCCGCCAGCCCACCACCGACCACCACCACGCGCCCGCGGCTCACGGCGCCATCCCCGCCAGGGAACGTGCCGCAACCCCCGCCTTGCGCCAGCCCGACAGCGAGGTCCGCTGGCTCAGCGCACCACCCGGGTCAGCGGCGATGCGCGCCAGCAGCTCGTGGTAAATGCCCGCCATCGACGCGCAGCACGCCCGGCTGCGCCGGTCCAGCATCGGCAGCAAGAGGAGTCCCTCGGAGTACCACTGCTCGGCGCGCGCGGCTTGGAAGCGGATGAGCGACGACCACCGCTGCTGGTCCTCGACGAGCCCGTTGCCCGGTTCCAGCCGAACGCCGAAGCGCTCCAGGTCCTCGGACGGCAGGTACACGCGTCCCTCGAGCTGGTCCTCACGGACGTCGCGCAGGATGTTGGTCAGCTGCAGAGCGACACCTAGCGCGTCCGCACGTCGCTCGGCCGTGGCTTTGTCCACCGCACCGAACACGCCCAGTGACAGGCGTCCGATCGATCCGGCGACGCACCGGCAGTAGTGCAGCAGCTCGTCGAAGGTCCGGTACCGCACTCCGCGCACATCGGCTTCGCAGCCGTCGATCAGCTCGTCGAAGGCCGCCAGCGGCACCGGCAGCCGCTCGGCCGCATCGGCGAGCGCGACCACGACCAGATCCGTCGAGTCCGTGCTGGCCGCGTGGACGTCCTCGCGTGCTTCACCGAGCCGCCGCAGCTTGTCCTCGCGCGGCAGATGCCCGTCCCCGATGTCATCGATCCGACGGGCGAAGGCGTAGACCGCGGACAGCGCGCGCCGTTTCGGGCCGGGCAACAGGCGTATGCCGTAGGAGAAGTTCCGCGCTTGCTCCCGCGTGATCCGCTCGCACTCCAGGTACGCGTCCCGGATCCGCGCCGATTCGGTCACCACGTGCCTCCCAACACGTACAACCGCCCCCATTCGACGAAGGTGCGCCCCCGGTTCGGCCGCACGTCGCTCCCCAGCGGATCGTGGTTGGCGGCCGCGAACGCCGCCGCCGTGGCCCGGCCGCCCGCCAAGTACCCGGCGACCGCGACCCGCGCCATCCCGGACAGCCGGCCGACCAGCGGTGCCCCGGCTTCAAGCATCCGCCGCGCCCGGTCCACTTCGAACTTCACCAGCCCGCGGAGCCTCGTCGGGGCGCGTGAAGCGATGAGGTCCGGCTCCTGGCAACCGAACAGCCGCATGTCGTCGGTCGGCAGGTACACCCGGTCCTGGCGGTAGTCCTCGGCGACGTCCTGGCAGTGCTCCAAGATCTGCAGGGCGCTGCAGATCCGGTCGGACAGCGCGATCAGCGCGGGCTCGGCCCGGCCGAAGACGTGCAGCACCGCTTCCCCGACCGGGTTGGCCGACAACGCGCAGTAGTCGAGCAGCTCGTCGAAGGTCCGGTAGCGGCGCACCTGCTGGTCCTGCCGGTTCGCCTCGATCAGCTTGGCCAGCACGTCGTGGGGGATTCCGCACTCCGCGACCGTGGCGGTCAGCGCTCGCACGATGGGGATGCGGGCCGTGTCCTGGTAGGCGCGTCGGAGGTCGACCTCCAGGAAGTCCAGCAGCGCATCCCTGTTGCCCGGTGCCTCGTCCCCGGCGAAGTCAACGAGCCGGAAGAACCCGTAGAGCGCGTGCAGGTGCTGTCGCAGGCCGTGCGGCAAGATTCGCGACGCGACCGGGAAGTTCTCCGAACGCATGCGCGCGAGCACCACCGCACTGCGCGGAAAATCACCCGAACGTGCGCTTGCGTGCGGGTGGTCGGATTCCTCCCCGGACACCGCGCCGTCGGGCAGCGACAGGACCATCAACCCTCCCCCCATACGCCGACAAGGAGGCGTAACCGGCATCGTATGAGCCACGTTGCAGCACCGCAGGTCGAGCGATGATCCTTCTATATTCCCGAAATCGCGTCGGTGTTCGAACCGAAAGCGGGTCCGTAGATCCACATTGGACAAATGATCACGATGACCACTGTGGACCATCGAGCAATCCCGTCGAACCGGGCGTTCGACCCGCTCAGAGCGGACCTCCACCCCCACTCGACCGGCCGCGCGGCATTCGGGTGGCGGGCATTGACATCCGGATGAGGGAAGCAAGACCGTGATCGGAACCGACAGACGCGGAAACCGGACCACGACCCACAAGTCAAAGCCGCGCGCTCGTTCGAGGTCCTGCAGCCACCTCGACGGGGAGGAGTGCCGGATGTACCGGGGATTGCCCACCGCCCGCGGCCCGATCGCCGATGCACTGCTGCAAGCCGGTCTGCTCCTGGACTTCGCCGTGCGCACCGCCAACGCCGTCTTCCTGACCGTCGGCCGAGCCCGGTTCAACGTCGCGGAATTCCTGCGGCAGGCGACGTTCCTGGCCTCCGTCACCACCCTTCCCGCACTCCTGGTGACGATTCCGCTGGGCGTCGTGGTGGCGCTCAACGTCGGATCGCTCGCCGGCCAGCTGGGCGCTCAAGGCTACGGCGGTGCGGTGGTGGCGTTCGTGATCGTCGGGCAGGCCGCCCCGCTGATCTGCGCGCTGATGATCTCCGGCGTCGGCGGCTCGGCGATGTGCGCGGACCTGGGCGCCCGGAAGATCCGCGACGAGGTCGACGCCCTCGAGGTGATGGGCATCCCGGTCGTCGAGCGGCTGGTGGTGCCCCGGGTGGTGGCCGCGATGGTGGTCAACGCGCTGCTGGCGTGCATCGTGCTGCTGGTCGGCATCGCGACGACGTTCCTGTTCCAGGTCTTGGTGCTCGGGGACGCACCAGGGGCCTTCCTGCGCACCCTCACGCAGTTCTCCCGCGTCCCGGACTTCGTCGTGGCGCTGCTGAAGGCCGCCGTGTTCGCGGTGCTGGCCGCACTGGTGTCCTGCTTCAAGGGCCTGACCGCCAAGGGCGGACCGGGTGGGGTGGCCACCGCCGTCAACGAGGCCGTGGTGATCTCGTTCATCCTGGTCTTCGTCGCCAACGCGGTCATCACCGAGCTGTACCCGGTGCTGGTCCCGGCGAAGGGCGAGTACTGATGGCGCGGGGACGCAGGTCCGCGGTGGACCTGCTGGCCGCCGCCGGGCTGCACTTCACCTGCTACCTCAAGGCGATCGCCACCGTCCCGCACGTGCTGACGCGCTACCGGCGGGATGTGGCGCGCCTGGTCGGCGAGATCAGCCTCGGCTCGGCTTCGCTGCTGGCCGGTGGCGGCACGATCGGCGTGGTGTTCGCGATGTCGTTCGTCTCGAGCACCCAGGTCGGGTTGGAGGGCTACCGGGGGCTCGACCTGCTCGGCCTGTCCCCGATGACCGGCCTGGCCGCTGCCGTGGTGAACACCCGCGAGATCGCGCCGCTGGTCGCCAGCATCGCGCTCGCCGCCAAGGTCGGCACCGGGTTCACCGCGCAGCTGGGGGCGATGCGCATCTCCGAGGAGATCGACGCCCTGGAAGCGATGTCGGTGCGTTCGCTGCCGTACCTGGTCAGCACCCGGATGATGGCGGCGTTCCTGTCGGTCGTCCCGCTGTACCTGGTGGGTCTCTTCGCCTCCTACCTGGCCACCGGGCTCGCGGTGGTGCAGCTCAACGGCGTCTCCGAGGGCACCTACAACTACTACTTCCGACTCGTGCTCACCGCCGACGACGTGTTCTTCTCCCTGCTCAAAGCAGTCGCCTTCGCCATCGTGGTGACCCTGGTGCACTGCGCCTACGGCTACTACGCCAGCGGCGGCCCGGAAGGCGTGGGCAAGGCCGCCGGACGCGCGCTGCGCACCAGCATCGTGACCATCACGGTCGCCGACGTGCTGCTCAGCATCGCGTTCTGGGGCGTTCGACCGACGTTACCGGCGCTGGGGATATGACATGACCGAGCCGCTGGGAGCCAACGCGCGCCGAACACTCGCAGCACGCGGGATGTCCGGGCTGCTCGCGCTGGCCCTCGTGGCCGTGCTGATCGTCCTCGGCGGTGCGGGCGCCTTGCGCTCGAAACCCGAAGTCACGACAGTGCTTCCGGCCGAAGCCGGGTTGATCCGGCCGGAGACACCCGTCCAGTACCGCGGCGTGCGGGTCGGTCGACTGGCCGCCGTCGAGCCCGGGCTCTCCGGCTCCCGGCTGACGTTGCGGATGGAGCCCGACAGCTTCGCCGACGTCCCGGGCGATGTGCGCGTCCGGTTGATGCCGCGCACCG
>NZ_JAQGLA010000108.1 GCF_027853915.1 Saccharopolyspora oryzae
CGCCCGCCCACCACCTTCTCGCTAGTGGAGGCCTTCCAAGGCTTCTCGGACCGGGAGCAGTTTCGCTTCCGCTTCCGCGACTTCCAGGTCCGGGTCGGAGTCGGGGACGATTCCGCACCCGGCGAACAGCCGCACCTTGCCGCCGCTGCGCCCGGTTTCCTCGCCGGGCTCAGCGGCGTTCTCCACCTGGGCGCAGCGCAGGGCGATGCCGAGTTCGCCGTTGCCGCTGCCGTCCAGCCAGCCGACCGGCCCCGCGTAGCGGCCCCGGTCCATCCCCTCCAGCTCGCTGATCAGCTGCACCGCGTCCGGCGTGGGTGTGCCGCCGACGGCCGCCGTCGGGTGCACCGCAGCGGTCATGCGCAGGAGCGACGCGGCTCGGCCATCGGCGTCGCTGAGCTTGCCCTCGACGTTGGTGGCCAGGTGCATCACGTTGCGCAGCTGGAGCACCTCGGGCTCGTCGGGCACGGTGAGGTCGCTGCAGAACGGGCGCAGCTGCACGGCCAGGGACTCCGCGGCGTAGGCGTGCTCGTTGCGGTTCTTCTCCGAGGACAGCAGTTCCGCGGCGAGCTCTTCGGTGCTGTGGTCCTCGTGCGGCCAGATCGTGCCGGCCAGCACGCGGGAGCGGACCTCGTAGCCGGTCCGCTCCAGCAGCAGTTCCGGCGTGGCCCCGACCAGCCCGTCGACGGCGAAGGTCCAGCAGGACGGGTAGCGGGCGGCCAGGTTGTGCAGCAGGAACCGCATGTCCAGCGGCTCCGAGGTGGTGGCCAGCAGGTCGTGCGCGAGGACGACCTTGCCCAGGCCACCGGGCTCCTGCATCCGGCGCACGGCTTCGGCCACCGCCTGCCGGTAGCCGGTGGCGGAGAGCTGACCGTCGCTGTAGGAGACGGTGCCGGGCGGGTGGACCGGTTCGTGCGGGGTGGGCTCGGCCGGGCCGTTGCCGATCGTGGTGATCCAGCGGACCCCGTCGCGTTCTCCGACCACGACCTCGGGGACCACCAGCACGGAGTGCCCCGGCTCGTCGGCGAAGGCCAGGCTCGCGAACGCCACTGGGCCGCACCCGGGCAGGCCCACCGAGTCGAAGACCTCGGTCCGCTCGCACAGCTGCTGCCACCAGTCGTCGGCTTGGGTGAAGCGGTTCGGGCCGTCCACTTCCAGGCGCGCTGCGCAGCCCCAGCCGACCAGCCCGGACCCGTCGCGGACCCAGCTCAGGGTCGACCCGCTGGGCAGCAGCTCAAGCAGCGGGCGGTCGTGTCGGGGGTCACCTGGTTCGAGCCGGCGTGTCCGGGCCACCAGCAGCCGCGATGTAGTCGCCACTCCTGGAGGGTATGCGGCGACCTCGATGAGATGGACGACACCGACGGCTCGATGAGGTGGACGACACGGAAGCCGCGCGGGGTCACCAGGGCGACGCGCTTACAATCGGTCACCGTGGCGAGCGACGCGGTGGTACCGGACGCGGCCGACTCGGTGACCGGATCCAGCACGGAAGGTGACCGACCGGTTGCGCGACCGGTGCGCCGCAAGGGCTGGCGTCGTGCCGCGCGCGGCGTGCTGATCTTCGGCGTGCTGATGACCGCGATGGGCCTGTCCATCATCATCGCCTGCTTCATCAACGACCGGACCATCGAGGAGTCCCGGGGCGACGCGGTCGCGGAGGTCGTCGACACCTCGCTGGTGCGGACCGCGGTGCGCTTCAACACCGACGAGGGCCGGGTCTACATCCCGCCGAACGGCGTCCTGTACCCGGCGGACCTGCAGACCGGGCAGCTGGTGCGGGTCGAGTTCGACTCGCGGAACCCCGACCTGGTCCGGGTGGCCGGGCGCAACGCGACGCTGTCGCTGCTGCCGGTGGGCAGCATGCTGGCCGTGCTGTGGGCGGTGCTGCTGCCGCTGTACTGGCTGTTCCGCCGCTCGGCGAACCGCTGAACGGGCTTCCCTAACCCGGTCGGGTGGTGTGACACTGGACTTGCCCGTCGGACGGCCGATGTGGATAGTCCCCGGCGCTGGGGCTCGGCACGGCCTGCGAGGTCGCCATGATGAACATCCGGGAATCGCGCGCGAGTGCAGCGGATGTGCAGCAGTGGGTGCTCGGCGCGCCATCTATGTCCACTGTGGATCGCTCAGTGCCCGGGGGAGTGCTCGCCTCGGACCTCTCCCAGTACTGCGCGATGTTGGGCGACGACGCGCTGGTGCTCGCGCACCGGTTGACCGAGTGGGGAGTTCGCGCGCTGGAGCTCGAGGAGTCCGCGGCGCTCACCGGGATCGCGCTGGACCTGCTGGAGCAGGCGCGGATCCTGCTGCACCGGGCCGGCGAGGTCGAGGGAGCGGGGCGGGACGAAGACCGCATGGCGTACTTCCGGGCGGCCGAGGACTTCCGCAACGTCCGCCTCGTCGAGATCGACTGCGGTCCGGGGCCCGGCGGTGACTTCCCCGCCACGATGGCCCGGCTCCTGCTGTTCTCGGCCTGGCGGTGCGCGGTGTTCGAGCGGTTGGCGGGCAGCACCGACGCGGTGCTGGCGTCCCTGGCGGCTGGCTCGCTGAACCGGCTCGCCCGGCATCGTGATCACGCGGCGCAGTGGGTGATCCGGTTCGGCGACGGCAACGCGAACTCGTCGCGGCGCATGGCGGCCGGGTTCCAGCGGGTGTGGCCGCTGACCGCTGAGCTGTTCGTCCCGCACCCGGTGGAGGCCTGGCTGGCGGACCTCGGATGTGCGGTCGATCCGGCGAAGGTGCGCAACGACGTGAGCGACTTGCTCGACGAGGTCTTCTCTGTGGCCCGGCTCCAGCGCCCAGAACCCGTCGACTTCGGCGAGTTCGCCCGCCCCGGTGGCCGCGACGGTGCGCACACCGGAGGGTTCGAGTTCTTGATCGCCGATCTGCAGTACCTGGCCCGGTCCGGCTGACCGGGTGTCCCGGGTCTCTCCGAATGCGGGAAATTTCCGTGTTCCGGTTCGGTTACGCAGGCAGGGCGACCGGTCAGATTGAGTACTTTTCCCCAAGAACTCCGCGGGGAAACGGAGCAGAGTTGATCGGAGACGCTCGGGAACCTCGGTCCGGAACATCACGTCGGATCGAGATCCGCGGGTTGGGACACCGGTTTGGGCGGCTGCTCGCGGCAGAGTGGAAGGACAACTGGACGTGGACGGATTCTGGGTGCAAGTGCTGATAGCACTGGTCGCGGGTGCATGCGGGGCCGGAGTGGTGCTGGCGGCCAGCACTGGAAGACGCCGGACTGCGCCCGCTTCGCTGCCCCAGCAACCCGCACCGGTACCGCCTGTCCAAGCGCAGCTCGTGCAGGTTCGACCGCAGGACCGCTGGCTGCACGACGTCCGCCGCTGCGAGCAGGCGGTGCAGCGGGCAGCGCAGGCCGTGGAGGCGGTGTCCTCGGCCCAGGCGAGGCAGCAGCTGCACGCGGTGGTCCGCCGCATGGACGCCGAACTGCCGAACGTCCGCGCGCTCGCCGAGCTGGGGCGGGGCCTGACGAGCACGGGATCCGACGAAGAGGTCCTGCACCGCGTGCGGGGCCAGTTGGAGGATGCCGCGGTCCGCTTCGGCATGGTCACCGATCACGTCCTGGAGGCCGTCGTCGAGCTCGTCGCCGACCCGGACTTGAACCGGGTCCACCACCAGGTCGTGGTGCTGCGGGACCAGTTCCCGCTCCTGCGCCCGATGTCCGCGGTCTTCGGCCCGACCCCGGAATCCGCGCCGGCCCGAGCCCTCCTCCCCGCAGCCTGAAAGGGCGAAAACCCGGCCACAGCCGGTGATTTCAGCCGTGGGTGACGGCTTGGTGCCACCAGTCGTGCACGTCGGTGGCGGCTCCTGGCGCGGTCACCAGGAGCCCGTCCAGGGGTAAGGGGTTCGGTTCGCCCCGCCGGTCCAGGACCGTGGCGCCGGCTTCGGTGGCCAGCGCGAGCGCTCCGGCGACGTCCCACTCCTGGTAGGAGTCGAGCACCGCGGCTACCGCGTGCCCCAGCGCGACTTGGGTGATCGCCAGTGCCGGGGAGCCGAGCAGCCGCACGCCGACCTGGGCGCTGGCCGCGTTGGTGATGAACCGGTCCATGCCCCGCCACGGGCCGTTCTTGGTCAGCTCGGTGCACACGATGCCGCCGCGCGTCTCCCGTTGTTCACCCAGCCGCACCGGTGTTCCGTTCGCGCGCATGCCGCGGCCGCGGGCGGCGGCGTAGATCTGCGTGCGGTACGGGTCGGCCACCACGCCGACGACCGGGCCGTGCTCGTCGAGCATCGCGAGGCTGTAGGTGCACCAGGGAAGTCCGGCGACGTAGTTGGCGGTGCCGTCGACCGGATCGACCGACCAGCGGAACTTGGCCGTCCCGGCGCGGGCCGCCCAGTGCTCGGCGACGGTGGTCGGTGCCGCGTCGAATTCCTCGCCGAACACCGGGATTCCGGGGAATTCGTCGGCCAGCACCCGCCGGGTGTGCCGTTCGAGGGTGCGGCCGGTGTCGGTGACCCAGTCGAACGGGGACTCGGTCGGGGCGGGCTGCGCCCCGCGCCCGGCGGTCGCGATGATCACGTCGGCGGCGTCGTTGGCGAGTCGCCCGGCGACCTCGAACGCTCGCGAGACCAGTGCCGGGTCGCTCTGCGCGGGCGGGGTTGGCAGGACCGTCATGCCGCCCCAGGTTCCGTGCGGCGGGTGACCGGCGCGCAACGCCCAGGTGACCGCTGGTGGAGAGGCAGATCACGATTGCGAGCCACAACCACGCCAAGCCCGCCCCGATGCCACCAAAAGAACGTTTTCCCAGATGAACAGCGCCATCCGGAGCTATCAGGAAATCCGCGCACTCTCGACGACCTGCGGCACTCCGCCTCCAGAACCTGCCCATTCGTCTTTGATCTTTTGCCTAGATTCGCCGCCAGGCGAATAGCCCACCCTCGGCGCTGGCACCGCTGCGGGTTCTCAGCGTTCGCCTGGCGAGGACGGCCCGGCTGCCGTGTATTGGCATACATAAAGTCGGGCACCCGGAGTCCAGGCGGGCGCTGAGGTTCCGCTACTTGCACCGCCACGCAAAACGACCACCGGAGACAGAAAAATCTTCGGTTGTCGTTGGTGGTTCTGTCATGTTGCGGTCGACTGCTCGCCGATCCGGGGAGCGACCGTGATGCGCGTGCGCACAGCGATCGTGACCGAGAGCTTCTTGCCGCAGATCAACGGGGTGACGAACTCGGTGCTGCGAGTGCTGGAGCACTTGCGCCGCCGAGGGGATTCAGCGCTGGTCATCGCGCCCGGCGCCGGTCCGGAGGAGTACGCGGGGTTCCCGGTGATCCGCCTGCCCGCGGTGGACCTGCCGGTGGTGTCGTCGTTGCCGATCGGTTTCCCGACGCGGCGCTTGCTGCGCGGGCTGCAGGACTTCCGGCCGGACGTCGTGCACCTCGCATCGCCGTTCGTGGTGGGCGCGCGGGGTTTGGCGGCGGCGCGGCGGTTGGGCGTGCCGACGGTCGCGGTCTACCAGACCGACGTCGCGGGTTTCGCCGAGTCGTACGGCTTGGGGCTGACCGCGCGGGCCGCATGGCGCTGGATCAGGCGTCTGCACGGCGCCGCCGACCGGACGTTGGCGCCGTCGACGTGGGCGGTGGAAACGTTGCAGCAGCACGGGATTCCGCGCGTCCACCGGTGGGGTCGAGGCGTGGACACGGCGCGCTTCTCGCCGCAGCACCGGGATTCGGCTTGGCGTCGGGAGCTCGTCGGGGACGGCGAGCTGCTGGTCGGTTACGTCGGCCGCTTGGCGCCGGAGAAGCGCATCGAGCGGTTGGCGGCACTGGGCGGGATGCCCGGTGTGCGGGTGGTCGTGGTGGGTGATGGCCCGGACCGCGAGCGGCTGGCCGGTGCGGTGCCGGACGCGGTGTTCCTCGGGCAGCGGACCGGGGACGACCTGGCGCGGATCTACGCGAGCCTCGACGTCTTCGTGCACACCGGCCCGCACGAGACGTTCTGCCAGGCGGTGCAGGAGGCGATGGCCTCGGGCGTGCCGGTCGTCGCCCCGGACGCGGGCGGTCCGCGCGACCTGGTCGACCACGGTCGCACCGGTTACCTGCTCCCGGCCCACGACGTCGAGGTCCACGCGGAGGCGCTGCGCGAGGCGGTGGCGGCGCTGCGCGATGCCGACCGGCGGCGGCAGTTCAGCGCGGCTGCGCGCGAGGTCGTCCAAGGGCGTACCTGGCCTGCGCTGTGCCAGCAGTTGATCGGGCACTACGACGCGGTCACCGCGGGCGAGCAGCGGATGGCCGCCTGACCGGGGCGTGGTGGTCGACACGCGGGGTCAGGCACGTACGCTGCGGGTGTGTCTCGGGCAGGTTTGGACAAGGACCCTCGCGAAGTCGCCGCGATGTTCGACGGTGTGGCGCGCAGGTACGACCTGACCAACACGGTGCTGTCCTTCGGGCAGGACCGGCGGTGGCGGGAGATCACCAGGCGGGCGCTGTCGCCCAAGCGGGACGAGCGCGTGCTCGACCTGGCCGCCGGTAGCGGCGTGTCGACCGAGGAGTTCTCCCGGTCCGGCGCGTGGTGCGTCGCCGCGGACTTCTCGCTGGGCATGCTGTCGGTCGGCCGGCACCGCGGGGTGCCGATGGTCGCGGCGGATGCGCTGCGCCTGCCCTTCGCCGACGAGTCCTTCGACGCGGTGACGATCTCCTTCGGCCTGCGCAACCTGGTCGACACCGCGGCAGGCCTGCGGGAGATGCAGCGCGTGGTGCGCCCGGGCGGTCGCCTCGTGGTGTGCGAGTTCTCCACGCCGACCTGGCAGCCGTTCCGGACGATCTACATGAACTACCTGATGCGCGCGCTGCCGTCGATCGCCCGCGCGGTCTCGTCCAACCCGGACGCCTACGTCTACCTCGCCGAGTCGATCCGAGAGTGGCCTGACCAGCGCGAACTCGCGGAGCTGATCGCCGAGTCGGGCTGGACCAACGTCGCTTGGCGCAACCTCACCAGCGGCGTAGTCGCAGTCCACCGCGCCGTAAAGCCGTCCTGAGGTCCGCAAATTCCATTGAAATTGGATGTCCGATTTCCATTGAATTTGCGGAGCCGTGGAGGCGACTTGTCAGAGCCAGGTCGTTTCCGGGGGTAGTGGTGCTGCGGTGCGCTGGGCTCGGTTGATCGCCGCCATGAAGGCTTCCGCCGCCGCAGCCAGCGGGCGGTGCGGGTTCCGGACCACCGCGATGCGCCGGCTGGTTCCGGGTTCGCGCAGCGGGCGGTGTTCGAGCCCGGCGAACTGGACGAGCGGCAGCACCAGTCCCGGCATCACCGCCACCCCCAGTCCCGCTGCGACCAGGCCCGCGACGGTGCTGATGTTGCGGGATTCCAGGACCACGTCCGGGCGGGCCTTCGCGGCGGCGAAGGCGCGGTCGGCGTGCTGGCGGATGCTGCTGCTGGGGGCGAACGCGATGTGCGGCTGACCGGCCAGGTCGGTCCACTCGACGCCGCGCTTCTCGGCGAACGGGTGCTGCGGCGGGAAGACGCAGCAGAACCGGTCGGTGGCGATCGGTTTGACGTGCAGGTCCGGCAGCGGTTCGGCGACCACCGTGACGGCGAGGTCGACCGCGCCGGTGCGGACCTGGTGCAGCACCTCGTCCGACATGGCGTCCGCAATGGACAGATCCACTTCCGGATGCGCTGCGCGGTAGGCGGAGACCACCGGCGGCAGCAGGATCGCCGCGAGGGACGGCAGCGCCGCGATGCGCACCTGGCCGCGGTTGCCGGCGAGGAATCCCTCGAAGTGGTTGATCCCGGCGTCGAACTCCTCGATCACGTGCCGCGCCACCCGGCAGAACTCGACGCCCTCCGGGGTGGTGACGAGGTTGCGGGTGGTGCGCTCGAACAGCGTGATCCCGAGCCGCCGCTCGACCTCCCGGACGGCTCGGCTCATCGACGACTGGGCCAGGTGGAGCTGTTCGGCGGCGACCGTGAAGCTGCCCGCGTCGTGCACCGCCAGCACCAGCCGGAGCTGCTGCATCGTCAGATCCATGCGCACAGCTCATCAATCTATCATTAACTATTGCTTGACCAGCATGAGCGATGCGGATCACAGTGCCTTCGTTCGAGTACGGAGGTCGCCCATGCTCGCCGTCAGCGGATTCCTCACCGTCGGCGTCTTCCTGGCGCTGGTGCTGTCCCGCCGGGTTTCGGTGCTGTTCGCGCTCACCCTGGTCCCGATCGCCGCCGCCCTGGTCAGCGGGTTCGGCGGCCGGCTGGGCGGGTTGATCGCGGACGGCCTGGTCACCGTCGCCCCGGTCGCCATCATGATCACCTTCGCGGTGCTCTACTTCAGCCTGATGGTCGACACCGGGCTGTTCGACCCGGCGGTCGCCCGGATCCTGCGCTGGGCGGGCGGCGATCCGCTGAAGATCACCGTGGGCACCGCGCTGCTGACCCTGCTGGTCGCGCTGGACGGCGACGGGGCCTCCACGTTCCTGATCACGGTCTCCGCGCTGCTGCCGATCTACCAGCGCCTAGGCATGCGCCGGATCGTGCTGGCCGGGGTGATCTGCCTGGCCGCGGGCGTGATGAACATGGTGCCGTGGGGCGGTCCGACGGCCCGCGCGATGGCCGCGCTGCACCTGGACAGCGGTCAGCTGTTCCTGCCGGTCCTGCCGGCGATGGCCGCTGGTGTCCTGTGGGTGCTGGTGGCGGCTTACCTGATCGGCCGCGGCGAGCGGAAGCGGCTCGGCGTCGTCGAAGTGCCCGCCGTCGAGCGGGCCCGGCTGACTGGTGCCGACCGGGTGCGGTTCTGGATCAACGCGCTGCTGACGCTGGTGCTCGTGGGGTGCCTGCTGGCGCAGCTGGCCGACCTGGAGGTGCTGTTCCTGCTCGCCTTCCTGGTGGCGCTGCTGGTCAACCGGCCCTCGTGGGCCGCGCAGCAGGAGCTGTTCACCAAGCACGCCTACAACGTCGTGCTGGTCGTGGTGGTGATCTTCGCGGCGGGCGTGTTCACCGGGATCCTCACCGGAACCGGGATGATCCAGGCGATGGCCGAGGGGCTGGTCTCGGTCGTCCCGGACTCGGCGTCCGGGCTGCTGCCGGTGGCCACGGCGGTCGCCAGCATGCCGCTCAGCCTGGTGTTCACCCCGGACGCCTTCTACTACGGGGTGGTCCCGGTGCTGGCCGAGACGACCGCGGCGCTCGGCGGGGACCCGGCCGCGATCGGCAGGGCGGCCATCCTCGGCCAGATGACCACCGGTTTCCCGCTCAGCCCGCTGACCGCTTCGACGTTCATCCTGCTCGGGATGAGCAAGGTCGACCTCGGCGAGCACCAGCGGTTCATCTTCAAATGGGCGTTCGGGACCACGCTGGTGATGACCGCGGTCGCGCTGCTGACGGGGGTGTTGTGATGCGGATCGGGAGCGGGGCCGGGTTCGCCGGGGACCGGATCGAGCCGGCCGTGCAGCTGGCGGAGCGGGCCGAGCTGGACGACCTGGTGCTGGAGTGCCTGGCGGAGCGCACCATCGCGCTCGGGCAGCAGCGCCGGCTGCGGGACCCGGCGCTGGGCCACGACCCGCGGCTGCGGGCGAGGTTCCGGCCGCTGCTGCCGGTGGCCGTGGCGAACGGCGTCCGCGTGGTGACCAACATGGGCTCGGCGAACCCGCTGGCAGCGGGCGAGGTGACCCGGGACCTGCTGGTGGGGTCGGGGCTGCGCGGGCGGATCGCGGTGGTCACCGGCGACGACGTGCTGGACCGGCTGGACCTGCGGCGCCCGGCGCTGGAGGACGGCGTCGCCTTGGCCGACCACGGCGAGGTCGTGTCGGCCAACGCCTACCTCGGCGCCGACGCCCTGCTCCCGGCGCTGGACACCGGCGCTGACGTGGTGCTGACCGGCCGGGTCGCGGACCCGTCGCTGTTCCTCGCGCCGATGGCGCACCGGCTGGGCTGGGACCTCGACGAGTGGCCGCGCGTCGCGGCCGGAACCCTGGTCGGGCACGTCCTGGAGTGCGCGGGCCAGGTCACCGGTGGTTACGTCGCCGACCCCGGGGTCAAGGACGTGCCGGACCTCGCCGACCTCGGGTTCCCCTACGCCGAGGTGGAGTCCGACGGCTCCGCGGTCGTCGGCAAGCTCCCGGGCACCGGCGGTGTCGTCTCCACCGCGACCGTGCGCGAGCAGCTGCTCTACGAGGTGACCGATCCGACGGGCTACCGGACGCCCGACGTGGTGCTGGACTTCCGCGAGGTGCGGGCGGACCAGGTCGCAGCCGACCGGGTCCGGATCGGCGGCGCCGTCGGCCGGCCCCGGCCCGCGGACCTGAAGGTCAGCGTCGGCTACCGGGCCGGGCACCGCGCGGAGTGCGGCATCACCTACGCCGGCCCGAACGCCGCCCGCCGGGCCCGCCTCGCGGCGGACGTCGTCACCACCCGGCTGCGCGGCACCGGCCTGCGCATCCGCGCGGACGTCCTCGGCGCGCTCGGGGAATCGGGCGAGCTGACCGGCGAGTGCCGGTTGCGGGTGGCCGCGCTGGCGCCGGACCCGGAGGCGGCGGACCTGGTGTGCCACGAGGTCGAATCGCTCTACACCAACGGACCGGCCGGGGGCGGCGGTGTGCGCACCGACGTCCGGGAGGTGATCGGCATCGTGTCGACGCTGATCCCCCGAGCCGAGGTGGACACCCGCGTGACCGTGCTGGAGGCCGACGGTGCTGCTGCATGACATCGCCCACTGCCGGGCCGGGGACAAGGGCGACACCTCGACGCTGTCGCTGTTCCCGCACCGCGACGAGGACTACGAGCTGCTGGTCCGGGAGGTGACCGCGGAGCGGGTGCGCGAGCACCTGGCCGTCCGCGGCGAGGTCCTGCGCTGCGAGCTGCCGAACCTCCGCGCCCTGCAGTTCACCTGCCACCAAGCCCTCGACGGCGGCGTGACGACCTCGCTGGCCCTGGACACCCACGGCAAGACCCTCAGCTCCCGCCTGCTGGCCATGCCGCTCGGGGCGCCTGATCGGGCGGTTCAGGGGGCCCACCTGGGGTGATGGTCACTCGGGTGGCGTAGTTCGAGGGGTCGATCGCGGCCTATGTCCGGCATAAACTCGGAGTTAGTGAACTCGTTCACAAGCGGGTTCCCCGGTGCGGTCAGCCGGGAGGGGTGGCCGCACCGCGCGATGCACTAGCTCAAGGAGTGTCATGACCAGCGCCACCAGCCGCCGCCGACCGGACGACGACGCCGAGGTGATCGTCGTCGGTGCCGGGCCGGCCGGATCGACGGCTGCGACGTACCTGGCCCGGGCGGGCCTGGACGTCCTGCTTCTGGAGAAGAGCGTCTTCCCGCGGGAGAAGGTCTGCGGCGACGGCATCACCCCGCGAGGCGTCAAGCAGCTCATCGACCTCGGCATCGACACCCGCGAGGAGGCGGGCTGGCTGCACAACCGCGGCCTGCGCGTGGTCGGCGGCGGGGTGCGGATCGAGCTCGACTGGCCGAGCCTGGCCAGCTTCCCGCCGTACGGGGTGGTGCGGCCCCGCAACGACTTCGACGACCTGCTCGCCCGCAACGCCCAGCGGGCCGGGGCGCGGCTGCTCCAGCAGACCACGGTGACCGGCGCGGTCACCGACGAGAAGACCGGCCGGATCACCGGCGTCACCGCCAAGGCCGGGCCGGAGCGCACCCCGGTCACCTACCGGGCGCCGCTGGTGGTGGCCTGCGACGGGGTCTCCGCGCGGTTGGCGCTGTCGGTGGGCATCGAGAAGCGCGAGGACCGCCCGATGGGCGTGGCCGTGCGGCGCTACTACACCAGCCCGCGGACCAAGGACGACTTCCTGGAGTCGCACCTGGAGCTGTGGGACCGCTCGGGCCCGGGCGAGCCGGCGCTGATGCCGGGCTACGGCTGGATCTTCGGCATGGGCGACGGGACGGTGAACGTCGGGCTGGGCATCCTGTCCACCTCCAAGGCCTACGGCAAGACCGACTACCGCCAGCTGCTGCGCTCCTGGCTGGACGGCACCCCGGAGGAGTGGGGCTTCCGCGAGGAGAACGCGACCGGGCGGATCGGCGGTGCCGCGCTGCCGATGGGCTTCAACCGGACGCCGCACTACCGCAACGGGTTGCTGCTGGTCGGCGACGCGGGCGGGATGGTCAACCCGTTCAACGGCGAGGGCATCGCCTATGCGATGGAATCTGCTGCTCTGGCGGCTGAATGCGTGGTGCACGCGCTGGCCCGTCCGGCCGGCTACTCCAGGGAGCAGGCGCTGAGCCGGTACCCGGTGGCCGTGCAGCAGGCGCTGGGCGGTTACTTCCGGCTCGGCAACATCTTCAGCAAGTTGATTGGCAATCCGGTGGTGATGCGGACGGCCACGAAGCACGGTCTACCGAGGACCACGTTGATGCGTTTCGTGTTGAAGCTGTTGGCAAATCTCCACGACGAGAAGGGCGGAGACGCCATGGACCGTGTGATCAGCGCCACTACTCGTCTCACCCCTAGCGCCTGATGGCACAGATCTGGTCAGATGTGCGAGCAAGTGTGCGAGAGGTCATAAAGTTAGGTTCGCCTCACTACGGATTCGATACGGTCGACCGCATAGAGTGCGCACCGACGCCGAAGACGTGAGCTTCGTCTCGGCGGGGGTCGCCGAAGGAGGGCAGCGGAATGCTCGATCCCTACATCCCGCTCGTGCTGTTGTTCGCGTTGGCGTTCGCCTTCGCGCTGTTCTCGGTCACGATCGCCCCCCTCGTCGGCCCCCGCCGGTACAACAAGGCCAAGCTCGACGCCTACGAGTGCGGCATCGAACCCTCGCCGCAGCCGGTGATCGGCGGCGGCCGGATGCCGGTGGCCTACTACCTGACCGCGATGTTGTTCATCCTCTTCGACATCGAGATGGTCTTCCTCTACCCGTTCGCGGTCTCCGCGGACGCCCTGGGCCTGTTCGGCGTGATCGAGATCGTCCTGTTCATCGCCACCGTCGGTTTCGCCTACATATACGTGTGGCGCCGCGGCGGCCTGGACTGGAACTGACCGGGGGCGAGCGGAGATGCGCACCGGCCCCAGCACCAGGAAGGCGAGCAGCGCCGCGGTGGACGCGCGCAGCAGCTCCGCCCCGAACGTGACCGACCCCGGTGAGCTGATCGGGAAAACCGGGGAACATCACCAGGTTTCGCGACTTTCAAGCAAGGTGACCACCCTCCGACGGAAGAGGAGTTGGTGATGGGGCTGGAGCAGTCGTTGCCCAACGGCATCCTGTTGGCCAACGTGGAGAAGCTCGTCAACTGGACGCGGAAGACCTCGATGTGGCCCGCCACGTTCGGTCTGGCCTGCTGCGCCATCGAGATGATGACGGTCGGCGGTTCCCGCTACGACATCGCGAGATTCGGCATGGAGCGGTTCTCCGCGACACCGCGGCAGGCGGATCTGATGATCGTGGCCGGACGCGTCACCAACAAGATGGCGCCGGTGCTGCGGCAGATCTACGACCAGATGCCGGAGCCGCGCTGGGTGCTGGCGATGGGGGTGTGCGCCTCCACCGGCGGCATGTTCAACAACTACGCCGTGGTGCAGGGCGTGGACCACGTCGTTCCGGTGGACATGTACCTGCCGGGGTGCCCGCCGCGGCCGGAGATGCTGCTGGACGCGATCCTCAAGCTGCACGCCAAGATCATGGACGAGCCGATCAACGCCAAGCGCGCGCAGATCAAGCTGGAGAGCGGCGAGCGCACCCCGATGATCCCGTCCTCCGAGCGGTACGCGCCGAAGAACGCGGCGCAGCGGCGGCGCGCGGAGCGGCAGCAGGCCGCGCAGCGCCGGGAGATGGGCTCCGATCCGTCGACGGGGGCGTTCGCTGATTCGCCGCAGCGGCCCCGCGAGCTCAAAGCGGGCAGGTGAGTTCGGTTGGCTGACAACGAATCCAAGCAGAGCTGGGCGGTGGAACCGGCCCGGCACTCCGGCCCGGTGGCCGGGCGGGCGCGCCAGGGCATGTTCGGCGTGCGCGGCTCGGGCGACACCTCCGGCTTCGGCGGGCTGCGGTTGCCGGCCTACGTGCCGTCGGCCGCGGAACGCCCCTACGGCGGCTGGTTCGACGAGGTTGCGGACGCGCTGTTCGACGCGCTCGGCGCGCAGGGGCTGCCCGCGGACACCGTGCAGCAGGTGACCGTCGACCGCGGCGAGATCACCTTCTACGTGCGCCGCGAGCACCTGCTCGAGGTCTGCCGGACGCTGCGCGACGACCCGGCGCTGCGGTTCGAGCTGTGCAGCTCGGTGTCCGGCGTGGACTACGGGCCGGAGGTGCCGCAGCGGCTGCACTCGGTCTGCCACCTGACGTCGATGACCTACCGGCGGCGGATCCGGGTGGAAGTAGCGGTGGACGTGGAGGATCCGCACGTTCCGTCCGTCGTCGAGGTGTACCCGACGGCGGACTTCCAGGAGCGCGAGGCGTGGGACATGTTCGGGATCGTCTACGACGGCCACCCGGCGCTGACCCGGATCCTGATGCCGGACGACTGGGACGGCCACCCGCAGCGCAAGGACTACCCGCTGGGCGGGATCCCGGTCGAGTACAAGGGCGCCGAGATCCCACCACCAGACCAGCGCAGGTCGTACTCGTGATGGCCGGGGCGCGCAGGTTTTCCGCGATTCCAACGGAAATCGCGTTCCCGGAGGGCGGCGGCACCGCGGAGAGGTGTTGGAGATGAGTACCGAATCACTGGCCGGCACCGGGCTCGGCGACCCCGAGGCCGCCGAAGCCAGGGAGACGACCGAGGGCCGGGTCTACACCGTCACCGGTGGGGACTGGGACGAGTTCATCGACGAGACCTCCGGCGAGGAGCGCGTCGTCATCAACCTCGGCCCGCAGCACCCGTCGACGCACGGCGTGCTCCGGCTGGTGCTGGAGCTGGAGGGCGAGACCGTCACCAAGGCCCGCTCGGTGATCGGCTACCTGCACACCGGCATCGAGAAGAACACCGAGTACCGGACCTGGACCCAGGGCGTCACCTTCGTGACGCGGATGGACTACCTGGCGCCGCTGTACAACGAGGCCGCCTACTGCCTCGGGATCGAGAAGCTGCTGGGCATCGAGGCGCCGCCGCGAGCCCAGACGTTCCGGGTGATGCTCATGGAGCTCAACCGGATCTCCTCGCACCTGGTGTTCCTGGCGACCGGCGCGATGGAGCTCGGCGCGACCACCGGCATGACCTTCGGCTTCCGGGAGCGCGAAGAGGTCCTGCACCTGCTGGAGTTCCTCACCGGCCTGCGGATGAACCACGCGTTCATCCGGCCGGGCGGCACCGCCCAGGACCTGCCGGACGGTTGGCAGCAGAAGGTGCTGTCGTTCATCGAGGTGATGGACTCGCGGCTGCCGTCCTACGACAAGCTGTTCACCGGCCAGCCGATCTGGAAGCAGCGCCTGAAGGACGTCGGCTTCCTGCCGCTGGACGGCTGCCTGCAGCTGGGCGTCACCGGACCGCTGCTGCGCTCGGCCGGACTGGCTTGGGACCTGCGCAAGATCGAGCCGTACTGCGGTTACGAGGACTACGAGTTCGAGGTGCCGACCAGCACCGATGCCGACTGCTACGCCCGGTACGTGCTGCGGCTGGAGGAGATCCACCAGTCGCTGAAGATCATCCGGCAGTGCGTGGACAAGATGGAGCCCGGCTCGCACATGGTCGACGACGCCAAGATCGCCTGGCCGTCGAAGCTGAGCATCGGTCCGGACGGCATGGGCAACTCGCTGGAGCACGTCCGCAAGATCATGGGTCAGTCGATGGAATCGCTGATCCACCACTTCAAGCTGGTGACCGAGGGCTTCGACGTCCCGCCGGGCCAGGTCTACTCGCCGGTGGAGTCGCCGCGCGGCGAGCTCGGCGTGCACCTGGTCTCCGACGGCGGCACCCGGCCGATGCGGGTGCACGTCCGGGAACCCAGCTTCGTGAACCTGCAGGCGATGCCCGCGATGTGCGAAGGCGGACTGGTGGCCGACGTGATCGCGGCGGTCGCCTCCATCGACCCGGTGATGGGCGGGGTGGATCGATGACCGAGCAGTTCGAGTTCACCACGACGGAAGACGCGGCCAACGCCGTGGACACGTCGGTGTTCGACGCGAAGACGCGCGCCGAGGCGCAGCAGATCATCGCGCGCTACCCGGAGTCCCGGTCCGCGCTGCTGCCGATGCTGCACCTCGTGCAGTCGGTGCAGGGGCACGTCAGCGCGGCGGGGATCCAGTTCTGCGCCGACCAGCTGGCGCTGTCCACCGCGGAGGTCAGCGCGGTCGCGACGTTCTACACGATGTACAAGCGCAAGCCGTGCGGTCAGCACCTGGTCAGCGTGTGCACCAACACGATGTGCGCGGCGCTGGGCGGCGATGCGATCTACCGCAAGCTCGGCGAGCACTTGGGCGTCGGGCACGACGAGACCGCCGGCACCCCGGGCGAGGAGGGCTCGATCACCCTCGAGCACGCCGAGTGCTTGGCGGCCTGCGACCTCGCGCCGGTGATGCAGGTGAACTACGAGTACTTCGACAACCAGACGCCCGAGGGGGCGCTGGACGTGGTGAAGGCCTTGCAGCGCGGGGAGAAACCGGCGCCGACGCGCGGTCCGGCGCTGTCGGACTTCCGGGGCGCGGAGCGCCAACTGGCCGGGTTCTTCGACGACCTCGAGTCCACTGTGGCCGGTCCGTCCGCTGCGGTCGAGACGGTGCGCGGCGCGCAGCTGGCCAACGAGCGCGGCTGGACCGCGCCGAGCATGCCCGACGACGTGGAACTGCCGCCGGTGCCGGAGAAGAAGTGAGGGTGCAATGACGCGACCAAGCATCAGCCCGGTGACCCCGGTCCTGACCAAGCGGTGGCTGTCGCCGAACTCCTGGACCCTGCGCACATACGAGCAGCTCGAGGGCTACACGGCGCTGCCCAAGGCCCTCAAGGGCACTCCCGACCAGCTCGTCGAGCTGGTCAAGTCGGCCGGGTTGCGCGGTCGCGGCGGGGCCGGGTTCCCGGCCGGCGTGAAGTGGAGCTTCATGCCGAAGGAACCGACCAAGCCGCACTACCTGGTGATCAACGCCGACGAGGGCGAGCCGGGGACCTGCAAGGACATCCCGCTGATGATGGCCGACCCGCACTCGCTGATCGAGGGTTGCATCATCGCCAGCTACGCGATGCGCGCCAACCACTGCATGATCTACGTGCGCGGTGAGGCGCTGCACCCGATCCGGCGGCTGAACAACGCGGTGCGCGAGGCCTACCAGGCCGGTTACCTGGGCAAGAACATCCTGGACTCCGGGTTCGACCTGGACATCGTGGTGCACGCGGGTGCCGGCGCCTACATCTGCGGCGAGGAGACCGCGCTGCTGGACTCGCTGGAGGGCAAGCGCGGGCAGCCGCGGCTCAAGCCGCCGTTCCCCGCCGCCGCGGGTCTCTACGCCTGCCCGACCACGGTGAACAACGTCGAGACCATCGCGAGCGTGCCCTTCATCGTCAACGGCGGCGCCGAGTGGTTCCGCCAGATGGGCAGCGAGAAGTCGCCGGGCCCGAAGATCTACTCGATCTCCGGGCACGTGGAGCGGCCGGGCCAGTACGAGGCGCCGCTGGGCACCACGCTGCGGGAGCTGCTGGAGCTGGCGGGCGGCATGAAGGACGGCGTCCCGCTGAAGTTCTGGACGCCGGGCGGTTCGTCGACGCCGATGTTCACCGCCGAGCACCTGGACGTGCCGCTGGACTTCGAGGGCGCGGCCGAATCCGGGTCGATGCTGGGCACCACCGCGGTGATGGTGTTCAACGAGACGGTGTCCGTGCCGTGGGCCGTGATGAAGTGGACCCAGTTCTACGAGCACGAGTCCTGCGGCAAGTGCACCCCCTGCCGCGAAGGCACCTACTGGCTCGCGCAGGTGCTGGAGCGGATGGTCGAGGGGCACGGCACCGAGGAGGACATCGACACCCTCCTGGACGTCTGCGACAACATCTTCGGCCGCTCGTTCTGCGCCCTCGGCGACGGCGCGGTGAGCCCGATCGTCAGCGGCATCAAGTACTTCCGCGAGGAGTTCCTCGCGCTGTGCGAGAAGAACAAGACCGGTCAGCAGGAACTGGTAGGAGCGGCCCGATGACGATGGCGCCAGAGTCCGAAGCCCGCCCGGTGCCGGAGGGCTACGTCCGCCTGACCATCGACGGGATCGAGGTCGAGGCGCCCAAGGGCGAGCTGCTGATCCGCACCGCGGAGCGGATGGGCATCACCATCCCGCGCTTCTGCGACCACCCGCTGCTGGACCCCGCGGGGGCCTGCCGGCAGTGCCTGGTCGAGGTGGAGATGGGCGGGCGGCCGATGCCCAAGCCGCAGGCGTCCTGCACGATGACCGTCGCCGACGGCATGGTGGTCAAGACGCAGCGGACCTCGCCGGTGGCGGACAAGGCGCAGCAGGGCGTGATGGAGCTGCTGCTGATCAACCACCCGCTGGACTGCCCGATCTGCGACAAGGGCGGCGAGTGCCCGCTGCAGAACCAGGCGCTCAAGCACGGCCGGGCCGATTCCCGCTTCCACGACACCAAGCGGACCTTCGCCAAGCCGGTGCCGATCTCCTCGCAGGTGCTGCTGGACCGCGAGCGCTGCGTGCTGTGCCAGCGCTGCACCCGGTTCTCCAAGCAGATCGCCGGTGACCCGTTCATCGAGCTGCTGGAGCGCGGGGCGCTGCAGCAGATCGGCATCGGCGAGCAGCAGCCGTTCCAGTCCTACTTCTCCGGCAACACCATCCAGATCTGCCCGGTGGGGGCGCTGACCAGCGCGGCCTACCGGTTCCGGTCGCGGCCGTTCGACCTGGTGTCCACGCCGGGCCAGTGCGAGCACTGCGCCTCGGGCTGCGAGATCCGCAACGACTGGCGGCGCGGCAAGGTGATGCGCCGGCTGGCCGCGGACGACCCGGAGGTCAACGAGGAGTGGATCTGCGACAAGGGCCGGTTCGCCTTCCGCTACGCCACCGCCGCTGACCGCATCACCCGCCCGCTGGTGCGGGAGAACGGCCAGCTCCGCGAGGCCTCCTGGACCGAGGCGCTGCAGGTCGCGGCGAAGGGCTTGACCGAGGCGCGCGACGCCGGCGGCGTCGGCGTGCTGCCCGGTGGCCGGTTGACCGTCGAGGACGCCTACTCGTACTCGAAGTTCGCGCGGATCGCCTTGCGCACCAACGACATCGACTTCCGGGCGCGGGCGCACTCCGACGAGGAGCTGCAGTTCCTCGGGTCCACTGTGGTCGGTACGACGCCGGGGACCGGGGTCACCTACCGGGAGCTGGAGTCCGCGCCCGCGGTGCTGTGCGTGGCCTTCGAACCGGAGGAGGAGTCACCGATCGTCTTCCTGCGGCTGCGCAAGGCCGCCCGCAAGGGCAAGACGAAGGTGTTCCACCTCGGGCAGTGGGTCTCGCCGGGCGTGGAGAAGACCACGGTCATCACGCACAACGGCGGTCCGGTCCGGACCGGCGAGCTGGTCCCGTGCACGCCGGGCGGAGAAGCCGCCGCGCTGCGATCGCTCCCGCCCGAGGTGGAGGAATCCCTCCAGCAGCAGGGTGCGGTGCTGGTCGTCGGCGAGCGCGCGGCGGAGGTTCCCGGGCTGTACTCGGAGATCCTGCGCGCCGCGCAGCGGACCGGTGCTCGCGTCGCCTGGATCCCGCGTCGAGCGGGCGAGCGCGGCGCGCTCGAAGCAGGTGCGCTGCCGACGCTGCTGCCCGGCGGCCGGCCGGTCGCGGACGCCGCGGCCCGCGCCGAGCTGGAGCAGGCCTGGGGCGCACCGCTGCCCGCAGCGGTCGGACGCGACCTCACCGGAATCCTCGCCGCCGCCGCATCCGGAGCGCTGTCCGGCCTGGTCGTCGGCGGTGTCGACCCGAACGACCTGCCCGATCCGGCGCTCGCCGAGCAGGCCCTGCGCAGCGCGGACTTCGTGGTCAGCCTCGAGCTGCGGCCCAGCGCGGTCACCGAGCACGCCGACGTGGTGCTGCCCATCGCGCCGAGCGTCGAGAAGTCCGGCAGCTACCTGAACTGGGAAGGCCGCCGCCGCGAGTTCCGCACCACCATCGAAGGCACCGGGGCGCTGCCGGACTGCCGGGTCCTGGACACCCTCGCGGTGGAGATGGACGCCGACCTGTTCACCCAGACCCCGGCCGCCGCGGCAGCTGAGCTCGACCGCATCGGCCCGAACACCGGCGCCGGACTTCCCGCCCCGGACGTCCCGGCGTCCACCGCTCCGGTCCCCGGGCCCGAGCAGGCGGTGCTCGCGACCTGGCGGCAGCTGCTGGACAACGGCTCGATGCAGGCCGAGGAGCCGAGCCTGGCCGGCACCGCGCGCAGCGCCGTCGCGGTGATCTCACCGCGCACCGCGCAGCGCATCGAGCTCGGCCACGCGCAGCGCGTCGAGGTCCGCACCGCGAGGGGCGCGATCGTGCTGCCGGTGCAGCTCGCCGAGATGCCCGACGACGTGGTGTGGCTGCCCAGCGATTCCGGCACCTCGCAGGTGCACCGGGCGCTCGGCGTCGGGCACGGCGCTCTCGTCGACATCGCCGCCACCTCGCCGATGACCCCCGCGGCCAGCAACGGCCACGGCACCACCCACCTCTCAACGGGGGGAGAGCATGACCCCAACCGCGGAACTGCTCGCCGACGATCCGCTCTGGTTGATCC
>NZ_JAQGLA010000109.1 GCF_027853915.1 Saccharopolyspora oryzae
CGGCCGGGGGTTCGAGGAGTTCGAGCCCCCGGCGGTCCGGGACGCGGTGGACGGCCCGCTGGGCTGGCCGGGTTACGACGACCAGCGCGCTCGCGCGACCGACCGCAGCGGCGCCGACGAGTCGGTGCTCTGCGGTCGTGCCCAGGTCGGGGAGCGGTCGGCGGTGCTGGTCGCGTTCGACTTCGCCTACCTCGGCGGATCGGTGGGGGAGGCTGCTGGCGCGCGGATCGTGGCGGCGTTCGAGCGGGCACGGGAGCTGCGGCTGCCGGTGATCTCGCTGGTGGCCTCCGGCGGCAGCCGCATGCAGGAAGGGATCTGCGCGCTCCGGCAGTTGCAGGAGATCGCCCGAGCGTGCCTGCTGGCACGTCGCGAGGGGATCGCCCACATCACGGTGCTGCGCAATCCGACAACCGGCGGCATGTGGGCGGCGCTGTCGGCAGCCGCTGACGTGGTGCTGGCCGAGCCCGGCGCGGCGGTCGCCTTCGGCGGCAGCCGCGTGCGCAGCGCCGCCGACACCGGCGAGGCGTTCAGCGCGGAGGGCAAGCTCGACGACGGCCAGGTGGACCGGATCGTCGGTCCCGCCGAACTGCCGTCGGTGCTCGCCGACCTGGTCCGCCTGCTGCAGCCGCAGCAGTCGCCGGAACCGGCCCCGGTGCCGAAGTCGCAGGCCAGCGCCGAACCGCCGGCCACCGGCTGGGAAGCGGTCCAACGAGCACGAGCCGCCGACCGCCCCCGTGCTCAGTCCTATTTGGACGCCTACTTCACCACCCGCTTCGAGATCAGCGGAGACCGGGTGGGCGGCCGGGACGAGGGCATGCTCTGCGGCTTCGGTGAGCACGAAGGCCGCACGATCGCCTACGCCGCCCAAACCGGAACCGCCAACACCCCAGCGGGATTCCGCACCGCCGCCCGCCTGATCAGACTCGCCGACCAGCTCGACATCCCGGTCCTGACCCTGGTCGACACCCCAGGCGCGGCCAACGATGCCGCGGCCGAACAGGCCGCGATCGGCCCAGCGATCGCCGAGGTCTTCACCGCGGTCGCCGACGCCGAAACCCCGATCACCACCCTGGTCATCGGCGAGGGCGGCTCCGGCGGAGCCCTCGCCCTGGCCTCACCGGACCGCACCTGGATCACCGCAGACGCCTATTTCGCAGTAATAGCCCCGGAATCCAGCGCAGCAATCCTCAAAAGGGACCAGGCTGAAGTCCCAGACCTGGCCACCCACCTCCAACTGCGCCCCCAAGACCTCCTGAACCACAGCTTCGTCCAAGGCCTCGCCCCCTGAAGCCGCGCGCCCGCTGCCCAGGAACCGTGAGCACTTTGGGCTGCCACAACGACCCAAAGTACTCACGGGCACACCGCAGATCCGCGCGTCGGAAGACCAGGCGTCTTTACCGTTGACTTGCCACGGGACACCATCCCGCGTTGAGAACGCAACGAGCACTTTCGGCTCATCCCCAGACCGGGCCTTGTTGGATCGCTCAGGGGGTTCGGGGGTCGGTGACTTCGTAGCCTTCGCGGAGGGGGCCGCCGACGCTGTCGAGGACTTCGCGGGTGACCGCTGCGAGGCGGGTGGGGTTGGTGAGCGAGGTGGCGAGGCGTTCGGCCAGGTCGGGGTCGTGGTCTCGGAGTTCGCGGAGGAGCCATTTGCCGGTGCCTTGCCAGCGGCGGGCCGCGAGGAGGGCGAGTTGTGCGGTCTTGGTGAGTGCGCGGGCAGCCGTGAAGGTCGTTTCGGCCGGGTCGGTGCTGCCGGTGAGGTCGTCGAGCAAGTCGGTCAGGTCGTAGCGGTGGGCGTCGAGTTCGGCGGTCGTGGCGGGTGCTGGCCCGGCGGCCAGGCGCTCGCGCATCTCCGCTTGGAGACGGGTTCCCAGACCGTCGGAGTCGGTCACGATCGCGCCTTCGGCGATCAGCCGTGGGATGCCTGGCCAGCGGCGTTCGAGGTTGTCGGCGCAGTAGGCCGCGAGGCTCCGCTCGTCGTGCTCCAGCACCTCGACCGGCCAGCCTTCCCAGGTCAGCGACCTGCGCGTCGGCTGGTCCCGGGGTGCGGTGACCACCACCACGTCCAGGTCCGATGTCGCCGTGCGGCGGGGTGTGAGGACGCTGCCGCCCACGATCACCAGGCGGGCTGAGCCGAACTCCTGCTGGGCAAGGCGGCGCGCTGAGGCGATCGGGTCTGCGTCCACCACGTCGTTCTACCTCGACCCGGGGTGCGGGAGAACCGCCGATCGTCGCGGTCGGTGATCAATGCCACCTGGTTGGTGGGGCGATCTGGGCACTTCCGTGTTCTAAACTCAGGCTCGCCTGACAAAGGTTAGGCTAGCCTGAGTTTTCAGAAGGTGCGATGAACCGGACGGGGATCGGCGGCGCGGTCGCCATCGTGACAGGCGCAGGCCAGGGCATCGGCGCTGCGGTGACCAGAGCGTTGGTCGAGCTCGGCGCCACCGTCGCCGCGGTGGACCGAAACTCCGAGCAGGTCGAGGCCGTCGCCGCGGAGCTGGGTGACCAGGTGCGGGCGTTCCAGGCTGACGTGGCCGACGCGGCGGCCGCCGCCGAGGTGGTGGAGCAGGCTGAGGCCGAGCTCGGGCCGGTCGAGGTCCTGGCCAACGTCGCCGGGGTGCTCCAGGTGGGGACCGTGCAGGAGATCACCGACGAGGACTGGCAGCGGACCTTCGCGGTCAACACCACCGGGGTGTTCAACTTCTCCCGCGCGGTGGCGGAGCGCATGATCCCCCGCAAGCGCGGCTCGATCGTCACGGTCAGCTCGAACGCCGCGGGCGTGCCCCGGCACGGCATGGCCGCCTACGCCGCGTCCAAGGCCGCGGCCACGATGTTCACCAAGTCGCTCGGGCTGGAGCTGGCCGAGCACGGCATCCGCTGCAACGTCGTCGCCCCCGGTTCCACCGACACCGACATGCAGCGCGGCATGTGGGCCGACGAGCGCGGTGCCGAAAGGGTCATCGCCGGCTCGCCCGAGGCCTTCAAAGTCGGCATCCCGCTGCGCAAGCTGGCCACGCCCGAAGACATCGCCGACGCCGTGGTCTTCCTGGCCTCCGAGCAGGCCAAGCACATCACCATGCACGACCTGTACGTCGACGGCGGCGCCACGCTGCGCGCCTGACTCCTGCCGCGAACCCCGAAAGGTTGCCATGACCACGATCGACAGCGATATCGACAGCCTGGGCCTCGTCGCGGACGATGCGGCGGCGCGGTTGCTGGCCGCCTACGAGGCGGGCTCGTCGTTCCTGTTCTCCACGCCGCGCGGCGTGATGCTGGCCCGCGGAGTCTCCGCGACGGTCCCGAAAACCCAGTGCGCGCGGGAGAACCTGCCGAAGCGGGTCGCGGAGTTCTTCGCCAGCGCAGCCGAGTTCGGCCACCGCAACCCGGTGGTCGTCGGCGCGGTGCCCTTCGGCAACAACCTGCCCGCGCACCTGGTGCTGCCGGAGGAGGTGTTCCACGCCGACCCGCTGAACGTCATGGTGCCGCAGAGCCCCCGCAGCGGGGCGCCCGAGTGCGAGGTCCGCGCGGTGCCCGCGCCGGGTGAGTACGAGCGCGGCGTGAGCCGAGTGCTGCGGAGGCTGGACGACGGCGAGCTGAGCAAGGTGGTGCTCGCCCGGTCGCTGGAGCTGACCGCTGCCGAACCCATCGACGTGCGCACCGTGCTGCAGAACCTGGCCCTGGCCGACCCGGCCAGCTACACCTTCGCGGTGGACCTGCCGCGGCGCGGCGAGGACGGCACCCGCGACAGCTTCGGCCCGCAGCCGAGGCTGCAGCGCACCTTCCTCGGCGCGAGCCCGGAACTCCTGGTGTCGCGACGCGGCATGAAGGTCCGCTCCAACCCGATGGCGGGATCGCGCCCGCGCAGCACCGACCCGGTCGAGGACCGGCGCCGCGCCGCCGAACTGTCCACATCGGACAAGGATCTGCGCGAGCACGCGGCCGTGGTGGAGGCGGTGGCCGATGCGCTGCGCCCGTACTGCCGCGAGCTGACGGTGCCCGAGCCGTCGGTGATCAGCACCAACGCCATGTGGCACCTGGCGACCGAGGTCACCGGCGAGCTGCGCGATCCCGCGACTTCGTCGCTGGAACTGGCCGACGCGCTGCACCCGACCCCGGCGGTGTGCGGCACCCCGGTGCAGCGGGCGCGCGAAGTCATCGCCGAGACCGAGCCTTTCGAGCGCGGCTACTACGCGGGCATGGTCGGGTGGTGCGATGCCTCCGGGGACGGCGAGTGGGTCGTGGCGATCCGCTGCGCCGACGTCGAGGACGAGTCGCTGCGGCTCTACGCCGGAGCGGGCATCGTCGCGGGCTCCGACCCCGCCGACGAACTCGCCGAGACCTCCGCGAAGTTCCGCACCGCGCTGTCCGCGATGGGCCTGGACCAGGCAGTCTGAAGGGACTGGAGATGACCGCACCGCTTCCGGACCACCCGATCTGGCCGCCGGAGTTCGCCGACCGCTACCGCGCGGCGGGCTACTGGCGCGGCTACACCTTCGGCCAGATGCTGCGCGAACGCGCGGCCGAGCACCCCGACCGCATCGCCGTGGTCGACGGCGAGCGCCAGGTGTCCTACCGAGCGCTCGACGTGCGCGCCGACCGGCTCGCGGCCGGGCTGCGCGAGACCGGCATCGGCAAGGGCGATCGCGTCGTCGTGCAACTGCCCAACATCGCGGAGTTCTTCGACGTCTGCTTCGCGCTGTTCCGGCTCGGCGCCGTGCCGGTCTTCGCGCTGCCGTCGCACCGGTTGACCGAGGTCTCCTACTTCTGCGAGTTCAGCGAGGCCGCCGCCTACATCACCACCGACGTCGAAGCCGGCTTCGACCACCGGGAGCTGGCCGCCGAGGTGGTGGCGAAGCTGCCGGACCTGCGGGTGTTCATCGCCGGTGAGCCCGGCGAGTTCACCGCGCTGTCCGAAGTGGACGCCGAACCGGTGGAGCTGGACGGGCCCGAACCCGGCGACCTGGCGTTCCTGCAGCTGTCCGGCGGGAGCACCGGGGTGCCGAAGCTGATCCCGCGCACCCACGACGACTACATCTACTCCTTCCGCGCCAGCAACGAGATCTGCGGCGTCACGGCCGACACCGTCTACCTCGGGGCGCTGCCGATCGCGCACAACTTCCCGATGAGCTCGCCCGGCACGTTCGGCGTCCTGCACGCCGGTGGGCGCGTGGTGCTGGCCCGCCGCCCCAGCCCGGACGAGGTGTTCCCGCTGATCGAGCGCGAGCGCGTCACGCTGGCCGCCGCGGTCCCGCCGCTGGCGCTGGTGTGGCTGGACGCGGCCGGCAGCACCGAGCACGACCTGTCCAGCCTGGAGGTCCTGCAGGTCGGCGGGGCCAAGTGCAGCGAAGAAGTCGCGCGCCGGGTCAAGCCCGTGCTCGGTGCGACGTTGCAGCAGGTCTTCGGCATGGCCGAGGGCTTGGTGAACTACACGCGGCTCGACGACCCGGAGGACGTCGTCCTCACCACCCAGGGCAGGCCGATCTCACCCGACGACGAGCTGCTGGTCCTGGACAACGACGACAACCCGGTGCCGCCGGGCGGAACCGGGCACCTGCTCACCCGCGGGCCCTACACCATCCGCGGCTACTACCGGGCCGCCGAGCACAACGCGAAGGCCTTCACCCCCGACGGCTTCTACCGCACCGGCGACGTCGTCCGGCTCACCGCGGAGGGCAACATCGTCGTGGAAGGCCGCGCGAAGGACCAGATCAACCGCGGCGGCGAGAAGATCGCGGCCGAAGAGGTGGAGAACCACCTGCTGGCGCACCCCGCGGTCCACGACGCGGCCGTGGTGTCCATGCCCGACGACTACCTCGGCGAGCGCAGCTGCGCGTTCGTGGTTCCGCGCGGAACCCCTCCGAAGGCCCGCGAGCTGATCAAGTTCGTCCGCGAGCGCGGGCTGGCCGCCTACAAGGTGCCGGACCGGGTCGAATTCGTCGAGCAATTCCCGCAGACCGGCGTCGGCAAGGTCAGCAAGCGCGACCTCCGCGAGGCGATCAGCCGCGAGCTGGTGCCGGAACTCCGCCGTCGCTGACATCCGCAACGACCGATCACCGACACAGAAGGAGGTCGCCCGTGGCGCTTCCGACCATCGCCCCGTACCGCGTCCCGGACCAGGACGAGCTGCCGGAGAACCGCGTGGCCTGGCGGCCCGACGCGGACCGCTCGGTGCTGCTGATCCACGACATGGAACGGCACTTCGTCAACGCCTTCCCCGCGGACGGCGAACCGCTGGACCAGGTCGTGCCGAACATCCGGCTGCTCCGCGAGCGCGCGAAAGCGGCTGGTGTCCCGGTGGTGTACTGCGCGCAGCCCGGCGGTCAGACGCCCGAGCAGCGCGGCCTGCAGCTGGAGTGGTGGGGGCCGGGAGTCGCCGACCCGGCGCAGGAGGCGATCATCGACGAGCTGGCGCCGGACGCCGACGACGTGCTGCTGACCAAGTGGCGCTACAGCGCGTTCCAGCGCACCGAACTGCGCGAACTGCTGCGGGGCTGGGGACGCGATCAGCTGATCATCACCGGGATCTACGCCCACATCGGCTGCCTGATGACCGCCGCCGAGGCCTTCCAGCAGGAGGTCCAGGCGTTCCTGGTCGCCGACGGGGTCGCGGACTTCTCCGCGGAGGAGCACCGGATGGCGCTGACCTACGCGGCCAAGCGGTGCGGTGTGGTCGACACCGCGCACCGCTTGGCGCAGGACCTCGCGGTCCGAGAGTCCGAAGTGGCCTGACGATTTAGTGGGAGTGCGTGCGATGTCGCAGAAGTTGACGCTGGAAGACGTCCGGGAGCAGGTCGCCGAGCTGCTCTACGAGGACCCGGCGGAGCTCACCGACGACGAGAACCTGATGGACTGGGGCCTGGACTCGGTCCGGATCATGACCCTGGTGGAGAAGTGGCGCCGCCTCGGCGTCCAGATCACCTTCGCCGACCTGGCCGAACGCCCCACCCTCGAGGACTGGTGGACGGTCCTCGAACCCAAGGTCCGGTGACGCTCCGTCCGAGGTGACGCAAATTCAATGGAAATCGGACGTCCGATTTCCATTGAATTTGCGGAAGTTCTCCACAGGACCCGGAACTTGTCCACAGGTCCCGACACGCCGGGGTCCCGACACGCCCGGGTGTGCAGTTTCAATTGAAACTGTGATCCGCCGTGGGTGGGATCTGCAGTTTCAATTGAAACTGTGGTCCCACGGGGGAGCCGCTTGGCTTGGGGCTGGGGGTCAGGTGGTCCAGGGGATTTGGGGGGACTTGTAGTAGTTGGTGGTGGCGGCCTCCAGGCGGGGGCCGTGGGTGGACAGGCGTTGGGCGAAGGAGTTCCAGTCGTGGGTCCCCTTCGGGGACCAGGCGAGTTCGGCGATGGCCGGTAGGCGGGGGAAGGCCATGAACTCGATGTGATCGGAGTTCTCCAGGGTTTCCGACCACAGCGGGGCCTCGACACCCAGCACCGAGTCCTCCGGGACGCCCTGGAGGTAGCTGCCCGGGTCCCAGCCGTAGGCGTCGGCCACCTCGATGAAGCCGGCCCACTGCAGGCCCAGCGGGGTGTTCTCGTCGTACTTCATGTCCAGGTAGGACTTGTTCGCCGGGGAGACCAGGATCTTGTTGCCGCGGGCCACCGCCTCGTTCAGCAGCGGGTCGGAGTCGGTGGTGCCCCAGTACTGCAGCACCGACTCGCCCTGCGGCTCGGCCTTGCCGTACTCGTGCCAGCCGACCGCCGTCTTGCCGTACTTCTCGACCATCGGCAGCACTCGCGACACGAACGCCTTGTAGTCCTCGTCGGTGGTGGAGTCCGCCTCGTCGCCGCCGATGTGCAGGTAGGGGCCGGGGGTGATCTCGGCCAGTTCGCGGATGACGTCCTCGACGAACCGGTAGGTCACGTCCTTCTCGACGCACAGCGAGCTGAACCCGACCTCGATGCCGGTGTAGAGCGGTGGCGCCACGCCGTCGCAGTTCAGCTCCGCGTAGGAGGCCAGCGCGGCGTTGGTGTGCCCGGGCATGTCGATCTCGGGGATGACCGTGATGTGCCGGGACGCGGCGTACTCGACGATCTCGGCGTAGTCCTGCTTGGTGTAGTGCCCGCCCGGACCGCCGCCGACCTCGGTGCTGCCGCCGTACTCGGCCAGCTTCGGCCAGCTGTCGATCTGGATGCGCCAGCCCTGGTCGTCGGTCAGGTGCAGGTGCAGCCGGTTCATCTTGTACCGGGCGATCTGGTCGACGTAGCGCTTGACCTGGTCGACGGTGAAGAAGTGCCGCGCCACGTCGAGCATCGCGGCCCGGTGCTCGAACCGCGGCTGGTCGACGATCTCGCCGCCGGGCACCGTCCACGGCCCGGGCTGCCGGGTGGGGCTCTCGATCGCGGCGGGCAGCAGCTGGCGCAGCGTCTGCACGCCGTTGAACAGCCCTTCGGCGCTGGCGGCGCGCAGGTCGACGGTCTCGCCGGTGACCTGCAGCCGGTAGCCGGCCGGGCCGAGCCCGGCGCCGTCGTCCAGCTCCAGCGAGATGTCACCGGTGCCGACCTCGTCGCCGCTGACCGGTACTGGGAACCCGGTCGACGGTCGCAGGACCCCGGCCAGGTACGCGCCGACCTCGGCGGCGTCGCCGGATGCCCGGATCGAGGTCTGCTCGGTGAGTTCGAAGGTCGTCGCCGGGTCGGGGTGCACCGATTCCGGGGCGGGGATGATGTTGTCCATCGCGGAGTTCTCCACGGCGGGTGCGGCCGTCGCCGGAACCGCGGTCCCGGCGACCAGCGCACCGGCCACGACGGCGAGCGCGCTCCTGCGCACCGTCGGTCGAGTCGGTCCTGAGGTCATGTGCGTTCGCTCCTCGGAGTCGGGAACGGACACAAAGGTATAGACCAAAATTGGTCGAGGGAGCCTCCGAACGGACGCATCGGACGACCTCAGCGGTCCCGGGCGAGCACCGCGCCGATCGAAGCCGCGGTGACGCAGCCCAGCGCGACGAGCTGGATCGGGGACAGCAGTTCGGCGAGCAGCAGCAATCCGGCCAAGGCGCCGGTGGCGGGCTCCAGGCTTTGCAGCACCCCGACGACCCGCGGTGGAATCCGGCGCAGCGCGGCCAGCTCCAGCGAGTACGGCACGACCGCCGACAGCACCGCGATTCCCAGCCCGGCCAGCAGCACGGTGGGGGAGAGGAGTGCTGTCCCGGACTCGGCGATCCCGAACGGCAGCACGAGCACCGCGGCGCATGCGACCGCGAGCGCGAGCGGGGAGCCGTCGTCGCTGATCGCGCCGATGCGGTGGCTCAGCAGGAGGTAGCTGCCCATGCCCGCCGCCGACACCAGGGCGAGCCCGACCCCGATGGCGGGCAGCGGCGCGCTGACCGGGCCGCAGAACAAGAACACCCCCGACGCCGCCAGCGCTGCCCACAGCACGTCGCGCGGACGTCGCGAGCTGAGCAGCGCGACGGAGAGCGGGCCGAGCAGCTGGAGCGTGCTGGCGACCGCGACCGGAAGGTGCGCCAGCGCGAGGTAGACGACGTTCATCGTCGCGATCGCTGCGCCGAGCGCGACGATCAGCACGCGCGGGCGCCGGTCGACGGGGATTCGCGGTCGCCGCAGCACCAGCAGCAGGACAGCCGCCAGCGACAGCCGCACGCCCGCGACCCCGAGCGGCCCCACGACTGCGAACAGCTGCTTCCCGAAGGCCTGTCCGAACTGGACGCTGACGACGGCGCCGAGCACGAGTGCGAACGGCGGCACGGCGACCGGATGCGGGCGCGTTGGTGGGGGTGACTGCACGCCTGAAGCCTGGGGCGGGCCACCACTTCAGGTCCATCTCGCATTTCAGCCCGCAACTGTGCAGAATCGCCTCAATGATCGACCTGAGACGACTCCAGGTCCTGCGCGTCCTCCGGGCAGAGGGCACCGTGACCGCGACCGCGCGGGCGCTCTACCTGACGCCCTCGGCGGTCTCCCAGCAGATCCGGTTGCTGTCCCGGGAGATCGGCGCCGAGCTGCTGCGGCCGGAAGGCCGACGAGTGCGGCTCACCCCCGCGGCGCACATCGTGCTGGCACACGCCGATGCGATCGCTGCCGAATGGGAGCAGGCCCGCGCCGATCTGGCCGCGCATTCCGCCGGTGCGGTGGGCCAGGTCCGGGTGGGCGGCTTCGCGACCAGCTTCGGCTCGCTGCTGGCACCCGCTGCCGCGCGGCTCCGCGACTCCCATCCGCGGTTGGAGGTGCAGCTGCGGGAGACCGACATCGACGACAGCCTGCGCCTGCTGCTGGCCGAGCAGACCGATCTGGTGGTCCTGCCCGTGGCGGGCACCCCGCCGCTGGACGACTCGCGGTTCGACCAGCAGGTCCTGCTCGACGACCCGCAGGACCTCGTGGTGTCCGCGGACCACCCGTTCGCCGAGCTCGATGCCGTCCGGCTGGCCGAGACCGCGCACGAGACCTGGATCGAGCCGCACCACGACCAGTTCCAGCTGATCGAGGTCGCGTGCGCAGCAGCCGGGTTCGCCCCGCGGGTGGCGCACGGGGCGGCGGAGTGGAACTCGGTGCTGGCGATGGTCGCGAGCGGGCTCGGCATCTGCCTGCTGCCCCGGCTGGCCACCACCTCACCGGACCACCGGGTGGTGCGGATCCCGTTGCGGGACGAGCCGGCGCCGTCGCGGAGCATCCTCACCTGCGTGCGCCGGGGCAGCCGCGCGCAACCGGCCATCGCCGCCGTCCTCCAGGCGCTGGAAGACGTCGCGCGGGACCGGCTGCGCGGCTGAGACCTTCGATCACTCGCCGCGCAGCGCCGGGCGCAGCCGCTCCAGCACCGCGGGGTCCTCGATGGTCGAGGGCACCTTGGTCTCACCGGTGTCGGCGATCTCGCGCATCGACTTGCGCAGGATCTTGCCCGAGCGCGTCTTCGGCAGCCCGTCGACCACCGCCACCTCGCGGAACGCCGCCACCGGCCCGATCTGCTCGCGCACCGCCGCGACGAGCTCCGAGCGCAGCGTCTCCGGATCGATGTCCACACCGGACTTGAGCACCACGAGCCCCCGCGGCACCTGGCCCTTCAACGAGTCGTGGACCCCGATCACCGCGCACTCGGCGACCGCCGGATGCGCCGCCAGCACCGCCTCCATCGAACCGGTGGACAACCGGTGCCCGGCCACGTTGATCACGTCGTCGGTGCGGCCCATCACGAACACGTACCCGTCCGCGTCGACGTAGCCGTTGTCGCCGGTGAGGTAGTAGCCGGGGTAGCGCGACAGGTACGACTCGCGGAACCGCTCGTCGTCGCCCCACAACGTCGGCAGCGTGCCCGGCGGCAGCGGCAGCCGGATGCAGATCGCACCGTCGGTCTCCGGCGGCAGCGGGTCGCCCGCCTGGTCCAGCACCACCACGTCGTAGCCCGGCACCGGCACCGTCGGCGACCCCGGCTTGACCGGCATCGGCTCCATCCCGCGCAGGTTCGCGCAGATCGGCCAGCCCGTCTCGGTCTGCCACCAGTGGTCGATGACCGGCACGCCGAGCTTCTCCGACGCCCAGTGGTAGGTCTCCGGATCCAGCCGCTCGCCGGCCAGGAACAACGTCTCCAGGCTCGACAGGTCGTGCTCCGCCAGCAGCTCGGCGTCCGGATCCACCCGCTTGATCGCCCGGAACGCGGTGGGCGCGGTGAACAGCGCCTTGACGCCGTGATCGGCGATGACGCGCCAGAACGCGCCGGCGTCCGGGGTGCCGACGGGCTTGCCCTCGTAGACCACCGTCGTCGCCCCGGTCAGCAGCGGCGCGTAGACGATGTAGGAGTGGCCGACCACCCAGCCGACGTCGGAGGCGGTCCAGAAGACGTCGCCCGGACCGATGTCGTAGATGTTGGCCATCGACCAGCGCAGCGCCACCGCGTGCCCGCCGTTGTCGCGCACCACGCCCTTCGGGCGGCCGGTGGTGCCGGAGGTGTAGAGCACGTACAGCGGATCGGTCGCCTTGACCGGGACGCACTCGGCCGGTTCGGCCTGCGCCAGCGCGTCGTCCCAGTCCACGTCCCGCTCGCCGAGCTCGGCGCGGGCCTGCTCGCGCTGGAGCACGATCACCCGCCGCGGCTGGTGCTCGGTCGTCCGCAGCGCCTCGTCGACGATCGGCTTGTACTCCACGACCCGGTTCGGCTCCAGCCCGCAGGACGCCGCGACGACCACGGTGGGCCGGGCGTCCTCGATCCGCGCGGCGAGCTCCTTCGGCGCGAAACCGCCGAAGACCACCGAGTGCACCGCGCCGATGCGGGCGCAGGCCAGCATCGCGATCGCCGCCTCGGGGATCATCGGCAGGTAGAGCACCACGCGGTCACCGCGCTCCACGCCCTGCGCTCGCAGCGCCCCGGCGAACAGCGCCACCCGCTCCAGCAGCTCCCGGTAGGTCCAGCGGAGCACCTGACCGGTCATCGCCGAATCCCAGATCAGCGCGTCCTGGTCCCCGCGGCCGTCGCGGACGTGCCGGTCCAGCGCGTTGAAGCAGGTGTTGAGCTCCCCGTCGGGGAACCAGCGGAAGAACGGGTCGGCGTCGCCGTCGAGGGCGCGCGACGGTTCGCGCACCCAGTCGATCGCCTTCGCCGCGTCGAGCCAGAAACCCTCCGGGTCGGTCAAACTCCGCCGGTGGGCCTCGGCATACGCACCCATGACCAACTACCTCCCGCGTCCGCCGCCAGTTGCCTGACGTCCTACCGCACAACCACCCCGGGCGCCAGGGTTTCGCCGGCAGAGCGTTGGAACCCCGGGACGACGCACGTCGCGCTGGTGCTCTGCCGCACCCGGAACACGTTCTGCCACACCGGAAACGGCCGTTGACCGCCGAGCGGTACCGCTGAGTTCGGCCGGACGTAGTGCCCGGCTGGTCGCGGAGTGCAGTTCGGCGACGGAACGTGTCCGCTGGGCGCTGCGAAACCGATTCGGCGCGACGTGGAGTGCGTGCTGGATCACAATCGGGAGCGAGTCTGAGATCGGGCTAACAAAAAGGCGCCGCGCGCCGACAACAGAATCAGAAAACGGAGGTGCTGCAACGATGAGCACGGAACCGGCCCGGTCCGCCGAGGCGTCCACCGCCCAGTTCGAATCCCGCACGGCCACCACGGCCGACCTTCCCACCGCGCCCTGCAGCGTGGTGTGGAGCGGTGGACATTCCTACGTGCGCGAAGGCGCTGCCGGCGCTCCCTGGGCCGGCGTGGACGACCGCGGGCGGGCGCGGTTCCTCACCGATGCCGAGCTCTGCCGCCGCGGTTGGAGCCGCACCCCGGCCTCCTAGTCGTGGTGGCTCCGGACTCCCGCCGCGCGCCCCGCCCGATCTGCTCGAAGCGCGGGGGAGTCCGGCCGCCAAGTGTGTTGTGCGCCGAATGTGAGATCCTGACCCCGAGGGGATGCGCATCCGTGCATCTGGGGTAGTACGCACAACCATTCAGGGGAGGCTCGTGGTGCAGGACGCCGAGCGCACCACGGAGAACACCACGAGCGGAGGGCACGGGGACAACTCCGGCCACCCGCAGGATGGCCGCCCGGATCCCGGCATAGCCCGGATCCGCGAAGCCGCCGCCGGGGTGTGGGCCGATCCATGGTGGACACTGCCGAACCTGCTCAGCGTGCTCCGCCTCGCCGGAGTACCCCTGTTCCTGTGGTTGCTGCTCGGCCCGAAGGCCGACCTGCTCGCCCTGCTGGTGCTGGTGATCAGCGGGGCCACCGACTGGCTCGACGGCAAGCTCGCCCGCTGGCTGAACCAGTACAGCCGCCTCGGCGAACTGCTCGATCCGGCCGCCGACCGGCTCTACATCGTCGCCACCCTGATCGCCTTCGTACTCCGGGACGTCGTGCCCTGGTGGGTCGCCGCCGCGCTGGTCCTGCGGGACGTGGTGCTGACGTTGTGCCTGCCGGTGCTGCGCTGGCACGGCTACGAGCCGCCCGAAGTGCACTACCTCGGCAAGGCCGCGACGTTCTGCCTGATGTACGCGTTCCCGCTGTTGTTGCTGGTGCAGGAGGAATTCCCGCTGTCCGAAGTGGTGCGTCCGATCGCCTACGCCTTCACCTGCTGGGGCGGCGCGCTGTACCTGTGGGCCGGAATCCTCTACCTCGGCCAAGTGGTCGCGGCAGTCCACCAAGCGCGTTCGAGAACAGCCTGACATCTCGCCTGCGCTGAACGGCTGACGTCGATTCGGCCGACAGCGCACTCCTCGCGCGCCGCCGCGAGCCGTCTTGCGGGCGGTGCTGCGCGGTGCATACGCTCGCCGAGCCGATCACGCCCGCAGTGCGCGATCGGTGATCCAAGTAGCAGCGGACGAGGAAGGCGGGACCACGTGGCGGCCCCGGACGAGATCAAGTACACCGAAGAGCACGAGTGGGTCCAGCGCACCGGCGAGGACACCGTGCGCATCGGGATCACCGACTACGCCCAGCAGCAGCTCGGCGACGTGGTGTTCGTGCAGCTGCCGGACGTGGGCCAGCAGGTCGCCGCCGGGGACTCCATGGGCGAGGTCGAGTCGACCAAGAGCGTCTCGGACATCTACGCCCCCGTCACCGGTGAGGTCACCGCGCGTAACGACGGGCTCGAGGACCAACCGGAGTTGGTCAACTCGGCCCCGCAGGGTGACGGCTGGATGGTCGAGATCAAGCTCGCCGAACCGGACCAACTGGCCGGTCTGCTCGACGCCGAGGCCTATCAGAAGGTGATCGACCAGGCATGATCGTCGATCTGTCGGGGTCGGCGACGAGAATGTCGGGAGTCCCGCGTCCCGCGCCTGCCCAGGCACGGTACGTTGGGTACCTACTTGGCACGATCTATCCGCGTGGAGGAGAGCTCAGGTGAGCCAGAACAGCGGCTACGGCGACGTTCCGCCAGAGCAGTCACCGGAGACCACCTCGGTCTTCAGGCCCTTCCTCTCGGAGCAGGAAAGCCCCGAGAGCCCGGCCCCGGAGCCCGCCGCCGCGTCCGGGGTCGACGCACTGCCCGCGGGGTCCGCCCTGCTGGTGGTCAAGCGCGGTCCCAACGCGGGTTCGCGGTTCCTCCTGGACCGCGAGACCACCAGCGCGGGACGGCACCCGGACAGCGACATCTTCCTCGACGACGTCACGGTTTCCCGCCGGCACGCAGAGTTCCGGCGCGAGGGCAACGACTTCGTGGTGGTCGACGTCGGCAGCCTCAACGGCACCTACGTCAACCGGGAACCGGTGGACACCTCGGTGCTCGCCAACGGTGACGAGGTGCAGATCGGCAAGTTCCGGTTGGTCTTCCTGACCGGGCCGATCGACGGCGGCCGCTGAGCCGCCGGATTCGACTTCGCACCCGCCAGCGGGGCGGCGCCGATGAGGCGTCGCCCCGCTGGCGCGTCGCGGTACTTGCGCGACCGGGGTCGATGACATCCGCGGCGGGGGAATTTCTCGACGCCGCAACCGGTTTTCCCGTTCCAGCGGCTTCATTTCCAGCGGTCCCGAGGGACCGCAGCGGTGTATCGTGCTGGTAATGCTCGATGACGAGCTCAGCCAGCGGTTCGGACCCGGCGTTCGGATCAGGTGCCCGAGCGGGCAAGCCGCGACAGCGGTGGTCGACCAGGCCGCCGGAGGGATTGGGCGTAGCCGCCGTATCGCGGGTAGCGTCGGAGGCGTCGGTGCGCGATCCTCGACGGGGATGTCACGCTTCGGCGCGCTGGAGGAGGCGATGTGACGATGAGCAGCGAGATGCGCGTCGTCGGCGTGCGAGTGGAACTACCAGCCAACCAGCCGATCCTGTTGCTGCGCGAGGCGAACGGCGAGCGCTACCTGCCGATCTGGATCGGCTCGGTGGAGGCGACGGCCATCGCGCTCGAGCAGCAGGGCGTGCGACCGCAGCGGCCGCTGACCCACGACCTGCTCAAGGACGTCATCGGCGCCCTGGGGCGCGATCTGGAGCAGGTGCGGATCACCGATCTGCAGGAAGGCACCTTCTTCGCCGAGCTGGTGTTCGACGGGGACGTGCGGGTTTCGGCGCGACCGAGCGACTCGGTGGCGCTGGCGCTGCGCATCGGGGTGCCGATCCACGCCGACGAGTCGGTGCTGGACGAAGCCGGGCTGATCATCCCGGACGAGCAGGAGGACGAGGTGGAGAAGTTCCGCGAGTTCCTCGACTCCGTCTCTCCCGAGGACTTCCGCGGCGCGGACACCTGACGCACCGCAGACCCGAGATGTGACCCGGCCCCCGCTCGCACCTGCAGGCGGGGGCCGGGTCGTCCCGGCGCCCGCGCGTCGCGTTGACCTCCTCGCGAGGCAGGCATACCGTCGGGTTACGCGAAATTGCCCCGATGTGATTCAGCGGGTGAACTGCCGATGCGGCGGTGCTGCACCGCTGGCCGTCGGCGGGGTGTTCGCGGCCCTGATCGCAACCGATTCGGGCGCTGGTGATCGTCGTCGGCGGCAAGCCGGACGAGGGGAGGCAGGCGTGGTCGAGGAAGCGTCCAACGGGGATGCTGCCGCGGAGCAGGGTGGGCTGTTCCCAGACGCCTCGCTGCCGGACGAACTGGTCGGCTACCGGGGCCCGGCCGCCTGCCAGATCGCCGGCATCACCTACCGCCAGTTGGACTACTGGGCGCGCACCAAGCTGGTCGGCCCGTCGATCCGCGGTGCGGCCGGTTCCGGCTCGCAGCGGCTGTACTCGTTCAAGGACATCCTGGTGCTCAAGGTGGTCAAGCGGCTGCTGGACACCGGGGTGTCGTTGCACAACATCCGGGTCGCGGTGGAGCACCTGCGCAACCGCGGCGTCGAGGACCTGGCGCGGCTGACCCTGTTCAGCGACGGGACGACGGTCTACGAGTGCACCTCTCCCGAGGAGGTGGTCGACCTGCTGCAGGGTGGCCAGGGCGTGTTCGGCATCGCCGTCAGCGGTGCGATGCGCGAGATCAGCGGCACCATCCACGAGTTCCCGGCCGAGCGGGCCGACGGCGGTGAGATGGTGCAGGCGGAGGACGAGCTGTCCCGCCGCCGCCGGGACCGCCAGGCCGAGACCGGCTGACCAGCCCCGGCCAAGATCGGAAGACTGTGCCGCAGCTCGCATCGGAGGTCCGTTCGGGCCGCCTGATCGGGTAGGCTGCGACACATCGCCGACCCCGTGCGGGAGAGTCCGGCCCGGCCTAGCCGCGGTCGGCGCCGAAGGAGCAAACCTCCCCGACAACCTCTCAGGCCACCTGGACCGCACGGGCGAGATACCTCTGGAAAGAGGCGGTGCCATCGCTGGCACCACCCGCCGACGGTGCAAGCCCGGTCCCCGGGTGAAGCTCTCAGGCGTTCGCTTCGCGGACGGTGACAGAGGGGGAGAGCAGCGCAGTACTGGCTGCACTGCCGCCCTTGTGTTCGCCGCGATGATTGAGGTTTGGCGATGTCCGACGTGACCCACGACCGCATCCCCCTGGCCGCTCTGGAGCACGGCACGCCGTTCGCCGACCGGCACGTCGGGCCGTCCCCGGCCGAACTGGCCCGCATGCTCGACGTGATCGGCGTCGGCTCCCTGGAGGAGCTGGGCCGCAGCGCGGTGCCGGACGCGATCCGCGAGGACGACCTGCGCCTGGCGCTGCCGGAACCGGCCACCGAGACCGCTGCGCTCGCCGAGCTGCGCGACCTCGCGCGCCGCTGCCACCCGCACACCGAGATGATCGGGCTCGGCTACTACGGCACCACGACCCCGCCGGTCATCCTGCGCAACGTGCTGGAGAACCCGGCCTGGTACACCGCGTACACGCCGTACCAGCCGGAGATCTCGCAGGGCCGCCTCGAAGCGCTGCTGAACTTCCAGACGATGGTTGCCGACCTGGCCGGGGTGCCGGTGGCCAACGCGTCGATGCTGGACGAGGCGACCGCCGCGGCCGAGGGCATGACGCTGGTGCGCCGCGCGGGCAAGTCCAAGTCGCCGCGCTTCCTGGTCGACTCCGACACGCTGCCGCAGACCATCGCGGTCATCCAGACCCGGGCCGAGCCGCTGGGCATCGAGGTCGTCGTCGCCGACCTGTCGGCGGGGCTGCCCGAGGGCGAGTTCTTCGGCGCGCTGCTGTCCTACCCGGGCGCTTCGGGTGCGGTGCGCGACCACGAGCCGCTCATCGCCGACGCGCACGAGCGCGGCGCGAAGGTCGTGGTGGCGTCCGATCTGCTGGCCCTGACGCTGCTGCGCGCGCCCGGTGAGATCGGCGCGGACGTGGTCGTCGGCAACACCCAGCGCTTCGGCGTGCCGATGGGCTTCGGTGGCCCGCACGCCGGATTCATGGCCGTGGCCAAGGGATTCGAGCGGCAGCTGCCCGGTCGGCTGGTCGGTGTGAGCGTCGACGCCGACGGCAGCAAGGCCTACCGCCTGGCGCTGCAGACCCGCGAGCAGCACATCCGCCGCGAGAAGGCGACCAGCAACATCTGCACCGCGCAGGTCCTGCTGGCCGTGATCGCGTCGATGTACGCCGTCTACCACGGTCCGGCCGGGCTGAAGGCGATCGCGACCCGCGCGCACCGGATGGCCTCCGTGCTGGCCGAGCAGCTGCGGCGCGGCGGTGTCGAGGTGCTGCACCAGGACTTCTTCGACACGGTCGTCGCGAAGGTGCCGGGGCGGGCCGACGAGGTCGTGTCCGCGGCGCGGCGCGGCGGCATCAACCTGCGTCGCATCGACGCCGACCAGGTGGGCATCAGCTGCGACGAGACCACCACGCGCGCGAACCTGGCGACGGTGTGGCAGGCCTTCGGCATCGACGGCGTGGACGTCGACGAGCTCGACGCGCAGACCTCCGACGCGCTTCCGCAGGCGCTGCTGCGCACCTCCGAGTACCTGACGCACCCGGTGTTCCACACCCACCACTCGGAGACCTCGCTGCTGCGCTACCTGCGGCGGTTGTCGGACAAGGACGTCGCGCTGGACCGCAGCATGATCCCGCTGGGGTCGTGCACGATGAAGCTCAACGCGACCGCCGAGATGGAGCCGATCACCTGGCCGGAGTTCGGTTCGCTGCACCCGTTCGCGCCCGCCCAGGACGCCGAGGGCCTGCTGTCGCTGGTCAAGGACCTGGAGACCTGGCTGGCCGAGGTCACCGGCTACGACGCGGTGAGCCTGCAGCCCAACGCCGGTAGCCAGGGCGAGTTCGCCGGTCTGCTGGCCATCCGCGCCTACCACCGCAGCCGCGGTGCGGCCGACCGGGACGTGTGCCTGATCCCGGCCAGCGCGCACGGCACCAACGCGGCCAGCGCGGTCATGGCCGGGATGCGCGTGATCGTGGTGCGCTGCGACGAGCAGGGCAACATCCAGCTGGACCACCTGCGCGAGCTGGTCGCCGAGCACGCCGACGACCTCGCCGCGATCATGATCACCTACCCGTCCACGCACGGCGTCTACGAGGACACCGTGCGCGAGGTGTGCGGTCTCGTGCACGACGCCGGCGGGCAGGTCTACGTCGACGGCGCGAACCTCAACGCGCTGATCGGCCTGGCCCGGATGGGCAAGTTCGGCTCCGACGTCTCGCACCTGAACCTGCACAAGACGTTCTGCATCCCGCACGGCGGCGGTGGCCCGGGCGTCGGCCCGATCGGCGTGCGCGAACACCTGGCGCCGTTCCTGCCGAACCACCCGCTGCAGCCGGCGGCCGGCCCGGAGACCGGGGTGGGCCCGATCAGCGCGGCTCCGTGGGGCAGCGCCTCGATCCTGCCGATCTCGTGGGCCTACGTGCGGATGATGGGTGCCGACGGGCTGCGGCGCGCGACGCTGACCGCGGTCGCGGCGGCCAACTACGTGGCGCGGCGGCTCAACAACTACTTCCCGGTGCTCTACACCGGCAAGGGCGGGTTCGTCGCCCACGAGTGCATCCTGGACCTGCGCCAGATCAGCAAGACCAGCGGCATCAGCGTGGACGACGTGGCCAAGCGGTTGGCCGACTACGGCATCCACGCGCCGACCATGTCGTTCCCGGTGGCCGGCACGCTGATGGTGGAGCCGACCGAGAGCGAGAACCTGGCCGAGCTGGACCGCTTCTGCGAGGCCATGATCGCGATCCGCGCGGAGATCGACAAGGTGGTCGCCGGGCAGTGGCCGGCCGACGACAACCCGCTGGTCGGTGCCCCGCACACGGCCGAGTGCCTGGCCAAGGACTGGGACCACGCCTACTCCCGCGAGGAGGCGGCCTACCCGCTGGGCACCGACGTGGCGAAGGTGTGGCCGCCGGTCCGCCGCATCGACGGCGCCCGAGGCGACCGCAACCTGGTCTGCTCCTGCCCGCCCCTGGACGCCTACCAGTCCTGAGCCGTCGGGGGGGGGGGGGGCTG
>NZ_JAQGLA010000010.1 GCF_027853915.1 Saccharopolyspora oryzae
TGGCCACGGTCCAGTCCGCTGCGGGGCGCGAGAGGCCGCAGGCGCAACGCCAGTCCTGATCCGCGTCGCCGAGGAAGGCCCCGCAGCGCGGGCAGTTCAGCGCGTCGCCCTTCCACCGCGCGCCACCGGAGATCCACGTGACGCTGGGGTGGTCCGCGGCCGCGAACACGATGTTCGGGTCGTCGCGGTTGGCGATCACGTGCGCACCGGGAGCCGCGGTGAGGGCCCGCCGCAAGCTCTCGGCCACCGTGCGGATCTCACCGACCCGGTCCAGCTGGTCCCGGCTGAGGTTGAGCAGCAGGATCACCGCCGGTTCGAACTGCGCGGTCACCTGCGCCAGGTGCAGCTCGTCGACCTCCAGCGCGGCGAACGGGGCGCTCGGCCTGGTCATCAGCGCGGCGACGTGCCCGTCGAGCATGTTCGCGCCGGTGGCGTTGCTGACCGCCGGAGCTCGGGAGCGGAGCGCCTCGGCCACCATCCGGGTGGTGGTGGTCTTGCCGTTGGTCCCGGTCACCATCACCACGCGCCGTCCGACCACCAGCCTGCGCAGTGCCTGCGGTTGCAGGCTCAGCGCGAGGCGGCCACCGATCATCGCGCCGCTGCCCAGGCCGAGCCGCCTCGACATCGAGGAGGCCAACCGGCCCAGGTCGATCGCGATCGTGGTCCGCAGGTCGAGCCGGTGTCCGCCGCGCTGCGGCGGCTGCACCGGTGCCGGCACCACCCGCCACTGCTGCCCGGCCGGTGACCTCCGGCCGGAAGTCGGCTCGACGGCCCCGGTCTCCCGCGTGGTCTCGGCCATGCACCCCTCCCCCCTCGGTGCCCGCAGCCGGCGGGCCTCCCGGGTCAGCTCGGGACGAGCACGTCACCACCACTCGGCCGCACTCGGTCGCGCCGTCCGTCGCTTCTTCGCCAGTGTGGACCGAGATCGGCGAAACAGCGCGACGATCAGCAGCAGGACACCAGCGGTGATCGCCGCTGGTCCCACCCAGCCGTGCAAGGCGCTGGTCAGCTCGACCAGCGCGGCCCGTTGACCGGTGGACATCGTGGTGTCCCTCCTTCCGCGCGAGCAGGTCGTGTCCGGCCAGGTGCCGGAACTCGTCGCCGCACATGATCCAGCCGAACCCCGGCTCGGGTGGGTGCCAACATGCCGGTGAATCGCCCCATCGAGGAGGGTTCACCAACTCGATGATCAGCGATGACGGATCGTGCGCACCGCAATCGGACGCGGCTGGGCGATCACCGCGATCCTTCGCCGAGGTGCTCACCCGAACAGGTCCTGCGCGCTGAACACGCTCGGCGATCTTCGAGGCGATCGTTCAGGCTCTGACTGCACCCGCAGGCCCGCCGCGGCGGGCGAAGGGAGGCGGAATGGGTCAGGTTCTGCTGTTGATCGGAATGGGCGGGATCGCGCTGGGCGGGATCGGTTGGACCGCCTGGGACATCCGCTCCGACCTGCGTCGGCGCAAGTTGTGAGCACTTGATCGAGCAATGCTTCGAGGGCCCGCGGCCGACTCCGCCGGATGAGCGGAGTTCGGCCGCGAGCCCTCGAAGAAGCACGGGGAACCCCGCCGGAGAGAGGCAGGCGGGGTTCCCCGTGGATCACCTGGTCCCGCGGACCAGGTGGGTCACTTCAGGGTCAGCTGCTGACCCGGGAAGATCAGGTTCGCGTCCTTGACGACGTCCTTGTTCAGCTCGAAGAGCTTCTTCCAGTCGACGCCGTGCTTCTCGGCGATCGTGCCCAGCGTGTCGCCGGACTGGACGGTGTAGGTGCCCTCGACCGACACGGTCTTCTTGACCTGGGTCTTCGTCTCGGTCTTGGTCTGCTGCTTGGTCTCGGTCTTCGGGGTGACCTTCTTGCTGGTGCTGCCCGAAGCGACGTCCTGGTGCTCGGTGCCGCCGCCCTTGGTCAGGCCGGCCTTCTTCGAGCACACCGGCCAGGCGCCGGGGCCCTGGGCCTGGAGCACGCGCTCGGCGACCGCGATCTGCTGGGCCTTGCTGGCCTGCGAAGCGTTCGAGGCGTAGCTGGTGCCGCCGTAGGCAGCCCAGGTGGAAGCGTTGAACTGCAGGCCGCCGTAGTAGCCGTTACCGGTGTTGATCGACCAGTTGCCACCGCTCTCGCACTGCGCGACCGCGTCCCAGGTGGACGTCGACGCGGCGTTGGCGGGCGCGGCCAGGGCGAACGGCGTGGCGACGACCGCGCCGGCCAGCGCCACCCGGGCGAGGTTGCGGCCGGTGGCGGACTTGCGGTGCTTGCCTCGGGAGAAAGCCATGTTTCGTCTCCAGCAATGCCTGCGCTGGCACCGGTGGCGGCGCGCTGAGCCGATCGGGATCGGTTCGGTGCGAACTGCCGCCGCGGGTCGTCAGGCCCCTGCCCCTGATGCGTGTCGGGGGTTCGAAAAGTCCGCCGGGCAGGGTTCGGCGCTGCGGACTTCCGGTCTTGCTCGGTCGGCTTCGGGGGTGCCGACGGAGGGCCACGCTACGTAGCGAGATTCCGGAGACCAAACCATCAGAGAGTGACCATCGTCATAGAAACGCCAGCAAGATCGCCGCGATGTCGGCGTTTTACCAGGTCGCCTCGTTATCGTTCGGCAATCTAAAAATCGAAAATCAATCACCCACTGTGAGATGCGGGCCACGACTAACCCGAGTGAGTTAATACGGAGCGTGATCAACCGAATCCGATCAGTGCCGACGCAGACGGAAAGGCCGCGAGCCGGCATGGCTCGCAGCCTTTCCGCTATCCCCTCGTTCGTGTGTTGATGTCCAGATTTGTTTCGATCAGCACTGAAGCCATGGAGGTAATCAACTAGTGAAACCACCGGGACGTGCGGGCGTTCGCCCCGCTTCTGATCACTCCGTTCGGAGCCCCTCCGGCCGGGCAGCGCGGCTCGCGGCGGGCAGGCTCAGCGCGGTGACCACCAAGACCGAGGCCGCTGCGAAGGCGAACAGGCCGAGCATTCCGGGCAGGTCGACGATCACCGCGCCTTCCCCTTCGGCCATCACCACCAGCACCCCGATCAGCAGGCCGGTCACCGTGGCCAGCGCGGCGGCAACGACCATCGGAACGGCGTTCTGCACCAGCAAGGACTGCCACAGCGTCCGGCGCGGCACCCCCACGGCGCCCAGCACCGCCAGCGGGCGGCGCCGCTCCTGGATCTGCTCGGCGGCCGAGACGAACAAGCTGCACCCGATCAGCGCGAAGACCACCAGGGCTCCGGCCAGCAGGGCAAGCCGGACGGCGGCCAGCGCCGCATCCCGCTGCTCCTTCGGATCGGACCCCAGCGAGGGCGCCTTGCCGCTCGTCGACGGTTCGACCAGGTGAGCTGCCGCGACGTTGCGAATGCGCTCGATCAGGTCTGGCGACGCCGTCGGAGCCAGCTCAACCTCGAGGCGGACCTGCTGGGTGCTGGCCGGAATTCCGGCCGCCGCCGCCGGCGTGACCAGCAGGTCGGGGTAGTTCCCCGGCACGGTGGTTGCGACGGTCGCCGGCCGCACCGGACCAGGAACCGTCCAGGTCGCTGGCCTCTCCGGGGTCGGCCGATCGGCCTCGCCGTAGTAGCTGTTGGACAGCAGGAGAGCCGTACCGGCGAGGTGATCGGTCTTCTGGTCCGGGGTCGCGGCGAAGACGTCGCCGTCGGCGCACTCCGGTACCGCGGCCAGCGCGGCGATCTGCCCGCAGTCCGCGATGTGCACCGTCCACTGCGCGCGGCTGTTGTCGCTCGCCAGGACCGTCGACTCCGTCGAATGCGCGGCGAGGACGCCCGGCAACGCCTGCAGCTCCTTCACCGCCCGTTCCAGCGCGGCCGGGTCCTCCGGCAGCCCGGACTCGATCGTCAGCGGTCCGGCGGTGACTTCCGGTTCTGGCACGGGGTCCGCGACCTTGGAACCTATCGTGCCGAGGAGCGTCTGCAGCGCGATCACACCTGCGACGACCACTGCGATGGCGCTGACCGACCGCGCGGCGGTACCGCTGGTCATCTGGAGCCGGCGCACCGCGAGCTGCCACGCGGTGGAACCGCCGCCCAGCCGCCCCACGAACCGCTCAACGCACCACGGGAGCAGCAGCGGGACACCGACGAGGACCAGCACGACCGACGCGACGAATCCCTGGGTCCCGCCCGTGCTGCTGACCCCGCTGATGCCGAAGCTCAGCAACCCCAGCAGGCCCACCACTACCGGCACCAGCCGCCAGGCCAGCTTCCGCGGCCTGGCCGCGGTCCGGCGCGCGACCTGCAGTGGCTCGACGATGCTGCCCCGGAGGGAGGTGGTGGTGACCAGCGCGGCCAGCACCGGGATCCCGACCGTGATCAGCAGCGCGAGCCACCAGACCGGCCGAAGATCAGAACCGAAGATCGAGAGCTCGCCCAGACCGGCGGCGGCTTCGACGGCTGGTCGCACCAGCACGAGCAGCAACCACCCGAGCGCCACGCCGAGCACGGCTCCGGCCAGGGACTCCCCGGCCGCCATCCGGCGGACCTGGGCGCTGGTGGCCCCGACCAGCCGCATCGCCGCCAGCCGGCGTTGCCGCGCGGCTTCGGCCAGCCGGGCGGTCGCGGCGACGTAGACCACGATCGGCACCAGCAGCACCGCGATGCCCAGGAGCAGGAGGAGCTGGGCGTCCGGTTCGAAGGCCGTGGTGCCGTACTGCCCGGATTCCCCGAAGTGGTCGACTACTCCGTCCACCCGGTCGCTGCGCGGCGACAGCGAATCGCTGCCCGCGTAGAAGAACAGCTCGCCGGGCCCGGTCAAGCCGTCCTCCCCGATGACACCGACGATCTCCGCGGGCAGCCGCGGGCGCAGCAGCTCTCCGCCCGGCGCCCGGAGCAGCTCCTGCAGCGCTGGGGAGACGACGACCTCGCCCGGTCCGGGATTGCGCTCGAGTCCCGGCGCGACCGGCGCGTCCGGGCGCAGCTCGCGCAGCTGCAGTCCTCGGACGTAGGTCTGCCCGAGCTCGAGCATGTTGCTGTGCGCGACCAGCACACCGACGCCTGGAGCGTCCCCGGGGGCGACCGGGTTCCGGGCGTTCTCCCGCTCTGCCTGCGCGGCGACGACGTTGGGAATCGTCGCGGCGCCCAGCAGCACCACGACGCCGAGGCCGATGCCGACCGCGGTCACCACGAGCCGCCCCCATGGGCGATGTCCGGTGAACGCCAGGCGGAGGCCGAAGGCCAGATCCCGCAGCGCGCTCGTCATCGGGTCACCTCCGAGAGCTTCGTGGCGCCGTCGCGGAGCACGACCTCCCGGTCCGCGTAGGCGGCCACCCGGGCCTCGTGGGTCACCAGCACGACCGCGGCACCGGTGTCGCGGGCAGCGCGAGTCAGCAGGCCCATCACCTGCTCGCCGCCGACCGAGTCCAGCGCGCCGGTGGGTTCGTCGGCGAAGACGACCGCGGGCTCGGCCACCAGCGCTCGCGCCAGCGCGGCGCGCTGGCCCTGACCACCGGAGATGTCCCCGGGCCGGGAAGCTGCCACGCCGGCGATGCCGAGCTCGTCCAGCCAGGCCATGGCCTTCTTCTCGGCTTCGCGGCGCTTGGTCCCGCCGAGCTGGAGCGGCAGCGCGACGTTCTCCCGCACGGTCAGCTCCGGGACGAGCTGGCCGAACTGGAAGACGAAGCCGAACTCCGACCGGCGCAGCTCGCTGCGCTCGTCGTCGGACAGCTCGGTCAGCTCCCTGTCCCGGTAGCGGACCCGCCCGGAATCAGGGAGCCGGATGCCGGCGAGGACGTGCAGCAGCGTCGACTTGCCGGAGCCGGAGGAGCCCATCACCGCGACGACCTCGCCGGCCTCGACCGACAGACCGGCACCGCGCAGGGCCGGGGTGGGACCGAAGGACAGCTGCAGGTCCGCGCCGGACAGCAGTGGTTCGCTCACTGGGAGACCTCCTGGGCGAGTGGTTCGAGTCGGGTGATGGCCAGTTCCAGCCAGCGCAGGTCCGCTTCCAGGTGGAACAGCGCGTAGTCGTGCACCAGCTGCTCGCCAGGTGCGGCGTCGGCCTTGCGGCGGGTCAGCTCGCGCATCCGGGCAAGGTGAGCGCTGCGCTGGCTGTCCAGCACCGCGGTGGCGTCGCGTCCGGAGCGGACCGCGAGGACGATCTTGGTGTAGAGGGTGTTGTGCAGCTCCGCGACCGGCTTCTCCGGCGTGCTCAGCCACTCCTCCAGCCGCTGGCGGCCGGTGTCGGTGATCGAGTAGCGCTTGCGGTCGGGCCCGTCGCCGGACTCCACTCCGTCGACCTCGACGAGGCCGTCGCGCAGCAACCGGGACAGCGTCGAGTAGACCTGGCCGTACGCCAGGGACTTGGCGTGCCCGAAGTTGGCGTCGTAGGCCCGCTTGAGGTCGTATCCGTAACCGGGGCCACCCTCCAGCAACCCCAGCATGGTGAGACCGATTGACATGCGACCGACTATACACTCGATGTATATATCGAGTGTATAGCTCGCCGATATAGTCGAATTCGCTGGTCAGTCGGCGTGTTGCGGCAGCACGGTGTAGCGGGGATCGCGGGCCGATGCGCGGCCGGCTTCGAAGATCCCGTAGCGGGTGGCCGCCGCAGCGGCGTTCAGGCAGAGCCCCGAGGTGATCCGCGCGGCCCGACTCCGGCCGGACAGGGCAGCAGCGCCCAGACCGATGCAGGCCAGCGCCCGAGCAGCGCGAAGCACCGCCCCTGCCCGCCCCTGCCGGTAGACCTCGCCGACCATTCCCGCGCTGCGGTGCATCCGGCTGAACGCCACCAGCTCCAGCGCTGCACCCGCGATCGCCATTCGCCGCGCCGGCGCGGACTCCCCCGGCGCGGCGAGCATGCTGACCGCACCGGCGCTGGACACCGCGCTTCCGGCGAAGACGAAGGGCAGTTCCCGGTATGACTCGTGCCAGCTCGGCACCGCCGTGTCGGCCAGCAGCACCGCGGTGTAGGTCGTCATCGCGGGCGCGAGCACTGCGGCCGCCGTGCTCGCGGCGCGTCCGGACCGGGGCAGCAGACCGGTCAGCTCGCTGGCCGCGCCCGCGCTGGCCAACGCCGAGAACGGCGCCAGGATCCAGGACCCGACGCTCAGCGGCGAGGTCGGCTTGAACACCCGCAGCATGTTCAGGAACCGCATCGGCCGCCCCAGGTCGTGGACCAGCGCGCCCACGCTGGCTGTCGCTCCCACCGCTGCGGTCAGCCGACCAGCACGGGCCAGGTCGCGGCGACCGGTGATGTCCGCCAGCAGCGCCATGGTCGACGACGCTCCGGCCGCCCCGCCGAGGTAGAGGTAGAGCGGCACGTCCGGGACCTTCCACACCGGCGGTTTGAGCACCGGGCGGCCGTAGTAGGACTCGAACTCCTCGGCGGAGGTCACCGCTTCCTCCCCGCGAAGCATCCGGCGATCATCGCCGCCGCGGTCAGCGCCGCGGCCGCCGCGTGCCGCCACATCGACGGCAGGTCCCGCGTGGTCACCACCGGATCGGGCGGCAGCCCGTAGACCTCCGGCTCGTCCAGCAGCAGGAAGAAGGCCCCGGCCCCGCCCACCCCGTCATCGGGGTCCTGCCCGTAGAGCCGGGCGCTGGTGACCCCCTGCTCGTGCAGCTCGGACACCCGGTGCTCGGCGCGTTCGCGCAGTTCGTCGAGCGGGCCGTACTGGATCGACTCCGTCGGGCACGCCGTCGCGCAGGCCGGCATCAGCCCGGCACCCAGCCGGTCCTGGCACATCGTGCACTTGGCCGCACCGCCGGTGTCCGGCCGGACGTCGATCACCCCGTACGGGCAGGCAGGCACGCAGTACCCGCACCCGTTGCAGACGTCGTCCTGGACCAGCACCGTGCCGTACTCGGTGCGGATCAGCGCCCCGGTCGGGCAGACGTCCAGGCACGCGGCGTGGGTGCAGTGCTTGCAGACGTCCGAGGACATCAACCAGCGCACCTGGTCGCCCCCCATCCCCGGCATCCCCAAGTCCACAGTGGACGTCTGCTCCACGAAGGCCACGTGCCGCCACGTCGTGGCGCCCAGCTCGCCGGTGTTGTCGTAGGACATCCCGGTGAGGTCGAGACCGTCCTCGGGCAGCAGGTTCCACTCCTTGCAGGCCACCTCGCACGCCTTGCAGCCGATGCACACGCTGGTGTCGGTGAAGAACCCGACGCGCTCGGGGTGGTCTGCCGGGTATCCGGCCTCCCCCGCCGGGTCCGCGAGCGGTCCGCTCAACCGGTTCCGGTCCACGCGGCTCACTCCCCTCCGAATCTCGGGTCGTCGGCGTGCTCCACGCCGGTGTGCTCGGTGACCCCCGCCCGCCTGCGGTAGTCCTCGACGTAGCGGGCCAGCGCCGGACCCCGCGGGCGTCGCCCCGGCCGGACGTCGCAGGCGCCCGCCTTGGTCTCCATGATGTGCACGTTGGGGTCCAGCGCCACGTTGATCAGCTCGTTCGCGGCATCGCCCGCAGTCAGCCCGTTCGGCCCCCAGTGCCACGGGATGCCGACCTGGTGCACGGTGCGGTCGCCGAGCTGCAGCGGCCGAATCCGGGCGGTGACCAGCACCCGGCCCTCGATGGCGTTGCGCGCGGTGACCACGGTGGCCCACTCCAAGTGCCGCAGCCCGCGCTCGGCCGCCAGCTCCGGGGAGACCTCCAGGAACATCGCCGGCGCGAGCTCGGACAGGTGCGCCAGCCACCGGCTCATGCCGCCCGCGGTGTGGTGCTCGGTGAGCCGGAACGTGGTGAAGACGTACGGGAAGACGTCGCTGCCCGGTTCGTCCCCGCTGGGCTGGTAGCGGTTCTCCGGCCGGGAGAACACCTGGCGCGCGGGGTTCCGCTGCTGGTCGGGGTGGACGCGGTTGGCGACCGGCGATTCCTGCGGTTCGTAGTGGGCGGGCAGCGGGCCGTCGACCAGCCCGGCCGGGACGTAGAGCCAGCCGCGGCCGTCGGTCTGCATGATGAACGGATCGGTGCCCGCGATGCCCTCCGGTCCGGTGGCATCCGGTGCGGGCACGAAGTCCGGGCGCTTGGTCCGGTCGAAATCGGGGATGTCGTGCCCGGTCCACTCCCCGTTCTGCGCGTCCCACCAGACGTAGGCCTTGCGATCGCTCCACGGTCGACCGTCCGGGTCCGCCGAGGCGCGGTTGTAGAGGATCCGCCGGTTCGCCGGCCAGGCCCAGCCCCACTCCGGAGCGACCCACGACTGCTCCGCGCCTGGTCGGCGGCGGGCGGTCTGGTTGACGCCGTCGGCGAAGATCCCGCAGTAGATCCAGCACCCGCAGCGGGTGGAGCCGTCCGCGCGCAGCTGGGTGTAGGACGACAGCGGTGCTCCGTCGGCGCCGAAGCCGTTGATCTCCTGCAGCACCGCCGCCGCGCTGGGCTCGCCGAACTCGCCCTCGGTCGGGTAGTCCCAGGTCAGCTCCCGCAGCGGGCGGTCGCGTTCGTCGTGCTGCGCCTTCTGCTTCAGCCGCCGTCCCAGGTGGTAGAAGAACCACAGGTCGCTGCGCTGGTCCCCGGTCGGTTCGACGGCCTTGTGGTGCCACTGCACCAGCCGCTGGGTGTTGGTGAAGGTGCCGTCCTTCTCGGTGTGCGCGGCGGCGGGCAGGAAGAAGACCTCGGTGCCGATGTCCTCGGTGCGCAGCTCACCGGTCTCGATCTCCGGGCCGTCCTTCCAGAAGGTCGCCGTCTCGATCATGTTGAGGTCGCGCACCACCAGCCAGTCCAGGTTGGCCAGGCCGAGCCGCTGCTGACGGGCGTTGGCGGTGCCCACCGCCGGGTTCTCGCCGACCACGAAGTAGCCCCGGCACCGGCCTTCGATCTGGTCGATCACGGTCTGGAAGGTGCCGTGATCACCGGTGAGCCTCGGCAGGCGGTCGAAGCAGAAGTCGTTGTCGGCCGTGGCGTGCTCGCCCCACCACGCCTTGAGCAGGCTGACCAGGTAGGCGCGCATGTTCGCCCAGTAGCCGCAGGCCCTTTCGTCGTCCGCGACGAAGGAGTCGACGTCGAAGTCGGTGTGCGCGTGCGGCATCGGGATGTAGCCGGGCAGCAGGTTGAACAGCGTCGGGATGTCGGTGGAGCCCTGGATGCTGGCGTGCCCGCGCAGCGCCAGGATTCCCCCGCCGGGGCGGCCGATGTTGCCCAGCAGCAGCTGCAGGATCGACGCGGCGCGGATGTACTGAACGCCGACGGTGTGGTGCGTCCAGCCGACCGAGTAGGCCACCGCCGTGGTGCGGTCCCGGCCGGAGTTGGCCACCAGCTGCTCGGCCACCCACTGGAAGTCCGCGCGCGGGATGCCGCAGACCTCTTCCACCAGTTCCGGCGTGTAGCGGGCGTAGTGCCGCTTGAGCAGCTGGAACACGCAGCGCGGGTGTTGCAGCGTCGGGTCGGTCTCCGCTCGGCCGTGGTAGACGGGGCCGCCGGAACCGGCGCGTTCGGGCCGGCCGGCCTCCCGCTCCCGGCCGTGCGCCGTCGTCGGGACCTCCGGGCCGTGGCTGCCGACCGACGGCACCGCGTCAGCGCCCTCGTACTGCCAGGTGGTCGTGTCGTAGCTGCCGACGTCGGCGTCGAAGCCGGAGAAGACGCCGTCCAGGTCCTCGGTGTCGCGGAAGTCCTCGCCGACGATCATCGCGGCGTTGGTGTAGGCGACGACGTAGTCGTGGAAGTGGGCGTCGTTGGTCAGCACGTGGTTGATCAGCGCGCCGAGGAACGCGATGTCGCTGCCCGCGCGCAGCGGGACGTGCCGGTGCGCCAGCGCCGAGGTCCGGGTGAACCGCGGGTCGACGTGGATGATCGTGGCGCCGCGCCGCTTGGCCTCCACCACCCACTGGAAACCGACCGGGTGGGCCTCGGCCATGTTGGACCCCTGGATGAGGATGCAGTCGGCGTTGACGAGGTCCTGCTGGAAGGTGGTGGCGCCGCCGCGCCCGAAGGAGGTGCCCAGACCGGGCACCGTGGAGGAGTGTCAAATGCGGGCCTGGTTCTCCACCTGGATCGCGCCGAGGGCGGTGTAGAGCTTCTTCATGAGGTAGTTCTCCTCGTTGTCGAGGGTCGCTCCTCCGAGGCTCGCGATGCCCATCGTGCGGCGCAGCGGACGCCCGTCGGCGTCGGCGTCCTGCCAGGTGGCGGCCCGGGTGGCCAGCACCCGGTCGGCGATCATGTCCAGCGCGGTGTCCAGGTCGAGGTCTTCCCAGTCGGTGCCGTGCGGACGTCGGTAGCGGATCTTGGTCTGCCGCAGCGGTGAGGTCACCAGTTCCCGGCTGGCCGAGCCCTTCGGGCACAACCGGCCGCGGCTGATCGGCGAATCGGGGTCGCCCTCGATCTGGGTGACCGCGCCGTCCTGGACGAAGACGCGCTGCCCGCAACCGACCGCGCAGTACGGGCACACCGAGCGGACCACCGCATCGGCGTCCTGGGTGCGAGCCCGCCGGGCGTCGGTGCGCCTCGAACGGGCCGCCGGGCCCCTGCCCAGCGGATCCGCACCGGTCAACTGCCGGAGCACCGGCCAGCCGAGCCACTCGGCCATCGGCTCCCCTCCCTGCACGCGTGGTACCAGGAGAAACCCGACGGCCCAGGGCTGCAAGCCGGGTCAGTAGAGGCGGTTGGCGTACTCGTCGCCGTAGTAGCGCTCCAGCTCGGCCAGCGGTTCGTCCGGGCGTTCCATGAGCTTGGCGATCTGCGGCCGGGAGGGCACCGCGTCCGGCTGCCAGGTCTCGGGCTTCCACAGCCCGGAACGCAGGAACGCCTTGGCGCAGTGGTGGAAGATCTCCTCGATCTCGACCACCACCGCCAGCACCGGGCGGTGCCCCTTGACGACCATGTCGTCGAAGAACGGCGCGTCGCGCACCAGCCGGGCTCGGCCGTTGATGCGCAGGGTGTCACCACGCCCGGGGAGGAAGTAGACGAGCCCGACGTGCGGGTTCGCCAGGATGTTGCGGTAGCCGTCGGCGCGCCGGTTGCCCGGGCGCTCCGGGATCGCGATCGTGGTGTCGTCGAGCACCAGGGTGAACCCGGCCGGGTCGCCCTTCGGCGAGACGTCGCAGGATCCGTCCGCGCCGGCGGTCGCGATCAGGCAGAACGGTGAGGCGGCCAGCCACTGCCGGTCGATCTCGTGCAGCGCGGGGCGTGCCTTGTCCCGCACCCTCTGCAGCGGTTCGCCGATGACGTCCCGCAGCTCCGCCTCCGAGGTGACCTCCACCAGTCCGGCGAGTTCCACGAATCCTCCCGAGATCGACAGCACCTCGACACTACGCCCGACGGGGTGCGTCGTCGCGTGATTTTCGGTCACTCCGCCGCCGCGCGGGAGTCAGCCCCCGGCTTCCTGCTCGAGCTCGGCGAGGGTCCTGCGCAACCACGCCGCATCCGCGCGGCTGGTGGCTGCGGCGATGGTGAGCATGCCCCTGCGGAACCGGTCGGTCATGTCAGCGGCGCGGAGGGGCCGCCCGTCCTCGTAGAAGTAGCTGGCCGGCTGCTCCATGAAGGCCAGCCTGCGGCGCAGCACGGCCCCGGCCGCCCCGTCCTCGCGCTGCACGGCGCCTACGGGCGCAGCCGGACGTTCCTCCGGCTCGCCGACACCCTCGGCCCGCGCTGGCGGATCATCGCGGTCGACCAGCGCTGCCACGGCAGGTCCGACCGCAGCGACGACGTCAGCCGCGAGGCGTTCGTCGCCGATGCGGCCGCGGTCGTCGAACAGCTGGGGCTGGCGCCAGCCGTGGTGCTCGGGCACTCGCTCGGCGGGATCAACGCCTACCAGCTCGCGGCACGGCGACCCGAGCTCGTCGCCGCAGCGGTCGTGGTCGACGTCGGCGCCGAACTCGCGGTGCCCGACGACCACTCGCTGGACGACTTGCCCGACCGGTTCCCCAACCTGCAAAGCATGCGCACCGCGCTCGAGCCCCTCGTGGAAGCGCCGGAGTACTTCCTGGAAAGCGCTGTCGAGGACGACCGCGGCTGGTTCTTCCGGTGGCACGCGGCCGACATCAGCGAGATCAAGCGCCAAGTGCGCGGCACGTGGTGGCCGGACTGGACCGACAGCTCACAACCCGTGCTGCTGCTGCGCGGCGCGGACAGCCCGGTGATCGGCCCGGAACTGGCCGAGCGGATGACCTGCAGCCGCGCCAACACCGAGCTGGTGTCGATCGCCGGCGCCGGGCACGACGCCCATCTCACCCACTACCCGGAATTCGCCGCGGCGGTCGGCGACTTCCTCGACCGGGTCGGCTCAGAGGTCTAGGACCACGCGGCCGGCGGACCGGGACACGCAGATCGCCATGTGGTCGTCCGCCTCCCGCGCCCGGTGGTCGACGGCCCCGCCGAGGACCCGGACGTGGCAGGTGCCGCAGAAGCCCTGGCGGCACGAGTAGGACACCTGCGGCAGGACCTCGCTGATCGCCTCCAGCGCCGAGCGGTCCGCGGGGACCTGCACCTCGTGTCCGGTGCGGGCGAGTTCGACGGTGAACGGTTCGCCGTCGACGATCGGCGGCGCCGAGAAGCGTTCCCAGTGCAGCGAATCCGCCGCGCTGCCGGGCAGGTCCACCCGGATGCCGGTGATCATCGGGACCGGGCCGCAGCAGTACACCGCGGCACCGGCCGGGGCGTGCTCGAGCAGTTCCGCGCCGGAGGCCGGGATGCCGAACTCGGTGTCCGGCCGGATCCACACCCGCTCCTGGTCCAGCTCGGCCAGCTCGTCCAGGAACGGCAACGACTCCCGCGACCGTCCGGTGTAGACGAACCGCCAGTCCGCACCGCGGGCCGCAGCCGTGCGCACCATCGGCAGGATCGGCGTGACGCCGATGCCGCCCGCGATGAACAGGTACTTCTCCGCGGTGACGAACGGGAAGGCGTTGCGGGGTCCGCGGGCGACGATCCGGCTGCCCGGCCGCAGTTCGTCGTGGACCTCGCGGGAGCCGCCCTCCCCGTCGGCGATCCGCCGCACCGCGATCCGGTAGTACCGCCGGTCGCCCGGATCACCGCACAACGAGTACTGGCGCTTGCGCCCCGACGGCAGCACGACGTCCAGGTGCGCGCCGGGCTGCCAGGCCGGGAGCAGCCCCTCCCCGGTCAACCGAAGGCTGACCACGTCGTCGGCTTCGACCCGGACCTCGGAGACCTCCAGCGGGATGTCGCGGTCCACTGCCTCGACCGGCTTGCGGCGGCTGTTGCGCTGCAACCACTCCATGCTGGTGGCGAGCTTGTCCAGCGCCCACAGGAACCGGTCCGGGCCGTGGCCGTCGAGCGCCGGTGGGATCGCGCGAGCTCCGGCCATCAGTGCTCTGCCGCCTGCGCAGCCGGGGACTTGGCCAGGTAGGCGATCGCCTGACTGGTCGAGCCGTGCTGCGACGGGTGGTAGGAGCGGCGGAAGTAAGCCGGGAGCGAGCGCAGCATCTGCCAGTAGCTCGGCGTCAGCCCGAGTCGTCCGGTCCGCAGCATGTCCCGCCAGCGCGGCTTGCGGCGGCCGCGCAGCACCGGATCGGCCGCCATCAGGTAGCGCACGCCGCGCACCCACAGCAGGGCGAGCACGACGATCGCCACCACCATCGCGTGGCTGCGCCGCAGGTAGCTGCCGTCGACGTGCATGTAGAGGTCGAAGGCCACCGAGCGGTGCTCGACCTCCTCCGCCCCGTGCCAGCGCAGCAGGTCCAGCATCGTCGGGTCGGCGCCGGCCTCGTCGAGCGCCTTCGCGTCCAGCACCCACTGGCCGAGGAACGCCGTGTAGTGCTCGATGGCCGCGATCATCGCCAACCTCTGCACCAGCCAGGACTCGGCTCGCCTGCCGCCGTAGGGCCGGTCGCCGAGGACCTTGCGGAAGATCCAGCTGACCTGCTCGACGTAGGGCCTGGTGTCCAGGCCGTGCGCGTCGAAGTGGTCCAGCACGCCTTGGTGCGATTCGGCGTGCATCGCTTCCTGCCCGACGAAGCCGCGCACGTCCTCCAGCAGCTGGTCGTCCCTGATCAGCGGAAGCGCCTGCTTGAAGACCTCGACGAACCAGCGCTCTCCCTCCGGCAGCACCAGGTGCAGGAAGTTGATCACGTGGGTGGCGAAGGGCTCCCCCGGGATCCAGTGCATCGGCAGCTTCGCCCAGTCGAACTCCACGTCGCGGGCGTGCAGCGCGACGCGGTCCGGCTCACCCGGATCGATGTGGGACATGGTCCGACCTCCTTCAGCGCGGTGTCAGCTCGGCCCTGGCCACTGCGCGCAGCAAGCCCGGGGAAAGGCGGGAGAGCACGAGACCGGCCTTGGCCTCGGCGGTGACCGGTGCGATCGCGGCGTTGCGGCGGGTGGCGCGCAGGATCTCGGCCGCCGCGCGCTGCGGGGTGAAGTTCCGCCGCTGGTAGAGCTGCTTGGCGGCCTGCCTGCGGTTCGCCTGCTCGGCGTCGTCGACGCCGACGAAGCGGGTGCTGGTCGTGATGCCGGTGTTGACCAGCCCGGGGCACACCGCGGTGACCCCGATGCCCTCGCCGGCGAGCTCCGCCCGCAAGGACTGGCTCAGGGCCAGCACCGCAGCCTTCGTGGTTCCGTAGGCAGGGAGCACCTTGGACGGCAGGTAGGCGGCGGCCGAGGCGATGTTGACGATCCGGCCGCCTTCACCTCGCTCGACCATCTGCGGCGCGAACTGGCGGCAGCCGTGGATGACACCCCACAGGTTGATGTCGATGGCCCGCTCCCAATCGGCTTCCGGGGTGTCGAGGAACGAACCGGCGAGACCGATCCCGGCGTTGTTGACCACCACGTCCGGTGTGCCCAGCTCGGCGTGCACCTGCTTGGCGAAGCGCTCCATCGCATCGCCGTCGGCGACGTCCACGCGGTGCGGCGTGGCGTTGGCGCCGGTGCGGGTGATCAGCACGGCGGTGTTCCGGGCGGCGGTCTCGTCGATGTCCGCGACCACCACGTGCGCGCCGGCCGCTGCGAACGCCGATGCGGTCGCCCGCCCGATCCCGCTGCCCGCTCCGGTGATGACCACCAGCTGGTCCTGGAAGTCGCGACGGCCCGGACGAACGCGTCCACGCCGCAGACCGCGCGATTCGGCACCGCCCTCGACGTGCTCGACGAGTTCCGCCGCGCACCGAGCGACCAGCTCCGGACGGCTTCTCGGCAGCCAGTGCCCGCCTGGGACCCGGCGCACGCGGAGGTTGGGCACCCACGGCGCGATCTCGGTCTGCATCGGCGTGGAGACGAACGGATCACCGGTGGGCGCGAGCACCTGGACCGGGATGTCGGTGCGCCGCTCCCCCGGACCGCCCAGCCGCTCGCGCATGTTCGCGCGGTACAGCCCCAACCCGTGCACGCCATCGGACACCGCAGGCTTTGTCGGACTCTCGGAGGTGCGCGGGTCCAGTCGCTCGACCGCGCCGATCAGCCGGCGCATCGCGCCGGTGCGCCAGGCCAGCTCCGGCAGCACCGGGAGCTGGAAGAAGCCGATGTAGCCGGAGAAGATCAGCTGGTTGACGAGTTTGCGCAGCTCCCGCGGCGTCGGGTGCCGCAACTTCGAGCGCATCCACTGGCCCGCGTGGTCCAGGCAGGGCCCGGAGATCGAGGTGAACGAGGCGAACCGGTGGGCCAGCCTCGGCTCGGTGGCCGCATGCCACGCCTGGATCGAGCCCCAGTCGTGCGCCAGCAGGTGCACCGGCTGGTCCGGGCTGACCAGGTCCGCGACCCGGCCGAGGTCGTCGGCGAGCTGGTCGAGCAGGTAGGCCTCGCTGCGGCGGGGCTTGTCGGACTCCCCCGCGCCGCGCACGTCGTAGGTGACCACCCGGAAGCGCCCGGCGAGCGCCTCGGCCACGCCGTCCCAGATCGACTGGTCATCGGGATAACCGTGCACCGCCAGCACGGTCGGTGCTGCCGGATCGCCGTGCTCGCGCACGGACAACCGCAGTCCATCGCTGGTGTCGAGCCATCTGCTGGAGTCCGCTTCCCGGGTGCGAGCCATACCCCGGAGCGTACCGACGTTGTCAATCTTCATTGTTACAGTTGGTGTTGTTTCGGAGATTCGCCTGGCCGCGAGTTCGACGACGGGCTCCTATAGTTCGGCGCATGGCCGACCCGCGGCAGCACGTGCCCGGCACCGACCGGGTGCTGGCCCACCCGGAGGTCGCCGCCGCTGCGGAGCGCCTCGGCCGCGGACTGGTCAAGAAGGCGGTGCACGCCGCGCAGCAGCGAGCTCGCACCGGTGAGATCGACGCGTCGCACGTCGTCGCGGAAACCCTTGCCGGACTTCCCGATTCGGCGGCGAGCAGCCGGCCGGTGCTCAACGCGACCGGCGTTCTCCTGCACACCAACCTGGGCCGGGCTCCGCTGTCGCGAGCGGCCATCGACGCCATGGAACGAGCTGCCGGAACCACCGACGTCGAACTCGACCTCGACACGGGGCGACGTGGACCGCGCGGTGCCGCCGCACTGGCCGCGCTGTGCGCCGCCGTGCCCCTCGCCGAGGCCGCACATGTGGTCAACAACGGTGCCGCAGCGCTGTCGCTGGCCGCGACAGCGCTCGCGCAGGGGCGCGAAATCGTGCTGGCACGCGGCGAGATGGTCGAGATCGGCGACGGGTTCCGGATCCCCGAGCTGCTCACCGCCACCGGTGCGCGGCTGCACGAGGTCGGCACCACTAACCGGGTCCGGCTCGACGACTACCGGTCGGCCGTGGGACCGGACACCGGATTCGTCCTCAAGGTCCACCCGTCCAACTTCGTGATCACCGGCTTCACCTCGGCCGTTCCGGTCGACGCGCTGCGCGGTCTCGGCGCACCGGTGGTGGTCGACATCGGATCCGGCCTGCTGAACCCGCACCCGGTGCTACCGCAGGAACCCGACGCCACCAGCACCCTTGCCGATGGCGCCGACCTGGTCCTGGCCAGCGGCGACAAACTGCTCGGCGGGCCCCAGGCGGGGCTGCTGCTGGGCCGGGCGGAGATCGTGCAGCAGTTGCGGCGCCACCCGCTGGCGCGGGCGATGCGCGTCGACAAGCTCACCCTCGCCGCGCTGGAGGCGACGCTGCGCGGCCCCCTGACACCGACCGAGCAGTCCCTGCGGCGCGACCAGCCGAGCCTGTTGCGCCGAGCCGAGAGCTTGGCCACGGGGTTCAGCGCGGCGGGGATCCCTGCCTCCGCCCAGTGCAGCGAAGCGACGGTGGGCGGAGGTGGCGCGCCTGGTGTCACGCTGCCGAGCGCGGCGGTCGTGCTGCCGGAACGTTTCGCTGAGTTGCTGCGGCGCGGAACTCCCCCGGTGCTCGCCTGCATCGCGCGCGACCGGTGCCTGCTGGACCTCGCCGCGGTCCCGCCCGAGCACGACGACGAGTTGCGCCGGGCGGTCCTGGCCGCGGCCTGACCTCTGCGCGGCGCGTTGCGGGGACTGCCCGGGCGTGGCGTATTGGGTCGTGCAGGTCGTTGCAGCCGAGAGTTCGGAGAGCTGCGATGCACGTCATCGCCACCGCCGGGCACGTCGACCACGGCAAGTCCACCCTCATCCGCGGGCTCACCGGCATGGAACCGGACCGGTGGGCGGAGGAACGCCGCCGCGGCTTGACCATCGATCTGGGCTTCGCCTGGACCCGGCTCGCTGACGGCTGCACCGCCGCGTTCGTCGACGTTCCCGGGCACGAGCGGTTCGTGCCGAACATGCTGGCCGGGATCGGGCCGGTACCCGCAGTGCTGTTCGTCGTCGCAGCCGACGAGGGCTGGATGCCGCAGTCCGACGAGCACCTGGACGCGCTCGACGCGCTCGGAGTCCGGCACGGCGTGCTCGCGGTGACCCGCTGCGACCTGGCCGATCCGCGCGCTGCGACCGAGGAAGCCGCGGCCGCGCTTTCCGGAACCGTGCTCGCTGACATCCCCGCCGTGCAGGTCAGCGGTGTGACGGGCACTGGACTCGGCGACTTGCGACGCGAGCTCGACCTGCTGGTGCACCGGATGCCCGCTGCGGACCAGGACGCCGACGTGCGGTTGTGGATCGACCGGGTGTTCACCGTCCGCGGTGCGGGCACCGTGGTGACCGGGACCCTCACCGCGGGCACGCTCCGGGTCGGCGACCGCCTCCTCTTGCACCCCGCTGGAGTCACCTGCGCTGTACGCGGGCTCCACTCCCTCGGCTCCGCCGAACCCCAGGTCAACGCCGTGTCCCGGGTTGCGGTGAACCTCCGGGGCGTCGACTGCGGTCAAGTTCAGCGCGGCGACGCACTGCTCTCGCCGGATCGCTGGCTGACCACCGAGGTCTTCGACGTCCGCATCCACCCGGCACCGGCGACTTGGCCCGCGGAGCTGATGCTGCACGTCGGCTCGGCGGCCGTGCCGGTGCGAGTCCGACCTCTCGGCCCCGAGCACGCGCGGCTCACCACGCGCGTCCCGCTCCCGCTGCGCATCGGCGACCGTGCCCTGCTGCGCGATCCCGGCAACCACCGCATCCACGGGGGGCTGGACGTGCTCGACGTGCGACCACCGCAGCTGACCAGGCGCGGAGCGGCCCGGGCCCCGGCCGCCGAACAGGCTTCCATGGGCGCGGTGCCCCATGGGCGCGCCGCACTGCACCGGCGACGCGTGATCAGGGCGGACGTACTGCGCGCGATGGGTGCGACTCCCCCGGCCGCCGGTCCGTGGCTCATCTCCGAGTCCTACCGGACCGAACGCGCAGCCCGGCTGACCGACGTGCTCGCCCAGCACGGCGAGGATGACCCGCTGGCCGACGGAATGCCCGTGGAAGCTGCGCGTCATGCCCTGGACCTGCCCGATCCCGGACTGGTGGCGGAGGTCGCCGAAACCGCTGGGATCGCGCTGCACGCCGGCCGCCTGCACCTCGAACAGCTCCGGCTGCCCGACCGCATCCGCAGCGCGGTGGCGGCCGTCCGCGATGCGCTGATCGACCACCCGTTCCACGCGCCGACCGCCGACGAGCTCGCCGCTCTGGGACTCGGCGACCGGGAACTGGCGGCGGCCGCGCGCTTCGGCGAGCTCCTGCGAGTGGCTCCCGGCCTGGTGCTGCTGCCCGATGCCGAGCAGACCGCTCTGGATCGGCTCGCCGCGCTGCCCTCGCCGTTCACGCTCAGCCAGGCGAGACGAGCTCTGGACACCTCGCGGCGCGTTGCGGTTCCCTTGCTGGAGCTGCTCGCCCGCCGGGGGCGTACGCGGCGGCTGGCCGACGGCACGCACCGCGTTGTTTCCCGGTGACCGGCCCGGGAAACACCGAGGGCGGCCCAAGGCGAGTTCTGCGATCTTGCCAGCGCCACCGCATCGTGGACGGCGGGGCGCCGGGCGATGGGAGGCTGCCATGCCGCGCAAGATCTGGACCGGGTCGATCAACTTCGGCCTGGTGACCATCCCGGTCGGCCTCTACGCCGCGACCGAGGACCACACCGTGCAGTTCCACCAGTACGAGCGCGGCACCACCGACCGCATCCGCTACAAGCGCGTCAACGAGCGCACCGGCGAGGAGGTCGGCTACAACGACATCGTCAAGGGACGCGAGTACGACGGCGGGGTCATCACCGTCGAGCAGTCCGAGCTGGACGAGATCGCCCCCGGCCGCTCTCGCACCATCGACATCACCACGTTCGTCGACCTCACCGAGATCGACCCGGTGCACTTCCAGAAGACCTACTGGCTGGCCCCCAACAGCAAGGAGCACTTCCGCCCGTACAACCTGCTGCGGCGGGCCATGCAGGACACCGGGCAGGCGGGCATCGCGACGTTCGTGCTGCGCGGCAAGCAGTACCTGACCGCGGTGCGCGCCGACACCGACGTGCTGGCGCTGAACACGCTGTACTTCGCCGACGAGATCCGCGACCCCGCCGACCTTCTCGGCGACCAGCCCGAGCAGTCCGGCCCGTCGTCGAAGGAACTGCAGATGGCCTCGACCATCATCGAGTCGATGAGCGGCCCCTGGGAGCCCGAGGAGTACGAGGACACCTACACGTCGAAGGTCGAGGAACTGCTCGCGGAGAAGGCCCGCGGCGGCGAGGTGGCAGCCGCCGAGGCCCCACCGCAGCCGACCGACGTCATCGACCTCACCGAGGCGCTGCGCCGCAGCGTCGACGAAGCCCGCAAGGGCCGCAAACCCCGCCGCGCGGAAGACCTCTCCGAGCTGACCAAGGCCGAGCTCGAAGACCGCGCGAAGGACCTGGGCATCAAGGGCCGCTCCAAGATGAAGCGCGCCGAACTGGAGCAAGCCGTCGCCGACGCCTCCGCGGAGAAGCCCACCGGAACCCGCCGCACCCGCAAGGCCTCCTGACCATTGAGGTTGTCCATCCTCGGTTTGCTCGGCGGTGCCGGTAGCGGAACCTCAGCGCTCGCCGCACGGTGCCGGTCATGCCTCGCAGTCGCAGACCAGACAGGATGAAAAAGGCTCAATGGAAATCAGACGCCTGATTTCCATGGACTTTGCGGTGAGCATCAGGCGTCGAAGTCGACCGTGACTTCGTCCGTGGTGGGCAGCGACTGGCAGGTGAGGACGAAGCCCTGGTCCACTTCGGACTCCTCCAGGGCGAAGTTGCGGCGCATGCGGACCTCGCCGCAGGTCACCTTCGCCCGGCAGGTGCCGCAGACGCCGCCCTTGCAGGCGAACGGCAGGTCGGGGCGGACCCGCTGGGCGGCGTCCAGGACCGGGACGTCGCGCGGCAGGGACATCGAGGTCGAGCGGCCATCGAGCACCACCGTGACGTCGCTGGTCGGGCCCTCGATGGTCGGTTCCTCGTGGTGCGCCGGTTCTGGCGGCACGTCCTCGACGTAGAACAGCTCCTGGTGGATCCGCTCGGTGGTCACCCCGCTGTCGCGCAGCACGCCCTGCGCGTCGGTGACCATGCCGAACGGCCCGCACAGCCACCACTGGTCCACCGCATCGGCGTCGAGCACTGTGGACAGCAGGGCGCGGAGCTTGGCCTCGTCCAACCGACCGGTGAACAGCTCGGACTCGCGCGGCTCCCGGGAGAGCACGTGCACCAGTTCCAGCCGGGTCGGGTAGCGGTCCTTCAGGTCGGCCAGCTCGTCGGAGAACATGACGGTGTCGCTGCGGCGGTTGCCGTACAGCAGGGTGACCGTCGCGTTGGTGTCGCGCAGCACCGTGGCCACGATGGACAGCATCGGGGTGATCCCCGACCCGGCGGCGATGCACACGTGCCGTTCGTGCGCGGTCAGGTCCGGGGTGAAGCTGCCGGTGGGCGGCAGCACCTCGACCTCGTCGCCGGGCTGGACCTCGCGCACCAGCCAGGTCGAGAACAGGCCACCGGAGACGTGGCGGACCCCGATCCGCAGCTCGGCGCCGCGCGGCGCGCGAATGTTGCGGACGTTCTCGTTGCTCATGAGTTGCTCCTGACCCGAAATGCGTTCTCGTCCACCCATGACATCCCCCACCAAGCGAGAACGGCAGCACCAAGCCCACTCTTTCTCGGATCCGAGACGCCACTCTGAAATCCCGGTGAACACAGCGCCCCCCAGACTCCCGACCCACCCCCAGCCCACACCCCCACGCACCCGACGAACCGCTATCACCACTGCCCCAGCGGTAACCCCCAACGCCCGCTGAAACCACATCACCCCGACGCCCAGCAAACCCACATCGCGACTGCTCGACCACCGATGACCCCACGGCACCACTGCTCGACCAGTGGACAACCACGCATCACCACTGCTCGACCACCGATGAACCCACGGCACCACTGCTCGACCGGTGGTGCCGTGTATCACCACTGCTCGACCAGCGGTGAACCTCATGCAATTTCGATTGAAATTGTCAAAAATCGCCACCGCAGGTTCCGTCGAAAACGGAGACAATTTCGATTGAAATTGCTGGACGCACGAGGCGACCCCCCACCGCTTTGAACCCAAAAGCACCCCGCCCCCAACGACACCCCTCCCCTCGCCAGGCCGCCCGTGTATCACCACCCAACGCCCAGCAGCGATACCCAACAGACTCAACGACGAGTGAGGACCGTGCCGCACGGGGTTGCGCAGGGTTCAAAGCGCCAGCTGGTCACCAGTGCGTGCAGCAATTTCAATCGAAATTGTCGTCGTTGTGGACGGAACCTGCGGTGGCGATGTTTGACAATTTCAATCGAAATTGCGTGAGGTTCACCGCTGATCGAGCAGTGGTTCGTTCTGCCTGCCCCGCAGACCAGCCGAGCGGCGGGTTCACCCCGCCAGCGGGTTCCGGCCGGAGATCGCCGCCGTCAGCTTTGCCGCTCCGGCTCGCATGATCTCGCCGACCTCGGTCGGTTCGTGGCGTTCGTGGAAGCGGCTCCACGACGTGCTCAGCGCCGCCACCGGGCGGGCGCTGTGGTCGAACACCGCCGCACCCACCGAGCGCAGTCCGGGGGCGACCAGCTCCACCTCCTCCGACCAGCCGCGTTCCCGGTCGACCGCCAGCTGCTCGCCCAGCTCCGCCAGCGTCCGGGGTCCGCGGCCGGTGCGGGTGATGAAGTCGCTGCGGCGCGGGAAGAGTGCCCGGACCTGGGCGTCGGGGCTGCCCGCGAGGATCGCGCGGCCGTTGGCGGTCAGGTGCGCGGGCAGCCGCACACCGACGTCGGTGATCAGCGAGACGTCGGCGCCCGAGGTCGGCTGTTCCTTCAGCAGGTACACCGTTTCCGAGCCGTGCAGGATGCCCAGGTGCACGGTTTGCCCGAGGTTGCGGGCCAAGCGGCGCAGGATGGGTGCGGCCCGGCGTTCCAGGGGTTCGTGGCGCAGGTAGGCGGAGCCGATTTCGAAGGACACCACGCCGAGCCCGTAGGCCTGCTCCCCCGCGAGGTAGACCACGAATCCCTTGTCCACCAGCACGGACAGGATGTGGTACAGCGATGAGCGCGGGATGTCGAGGTCCCGCGCCAGGGTCGCGGCGCGCACCGGCCCCGGTGCTTCGGCCAGCCGGACGAGGACGTCCAACGCCCGTCCGACCGCCGGTGATGCGCTCGATTCGGCCACTGCACCCACCTCTCGCCCGCGATGACAGCACGATTGTCGCGGATGCCGCCGGTGTGGTTCACATCAGCCAATCCGCTCGGACGTCCTCCTGGTGCTCGCCGAGTCGCGGGATGCGCGGGCGCGGCCGGTCGTCGGAGTCTCCGAACTGGACTGGTTGCTTGAGGTAGCGCAGCGCTCCGAGCACGGGATGTTCCAGCTCCGCCACCAGGTTCCGGCCCCGCACCTGGTCGCTGTCCACGGCCTCGGCGAGGTCCCAGATGGGCCCGGCGGGAACACCGGATCGTTCGGCGGCGGACACCACCTCCGAGACCGCGCGGCGCTGCGTCCACGCCTCGATGATGCTGTGCAGCAGCTCGCGGTTCTCGGTTCGCGCGGTGTCGGTGGCGAAGCGTTCGTGGACGGCCAGCGACGGTTTGCCCAGCATGTCGGTCAGCCGGGCGAACACGCCGTCGTTGGCCACCGCGATCGCGACCAGCCCGTCCGCGGCCTGGAAAGTGTCGAAGGGCGTGGAGACCGGGTGCCGGTTGCCGGTGCGCCCGGGCAGTGCGCCGGTGGCGGTGAGCAAGCTCATCGCCGTGACCTGCAGGGAGACCAGCGAATCGAGCATCGCCACGTCGAGGTGCCGGCCGCGCCCGGTGCGTTCGCGGTCGAACAGCGCGGCGCAGATCCCCCACGCGGCGAACATCCCGGCGCACAGGTCGCCGAGCGATTCGCCGGTCCTGGTGGGCGGCCCGGCGGGCTGGCCGGTGGCCGCCATCAGCCCGGACATCGCCTGCACCACCAGGTCGTAGGCCGGCAGGTGCGACAGCGGTCCGTGCTGGCCGAAACCGGAGATGCTCGCGTAGACCAGGCGCGGGTTGTCGGCGGACAGCGTCGCGTGGTCGACACCGAGCTTGGCCGCCACACCCGGGCGGAAGTTCTCCACCACCACGTCCGCGCGCCGGGCCAGGCAGCGGAAGAACTCGCGGTCGTCGGCGTCCTTGAGGTCCAGCGCGACGCTGCGCTTGCCCCGGTTGAGCTGTGCGAAGTAGACGCTCTCGCCGTCGACGAAGGGCCCGAGGTGCCGGGAGTCGTCGCCGCGCACCGGTTCGGCCTTCACCACGTCGGCCCCGAGATCGGCCAGCATCGCCGTGCAGTAGGGCCCGGCCAGCACCCGGCTCAGGTCCAGCACGCGCACACCGTCGAGAAGTCCCATCGCGCCCTCGTTCCGCAGGAATTTGTGCTCACGAACGTCGTCCACCGATCACGCTAGGAACGGAGCAACGCGGTGGACGACGTGCGGACGCACGAAAGATCGGCGGTTTTCCGGGCAGCGGGCCATATGTTCGGGCAGCCCGGTCGTTCGGTAATGGCGCGGAAGACCGATCGAGGAGGTTCCATGACGCCTTACCTGCTGCCCGCCGAGTACGAGGACTTCCGCGCGAGCGTGCGCGCGATGGCCCAGGCCAAGATCGCGCCCCGCGCCGCCGAGATCGACGAGCGCGGCGAGTTCCCGCACGACGTCTACGACGAGCTGGTGGCGGCCGGGCTGCACGCGGTCGGAATCCCCGAGCAGTACGGCGGAGACGGTGCCGACGCCACGGCCTCGGCCATCGCCGTGGAGGAGGTGGCCCGGGCGTGCGCATCGTCGTCGACGATCCTGACCTCGAACAAGCTGGGCGTGACTCCCCTGCTGCTGTTCGGCACCGAGGAGCAGAAGCAGCGGTACCTGCCCCAGGTCGCGTCCGGAGAGGTCCTGATGGCCTACGCGATCAGCGAGCGCGAGGCGGGTAGCGACGTCGGGGCGATGCGGTGCAAGGCGGTCCGGGACGGCGGCGGTTACCGCTTGGACGGCGTGAAGACGTGGATCACCTCGGCGGGGATCGCGGGACTGCTCGTGGTGTTCGCGGTGACCGATCCGGAGGCCGGGTCGCGCGGGATCTCGGCCTTCGTGGTGCACGCCGACGATCCGGGCATCAGCTGCGGCCCGCCGGAGAAGAAGATGGGACTGCGCGGTTCGGTGACCCGCGAAGTGTTCTTCGAGGACTGCCGGATCCCGGCCGACCGGCTGCTCGGCGAACCCGGCAAGGGCATGCGGATCGCGCTGTCCACTTTGGATCGGACGCGGGTGTCGATCGGTGCGCAGGCGGTCGGGATCGGGCAGGCCGCGGTGGACGCGTCGGTCGGCTACGTGCAGGAGCGCAAGCAGTTCGGCCGTCCCATCGGGGACTTCCAAGGCGTGCAGTTCAAGCTCGCCGACATGACCATGCACGTCACCGCCGCCCGCCAGCTGGTCTACGCGGCGGCGGCACGCGCTGACGGCGCCCCGGATCGGACGTTCTTCGGCGCTGCAGCGAAGTGCTTCGCCTCCGACACCGCGATGCGCGTGACCACCGATGCGGTGCAGCTGTTCGGCGGCTACGGCTACACCCGCGACTTCCCCGTCGAGCGGTTCATGCGCGACGCGAAGATCACGCAGATCTACGAGGGCACCAACGAGATCCAGCGGATCGTCATGGCTCGCCGGCTCCTCGGCTGAGCGCTCGCACGGCGAACCACAACTCGATCCGGTCGGTCAGCCGCGCCAGGTCGCGTCCGGTGAGCTGCTCGATCAGCTGCAGCCGGTAGCGCAGGCTGTTGCGGTGCACGGCCAGCGCTTTCGCGGTCACCGATGGCGAGCAGTCGTGGTCGAGGTAGGCGCGCAGGGTCGCGAGGAGTTCGCCGTCGTGCTCGACGTCGTAGCGCAGCAGCCGGGCCAGCGTGGTCTCGGCGAGTTCCGCCAGGGGCAGGTCGACGCTGCCGGCCAGCATACCGGTCACGCTCAGGGGCCCGGCCGGGTGCACCCCGGGTCCCTGAGCACTGGCCTGGCGGGCTTCGGCGTGCCCGATGCGCAGCCCGGGGACACCTGATCTGGCGGTGCTGACCCCGACGCCGACCTGCGGATCCAGCACCGCCAACCGGTCGCGGAGTTCCGCGGCGATGCCCGCGACGTCCGCGGTGGCGGGCACGATCAGCACGGCGGTGTTGTCGATGACCGCGGTCGGCTGGTGGTCGTCGCGGCGCTCCACCAGCTGCCCCACCGCCCACGGCAGGCGGCGCAACCGGTCCGCGGGCCCGTCGACGGTGGCCAGCACGACGTGGTTCGGCTCCCCGACCGGCACCCGCGCACGGGTCAACCGGGCGCGCCCCTCGCGGTCGGAGATCACGTGCTCCAGCACGTCCTCGACGACGTGGCCGAGCAGTTCGCGCCGCCCGGTCAGCACTGCCTGGTGCCGGGCGATCTCCAACCCGAGGATGTTCGCCGCGAACGACAGCACGCTCTCGAACTGCGCGGGGATGTCAGCGCACACCTGGGCGACCGGCACCTGGTCGATCTCGACCGGCCGGCGCACCGTCGCATCCGGAACCGCCGCGTGCTGGGGGAACTTCGCCAGCACGGCACCGTCCACCCCGACCACCGCGACCGGCGTTCGCCCGAGGTGCACGTGGAGCCGGCTGAGCAGCCCGGTCAGACCGTTGCCCGCCAGCAGCGCGCGCACGAGCTCGTCCTGCACCGCGACGTTGGCGCGCACCGCGTCGTACTGCTCGGCGAAGATGCGGTCGGCCACCCAGTGGCTGATCTGGACGAACGGCACCTCGCACGGCGATTCCACCAGCGCGAGCCCGCACTCCTCGGCGGCCCGGACGACGACGTCCGGGACTTCGCGGTGCACCAGCCCGGTGCCGAAGCACAGCGCCGCGATCGGCAGCCGCGCCAGCCGGTCGACCAGCTCCCACCACTGCTCGTCGGTGCGCTCGTACATGCCGGTGGTCAGGACGAGCTCATCGCCGCGCAGGAACGGGACCGGATCGGGCAGTTCCGTGGTGGAGACCCAGCTGATGGGCCGGGCTGCACCGCAGTGGCTCGTCCTCGCCACCAGCCGCAGCGACGGTTCCGCGACGAGATCGCCCACGCTCACCGGCATCATCGCGTTCTTCACCTGCCCATCGGACGGGTGAGCACCCGGCACCGTCAGGCCGCCGGAGCCGTTTCCCGGATCCGCTTGCGCATCGCGGCCCAGTAGATGACGCCCGGGACCACCAGTCCGAGCAGCCAGGCGATGTCCGCACCGCCGAGCAGCTCCACCAGCGGCCCGGTGAACACACCGTCCACATTGGAGAACGGGATCTGCACCGCGATGCCGACGAAGTAGGCGATCAGCGCAGGCACGCACCAGCGGCCGTAGACGCCGTCGGGGTCGTACATCGCCTCCATGTCGTACTTCTCCTTGCGCAGGAAGTAGAAGTCGACCAGGTTGATCGCGCTCCACGGGGTCAGGAAGTAGAGCAGGAAGTGCAGGAACAGCACGAAGTTCGACAGGAAGTCACCGCGCCCCAGCACCGCGATCACACCGCCCAGCACGCCGACCAGCGCGATGTAGCCGATCCGGGTCGCCGGGGACAGCCCGACCTTGCGGGTGAAGGCGCTCATCGTGGTGGCCACGGTCATGTAGCCGCCGTAGATGTTGAGCACGTTGATGGTGAGCTTGCCCAGCGCGATGGCCAGCAGCAGCGGCAGCACCAGCGCTTCGCCGCCGAGGCCCACCACGTAGGCGACCTCGTGGCCCTTGAACTCCTTGCCCGCCACCGCGTAAGCCAGCGCGCCGAACGACATCGCCCAGGTCGCGCCGAGCGCGGTACCGCCGTAGGTCCACCAGAACGTCGCCCGGATCGAGGTGCCCGAGGGCAGGTACCGCGAGGTGTCGGCGACGTAGGGGCCGAAGGTGAGCTGCCAGGACGCGGTCAGCGACAGCGCGAGCAGGAACGCGGGCACGTCGAGCTTCGCGTTCGCCAGCACGGACCCGAGGTCGTGCGTGGTGACCAGCCGGAAGGTCAGGTACACGAACACCACGACCGACACCAGCGAGGCCAGCCAGCCGAAGCGGTGGATCAGCCGGTACCCGACGATCGCGATCGTCGCCGACAGCGCCGCGTAGAGCACGATGCTCAGGTCGACCGGCAGGTCGGTGATCGCCGAAAGCGCCTGCCCGCCCAGCACGTTGCCGCTGGCGAAGTAGCCCAGGTACATCAGCACCACGAGCACCAGCGGCAGCACGGCGCCGTACACGCCGAACTGGGCCCGGCTCTGGATCATCTGCGGGATGCCCAGCTTCGGGCCCTGGGCCGCGTGCAGGGCCATCGGCACGCCGCCGATGGCGTTGCCCAGCGCGATGGCCACCAGCGCCCACAGCGGGTGCAGCCCGACGAGCACGGTCAGCGCGCCGGTCACCGCCGAGGTGATCTGCATGTTGCCGGCGAACCACAACGTGAAGAGGCTGCGCGGGCTGCCGTGCCGCTCGGCCTCCGGGATCGGGTCGATCGACCTCCGCTCGACCTGCAAGCCACCGGCCATGTGTCACTCCTCGCCCCGCCGAATTCAGTTCGTTCCATTAGTCGCCGCGACGAACTCCGGATCAATGCCCGGCGGAGACCCGCTGTCTGGAATGCCAGACAGAGGCGGATCAACGTCCCGGAAACGCCGAACCGGGCGGGGATTCGGCGATCCCCGCCCGGTTCGGCGCGAAAGGTCAAGCTGTGGCTGGAGGTCCTCAGTCGAGCGAGCCGACGACCGCCTCGGCCGCGGCCAGCAGCTGCCCGTTCTGGCACAGCTCGACGGCGGCCTCGATCTCCGGCGACAGGTGCCGGTCGGTGCCCGGGCCCTCGACGCGCTCGCGGATGCGGTCGCGCACGGCCGCGGTCGCCGCCGACGGGGCCAGCGGGCTGCGCATGTCGATGGCGCGAGCCGCGGTCAGCGCCTCGATCGCCAGGACGCGGGTCAGGCCGTCGACGGCCTTGCGCAGTTTGCGGGCCGCGGACCAGCCCATCGAGACGTGGTCCTCCTGCATCGCCGAGGACGGGATCGAGTCGACGCTGGCCGGGACGGCCAGGCGCTTGAGCTCGGAGACGATCGCGGCCTGGGTGTACTGGGCGATCATGTGCCCGCTGTCCACGCCCGGGTCGTCGGCGAGGAACGGGGTCAGGCCGTGGTTGCGGGCCGGGTCCAGGAACCGGTCGGTGCGGCGCTCGCTGATGCTGGCCAGGTCCGCGACGACGATCGCCAGGAAGTCCAGCACGTAGGCCACGGGCGCGCCGTGGAAGTTGCCGTTGGACTCCACGCGGCCGTCGAGGGTGACCACCGGGTTGTCCACGGCGCTGGCGAGCTCGACCGACGCGACCGACTCGGCGTGCGCGATGGTGTCGCGGACGCCGCCGGCGACCTGCGGCGAGCAGCGCAGCGAGTAGGCGTCCTGGACGCGGGTGCAGTCCGGACCGGCGTGGCTGGCCACGATGCCCGAACCGGCGAGCAGGCGCGACATGTTCGACGCGGCGGCGGCCTGGCCCGGGTGCGGGCGCAGCGCCTGCAGGTCGGCGGCGAAGACGCGGTCGGTGCCGAGCTGGCCCTCCACGCTCATCGCGGCGGTGATGTCGGCGAGCTTGACCAGCCGGCGCAGGTCGTGGCAGGCCAGCACGAGCTGGCCGAGCATGCCGTCCGTGCCGTTGATCAGCGCGAGGCCTTCCTTCTCCTGCAGCTCGACCGGGGCGATCCCGGCGGCGGCGAGGGCCTCGGCGGCGGGCTTGGCCTCGCCGCTGGCGTCGCGGACGGTGCCCTCGCCCATGATGGCCAGCGCGATGTGCGCGAGCGGCGCGAGGTCACCGGAGCAGCCCAGGCTGCCGTACTCGTGGACGACCGGGGTGATGCCGGCCGACAGCACCGCGGCGTAGGTCTCGGCGACCTCGAGGCGGACGCCGGTGCGGCCGGTGGCCAGGGTGGACAGCCGCAGCAGCATCAGCGCGCGGATGACCTCGCGCTCCACCTCCGGGCCGGTGCCTGCGGCGTGCGAGCGCACCAGGCTCTTCTGCAGCTGCTTGCGCAGCTCAAGCGGGATGTGCCGGGTGGCGAGCGCACCGAAGCCGGTGGAGATGCCGTAGACCGGCTTGGGCTCCTCGGCCAGGCTCTCGATCCGGCCGCGGGTGGCCGCGATCTCCTTCTTGGACTCCGCGGACAGCTCCACGCGCGCGCCGTCGCGGGCGACGCGGACGACGTCGGCCGCGCTGACCGCGCCGACTCCCACGACCACGGCAGCGGTGTCCACGGCAGCTTCAGTACGGCTCATGCTCAAACTTCTTTCCTCGTGAGTTGGGGGTTTCGCGCCTCTTCCCGGGCCGGCTGGCCCGGTTCGGGGTCGGCGCGTGAAATTGGGAACCAGCGGCGGCCGGATCGACGGCCGCCGCTGGAGCTCTGGGGTGCGACCGGATCAGCTCGCCCCGACCTCGGAGACGACGCGGTCGTCGTCCGGGCCACCGCTGCCGGCATCGACCGGCCGCCGGCCGATGCCCAGCCAGAAGCCGAGCGACAGCAGCACGAGCCACACCGCACCGACGATGAGCGCCACGCGGGTTTCCGCCGAGAAGGCCAGCAGAACGACGACGAAGGCCAGGAAGGCGATCGCGACGATCTGGGCGAAGGGCCACAGCGGCGCCGGGAACTTCAGCGCTGCGGCTTCCTCAGCGCTCATCTTACGCCGGGCCTGGTAGTGCGACAGCATGATCATCAGCCACACCCACACCGTGGCGAAGGTGGCGATGGAGGCGATGATCGTGAAGATGTCCTCCGGCACGACGTAGTTGAGCACCACGCCGATCAGCAGCGCGCCGGTCATGATGACCACGGTCATCCACGGCACGCCGTTGCGCGAGACCCGGCCCATGATCGCCGGGGCCTGGCCGCGTTCGGCCATGCCGAACAGCATCCGGCCGGCGCCGAAGATGTCGCTGTTGATCGCCGACAGCGCGGCGGTGATGACCACGACGTTGAGCACCGTCGCCGCGGAGTTCAGGCCGAGGCTCTGGAAGATCTCCACGAACGGGCTGCCCTCGCCGTCGATCTGCTGCCACGGGATGATCGACATGATCACGCCCAGGGTCAGCACGTAGAACAGCAGGACCCGGACCGGCACGGTGTTGACCGCGCGCGGGATGGTCTTCGCCGGGTCCTCGGCCTCACCGGCGGTGACGCCGATGATCTCGGTGCCGCCGAAGGCGAACATCACCACGGCGAAGGACATCAGGAAGCCACCGATGCCGTTGGGGAACATCCCGCCGTTGGTCACGAGGTTGGTCACCGTGGGCTCGGCGTGGCCGCCACCGGCGGTGAAGCCGAAGACCAGCACGGCGATGCCGCCGGCGATCATCGCGACGATGGCGACGACCTTGATCAGCGAGAACCAGAACTCGAGCTCGCCGAACGCCTTGACGCTGAGCATGTTCACCGCGGCGAGCAGGAACAGCGTGGCCAGCACCCAGGTCCACCGAGGTACGTCGGGGAACCAGAAGCCCATGTAGACGGCTAGTGCCGTGACGTCCGCGATGGCGACGATGACCATCTCGAACGTGTAGGTCCAGCCGGTGATGAAGCCCGGCAGGCGCCCGAGGTGCCGGGTGGCGTACTCGCCGAACGAACCGGGCACCGGGTCGGCCACGGCCATCTCGCCGAGCGCCCGGAGCACGATGAACACCACGGCGCCGCCGATCAGGTAGGCGAACAGCACCGAAGGGCCCGCCTGGCTGATCGCGTCCGACGATCCGTAGAAGAGGCCGGTCCCGATGGCCGAGCCGAGAGCGATGAAGCGGATGTGCCGTGCCGTGAGGCCTCGACTCAGGGCCGCCGCGCCTTTTCTCACCTAGTTCCTCCCTGCGGGAACCACGTCGTTCCCTGTGTTGCGACCGGGGTGGTGAACCGCTCGGTTCGGGGCCGCCGGACTGTGCTTGCGCGCACAATCGGAGGCGGTGCGATATGTATAGTGCTGTATATACAGCTCGTCAAGAGGTCGGTTCGAAATCAGCTGACGCACAACGCCCACGCGATGACGAACACGAACAATCCAGACAGCAAAAGGGGATCTGAGCGACCTCAGGTCGCGTCGAAGGTGCCTTCGAGGCGGAACCGCGATCCAGGATGCAACAGGCGCGCAGTGCTCACGAGGCGACCCTCCGACCACGTGCGCCGGTGGATCAGCAGGCACGGCTCGAACTCCTCGATGCCCAGCCGCGCGCAGTCCTCCGCGCCGCCCAGCACCGCCTCCACCACGTGCTCGCCCTTGCCCAGCGGCGCGATCTGCGACAGGTAGCTGTTCGGCGTCTGCACCGAGAAGTCCTGGTCCAGGTAGTCCGGGGCCAGCTCGGGGTTGACGTGCCGGTCCTCGAGCTGGATCGCGACGCCGTCCTCGAAGTGCACGACGATCGAGTGGAAGACCGGCAGCCCCTCGGTGATCCCGAACAGGCGGTGCATGCGCAGGTCGGCGGGTTCCTCCCGCAGCAGCACGACCTCGGTCCGATGTCGGTGCCCGCGCCGCTGGACCTCGTCGGCTATGTTGCGCACCTCGTACAGCGCCGAGCTGCTCTTGCGCTCGGCGACGAACGTCCCCACCCCGGCCAGCCGGACGACGAGACCTTCCGCGCTCAGCTCGCGCAGCGCCCGGTTGATGGTCATCCGCGACAGCCCCAGGGCGTTGACCAGCTGGCTCTCGGAGGGCAGCAGCGCGCCCTCGGCCCAGCGCCCGGTGCCGATCTGCTCGGTGATCACGTCCTTGAGGCGGCGGTACGCGGGAGCGGACTCGCGGCGGCTCTCGTGGAACAGCGCGGCGACGTCCAACGCATCAATGGTCACCGGTCACCGCCCACCTCAGAGATCAAACCGTACGTCCAGTCTATCGGCCGCACCCCGCCCGGAAGTGTTCCGGGAGCAGAACGCCGCAGGTTCGGCGATCGTTCCGCGACCTTGTGCCCAGGGTCACGACGGCGTTGTGCCGATCTTCGCGGCGCATGATCACCGGTCGGTCGATCTCGACCGGAAGCTCGCCGACCGGCCCGGTCGATCTTCCCCGGGCAAACGAGTACGCACTCCCCTCACCAGTGCAAACGGCACCTCGGCCAGACACGGCGTCCGGATTCGGAGCCGACCGCTGCGGACCGAGCCCCTCGATCAACACGATCTGTTACTCAGAGTTGCCGTCAAGCCTTATTCGACTAACTGATCAGGTGAAACGTTGAAGACCAGATAACTCTTGGTTACGTTCCTGGTGGCTGCGAAATCACGATCCGGTCACGACGCCTCGTCGCCGCGAGGCACTACCGCCCCGACGGTGGCCGCCGGATCTCCCCCGACGTGGAAAGGCTTACGTGCAGAAGCAGGACAACGCGGGCGGCCCCACCCCGAAGGCTTCGCTCCGCGCACTCGTTGACAAGTTCGGCCTGAACGCGAACGGCTCCCGGACCCGCCGGGTGTCCGCCAAGGTCCTCCCGGTGGTCGTCGCCGGCGGCGCCCTCGTGCTGGTCGGCCAGTCGATGGCCACGGGCGCCGACCAGGAGCCCACGACCGCCCACATCCGGGCGGTCGACAACGAGACCCCGGCCCAGGCCCAGGTCCCGGCCGCCCTCGCCCCGGCCGCCCCGGCCGCTCCCCCGGTCCAGGCAGCTCCCCCGGCCCCGCAGACCCCGCCCGCTCCAGCAGCACCGGCTGCACCGGCGGCCCCGGCTCCCGAAGAGCACCCCGCTCCGAAGGAGGCACCGCCGGTCACCAAGTCCCTCGACGTGGACTACCAGGCGCAGCAGACCAGCTACTGGTGCGGCCCGACCGCGACGCGCATCGCGCTGTCCGCCAAGACCGACGACCTGCCGGACCAGGGCTCGCTCGCCGCTGACCTCGGCACCACCGAGAACGGCACCGACACCATCCACCAGGTCGTCGACGGGATGAACAGGAAGCTGCCCGGAGCCAACTACGAGGCCCGCGACTGGAGCGACCGCCAGATGTCCCCGGAGCTGACCGACCAGCTGTGGTCGGACACCGTCCGCGACGTCAACGACGGCAAGGCGATCGTGGCCAACATCGTGGCGGAGCCCGGCAACCAGCCGCCCGGCTACCCGTCGAGCGAGACGATCTACCACTACGTGGCGATCATCGGCTACAACGCCGAGGACAAGACGGTGCACGTCTCCGACCCGGCGCACTTCAACGGCATCGAGGACTACTGGCTGAGCCTCGACCAGATGGCATCCCTGATCAAGCCCAAGGGCTACGCCGCCTGACGCTCCCCCACGACGAAGGCCCCGCCACCCGGCGGGGCCTTCGTCGTATCCGGCTCAGCGGGTCACCTGTTCCAGGAACGCCTGCGTCTCCTCGTCCGGCGAGTACACGCACACCCCGCTCATCCCCCGCGTGAGCAGCACCTTGTAGGTGTTTCGGATGAGCCCGGCGAAGTGGAGGTCGTCGGCCTTGCGGACCGCAGGGTCGTGCGAGTGGCTGCGCCGAGCGATCCACTGCCCGTCCCGGCGCACGAAATCAGGCCCGATGATCACGCCGGCCCAGTCGTACTCGAACCCCTGCGCGGTGTAGATGCAGCCGACCTGGCCGAACCCGCGCTCGTCGGAAGCCCAGAAGTAGGACTCCGGCGCGTCGGGAACGCGCTTCTCCGGCTTGGCGTTCCAGGGCCGCTTCCAGTCCTCGATGACGACGTCGTCGACGAGGCTCTTGCCCTGGTCCGTCTTGACCGGATCGCTCCACGACCAGCAGTAACCCGCGGCGATGCGCGCGTTCCCTCCGTGCGCCGACTGCTGAGCGCGCAGCCACGCCTCCATCGCCTGCGGAGAAGCCGCGCTGGTGACGACGAAGTCGTCGTCGACGGGCGAGGCGAGCTGGCTCCACGCCGCGGGCGCGGCCGGCTGGAGGCCGAGGAGCCGCGACACCCAGATGTCGAACGCCTCGGAGCCGCCGCAGCGGAACTGCCCGTCCAGGCGCACCACCTCGACCTCGCATCCCCGCGACTTCGCCGAGGTGGTGATCTCCTCCAGCGACCCCATCTCCCCCGGACGCACGATCTGGTTCTCGTCGAGGAGGAACACCGGCACGGACGCGACGTCGATGAGTTCGTCGATCTGGCGCCCGGCGGCGTCGCGGACGTCCTTCTTGGTGTAGCGGTTGACGCTGGTTTCCCGGATGCGGTGCGCTTCGTCGCAGATCAGCACGTCGAGCTCGCGCGGCTCGGAGCCGACGTAGTTGTTGAAGTACTTGAACAAGCCCTGCACCCGGGTGTTCCGGCGCCCCGCGATCTTGCGCAGCGTGCGGGTGAAGGCGCTGGAACCGGTGGCGTGATGCACTGTGCGGCCCTGCCGGGCGAGCTCACCGACGAGGCTGAGCGCGATGGCGCTCTTGCCCGAGCCGGGACCGCCGAGGACGATCACGGCGGTCCGGGAATCGGCGGCGCGAGCCTTGCGCACCGCCTGCATGACTGTCTCGAAGGCGACCTTCTGCTCGTCGAGCAGTACGAACTGCTCCCGCTCCTGGATCTCCTTGGCCGCGAGGTCGAGCAGCGGCTTGGACGGGGCGTGGTGGAAGTTCAGGAACTCCTCAGCCGCATCGCGCGCGGAGTCGCGGTCGCCGGCTCGGTCGAGCACGGACTGCAGGTGATCGACGAGCTTCCCGCGGTCGTCGAGGGTGAACAGCCGGCCGTAATCGCTCAGCGCGTGATCCCGCAGCGCGGCGACGCTGGCGTTGCGCGCGTTGTGCAGGTAAGCGATGCCGTGGACCGACCGGGGCCGCGCGGCGAGCGAGGGGGTCGAATCGACCAGGTACTCGCAGTAGCGGCGGACCTGTTCGACCGGGTGCAGAACGGGATTCTCGCCGTAGGCGGAGATGCGGACGAGATCGCCGAGCGTCTCCTCGACCTGGGACCACTGCTTCAACTCGACGAGCACGTAGCTGGGCTCACCCGTCTTGGGGTGTGTTCCGCACAGGACGGCATCCACCCGCCTCGGACTGTGCGGGAGCTTGTGCTCCAGGAGCACTTCGACGTGCCCCAACCCGGCATCGGCGAGATCTGCGAGCAGCACCGGAAGGCTCCGCTGCCAGGCCCGCACCTCGGAGATCCCCACCCGGGCCTCGAGCTGGAACTTCGCCTGCTCGTTGAGCAGCAGGTGCAAACGATCAGCTCTCGCCTCGTCGAGCAGCTCCGCCGCGCTCCGACGAACCAGCGCCACTTCCAACCCCCACTGGGCACGCGTGATCCACGCGCGGGTGGGGGCAGCGACGAAGTGCGAACTTCGGTGCCCGTCGGGCCGCGATCTTCTCGGACAAGGCTAATGGGTCGATCTTCGTGCGAGCCGTCCGGGTGACCGGTGCGACGTTGGCCTTCCTTCCTGTCGAATCCGCAGGTCAGGCGTGCGGTCGGGCAGCTTGGACCACGGCGTCGATCGCCTGGGAGACGCGGTCGGCCGCGTCGTCGGGGTCGGGTTGGCCCGCGTCGAGCCAGGCGATGACGGCTTCGAGGGCGACGGTGGGGACCAATCTCGCCGCCCAGTCCTGCCAGGGGCCGTCCGGGATCGTTCCGCTGAGGTGGCGCTCCGCGATCTCGGTGGAGGCGATTCGGATCGAGTCGGTGATGTCGCGGAATTCCAGCTCCCGCGCTGCGTGGCGGAACAGCAGCCGGAACCCGTCGGGGTCCTCGCTCGCGGCTCGCAGCAGCGCGGGGATGCTGGTTTCGTCGAAGTCGTCTTCGCCGACGGCCTCGGTGAGCCGGGCGCTGGCGCGGTCGAGGACCGCTCGGTAGAGGTCGGTCTTCGAGTCGAAGTGCCGGTAGAGGATCACGCGGCTGATGCCGGCCTCGGCGGCGACGTCGTCCAGGCTCGTCGCACTGTGACCACCACGGGCGAACGCCCTGGTCGCCGCGTCGAGGATCTGCTCGCGCCGTTGCGCCCGAGGCATGCGCCGCGTCGACTCCGCGGCTCCAGTCGCTCGACGTGCCATCGCTGCCACCCTCCCCTTGTTAACGCTCAAGTTAACATCTAGCGTTGTTTACTCCGGGATATACAAACCGGGGTGAACATGGGGAGGGTGACGTGAACGCACCGATCCAGCTGCCGTTCGACCAGCAGCACCCGTTGGAGTTCCCACCGCAGGTCCGCGCCCTGCAGACCCAGGGCGCGGTGCACGAAGTGCGCACCGAGGCGGGCGACAGGGCATGGCTGGTGACCAGCTACGCCCTGGTGCGCCGACTGCTGGCCGATGAGCGGCTCGGCCGCTCGCATCCGGCACCGGAACGCGCAGCCCGGGTCGGCGAGTCCGCGCTGTTCGGCGGCCCGCAGGGCGACTTCGAGACCGAGCAGGCCGACCACGCCCGAATGCGCGAGCTGCTCCAGCCGCACTTCTCGCCCAAGCGGATGCGCGAGCTGCGTTCCCGAGTCGAGGCGCTGGCCGACGAACTGCTGGACGGCTTGGCCGAGAAAGGGCCACCAGCAGACCTGCACGACGCGCTCGCGCTCCCGCTTCCGATCCTGGTGATCTGCGAGCTCCTCGGCGTGCCCTACGAGGACCGCGACCTGTTCCGCGCGTGGACGCAGGCAGCAGCCGACGTCACCGACCGGGCTCGCTCCGAACGGGGACTGGCCGACCTGTTCGACTACGGCCGGCAGCTGGTCGCCCGCAAGCGCCGGGATCCTGGTGACGACGTGATCTCCCGGCTGTGCGCCGCGGACGGGATGGGCGACGACGAGGTCGCCATGCTGTCGATGGCTCTGCTCTTCGCCGGTCATGAAACGACCGTGGTGCAGATCGGCATGGGTGCGCTGCTGCTGTTGACCAACCGGGCGCAGTGGCGAGCGCTGCTGGCCGAACCGGGCCTGGTGCCGGGCGCGGTCGAGGAGATCCTCCGCATGCCGGTCGGCGGCGGTGGCGGCGGCGGGATCCCCCGCTACGCCCGGACCGAGTTCGACATCGACGGCGTCACCGTCCACGCGGGAGACCTCGTCCTGCTCCACCCCGGTGCGGCCAACCGCGACCGGGCCGTCTTCGCCGATCCCGATTCCTTCGACATCGCGCGAAAACCGTTCGGCCACTTGAGCTTCGGCCACGGCCCGCGGTACTGCGTAGGCGCTCCGCTGGCCCGCATCGAGCTGCACGCGGTGTTCAGCCGCCTACTCGCCCGCTTCCCCGCAATGCGACTGGCCGTCCCACTCGACCAACTGGAGCTGCGCCGAGGTTCCCTGGCGGGCGGGCTGGTCGAACTCCCGGTGACCTGGCGAGAAGGCGCGCCCTAGCCGCCGGAGAGTTCACCGAGGACGTTCAGCGTCCGGTTCGCGCGGACCGACATCCGCTGCTCGCGGGCGGTCACGTCGATGTAGGTCTGGCTGGAGTTGATCGACGAGTGGCCGAGCAGCTTCGCGATCTCGGCGGCGTTGGCGCCGTCCTCGGCCAGCCGGGTGGCGAAGGTGTGCCGCAGCGCGTGCACCATCGCGCCCGGCTGCACCCGGTCCGAAACCCCAGCCGCCCGCAGCGACTGCCGCACCAGGTACTGCAGCCCGCCGCGTTGGAGCCGCTCGCCGCGGTGGTCGACGAACAGCGGCTCGCTGCCGGGCAGCCGCTCGCCGAACCGCTCCCGCCGCGACCGCAGGTAGTCCTGGATCAGCGCGTCCAGGGAGTCCTCGATCGGGATCGACCGGTTCTTGCCGCCCTTGCCGTGCACGTGCAGCCGCCGATCACCGCTGCGCCCGGCCAGCGAGCCCGCGGTCAGCTCGAGCAGCTCCGCCGAGCGCACCCCGGTGCACAGCAGCGTGGCCAGCACCGCGAGATCGCGCTCCGGCCACGGGTTGCGCGCCCGCCGGGCTCCCGAGGCGACCGTGCGCAGCAGCCGCTCGGGCGTGTCCTCGCCCTGCAACGGCTTCGGCGTCGAGGGCGCATTGCGCGGCTTGGGCACCACCTGCATCGGGTTGCCGGGCACCGCGCCCTCGACCACCAGGAATCCGAAGAACCCGTTCCACGTCGACCACGCCCGGGTCACCGACGAGGCCGACCGCGCGCCGGCGAACCGGGCGAACGCCGATCGCAGCACGGAAGCGTCGACCCGCTCCACCGGCAACTGGTCGGCGGCGGCGCCGGTGAGCTCGACCAGCTCACCGGCCACGGTCTCCAGGTCGCGGCGGTAGGCCCGCAGCGAGTTCGCCGCGAGCTTGCGAGCCTGCAAGTGCTCCAGGTAGATCTCGATCAAGCGCGCCAGGTCCACGCCGCACCTCCCCGATGATCATCTCGGGTAGATGAAATCAGACCCCACCGACACTCAGCTGTTGCGGATGAACCGGTCCAGCACCCGCACGCCGAACTGCAGCGCATCCACCGGCACCCGCTCGTCGACGCCGTGGAACAGCGAGCTGAAGTCGAGGTCGGCGGGCAGCTTCAGCGGGGCGAACCCGTAGCAGCTCATGCCCAGCCGGCTGAACGACTTGGCGTCGGTGCCTCCGGACATCATGTACGGCAGCGCCTTGGCGCCGGGGTCCTCGGCGATCAGCGACGCGCTCATGGCGTCCACGATCCGGCCTTCGAACTTGGCCTCCACCGGCGGCAGCCCGACCCACTCGCGCTCCACGTCGGGACCGAGCAACTCGGCCAGCTCCCGTTCGAACGCCTCTTCCCGCCCGGGCAGGATCCGGCAGTCCACCGCGGCCTCGGCGACCGAGGGGATGACGTTGTGCTTGTACCCGGCGGTGAGCATCGTCGGGTTGGCGGTGTCGCGCAGCGTGGCGCCGACCATCCGCGACAGGTTGCCGAGCTTGGCGACGGCGCCCTCGACGTCGTCGTCCGGGAAGTCCCACCCGGTGATCTCGGTGACGCCGGCGAGGAATTCCTGCACCGAGTCGGTCAGCACCAGCGGGAACCGGTGGTTGCCGAGCTTGGCGACGGCCTCGGAAAGCCTGGTCACGGCGTTGTCGTCGTGCACCATCGACCCGTGCCCGGCCCGCGCTCGAACCCGCAGCTTCAGCCAGCGGATCCCCTTCTCAGCGCTCTGCACCAGGTAAGCGCGCACACCGTCCTTGAGCGTGACGGAGAACCCGCCGACCTCGCTGATGGCCTCGGTGCAGCCTTCGAACAGCTCGGGCCGGTGGTCGACCAGCCACTGCGCCCCGTGGAAGCTCCCGGCCTCCTCATCGGCCAGGAACGCGAAGACGATGTCACGAGGCGGAACGATGCCGTCCCGCTTGAACCGCCGAGCGATCGCGAGGCTCATGGCGACCATGTCCTTCATGTCGACCGCACCCCGCCCCCACACGTACCCGTCCTGAACGGCCCCGGAGAAGGGGTGCACGGACCACTCGGCAGGATCGGCGGGCACGACGTCCAGGTGCCCGTGCACCAGCAACCCGCCCCGACCCGAATCGGCCCCGGGCAACCGCGCGATGACGTTGCCGCGCCCGGGATGATCCCCGGACTCGACGTAGGTGACCTCGTACCCGACCTCGCTGAGCTTGGCCGCCACGAACTCGGCGGCGGCCCGCTCCCCCACGAGCGTCTCGGGATCACCGGTGTTGGTGGTGTCGATGCGGATCAAGTCGCTGGCAAGACCGACAACCTCCTCCTCGGCCAGCCGCAACCCCGCGTCATGATCAGTACCGGACATACCGCTGTGCTCGCTCACCAGGCATTTCTATCACCCGAGCGGCTTAGAGGGGGGTGCCGTTTCACCCCGGATGACCATGGGCTAATCTATGTACACAACACAGCGGGAACGCCCCACCGAAGAGGGTGAGCCCGAGATGTCCGAGTGGCGGAATGGCAGACGCGCTAGCTTGAGGTGCTAGTGCCCGATTAAGGGCGTGGGGGTTCAAGTCCCCCCTCGGACACTCTCTTACCCCACGGGTTTTAGACTCGGCGGCTAGCACTCCTTACTGCTGGTAGCGGGGTTTTCCTTTTGGCGCTCGACGGTGGGGTCCGTCTCGAGCACGGAGGGCATCTGGCCGGGTGAGGCCACCAGCTCGGGAGCTGGACAGCCTGGAATCGGCCTGAGGCCCCAGCCTGCGTGGCTGCATACGATCTCCAGGCCTGCTCGGCGAAGATAGTCACCAACGTCGTTGCCCACATCCTGCCCGGGTGGTTCCCCACCGTGCTGACTGAGCAGGCCGGGTAAAGCATCGCGAAGCTGATCCTCGCGGACGTACACGGTGCGGGGCACCGGACTCGGCCGCGGTAAGGCTGCCTTGTAGCCGTGGCGGCAGCGATAACCGGCGCGGCCATGTACCCAGTGCGCGTCCATCCGACGGCCACACTCCCCGCACACCACCAACCCAGCCAACGCATACTCACGCGTCTGGCCGTCTTTGGTCGGCCGCGCAACACGTATCCGCTGAACAGCGATGAACGTGGCCTCATCAACCAACGGTGTATGAGCCCGCTGCTCGGAGACTTCCCATTCCTGCACCGAGTTCCGGCGCACCGCCCCGGAGCCGCGGCCGTCGGCGCGGCCCCCGGCGCCGTGGCCTTTGGTGGCGTGCCGGTTCCAGACCTGCCGACCGGTGTACCGCGGATTCTCCAGGATCAACCTGATGGTGCGGGCGATCCACCGCCCTCCCGGCTGGTGTGAGTTGCGGGCCTGATCCGCATCGGACGGGCAGGGCACCCCACGGTCGTTGAGCTCCCGCGCCAGCGACGCCACAGACCGGCCACGAGCCCGCTCGGCGAACAGCCACCGCACCCACGGCGCAGTCTCCGGATCCGGCTCCAGCACATGCACGCGTCGCCCCCACTGCGCGTGGGTGACGTTCGGATGCGGGCCAGCGTCGGCCAAGCGATATCCGAAGGGTGGGCGACCACCGAGGAAACGTCCCTCCAGTCGGGTCTGGCCGCCCATCGCGGCCTTCACCCGATGCCGAGTCCGCACCACCTCCCGCTGTGCCTGCGCACCCAGCAACACCATCAACGCCTCGTGCACCGGACTGTCCAGCTCCACCGGCCCACCGGCCTCGGGCAACCACAGCTGCACCCCCAACTCATTCAGCCGTGCCACGACCTCCCGAAACTGATCACCATAAAAAGCACGCTCGTACTCGCCCACCACCACCGCATCAAACCCACGGTCACGGTCCTCCGCCGCAGCCAACAACGCCGAGGCCGCCGGCCGGTCCTGCCAGGACCACCGCCGCGACCGGTCCTCATCGAAGAAGTCGACCACGATCTCACCGACACCCTCGATGAGCTCCTCCGACACCGCCCGCTGCCACGAACGCGACGTCGCCGGATCCTGAAACCCACGCGTCGACATCCGCCCGTAGAACGCGAACCGCACACCACGAGCCGGACCCGCGGCAGAGCGCGGCGCACCACCACGACGTGCCGCCACCGCATCCACAAAACCGGAACTGGTCAACCCACCCAAGCTCGACCCTTCCTCACCTCGAAGCCGAGCCCCATCGTGGCCCACGATCACGGACGAATTGATCCACACCCGAACAGAGCAGTCCGCTACGCACCCAGACCGAACATCTTCTCCCACCCCTCGCGCTGCCTGCCGAACTAAGTAAGCGGGGCTCGTCGTGTCCGTGTCCGAGTGCGTCGATGGTCGAAGGCGCCTCGGTGATCGCCACCTCGCAGATCCCGCCGGAGCAGACCGCTCCACCAGCAGCCATGCGGTGAGCGGATTGACGTAGGCGAAGCGCGCGGCATCGTCGGGCACCGGGACGCACCACGACAGCTCGGTGCGCTTGGACTTCGCCTAGCGGTCCGCCGCCTGATCGGGAGCGCGCAGCGGCCGATCGCCGCGTGCGAGCATGCCCGGGCCGACGTGGCTCGACGTGCCCGACTCCCTCGAAGCCGGGCACGAATGGGAACGAGGTGTGGGAGGCGTACGCGCCGGACACCGTCATCGCATCCGACGCGGTCACCTTTTCTTGCCTCGTATGCCCAGGCTCGGGCCTGGTTGGCCGCGTAGTAGGCCGAGGGCGGCGAAGTCCCGTGCGTCCAGCGCTGACGGCTTGACAGGAAACGGGCACCCTTTCCAGTGCCTCGCGGGCTCTAACATCACATATCCGGGACGGATACCGTCAAGGGACTATCTGAATCCTGATTCCGAACATGTTCCAGTAGTCTTCGGCGAGCTCTTTCCCACCCAAGCGCAGAGGATACGATTGCCACCAGGGATCTTTCACCCATCTGAGATCCGGATCTCGGATTTGAAGCTTCTCAAATCTACGATCTAACTCACTTACGAGTTCTCGAAACTTCACCATCTCCGGATATTCATTGAGTGACGCAGAACCCAAAACAAACTCAATAGAATGCCGATTTTGAAAGTCATGCAACAGTTCGTCGATATTGTCGTCATATCCGTGCTCACACCGCCAAACCAGGTGTTCCCACGATTCCAAAAGCGGACCAGGGCGAGCCCCGCCCCGGCCTACTTCTTTCTGCACCTGCACGAATCTTTCCTCGAACGCGGCACTGAACTCCACTTAAACCACCTTCCAGTCATGCTTCGCCGCAATCAACGTTAGCACTCCAGCCAGAAAACATGTCCTGACTTCTGGCACAGAACACGAACGGTTCGGCATTTTCAGGGAGAGAGTCTTACGTTCACATCATATCTCCGATAAAGCCACGTCGCCCACGCTTTAGATCTAACAAGCGGTGGCGCGGCCACCCTGCCGCGCCACCGCGAACAATAACTCAAAGACAACGTACCGCTATTGATTGTTATAGTAGTCCAACGGATTCTGGTCGGTTACCCTGAAGAACGTCCTAATCTTCCCGTTCTTGTCGCGGGCCCCAAACCATCCAGTCTCGGGATTCACTCGAAGAAGAGCACCATCCCGCGTACGATAGCGTTCTCTTGCTCCGCGCGGAAGCGTGTCACCCATGAACTCTTTTGCGGCACTCCAGTACGCTTCCGGGTTTCGTTTAAATTCGGGCATGTCAGGACCATTGGGCTTATCGGGATGCGGGCCCCATTTTTTCCCGTTCCTCCTGTCAAAACCGTACCCAACCGCATGCTTATAGTAATGCTCCCATGCTTTGTGGCGACTTGCGAAGCCGTATTTGTTCAGAACGAGGACGTTGGAGGCCATGATGCTCCGCACGCCCGAGTAGGACAGCTTGCCTGCGGTCAGGAAGCTTCCGCCGGGCATCGGGATGAACATCGACATGATCTCGATGCCGTTGGATGCCGCGTGGGAATAGGCGCCGAGGAACTCCAGCACGTGCAGCGCCATGTCGCTCTGCATATGGCTGTCGAAGCCTGGGTTCGTTGCCTGGTTCAGGCATCGTTGTTGTGCGGGGCTGCCGTCCATGTAGGTGTACTTGCAGATCAGGCCGTTTTGGTAGGCCTGTTTGATCTGCGCGTCGGTGAGCTGCGGGCGGTTGTGGCGCAGCTGTTCGGCTTCCCTGCGGAAAGCTTCCATCGAGATGTCGATGGCTTCCAGTGCTTCCTGGGCAGCCGCCTGTGCGTCCTTTCCTGCCTCGTATGCCCAGGCTCGGGCCTGGTTGGCCGCGTAGTAGGCCGATGCGGCGAAGTCCCGTGCGTCCAGCGCGGATCGTTGGGCGCTTGCCGCATACGACGCGGCTTGGTCGGCGCTTCGCTGTGCGGAGTTCGCGGCTGCTAGGGCCGATTGGGCGGATTTAGCGGCACGGTCAGCGGAGGCTTTCGCGTCGTTGGCTGCATGCTGGGCCTGGGCGGCAAAGCCTGCCGCCTGCTCGGCTGAAGCGTTGGCCTGCTTGGCGTATCCGGCAGCTTCTTCGGCGGCGTTGCGCGCAGTTGCTGCGGCCTCCGCCGCTGTGAACGCGTGTTGCTGGGCTTCGGCAGCGGCTTGCATGCCTCGCCGCACGAGACGTTCCATTTCCGCGGCGTGCACAGCGGCCTTGTAGTCCTCTTCAGCGGCCGTGTGCTGGCCGCTTTCGAGGAACACCTGCACCGCCGCCGGCGGGCCGTGCAAGGCGGCTTCGGCCGCGGCCTGAACCCGTGGGCCGCCTGCGTCCTTGATCTGAGCGGTTTGGAGCCGCTGGTCTTTCGCGCGGGCGGTGAACTGGCCGTCGTCCAGGAAGTTGCGGACGTCTTCAGGGGTGCCGTCCAGGGCGGCGTTGGCTGCTGCGCGTACGGCGGGGCCGCCCGCGTCGAGGATCTGCGCAGTGCGGATCCGGTCGTGGGTCACACGGCCCGGATAGTCGCGGGTGCGCAGGAACTCCTCAACGTCTGCGTCGGTTCCCTTCAACGCTTGCTCGGCTGCAGCACGCAGTTCTTCGGGTTCACCGAGCTCAGCGATCCGTTCAACTCGAGTGCGGTCGTCCTGCATCGCCGCTTCACCGCGGCCATGGTCGAGCCAGGCCCGCAGGTCCTCGTCGCTTCCGGACAGCGCATCCGCGGCGGCGTTGCTGCTCCAGACGCCACCGTGTTCCATGATGTTGATCGCGGCCTTGCGCCCGCTGGTGATCACCGTGTCCGGATCGGCACCCTCAGCCGTGGCAGCATCCAGCAGCGCCTGCGTCTGTTCATCGATGCGGGTTTGTTCGGCTGCGTCCCACTCTTGTTTGTCCTCGTTGTCCTGCCATGCGCGATGGGCTTCCTTGGCCATCTCGACGGCATGTTCCTGATTGCGGGCAACACGGTCGGCTTCGGCTTGGCGCGCCAGGTCGACAACGGCCCGGGCCTCGTTGGCTGCGTCCATCGCCATGTTCGCGGCCTCAATGGCAGCGTTCGCGTGATCGGTGGCCTGCTGAGCAGCATCGGCGGCCTCACCAGCGTGTTCGGCTGCCTCATCGGCCGCAGCTGCAGCGGCGTTGGCGTGCTGTGCGGCCGAGGCAGCCGCCACAGCAGCCTCGTCTGCGGCCTGAGCGGACCGGTTGGACAACGACACTGCGGCGTTGGCAGCACTGCGTGCACGGTTGGCCTGTGCCTGTGCCGCCTGCCCGGCTGCTTGAGCCCGGCGTGCTTCTGCATCAGCAACGTTGGCGTGTTGGCCGGCTCGGGCCGCGGCACGCCCCGCTGCAGCGGCGTTGTCGGCCGCGGTCGCGGCCGAGACCGCTGCGTTGCCGGCCTCGCGAGCTGCGGTACCGGCGAACCGTGCCGCATCAGCGGCACGATTCGCACCCGCTGCCGCTTCACGAGCCTGGGTAGCGGCTTGGCGGGCCGCGGCAGCCTGGCCTGCGTTCATGCTCGCCGCTGAGGCAGCCGAATACGCACGCGAAGCCGCCTGGCCCGCCAGACTGGATGCAGCAGCGGCGCGGGAGGCAGCCTGCGCCGCCACCGCAGCAGCGGCGGAAGCGGCATCGGCCGCGGCGATGGCCGTGCGTGCGGCGGAAGCGGCCTCATTCGCCATCTGCGCCGCCCGCGCGGCAGCGGCGGTGGCTTTTGCCGCGTCCGACTGAGCCGCCTCGGTTTCCTGTGCGGCCCGCTCGGCTGCCTTCTTCGCCTCCGCGGCGGCGCTCAGCGCCCGTTTGGTTGCTTCTTGAGCAGCCGCGGTTTCCTGCCGTGCGAGCTCGCTAGCGTTCTCCGCGCGTTCGACCAGCTCAGTGACGGTGGCTTCTTCCTCGTCACGTGCCTGAGCCACTTCCCAGCCGTTGGCAAGGAACGCGTGCAGTGCGGTGACCGTGTCCGCCTGCAGCGCGGCTTCCGCAGCGTCCTGGAGATGCGGGCCGCCCTGGTCCTTGATCCGCGCGATCCGGATCCGCAGGTCCTTGGTGTAGTTGTCCTGCCAGCCCTCTTCCAGGAAGGCTGTCAACGCCTCAGGTGTGTCAGCCTGCAGGGCTTTCTCAGCGGCCGCCTGCATCGCAAGGCCACCGGAGTCTTTCAACTGAGCAATGCGGATCCGCATGTCGGTGTGCACGGTGTCGCGCCAGCCCGCCGACAGGAACTCCTCCAGCACTTCCACGCTGCCGTCGTCGAGCGCGGCATTGGCTGCGTGCTGGGTACTGGGGCCGCCGCCGCTGATCGCTTGCACGGTGCGCAGCCGCAGATCCCGTTCATAGGCATCATGCTGCCCTGTGTCCAAAAAGGATCGGATGTCTTCGTCGGAGCCCATCAGGGCTGCTGCGGCAGCAGCCTTGGTGGCGGGCGCACCGTTGAGGTAGAGCTCCACAACACGCCCGCGCTCGGTCAGCTCGAGATCGAGCTCGTCGTCTTCAGCCGCCGCGACAGGTGCGGCACCGAACACGCCTGCCCCGACTGACAGTACGAGGTAGAGGGACAAGAATCGTCTGCTCCTGGACCGGCGCTCGCGCGCCGGTCCAGGGCGCCTTCTGAAAAACACGCGTTTCTCCCGATACATTCAGCGAACACGACGGTAGAAAATCGAGCGGGTTCGCACGCGGATTCTCTGTCCAATGAGGACAGCGGTCGAGCCGGGTTCACGAACAGTTGCATCAACTCTGCTCAGGACATGAGTCGTTAAGACCGCCCGTCGGAACGTCGGGGCCTCCGAGTCCCATCCCAGAACTAGCCAGGCGCCCGATGACACAACGAGGCCAACCCTCGCTCGCGCAATCTGATCAATGCCGCATATGCAGCCATAGCCGAAGGCGCCCCCAAGCGAAAGAAATTCTCAGCAACAGCCACGAATAACAACAAGGAAAGTTAGCAAAACGGACACAACTAAATCCAGGCAAGATCGCGTGATTCACCTCATTAGCCCAACCGTTACCCAAAGCCACAAGGATCACCATAACAATTTCACGCACCCCCTCTCGCATCCATGAACCACCTCAGGCAGAATTGCAACGTGATGTGGATCACTCAATCGGCGCTAGCGTCCGAATGTCCGCTTTGTTAGCGTTCGCACGGTCTGGGGAGATTATTGTCTGGAGTAAAATGAAGCACTGACTGAAGCTCGTTGCGCTGTTTTCGCTCACCTCCGCGATAGCCACGTCAGCCGGAGTAGCTTCCGCGCTGAACAGCGACGATGCAGAGACGATCGCCCCAGATTCCGCATTAGTTCCCGCCGTAGAGGATTACAACTATCCCGGCGCTGACCAGATTTTCACGGAACGCGGCATCAGATTAATCAAAGGCGACGGTCATATTGTTCTCGCTGATTGCAAGAGCAGCGACCCGCTGATCAAGGTTGAAAGCGTCACTCTTCCAACTTCGTGTTTCCAGGTCATTGGAGCACAAGGATGGATCACCGTCGAGATTCCTCGCGTCTACCTGATTCGAGGCGGCGAGCACAATGTGAACGCCCGAATCACGGTCAATGGAAAGACCGAAGCAGTCGACATCCCACCCGGCGGACACAAGCCTGTCGGCGAAGGCAGCGCCCCGCCTGACGACAACCCAGCGACGCTCGTCGAACTGCAAGCATCGTGACTCGGTTCATGCAAGGAGCATCTATGACCCGCCCGCTCCGCACACGGCTGTTAACGGCCGTAGCGGCAACCATCACCGGCGCAGCCCTGGTGTCGACGTCACCGGCGTACGCCATTTCCGGCGGTTCCGCCGCCGACACCACCACGCAGCCTTTCCTCGCCAAGATCCACATCGGGAACAATGACGCGGCTTGCTCCGGTGCTCTGGTAGCTCCGCAGTGGCTGGTGACCTCCGCGGCCTGCTTCGCTGCGATCCCCAGCAAGCCGGAAAAGCTGGCCCCGGGAGCACCACACACCGCGACCACGGCGACGATCGACGGGAAGCACAAGCGGTCCGTTGATCGGATCGTGCCCCGCGAGGACCGCGATCTCGTCCTCGCTCACCTCGACCAGCCGGTCACCGGTGTCACCCCCGCGACGGTGGCGACGACCGCTCCGGGCGCGGGCCACACCCTGCTGGCTTCCGGCTACGGTCGCACCACCGACCAGTGGGTTCCCGCCGAGGCCCACACTGGTGAGTTCACCGTTGAATCGGTCGGGTCCGGCTCGTTAAATCTGCAAGGCGCCGACGACAACGCCAACATCTGCAAGGGCGACGCCGGCGGACCGGTGCTGCGCACCGGCGATCAGGGGCCGGAGATCGTTGCCGTCGCCAGCGGCTCACGTCAAGCGGGTTGTATCGGTGAGACGTCCGCCCAGACCGGCGCGACTGCTACCCGGGTCGACGACCTTGCCGACTGGATGGCAAGCGAGGTCGTAGCGCTGCAGGCAACTCCCGCAACCAAGAACGCGATCAACCTGTCCTGGACCGCGATGACGGGCAACTACCGCATCTACGGTGCCCAGAACCCGAACGTCGCCATCGAGGCCCGCAATCTGCTCGGCGAGACCACCGAGAACCGATTCACCCACACCTCGGTACCAGCCGGTCAGACCTGGTACTACCGCGTCGCCGTTCTCGATACCAACGGCGCCCAAGTCGCCCTCTCCAACACCGTGCAGGCCAAGAGCCGCACTGCCACCGTCACCGACTTCAACGGTGACGGCAAGGACGACATCGCCACCTTCAAGGGCACCCTGACCTCCGTGGCGGTCTCCGATGGCGACCGGTTCGGTGCCGCCTCGCAGTGGAGCAGCAACCTCGCCGGCAACGGCGCGATCCCGCTCACCGGCGACTTCAACGGCGACGGCATCAGCGACGTGGTCACCTTCAACAACGGCCCCGTCAACGTCGCACTCTCCGACGGACAGAAGTTCGGCCCCACCCAGCGCTGGCACGACCACTTCGGCCTGTCCAACCAGAAGGTCGCCGTCGGCGATGTCAACGGAGACGGCAAGGACGACATCATCGCCTTCTCCGGCCGCACCTACGGTGACGTGTTCGTAGCGCTCTCCACCGGCACCCAGTTCCTGCCCGCGCAGAAGTGGCACGACCGCTTCGCCCTCGGCACCGAAACCCCCGCCGTGGGCGACTTCAACGGCGACGGCAAAGCCGACATCGTCACCTTCACCGACAGCGGCGCCGTGTATGTCCCCCTCTCCGATGGGACCCGCTTCGTCCAGGACGGCTGGAAGTGGCACAACCGCTTCTCCCCCACCGGTGAAATCCCCGCCGTCGGCGACTTCAACGGCGATGGCAAGGACGACATCGTCACCTTCCTCCGCGGCGACACCGGCTACGTGTACGTGTCACTGTCCACAGGCGACAGCTTCGTCGAGGACAACGACCGGTGGAACGACTTCTTCTCCATCCGCGACGAATGGCCCGGCGTCGGTGACTTCAACGGCGACGGCAAAGCCGACGTCGTGACCTTCACCCGCGGCGGCCGCGCCCAGGTCTACGTCGCCCGCTCCGACGGCACAGCCTTCGAAGACGGGACCGAATGGCACGGCGACTTCGCCGGCGGACTCGAGTACCCACTCCCCTCCGCACACCGCTAACCACGCAAGCCGACGTGGGGTGTAGGAAGGCGGCGCCTTCCCACACCCCACGATCGCCATCTGGAGCATTCGAGTGCTCCGGCCGATCGAGGGCCCCGGTATCCGCTGGTCAGCGCCGGAAGGCTCTCGGCAACGCGGCAGCTGCGCCTGCCCTTCCCTCGTGTCGAATGTGATCTGAATTACACCCGTTGAACGGAACATCCTGACCCATTTGAGCGATAGCGGAGACGATAGGGCATACGGGTCAAACGCCGCGAAGAGGAGTCGAGGCGTCCGCAGCGTCGTCGCCACGCTCCCCGTTTGGACATGTGCCGTTGTGGGGACGCGGATGTCGGAGCAGTGTCCGCGGGCACCTCCAGTCCACTAGGGACAACCGGGACAGGACGCCCGTCCGAACCTTGGTGGGGTCGGAGAAGCCACCGATTCCCGCTAGTTGGTGCGCCCGCTCTGCGGCGCGCGGAAGTTCCGGTCTGCACTCGACACTGGCCTGGTGCGCACACGAGATGCATACCAAGACTGCCTGGTCGAGCACCGGAATTTCGATCTGGTTTGCTGAATGGAGATCGAGACCTTTGTTTGACGCGATAAGGGCTTCCGGCGTTTCGCAGCTGGAGCGGGCTGAGCGGTTGCTCTCCGACGGGTCCTGCTCGGTGCTGTCGTTGGACATCTTCGACACGGTTCTGTGGCGGCGGGTGCCGCGGCCGACCGACCTGTTCGGCATGCTCGCGGCGCGGCTGCGGAAGGCGGGGCTCTGCCCGGAGTGGGTCACCGACGCGACGTTCCGGCGCATGCGCATCGAGGCCGAACAGCGGGCTCGCCACGCAAGCGGTTCTGCGTGCGGCGAGGTGTCGCTATTCGACATCTGGCGAGAGATGCCGCAGGCGCTGTGCACCGGCACATCGCTCGAGAAGCTCGTTGGCGCGGAGGTCGAGCTGGAGCGTGAGGTGACGGTCGTCGACCTCGACATCGCACGCCTGGTCCAGGTCGCGGACAAGAACGACATCCCGATCGTGCTCGTGTCGGATACCTACTTCACCGCTGACCAGCTGGAGCATCTCCTCGACCGCCGCGAGCTGGAACCGCTGCGGGACGCGCGGGTGTTCCGCTCGCACCAGCACGGGCTGGACAAGGGGTCTGGCCTGTGGAAGATCGTCCTGCACGAACTCGGGAGGAGCCCGGAACAGGTGGTGCACGTCGGTGACAACGAAGTCGCCGATCACGACGTGCCCGGAGAGCTCGGGGTGCGCACGGTGCACTACCGGCGGATCGACGCAGAGTTCGCGAGGGTGCTGGACCGCGAAGGCGAGTCCGTAGATTCCTTCGGCCCGTTCAGCCCGCACGTGCACGCCGAACATGGAGACTTCGGCCTGACCAGCCTGCGCGCGAAGACACTGCAGTCCGTACCCGGGGACGTCAGCACGTCCGTGCGGACGGCTTGGCGTTACGGGGCCTCGGTGCTCGGTCCGGTGCTGACCGGCTTCGCCGAGTGGGTGGCCAGTCGGGCGCATCAGTCGGGCACGCCGGTGGTGTGGTGTCCGATGCGCGAGGGCGAGCTGCTTTCCGAGCTGGTGACCAACGCCGCCCGGACGCGCGGGTGGAACGTGACCGCGAAACCGATCTGGCTTTCCCGGCACGTCACCTCGATCGCTGCGCTGGACTGCTTCGACCACGACTCGGTGCGCGACTTCATCCGCCGCAGCTACCGGCTCACCGTCGAGCAGCTGCTGACGTCGCTCAAGCTGCGCCCCGGCGACGTCCCATCCCTGGCCGACAAGCTGGGGATTCTGCTCAACCAGCCGGATGTCGTGGACCGCGTCACCATTGCGCTCACCGAATCGCCGCACCTCACGAACCGGCTAGCTGCCACGGTGACCGCCGCGCGGGAGCGGTTGCTGCACTCGCTTCGCCGCGCCGGCGCATTGGACGCGCCGGAACTTCCGCTGGTCGACCTCGGTTGGGGCGGGACCATCCAGTTCCAGCTCGACCAGGTCCTGCGCCGCAGCCGCACCGGTGTTCGGCCGATCGGCTTCTACCTCGCCACCAACGAGCGAGCCACTCGCCTGTACCTGGCCGGTCTGCGAACCGAGTCGTACCTCGGACAGATGGGCCATCCGCACGACGTCGTCCACGCCCTCAGCCGCAGCCCTGAAGTGGTCGAGCAGTGCGTCAGCGCCCGGTGCGGCTCGCTGCTCGGCTTCACCGACGACGGCTCGCCCGAACTCGGCGCACCGGGCAGCAGCCCGGCGCAGGATCTCGAATGGCAGGGGGCCCAGCACGGCATCGCGACATTCCAGGAGTTCTGGAACCGCTACGTCGCCCACAGCGACGGGGCGTGGCCCGAACTCACCACCGACGCCGCTGCGCTGTGGCTGGCCAAGATCATGCGCTCGGCGGTGCAGGCCCCCACCGAAGCCGAAGCGGCCGTCTTCGGGAACTGGCAGCACGAGGACAACTTCGGGTCCTCGATCATCACCCGCATCCTGCCCGACGACCTCGTACCGGCGGTGCCCTACCTGTCCCCGCCGGACCTCGACGACCTGGACATGCGGGACGCGTACTGGCCGGAACTCCTCGCTGCCTCTGACCCGAACCTGAGCGCGGCCGTGCGCGCGATGCGCAGCGGCGCGGTCGACCCCGCCATGTTCGAGCAGTCGGGGCAGCCCTCCGAGACCCGGCTGCGGTTCCGCACGCCCGACGACCACTGGTGGGACGGCCCGCGCCGACGGGTCCGGATCAACCACAACGGACTGTCCTTCGCGCGGCTGAACTTCGAATCCGAAGGCGCCACCGACATCTCGCTCGCCATCCCCGGACGACCCGCGATCGTGCGCGTCGACTGGATCGAGATCACCGCGTTCGTCAGCGGCGACCCGAACCCCCGCGTGCTGCGGTGGGAACGCGGCGAGGACTTCGCCGGACTCGTCTTCGCCGAATGCACCTGGCTGGGAGGGAACCTCGTCGAGTTCCACGCCCCGCACGCGGCGATCTGGCTCCCCCTTGCCAACCGCGCCGGAGGACCGATCGCCTCAGCCCAGGTCACCATCGCCTTCGCCGTGCTACCGCAGTCGATGTCCGGCCTCGCACACCGGCTCACCCCCGCATCAGGGCTGGCCCGGGTCACCGGCCGGGCCCGCGAGGAGTACCGCACCCGGGGGATCCGGGGAGTCGCGGCCGGTGCAGCCCGGATCGCACTCCGCCAGCTGGGAGGACGCTGATGAGCACCCAACCCGACCTGGGCAACCGGACCGACCCGCACGCACAAGCCCGGGCTGCCCGGCAACAGCCGCTGCTGCTGCACTCCGTGGCGCTGTTCCGCGAAATCCTCGAACATCTCTTCACCCACCGGCACATCTCGACCGTCGTCGAAGTGGGCGTGGAGTCCGGCCAGGTCAGCTCCCTCTACGCCGAGCTCGGCGCGGTCGCGGTCCACTGCGTCGAGCCCGACCCCACGCCGGAACTCCGCGCCGCGATCGCCGACAACGACGCCCTGCACCTCGCGCAACGACCGTCCCCCGCTGTCCTCGCCGAGTTACCGATCGCCGATCTGTACGTGCTGGACGGGGACCACAACTACGCCACGGTCCGCGCCGAACTCGACTGGATCACCGCCAACGCACCGGACGCCGTCGTCGTGCTCCACGACCTGCTATGGCCGTGCGCACGCCGGGACATGTACTACGAACCGTCCAATCTGGACCCCGCAGACCGGCACCCAGCCACCACCGACGGGCCCACCGTCGGCCACGACGGGCTCACCCCGTCCGGATTCATCGGACGCGGCGCCTTCACCTGGGCAACGCACGCCGGCGGCGAACGCAACGGCGTCCTCACCGCCGTCGAAGACGCCCTGGCCGCAGCACCCGACTGGCACCTCGAGCTGATCCCCGCGGTCTTCGGACTCGGCATCATGCTGCGACCGACCGCGGAACACGACACCGACCTCCTCGACATCCTCCAGCCCTACAGCCGATCCACACTGCTGACCGCCCTGGAGAACAACCGGATCGCCCTCTACACCCGGGTGATCGAGCTCGAACACGAAGCCGCCGCCCACGCCACCAACGCCGACGAACTCGCAAGCACCATCGCCGCCAAACAAGCCGAAATCGACGCACTCACCCAAGAGCTGAACACGCTCCGAGAACGCCACGCCAATCACACCAATCGCCTCACACGAGAGAAAAGCCTCCTGGCAGAGGAGCTGGAAGACCAGCGGCGAGTCACCAAATCGCTCCAGAACCTCGCCCGGGCAGCCACATCGCCCCTACGACAGCGCGCACGGCCCCAACCGTGACGAAGGACAGTTTGCCGCGCTAGAGCGCTCATACCATCGGTTCGCAGAGAACACGAATTGGCACCGGGTAAGGGGAAACCCCCTATGCCCGGTGCTCCTGAAGGCAGGATGGAATCCATGTAAACCGTCCCCGTCAGCAAGGGACCAGCGGATGTGCCACGGCCGGATCGCTGCGCTCACCTCCGCGTCGATCGCCGTGGCTATCCGATCATCGCCACTGTTGGTCAAGACGCTGACACCGTGGACTTCGGCGCCGTGTCCGAGAAGCGGAAGCTTGTGCTCGCTACCTTCGACCTGTGCGCGGTATGCGCGCTGCCGTTCGGTGAGGAACTGCGTTGGCAGGTCAGCTTCGACAAGGACGACCTGGTCCGGGCGAAGGAGGCGCTTTTCGGCGAGGCTCCAGTGCATGAGGTGTGCGGGCTCTATGCGTCCCAGGTGTGCCCATTCGTCTCCTCACCACATGCACGGCTCGGCGACGAGCTCCGCAAGGGAATGAAGCGCCCGAGGAAGTCGTACTCGCGGGTTACCGCCGAACACACCGAGTGTTTGGAGAGCAATCCCGCCTGCAAGCCGGCACCGGAGTCCTGCATTTTCAGATGAAGGACCTCACCGCTTCACACGTTCTCAGGAACTCAGCCGAGGCAGCCGCCGCATATGCGCAAGCGTTGGACGCGGAGCCAACCCTCGACGTTGATCCGCAAGAACAGGCGTTAGTCGACGCTGCGCCCCTTGACGCACTGCTGGAAGACCCACTACACCCACGGTGCCGTCACCGGATCCGGCTCCAACCGATGCAGGCGACGCCCCCACCGCGCGTGAACACTGTTCGGATGCGGATCTGTCCTCCCTCTCTGCCATACGAGAGCACTCGGACGGAGTCGCCTGCTGTTCGGCATCCGGGTTCTCTCGCCGTTGTGCATTGATCCAGTTGGCCAGCGTGCCTGCGTTGATCCCCAAATGCAGGGCGACCTCAACAACCGGCTTCTCGGTCATGATCACTATAGTTCTGGATCTCCTGGAGCCACCACTGGCCGTTTACACATCCCGAGTGGTCCAGTATCTCGTCGAGACCCAAAAATTCGCGGTCAGCCACCAAGATATCGGTTCTTCTTTCACTTCTCCCACCAGCGCTCTACTTCCACGGCAATATAGCTGACCGCCGTGATTGCCGTAGCGATTGCGATGGCGATTGCCAGCTCTTCAAGACTGGTCGGAACCGCCATGATCGCCGTCAACGCAACGCATAGCAGGAAAACGCCAACCCAGACGAGGAAATTCAATAATCCTTCTCTCGCCGGATCCTCCATGAACTTGACAATTGTGTACCCGACCCGACGTAGCTCCTAAACTTTCTCGACCGGAAACCGTACTTGCGGCCTGTTCGGATGAGTATGAGGTTAGACAAGCCAGCTACGCCCCGCACCGCTCCGAACGCTCCAGAAACAGCACCCCTTGCCCACCCGCCCAAGGACCGTCCGCTCCGTCACTCGTTCGCCCGTATCCCGCGAGACCGCAATTTACTGATCATTGGGATTTCGCGTTCCATCTCACCACCCCGGTCTTTCAATCTGCAGGTTACAGGCGCCTCCTCCTGTCGATGAACTCCCTGATTCTGGAAATCAATGTCTCCATTTTGCCTGGAGGAGGGAATTTCGACGGGAACACATCTCTCAGCACGCGGGAGGCTTCGCCTGAATCAAGAAATCGGATTGAGTATTCCGTCCCGTACCAGAGAACCCTGCCGGAAGCCAGTTCCGCGTATGCGTCAGCATCGTCTGGGTCTGCACGGTCGCTGAAATCCCACGGATTTTGCGGGTTGCCCGTGCTACTGGCGAGGACCATGTCAACATTGACATCTTGATAGGTCTTGCCCCGATGACGCCATGTTACATCGGCAACGCCGACCCAGAGGTATCCGACGAAAATCATCCCATCGGATACCTCTGCTATCCGGTTGTGGAATCGGTGAATGTCCGGTGTCGATGCGTCTGTCATCACCATCGCCGCCTGTGATTGACATGATAGTTGGTGGTCATTCTACCCTTTGGCTTGTTTCTCCATTCAAAGTTGGACTGCCATTTGCCCATATTCTTCTTGTACTGCGGAGGGCGCCACTGCCGCAAGCCATTCCTGGAATATAGTCGATATCCGCTGTCTGCTGACTTCCTGACAGCCCGGCGGCCTACCCACATTCGGCCCGCTAGATGAGAAGTGAGCCGAGTCGCTCGGATTCCGCCAGACAATCCTTGCGCAGCTCGAGCCACACGAACTATTCGATAAGCGCGATAGACCCACGCTGCAGCGCCCAAACCCGGTACGAATCCAAGCGCGGTGAGCCCGATTTCCCATTTGTTGCGCCACACCCATGAGCCGACTTTGCGGCACCAGCCGCAGGACCATTTGCCGTCGAGGTCGAGTTCGTTGATGGGGTTGGCGTTGGTGTAGTCGTAGTCGTTGGCGGAGCCGCCTTCGACGGGGTCGACGGACAGGAAGCGGCCGAGCAGGAGTGAGTAGGGCCGGGCTCCCATCTGCACGAGGGATAGGGCTCCGCCGTGTTCGTAGGGGCGTTGGTGCTGGCCGAGCCAGCCGTAGTCGAACTGCCCGGGCTGGTTGTCCGGCACGTTGTCCGGGTCGACAACACCGGCCGCCGTCAACGGTTCGCCGTAGGGGGTGTAGGTGCGCAGGTCTCCGAGCTGGGCACCGGCGGCGTCGGTGCTCAGGGTGAGATCGCCGCGGACGGTGGGGTGGTCGTAGCGTCCGGTGGCGTTGCCCCGAGCATCGAGAGTGGCGGTCCACAGCACTCCGCCAGGCAGGGAGATCGTGCGGGAAACGACCCGCTTGTTGGTGTCGAGGGCGAGGTCTGCGGTGTCGCCGTCGGCGCTGTAGCTGTAGAGCACCGCGGCCGGAGTGTCGCCCTGGGCGGCGTCCCGACGGACGATCCGATCGGTGGCGTCGCGGCCGTAGGTCACCTCTGCCACGTCGGCCGGGTTGGTGCTCGTAGTGCGGGCGGTGAGGTTGCGGTCAGCGCTGTCCCAGCCGAGAGCAGTGGTGACCGGACCCTGGACGTACTGGGTGGTGTTTCCGTGGTCGTCGTAGGTGATTCCGGTGACCGGGTTCGCGCCGGTGGTGGCGAGGATGCGGTCAGCGGCGTCGTAGCAGTAGCCGGTCTCGGTCGTGCCCGTGCCGGTGTCGTCAATCAGCCGTAGGCGGTTGGTGTTGGCACCGGCGTTGGTTTGGGTGCCGGTGGGGCAGCCGCTGGGTGCGGTGGTGAAGTCGTAGGTGTAGTGATGCCCCGTTACCCACGCCTCGGTGAGTCGTCCGGCGGCGTCGTAGAGGTAGTTCGCCCCCGTCGGGTTGGCGTCGACACCGGCGAGGGTTTCGTCGGTGATGGTGCCCGCGCGGCTGCGACTCACTGTGGAGACGACTTGGGTGGCGTCGGGTTTGCGCCAGGTGAGCGACGTGACTCGGGCGGCTTGGTCTTTGCCGATCGTGGTCAGGGAGGTGCCGCTGCCGTAGTTGACCGAGGCTAGTTCGCCGGCGGCGTCGTAGCCGGGCATCGCCAGCACCGTGGTGGTGGGGGTGCCGTTGACGGTGGCCAGGAGCTTGGTTTCCAGGACGCGGCCTGCGTCGTCGTAGCGGTACTCGGTGGTCTGGGGTGTGTCGGCGATGTTGGGTGGTGTGACGATCTCGCTGGTGACGCGGCCTGCTTGGTCGTATCTGGTTTCGGTGCGGGTGCCGTGCACATCGGTGTAGAGCACGGTGCGGCCGAGCAGGTCGACGCGGGTGGTGATGGTTCCCGCTGTGTCGGTGACCGAGGTGGTTTGCGGGTCGCCGCCCACGGCGTAGTTGGTGGCGACGGTGCGCGCTGGGGCGGTGGGGTTGGCGGGGTAGGTCTTCTCGATGACCCGGTCGCGAGTGTCGTAACGAGTGCAGATCCATGTGCCGTTGACCGCCTCGGCGACCACGCGGCCGGAGGCGTCATAGACCTGCTCGTCCATCCGAGCAGGCCCGCTCGTGGGCGCTGGTGAGGTGGTCAGTTTCGCCAGACCGCCCTGATTGGCGGGATCAACGGCGGGTGTGCAGGGGTTGTCGCGGGTTTCGGCGTCGCCGTAGTAGGTGGTGGTGCTCTGGGCGCCGGAGGGCATGGTTTTCCCGGTCTGCCGCAGGTATCCGGCGCCGGGCGTCTCATAAGCGTTGGAGGCGGTGAGTGCCAAGCCTGCCGGGTCGGTGATGCTGGTAGTGGCCAGCCCGTGGATGGGGTCCAGGCCGTTGTCGTTGTAGCGGGTGGTGGTGACCTTGTTGGGCACGCCGCCTGATTCGTCCTCGGTGGTCGAGGTCGTCAGCCCGTAGCGCGGCCTGAGTTGGGTGCCGGGCACGACTTCCTGCACGCCGGACGGGGTGGTCCAGTGCAGCTCCAATTGAGCGGTGAGGTCGTACTCGTAGTACTCGACACGGATGCGCTTGATCGCGCCAGCGCTGGGGCTGGACACCGTGGCCTGCCGCCAGGCCGGTGTCGTGTTGCGCCAGTCGTCGATCAGGATCTGGTCGTCGATCCACACCCGGACGCCGTCGTCGGCCAGCACGCGCAGGGTGTAGGACCCGGCTTGGGGGAAGATGATCTCGCCGGTGGCGCGCAGTGAGAAGTGGTCGGCCGGGATTCCCGGTGCGGGTGCGTCATACCCCAGGTTTCGGGCGAAACTCCCGTCCGCGGTGCCGATCCCGGTGCCGTAGTACTTCGGCGCTCCCGCGAGTTCGCGGTTGTCGTAGAGCGACACCGCCAGGCTGTTGATACCTTCGTCGTACTCGGTGTGGTTGTGGTCCACAGTAGACGCGCAGGTGGAGCTTGGCATTAGGCCGTTGAAGCAGGATTCGGGTGCGGGTCCGTAGGTGTCGGTGGGGCGGTCGGCGTGGTCGTAGATGGTGGTGGTCTTGCGGCCCACTGGGTCGATGGTGGCGACGACCTGATCCTTGACGTTCCACTCCTGGCGGCTGGCCTTGCCGGTGGCGTCGGTGTCGGTCAACTGCCGGAACCCGGCGTCGAAGGTGACCTTCCGCGCGAACCCAGAGGCCGGGGTAAGACCGGCGACGTCGACCTGCGTCTCCCCGCCGTTGATATAGCGGTAGGTGTGCGTGGGCCGGGCTTGACCGGGTGCGGGCGCGGGTTGGGTCACCGAGGTGGCTTTCGGTTTGCCCGTGGCCGTGTCGTAGGCGATCGCGGTGAAGACCTCGGTGCTGGACTCGCGCGTGGCGGGGTCGACAGCGATCCAGTCGTTGGCCAGGGGATCGCGGATCACGTCGATCTTGCCAGAGGTGGGGCTGTAGCCGAAGTCGGTGAGTTCGCTACCTGGGTCCTCGATCCGGGAGAGCTTCCCGGCCACGTACCACAGGTGGGTTTCGGTGCCGTCCCAGTAGGTGATGCGGCACAGCATCTGCGACGGCGGTAACGCGTCCCCACCAGGCGGAACCGGTGTGCTGCCGTAGCAGTCGTCCCCGGGCCGGTTGTAGTGCAGTACGTGGGAGCGCCCGGAGACCGGGTCCTTGATCTCCCGCAGCCGCACCGGGCTGCCGTCGTAGATGTTCTGCAGCGCCGCGGGTCTGCGGGAGTCCGCGACGGAGTTCTGCGACTCCAGCTTCCCATCGGCGCGGAAGACGAACACCTCGCCGCCATCGGTCAGCGTGACCCGCCCAGCCGTGTCCAGCGAGAGGACGCCGTCTTCACCAGTAGGTGGGGTGTAGCCGCCGGTGGCGGCCTTGGTCCAGGTGTGCTTCGCACCCGTCGCATCAGTCAGGACGACCGTCTGGTCGGCTACCTGCGCGGAGACGTAGCTGCCGCCGCTGCCGTCCAGATCGGCCGACAGCGTCCAGCCTTCCGACAGGGCGGGCAGGTCCTCGGTGTAGAGCCAGTCCGAGCGCACGATCTGGGACGGAACCGCGACGTCATCGGCGGTTTTGACGAACAACCGCAACCTGGCTGAACCGGTCTTCTCTGCCAGTTCCACCTTGATCGGCACGCGCTGCCCCGCCGTCAATGACACCCCGGTGGCCTGGGTCCAGTTGACATCGCTCGGGCCTTCGCCTAGGTACACCTGGGTGCCGTTGATCCACACCGTGGCCTTGTCGTCGTGCACCCCGGCGAACAGATAGGTGCCGGTGGCCGGGACCTGGAAGAAACCGTTCCACTGCACGATGAAGTCGTCCGCCGGCAGCGCCGGCGCGAACGGGGAGGCCGTGCCCCAGTCGACGTTGACCTGCGGCTCGGTGCGCACCAGCGTCGGCTGCACACCGTCGTCGATCACTGTGTTGCGGTTGAGGTCCTTGTAGTACGACGCGCGCAGCCCTTTCGGGTCGGTCTGCTGCGAGTTGTAGGAGAACGACACACCCGCCGTACCACCGACCGTGGTGAACGTCGGCGACGACGCCTGGGTGGAGACGTTGCCGTTGGCCAGGTTCACCTCCACCGGGCCAACATCATCGGTCGGGGACGGTCCGTGGTCACCGATACGCAAATCGACCTTGACATGACCGACCCAGGACGAGGTCGTGCTGGTCAGGTTCGCCACCGTGGTGACCTGCCAGGTGTAGGCCACACCGTCCTGCAACACACCCGGCGGTATCGTCCACTGTGGCGTATCGAGGCAGCCGGACTCGACGACCACGCCGGTCTTCGCGTCCGGCCCGGTGGCGACGCGGAAGCAGTACTTCACCGCCTCCCCATCCGGGTCCGATACGGCACCCACCTGCAGGGTCGGTGTCGTGGTCGTCACCGTCGCGTTGTCCGTCGGCGCAACCAGCGGCGCAGCCGGAGGCGCCGACCCCACGTCGACCAGCAACGTGGCGTCGAGGTGCTTGTAGGTCCACACCCCGGCCTGCTCGTGACCGATCAGCATGAACCACGCCGTCGGATCACCCCGCTCGACCAGGTAACGGATGAACCCGGTCAACCCCTCCCCGGCGAACTGGCCGGTATCCCCCACGTAGGTGCTGGCGACGTAGCCACCCACAGCGTTGAAGTTGAAACCGGAGGCGTGGTACAGGTCGGTGTTCCACGACTTGACCGAGCCGGTGTAGCCCGGCACCTTCCACACGTCCAGACGCGAACCGACCACCGTCTTGCCGAACAGCGGTGAGTAGTCCACTTTGAACACGCTGCGGTTGTAGGTGTCACCAGCCGACTGGCTGTTGCCGATCCGCAGCCCGCAGTTCGCGCACTCATAGCCATCAGAGCGATAGGCGCGCGAGTCGATCACACCGAACGACATCGTCGGATCCACGAACACCGGATACTGCCGCTGCGGCGCCCGCAGCCACTGCTCATCCACCGAGACATTCAGGAACCACTGCGGTCCGACTTGGGTCAGTTCCTAGCGGCCACCCGTCATCGCGGGCGCCTTGTCGCCGCCACCGGAGGAATCCCACACCTCGACCGGCGGCAACGCCACCTTCACCACGCCACCAGCATCCTTGAGGGCTACGCCACCGGTGGCATCCAGTTCAGGCGTCAAACCCTCGGTGGTCAGGCGAAAACGCCACGACGACCTGCCCTGACGCTTGAGGACGATGGTCTCCTTCACCGCCCCAGACGTGACCTCGTAGGTCAAGTCCGTATCCGGCTGGACATCGGTGTAGGCAGCCTTGTCCCCGTCGAGTCGCACCGGGCGGTCCGCGGCTTGCTCCAGCGCCAGCGACGCCTTCTTGCCCTCGACCTCCACCGCAACCACGGCCGGATCGTTGGCCTTGGATGCCACCGAGGGGCGCAGGACGTGCCGCTGCGCATGTGCCCGCGTCGATCGCCGGTCAGACTGCAGGGTGGTGTCGACCGGCTGCCACTGTCCCGCCTCGTCCTGGACGTTCAACGGCACCGTCGACTGCCGCAGCGTCCGGGTTCCGTCCGGATTCGCCCACTCCTCGACAAACATCGACCGCGACACCAGCTTCGACCGCACGGGATCGAACCGGGATCCCGCATACCCGTCGCGCTCGGTCAGCGGTCCGAAGTCGGCATCGGTCCGGCCTGGAGACACCGGTTGCGGAGTGGGTTTGCCCGGCAGTAGCGGATTCTCGCGCGGATCACGCGCAGGATCCGGCGCAGCCGACGCCACCGCAGGCGGCACCACGACCTCGACGACCGAGACACCGACCGCGAACACCAGAAGGACGCAAAGCAAACGAGACAGCAACCGCCGCACACGAGAGCGCGCGCGATCATCAGGACGAGCAGGGACCATGCCGAAACTCCTCGAAGAATCGGTGCAGGCCCCACAGCCCGCGCCAAGAAAGCCGTCACATCGTCACCAGACGACCATCAGAACACCAATACGACAAACGGGTGATAACTAGGAGCAACGGCGCCGGATCGCTCCGTGGCGGTTGGCGTGGTGCGGAAATGAAATCATCTGGGGCAGGCGAGCTTTCGTGTAACGCCCGATGTGGTCGCGTCGATAGAGGCCGCGACACCGTGCTTTTCGGCGCATCACGGCGCCGAGCGACAAACGCATACCTGGCGCCTCCGCTGACCAGGAGCAGAAGGGCCAGGCCGTGCGTTCCCTCCTACGCAGGTCCCGCACCACCACGCCACCATCCGCAGAGGGGTCGGAGCCGACCACGCCGTCGATTCTCGACGAGTACGTGACCAGCGCGCCCGCCCCGCAGAACGCCGTCGACCTCTTCGCTGGTGAGTGGTCTTCCCAGCTCCCCGCGCCGCTGCAACACGTCCAAGCGGGTCCGCTACCGCTGTTCGACGACGCCCGCGTCACCTGGGCCATCGAGTCCTTCGGTGGTGTAGCGGAAAGCCGCATCCTGGAGCTCGGACCGCTCGAAGGCGGACATACCTACCAACTCCACACCGCCGGCGCCGAAATCACCGCGGTCGAAGCGCAAACCCGCGCCTACCTCAAGTGCCTCATCGCCAAGGAACTGCTCGGCATGCCTCGTGCCCAGTTCCTGCTCGGCGACTTCACGCCCTACCTCCGTGACACCGAGGAGCGCTTCGACATCTGCTTCGCCAGCGGCGTGCTCTACCACGTGCGCAACCCCGTCGAAACCATCGCGCTCACCGCGAAAGTCGCCACCAAGCTGTTCCTGTGGACCCACGTCTACGACGAAGACATCATCAGCCGCAGCGAGCTGCTCGCACCCCGCTTCCCCGGTCATCAACCGGTCGGCTACCTCGGCTTCGGCCACACCCTGCACCGCTTCAACTACGCGGAAGCCCTGCAACGCAACGGATTCTGCGGTGGCAGCGCGCCATACAGCAACTGGCTCACCCGAACCGATCTGCTCGCCGCTCTGGAGCACTTCGGCTGGACGGTCACCAACATCGGCTTCGACACCCCCGACCATCCCCACGGCCCAGCCCTCGCCCTCACCGCCACCCGAACCGACTGAGGCACAGCGGTTCTCGCGTCCTGAGCACGCTGTTGTTTTTCCGGTTCAGACCTGCCGAGGTAGTAATGACGACGAATCGTCGCCCCAGAATCGCACTATTCGCCATCGTCTTGGCGCTGTCGGCCAGTGGCCTACCGCACGCCCAGGCGAGTCCGGCGGTGCTCGTGGAGAAGACCGTTCATCCAGCGGCGTTGCCTGCCGCCCACCCTGTGACTCCGCGAGCGGAGAAAGTGCCGTTGGCCGATGCGGAGCGGCCACCGGGGGTCCCGGCCGGGATGCGCGAAGCCGCGTCACGGCGGCAGTTCTCGCTCATAGGGCTGACTTGGCAAGGCACGGAACCTGACTCGATCGAACTGCGCACCCGATCCGTTCGAGGCACCTGGAGTGGTTGGCGGACCCTGGACCAGCAGGACGGCGGCCCGGACCGCGGCCAGTCCCCGAAGACGACCGAACCGCTGTGGACCGGGCCTACCACCCGCGTTCAGGTCCGCGCCCAGCGCGCGGGCAGACCAGCTACCGACGAACTGACCTTGGTCGCCATCGATCCGGGAACCTCGACCAACGACGCCCAGATCAGCCAGCTTTCCGCCGCGAGCAGCAGCGTCTCCACCGTGCCAACGGTCGTCACCCGCGCGCAGTGGGGTGCTGATGAATCACTGATGACCTGGGATCCGGAATACGCCACCACGGTCAAAGCCGCCGCGCTGCACCACACCGCCGACAGCAATGACTACACCTGCGACCAATCCGCAGCGCTGGTACGCGGCATCTACTACTACCACTCGGTCACCAACGGATGGGGCGACATCGGCTACAACGCGCTGGTCGACAAGTGCGGCACCATCTTCGAGGGCCGCACCGGCGGCCTGCACCTGCCGACCCTCGGCGCACACACCGGCGGATTCAACCGGCACGTCTTCGGCATCTCGATGATCGGCGACTACGACGCGATCCCTCCCAGCACCGCGACGCTGGAGTCCGTGTCGCAGATGATCGCGTGGAAGCTCCCCAACAGCTACGTCGACCCCGCTGGCAGCGTCACACTCGTCAGCGCCGGAGGCGGCACTTCGAAATACGCCGCAGGAACACCTGTCACGCTACCCACGCTCTTCGCCCACCGCGACGTGGGACGAACCACCTGCCCAGGCAGCTTCGGCTACGACTCCCTGGGATCGGTCCGGGACCGCACCGTGCAACTGGCCGGCGACTGGCGCAGCGGGCCGATCCACCAGAAATGGCAGGCACTCGGCGGCGAAAACGAAGCAGGCCCGGTCTACGCGGTGGAGAACGACTGGCCCGGGGGAGGCCGAGCCACCGTGTTCGGCAGCGGATCCTCGACCATCGCGTGGCGCAGCGACTTCGGCGCACACCAGGTCAAGGGCGACATCCACGTGACCTACAACCGGCTCGGCGGACCGACCGCGGGTGTCTACCCCACCACCGACGAACTCGCCACGCCCGACACGATCGGCCGATACAACCACTTCACCCACGACGCTTCCATCTACTGGACCCGGAACACCGGCGCGCACGCCGTGTTTGGAGCCATCCGCAACGCCTGGGCCGCCAACGGATGGGAAACCGGACCCGCCGGTTACCCCATCACCGACGAGCTAGGCACGCCTGACGGAGTCGGCCGGTACAACCACTTCACCAAGAACGCCTCCATCTACTGGACCCCCATCACCGGCGCGCACCTCGTCCACGGAGCCATCCGGGACCGCTGGAGCGCCCTCGGCTGGGAAACATCCTGGCTGGGCTACCCCACCAGCGACGAATACGCAGTGACCGCCGGACGACGAACCGACTTCCAAGGCGGCTACATCGAATGGAACGCCACCACTGGAGGCACTACCGCCCAGGTCAAATGACCGCGATGACAGGTGGCGCGGGTGGTCGCCCGAACCACCTGCCAACGCGTCGAGCCCGGCTGCACCAGCAGGTGGTCGACCACTGACTACCAATTCCGATCAGCAGCGGCCATCTATATGACGGCGTTCACTGTCGTACTTGTCAGAGATGTTCGCTGCCAGTTCGGTTCCGCTTGAATCATTGCGAACATCGACCGTGACGGCGGAGGCATTGGGGGCGCTGGCTGTTACCGAACGCGGTGCGCACGATGGTGCGGATTTGCAGCGGGTCGATTTCGCTGGCAATCTTCGCCGTTGTTCGTGACGAATCCCTTGATTGGCAGTGATTGGAATTGCATGCTACCGCCGGTGAGGTTAACCATCACCAAGAAGACCCTCAGGATCTCCTGAGGCTCTGGACTTCCGGCGTCGTTGACACTGCCGTTGGTGACACCTCATCGAGACTCCAATCCGGACCGGAATAGACGATCACCAGGCCGTTCGTACGGAGGTAATTAGCCAGATCTGTGTCGTCGCCGCTGGTGCCACTGCCCAGACGGGCCCGGAGGGCCTCGAGGAGGTGGTCCTCCCGGACGTAGGTGTTCTTCATGACCGGTTCCCGAGTGCGGGCGCTGGTGTGGCCGTGACGGCAGCGGTATCCCGGCCGGTTGTGTACCCTGTGCGCGTCGCACCGCCGATCACACACACCACACACGATCAACCCCGCCAACCTATACACCCGCGTGTCCCCCTCCTTGCTCTTGCGAGCGGCACGCATGCCCTGGATCGACCGGAACGTCGCCTCGTCGACCAGGGCGGCGTGTGCGGGCGCGTTCGACACCACCCAATCCTGTTGGTCCATGCGTCCCCCGGCACCGCCGCCGCGACGAGCAGCACCGTGGTTGCGCAGCGTGCCGTGCCGGTTCCACACCTGCACCCCCGTGTAGCGGGGATTCTCCAGAATCCCGGCGACGGTTCGCGCAATCCACGCCTGTCCCGAACGGTGTGAGTTGCGCTCCCGGTCCGCTCCCGATGGGCACGGCACCCCGCGTTCGTTAAGTTCCCGGGCGATCCCCGCGACGCTGCGCCCGGCGGCGCGCTGCTGGAAGATCCACCGCACCCACGGCGCCGTCACCGGATCCGGCTCCAGGCGGTGCAGGCGCCGTCCCCACCGCGCGTGGACACGATTCGGGTGCGGGCCCGCGTCAACGAGGCGATATCCATACGGTGGCCGGCCACCCAGAAACCGGCCCTGCTGACAGACTTGGGTACGCATCGCCGCCAGCACCCGATGCCGGGTTCGTAGCACTTCCTGCCGGGACTGGGAACCCAGTAGCAGCATCAACGCCTGGTGTGTCGGATCGTCGAGATCCACCGGCCCACCGGCCTCCGGCAACCACAGATCCACACCGTGCTCGGTCAGGAAGGCCAGCACCGTCCGGATCTGATCGCCGTAGAAGGCCCGCTCGTACTCCCCGACCACCACCGCGTCGAAACCGCGGTCCGGGCGCCGCGCCTCGTCCAGCAGTGCCGCCGCCTGCCGTCGTTTCGGCCACGACCACCGGCGTGAACAGCCCTCGTCGAAGAACTCGGCCACGATCACCCCACGACCGGCGATCGTCTCCTCCGCCACCTCCAGCTGCCAGGCCAGCGAGGTTTCCTGATCCTGGAACTCCTGGGTCGACATCCGACCGTAAAACGCGAACCGCACCAGGACCTCATCACGGCCACTCCCCCGCCGGCCCGACCCCCGACGACGACCACGACCGGCCACTCTCTCCGGGTCTGCATTCTTTGACTCGATCACCGCGCACACCCCGCATCCAGCACCACCGACAAAGGCAGTCCTGGAACGCCCCCGCGCAGCCCCTCTGACGCCAGCCCCACACAACATGACCCGAATAGCCGCACCCCACCGTCACAGGCAGAAGACTCCGGCACACCCAGGCCGATTCACACCACCCCTGTGACCAGTCACATGGCTGTAGCCTCGAAAAAAGGGAGTCTGCTACGATTCTGGTGTGATTTCCCCAAAGACGGGAAATATCGCGCGAGTAGGGGCTCAAGTCCCCCTCGGACACTCTCTTACCCCACGGGTTTTCTGACCCGGAGGCTAGCACTCCTTACTGCTGGTAGCGGGGTTCTTCCTTTGACGCCCGACGGTGGAGTCCGTCTCGAGCGCGGAAGGGTTCTCGCCGGATGGGGCGATCAGTTCGGGAGCTGGACAGCCTGGTATCGGCCTGAGCCACCAGCCAGCGTGGCTGCACACGATCTCCAGCCCCGCTCGGCGAAGATAATCACCAACCTCGTTGCCCACATCATCCTCGGATGGTTCCCCACCCCGCTGACTGAGCAAGCCGGGTAAAGCATCGCGAAGGTGATCCTCGCGGACATACACGGTGCGGGGCACCGGACTCGGCCGCGGTAAGCGTGGCCTGTAGCCGTGGCGGCAGCGATACCCGGCACGACCATGAACCCAGTGCGCATCCATCCGACGGTCGCACTCCCCACACACCACCAGATCAGCCAACTCGTACGTGCGAGCCTCGCCGTCCTTGGTCGCCCGGACCGCACGGATCCGTTGCACGTCGAGGAACGTGGACTCTTCGACCAACGCCGGATGCGGCCGCTCCTCGGACACTTCCCACTCCTGCGCCGCATTCCGCCGCACTACCCCTGAGCCTCGGCCACCCGCGCGTCCCCCGGCGCCGTGGCCCTTCGTGGAGTGCCGGTTCCAGACCTGCCGGCCCGTGTAGCGCGGATTCTCCAAAATCAGCGCAATAGTGCGGGCGATCCACCCCTTACCCGGGCGATGTGTGTTCCGAGCCTGGTCCACATCGGCCGGACACGGCACGCCACGCCCATTGAGCTCCCGCGCCAACGACGCCACCGACCGACCACGCGCCCGCTCGGCGAACATCCACCGTACCCACGCCGCCGTTGCCCGGGTCCGGCTCCAGCACGTGCACACGCCGCCCCCACTGCGCGTGCGTGGCGTTGGGATGCGGCCCCGCATCCACCTCGCCCTTGTTACCGATCGCGCACATGGCGTTCACGCTGAACACATTGCCTGTCTTGCCCACCACCTGCGTCTGGCCTGCCGGAGCCCAGGTGCGACCGACGGCGGCGTCGGAGCGGATCCCGGTCTGGTCCAGCCACAGCACCATCGCGCCCTCACGGCGGGCACAGGCGGCGATCGCCGGATAGTCCTCCTCCAACCATCGGTGCACCGCTTCCAGGTCCTGCTCGTAGGCCCTGCGGATCGGCTTCTGCGGCGACAAACCCCAAGAACGCAGATAGTTCCCGATCAATTGCCCTAGACAAGCCATAAGGCCACTGGATGTAGCCCCCCACCAGTCCCGAACTCCACCCACGATCACAGCAGCGGAACCACAAAGGGTGCAGCTATCGCGGGTGGATCGGCGCTTGGCGTCGTTGGTCATCTCAGATCGGGTCGGTGGGGCACCGGAACGGTGTGCACTTTCCCCTCGAATACCGTGGCGTGGACCGCAATTTCTTTGATCGACGCGGATCGACGTCGTACGGGTCTTCCGCCAGCACGGTGAAGCCAGGGGCTCTCACTAGGCGGGGTATGGGGTAGCGCTGCTGGTCGAGCACGCGCCTCTCCTGGGCGCCGCGGTTTCTACGGCGGTTGGGTGCAGCTCCCTCGCCGGTTGATCCCGCGCCAAGCGAGAACCCGCCGACGTTCACAGCTCCAACACCACCTGCGGCGACGAGTCCGAACGCAACTGTCCGCGGGACTGGACCCATCGAGCGGGCTCGAACTGGATCTGTCCAGCCGAGGAATCCGCACGAAAACTAACAATGTCTGTTACCTGCATCACTCATCTCGCCCGTAAGGAGCGTCGAGCATGGTGAGCGAGAGAAGTACGGACGACGCCTCGCACCGCAGACGCATGTCGAGAGTGGCGATGGCGAGTCTCATCGGCACGACCATCGAGTGGTACGACTTCTTCCTGTACGGCACGATGGCAGCCCTCGTCTTCAGCCAGCTGTTCTTCACCGACCTCGACGCCGCCACCGGGACCATCGCGTCCTTCGCCACCTTCGCCGCCGGATTCCTGGCCCGCCCGATAGGCGGGATCGCATTCGGCTACTTCGGGGACCGGGTGGGGCGGAAGACTTCTCTGATCGCGTCGCTGAGCTTGATGGGTGTCTCCACCTTCCTGATCGGAATCCTGCCCAGCTACAACACGATCGGCGCGCTGGCCCCGGTGTTGTTGTCGATTCTGCGGATGCTGCAGGGCTTCGCGCTCGGCGGTGAATGGGCTGGTGCTGCGGCACTCGCGACCGAGCACGCCGATGAACGCAAGCGCGGCTTCTACGGCGGATGGGTGCAGCTCGGGTCGACCGCGGGCGGTGTCCTGTCCACCGCGACCGTCCTCGTGCTCACCACCGTGCTGGACAAGCAATCGTTCCTCACTTGGGGTTGGCGAACACCCTTCCTGTTCAGCGCGATCCTCGTCATCGTCGGCATGTTCATCCGGCTGAAGGTGGAAGAAACGCCGGTCTTCCAGCAGATGCAGCAGGAAGGGCGCAGCCGTCGGATCCCGCTGGCAGCGGTCTTGCAGCGGCAGTGGAAAACCGTGCTGCTCATCATCGGCATGCACCTGGGCAACACCACGATCGCTTTTCTCACGAGCGTGTTCCTGCTGTCGTACGGAACCCAGCAGATCGGCATGGAATCGAACGTGGTCCTGATGGCGAAGTTCATCTCGGGTCTACTGCTGATGACTCTGGTGTCAATGCCGGTGGCCGCGCTCGGCGACCGCATCGGGCGGCGGCCGGTGTACCTAGCCGGAACGATCGGGTTGATGGTCACGGCGTTCCCGACGTTCTGGCTGTTCGACACCGGGAGCTTCCCGCTGGCCCTGCTGGCCATCACCCTGATCAGCCTGGCGAACGTGTTGATGTACCAGACCCAGGGCGCGTTCTTCACCGAGATCTTCGATCCCGAGGTCCGCTGCACCGGCGCTGCACTCGGCGTCCAGATCGCCACCGTGATCGGCGGCGGCACCGCACCGATCATCGCGACCTCGATGCTCGCGCTCAGCGGTGGCCACTCGTGGTCGATCGCCTGCTACCTGATCGTCATCGGACTGATCTCCACCGCATGCACGCTGCTGGTCAAGGAAAGCCGGCCCCTATCGTCGAGACAGCGGCACGAGGTCGCCGCGGAAAGTGTGAGCTCACGATGACCAGTGCCGACATCATCTTCACCGGTGGCGCAGTGCTCACAGCGGACCGGAAGCGGCCCACCGCCGAAGCGGTCGCGGTGGCCGGGGATCGGATCCTCGCGATCGGCACCACCGCGGAAGTGCTGGCCCACCAGGGACCGAAATCCCGCATGATCGATCTCCGCCGCGGCTGCCTGATGCCCGGATTCGTCGAGGCGCACGGTCATCCGGTCCTGGACGGGATAGTGCGCAGCGGCGCCATGATTGACATCCGGCCGGTCACCGCGCCCACCGCGGCGGACGTCCTGGACCGGATCAAACGCGAGCTGGTCTCGGACGACGACCGGGTCGCGCACTTCTTCGGCTGGGACCCCCTCCTGCAGGAAGGGCTGGGCACTCCCGAGAAGGCGTGGATGGACGAGATGGCGCCAGATCGTCCGTTCATCATCACGCACAACTCCGGGCATGCGGTGTACTTCAACACCGCGGCAGCGCGGGTGGCAGGTGTCTCGAGCGCGACCGAGGACCCAACCGGCGGCAGCTTCGGGCGGGACGGCGATGGCGAGTTGACCGGCGTCGCGTACGAGAGCGCGGGCTGGCGCCTTCGCGCACTGACCGCGCACCGTCCGGACGAACTGATTCCGGTGCTGGCCACCGAGTTCGCCGCACTTTCGGCGGCCGGGGTCACGACGATCTCCGACATCGGCTTCGACCCCGCCCACCGCCCCGCCTTCGACCAGGCAGCGCGCAACGGCGTGCTGACCGCCCGAGTGCGGATGTACGAGAAGGCCGGGCCTGCTCTGCGCAGTGAAGTTCCGCTGGACAACGGCGATGACCTCGTCAAGCAGATCGGCATCAAGATCTGGTGCGACGGCTCTCCCTGGGTCGGCAACATCGCCACCAGCTTCCCGTACCTCAACACCCCGCAGACGACGGCGATGGGCCTCGGCTGCGATCATCGCGGGCACCCCAACTACACGCCGGAGCAGCTGCGGGAGATCAGCGAGGCCTACTTCGCCGCCGGCTGGCAGTTGGCCTGCCACGTGCATGGCGACGAAGGCGTGGACATGGTGCTCGACGTGTGGGAGGAACTGCTGGGGCGCCAACCGCGTCCGGACCACCGACTGCGCTTGGAGCACTGCGGAACGATGACGGCCGAGCAGTACGCCCGAGCGGCCCGAATCGGCGCAACGTGCAGCCTGTTCGTCGACCACCTGCACTACTGGGGTGACGTGCTCGTCGACGGGCTGTTCGGTCCGGAGCGCGGCGCGCGGTGGGCCGCGGCCGGCTCCGCGGTGCGGGCCGGACTCCGCATCTCGCTGCACAACGATCCCCCGGTCACGCCGGAAGAACCTCTGCGCAACATCGCAGTAGCGACAACACGGCAATCCAGCAGCGGTAGGGTGCTGGCGCCTGAGGAGCGACTCACCGTTGACCAGGCGATCCGGGCGCAGACCATCGATCCGGCCTGGCAGCTGTTCTGCGACGACCAGGTGGGCTCCCTCGAACCGGGCAAGTACGCCGACCTCGTCGTGTTGTCCGCCGATCCGCATCGGGTACCGCCCCGGGAGATCGCCGGATTGGAGGTCCGGGCGACCTTCCTCGGTGGACGCCAAGTGCACGGCGAAGTCTTGTGACAGCAAGCGGGCGGAGATGACAAAGCTCCGGAGAACCAGCGATTCTCCGGAGCTTCTCGCCGGACCCACGCCGACGCCGCAGGACCGGGAGGAGTCAGGTGATCGGCGTGGTGGTGCGCAGGTCGATCGCGGTTATTCCGTGGCCGATCAGTGCTTCGGACACCTGGCTGGGGAGGTCGAGCACGGTGGCACCCGCTTCGGCGAGTGCTCGGGCTTTCGACTCGCCGCTGCCCTTGCTGCCGGTCACGATCGCTCCGGCGTGTCCCATCCGCCGTCCCGGTGGCGCGCTTCGCCCAGCGATGAAGGCAACCACCGGTTTTGTCATGGTGGTGATGTATTCGGCGGCTTCCTCTTCCATCGTCCCGCCGATCTCACCGACCAGCACCACCGCGCGAGTGCGCGGGTCGGCCTGAAGGGTCCGCAGCGCGTCGGTCGTGGTGGTGCCGAGGATCGGGTCTCCTCCGATGCCGATGAACGCCGACTGGCCGTATCCGGCCGAGACGAGGTTGAGCGCGAGCAGCGTGCCGAGGCTGCCGCTGCGCGAGATCACCCCGATGTCGCCGGGTTGGAAGATGTTCGCGGCGAAGCCGGGCATGATGCCGACGGCCGTCTCCCCTGGCAGCACCAGGCCTGCCGTGTTCGGTCCGAGCACCTGGGTGCCGTGCTCGGCGGCCTCGGCGAGCACCCGCATCACGTCCTGGTACGGGATGTGCTCGGTGAGGATGACCAGCTTGCGCACGCCTGCGTGGATCGCATCCAGCGCCGCGGCGCGTGCCCCCATCGGCGGCACGAACAGCACGCTTGCGGCCACCTCGTGTTGCGCGACCGCGTCGGAAACCGCGTCGTAGACCGGGATTCCGTTGACGTTCCGGCCACCCTTGCCGGGGCTGGCACCGGCGACGATCCGGGTGCCGGACTCGACCATCCGCTCGGACCAGAACGTGCCCTGCTTGCCGGTGATGCCTTGGACCAGCACGCCTTCGTGCTTGCGGACGAGCATCAGTTCATCACCTCGCGCTGTTCACCGGCCGCCGCGACCGCCGCGCGCACCGCGTCGTCCATCCTGTCGAAAGGGGTCGCTCCCAGGCGTTCCCGGACGAGCGCCACGGCCTCGTCCTCGCCGGTACCGTGGATGGTGAAGAACACCGGAATCCGGGGCTTGAGTTCTTCCAACGCCGCAACGACTCCTTCGGCCATGACGTCGGTCCGCGCGAACGCACCGCAGAAGTTGACCACGAGGCTGCGCACGCGGGGGTTGGACAGGACCAGGCGAAGCGCGGGAGTCGCCTTGGTGTAGGCGTCCCCGCCGATCTCCAGGAAGTTCGCCGCCCGCCCGCCGTAGTGCCGGACGGCATCCACTGTGGTCATGGTCAGACCGGCTCCGTTGGCCAGCACTCCGACGTCGCCGTCGAGCTCCATGTACTGCAGGCCGAGTTGCTTTCCCTCGCGCTCCAGGTCGGTGCCCGGGTCCTGTCCGGTCATCCCGAGTCCCGACAGCAGTTCGGCATGCCGCGGGATCGCTGCCGGGTCCAGCGAAACCTTGCTGTCCAGCGCGATGACGCGCCCGTCCGCGCCGACCGCGAGCGGGTTGATCTCGACCAGCGTCGCGTCGACGTCCCGGTAGAGCCGATATGCGGCCAGCAGCGTGGTCACCACCTGGTCCACGACCTCATCGGCCAGCCCCGGGACCGCGACAAGCCCGCGGACGGCCTCGGCGTTCAGCCCGACGCGGATGTCCACTGCCAGGGACCGGATCGCGCCCGGTTCGACCTCCTCGACGTCCATCCCGCCCTGGTCCGAGAACAGCACGAGCGGACCTTTGCTGTTCGGGTCGTTGAGGATGGCGGCGTACAGTTCGGACCGGATGTCGACGCATTCCTCGACGAGCAACTCGTGCACGACATGGCCGCCGATGTCCGCGCCGAGCAGGCGCTGCGCGACCTCTCCTGCTTCGGCTCCGCCTGCGGCGAAGTCGATTCCGCCGAGCTTGCCGCGTTTGCCGGTCGGTACCTGGCTTTTCAGCACCACCTTGCCGCCGATCGCGGTTGCGGCGCGTTGCGCTGCGGCCGGATCCGACACGAGCGTGCTGCGGGGTACCGCTACCCCGGCCTCGCCGACCAGCTGTTTTCCTTCGTATTCCAGCAGATCCATCGCTCACCGCCCGTGCTTCCGGAAGTATTCGCCCCACAACTGCTCTTCGTCCGGCTCCCGCGGCGGGATGGTGGTGGCCAACCGGGTGATGTTGAGGAAGTGCCGGTACGAAAGGTTCTCGCTGATGCTGTTGCCGGCCCACGTCCCTGCGCCCATCGTGAGGGTGAAGCCGAGACCGTTGTCGAACCCGCCGCCGGTGCCGAAGCAGTGGGCCTGGTTGACCAGCACGCGCGCCACCCGGAGCCGCTCAGCCACGTATCGCGCGTTCTGCTGGTCAGCGGTGTGGATGCCGCAAGAGTGCCCGGCTCCCTGGTGGTCCAGAAGGTGTTGGATCCGCTCCACGGCAACCGGCAGTTCCGCGTAGCGGTACACCGTGAGGACCACAGACAACTTCTCGCCGCTGAACGGGAATTCTGGACCGACACCGTCCTCTTCGACCATGAAGAACTCCGCTTTCCGAGCCCCTGGAGCATCCAGCCCGGCCAACGCGGCGATCTTCTCGGGCGCCTGCGCCGTGACCGCGGGGCTGAGTTTGCCGCCGGGCCACATCACGGCTTCCAATCTGGCCTTTTCCTCCGCCGTCAACAGGTAGCCGCCCTGCTCGCGCAGTGCGGCGATGGCTTCGTCGTAGACGGCGTCGTGGATGTGCACGGAATTCTCGGACGAGCAGCTCGTCGCATAGTCGAAAGTCTTGCTGCACTTGATCTTCTCGGCCGCGTCGGCGACATCGGCATCGGAGTGCACCAGCACCGGCGCGTTGCCCGCACCCACCCCGATCGCAGGCGTGCCGCTGCTGTACGCCTGCCGCACGTTTCGCTGCGAGCCGGTGACGACCACGAAGTCCGTCTGGCGCATCAGTTCGTAGGTCTTGTCCTTGTCCGGGACTTCGATGAACTGCACCAGATCGCGCGGCGCACCGATCCTGTCGAACTCGGCGTGGATGTAGTCCACCAGCAATCGACAGGTGCTCGCGCCTTTCGGCGATGGGGAAAGGATGACGGCATTGCGGCCCTTCATCACCATCATCGTCTTGTTGGCCGGGGTCGCCGCCGGGTTGGTGGACGGGCAGATCGCGGCGACGACGCCGACCGGCTTGGCGTATTCGGTGATGCCCTTGTCCGGGTCGCGATCGATCACCCCGACCGACGGTGCGCCGGTGAGGTCCCGCAGCGTACCGATCGTTTTGCGCTGATTCTTGGCGATCTTGTCCTCGACACGACCCAGCCCGGTGTCGGCGACGGCGAGCTCGGCCAGCTGCCGGGCCCGTTCGGGCTGGTAGATCGCCCACGCCACGGCGGCGACGACATCGTCGACCCGCCCCTGGTCGTAGGTTTCGAAGGTGCGCTGCGCGGTTCGGGCTCGCGCGACCACTTCCGCGATGGCGTCGTGGACGGACGACGAACTCTCGGACATGTCGGTGTCCTCCCTGGTGGTGCGTCAGCGAACGCAGCCATGCCGGGTCGACGACGGCGCCGATCGGCACTTTCACAATATGAGAGCCGATGCCAACTGAACGTACGAGCCAGACGGAACAGAGTCAACGGGCCCGCCGCCACCTCGGCGATGTGACCGTTGACACAGCTCCGGCCCATCGATACCGTAATGCGGCATTCCATTCCAATTATTGGAATAGCGCTTTCGGCGCCATCGAAGTACGCGACCCCGGCTCCAGGCCCTGAACCCCGGTGCAGCCCGAGCCGGCAAAGCGCGTTCCCGAGCTGGACCTCATGCGCCGACCTCGCGTCGGCCGTCCCGTCGTACCCACGCCAGTCAAGGCGGTGTGATCAATGGACTCCAAAGCCCGTTCCCGTCCGAAGTCCGTGCCCGCGCCGCCCACCGACCCCGGCCCGGTGGGCATGATCCGCACCCGCGTGCGCGGCCGAATCCTCCTGCTGCTGTGCGCGATGTACTTCCTCACCTACATCGACCGCGTCAACATCTCCACGGCCGCCCCGTTCATCCAGCACGACCTCGGCCTGTCGCACACCCAGCTGGGATTCGTGCTCTCGGCCTTCGCCGTGCCGTACGCGTTCTTCCAGGCGTTCGGTGGCTACCTGGCGGACCGCTTCGGACCGCGCGTCGTGCTCGGCGCCGCGGGTCTGGTGTGGGCGGTGTCCACCGTGCTCACCGGTTTCGCCGCCGGACTGGTCAGCCTTTTCGCCGCGCGCCTGGCGCTGGGTTTCGGCGAGGGCGCCTCGTTCCCCTCCGCGACGCACGCGATGACGAAATGGTTGCCGCCCCACCGCCGCGCGTACGGGCAGGGCATCACGCATGCGTTCTCCCGCATCGGCAACGCCATCGCGCCCACCGTCGTCGCCTCGATCATCGCTGTGCTGCACTGGCGAGCGTCGTTCTGGATCCTCGGCGCGGCCAGCGGAGTCTGGGTCGTCGTCTGGTGGCTGATGTACCGGAACCGGCCTGGTGACCATCCGAAGATCACCGAAGCCGAGCTCGCCGAACTCCCGCCCGAGCAACGACGGGACGAACGGCCACCGGTGCCGTGGCGCGCACTGCTCAAGGCGATCCTGCCGGTAACCTTCGTGGACTTCTGCTACGGCTGGATGCTCTGGGTCTACCTGACGTGGATCCCCTCGTTCTTCGCCGGGAGCTACGGCCTGGAGCTGAAGAAGTTCGCCCTGTTCACCACCCTTGTGCTGATCGCAGGCGTGGTCGGTGACACCGCCGGCGGGTTGCTGTCCGACGCCCTGCTCAAGCGCACCGGTGAACTGCGGATCGCACGGAAGCTGGTGCTGTTCGTGGGCCTGCTCGGCTCGTTCATCTGCATCGTTCCGACGCTGCTGGTCAACGATCTCGTCCTGGTCACCAGCTTCCTGGCTCTGGCGTTCTTCTTCCTGGAGCTGACCAACCCGGTCCTGTGGTCCATCCCGATGGACATCGCACCGCACCACGCGGGGACCGCCGGCGGCCTGATGAACACCGGTTTCGGCCTGGCCGGCGTGGTCTCGCCGGTGATCTTCGGCTTCCTCGTCGACCAGACCGGCAGCTGGGTGGTGCCGTTCGCCGTGTCCGCCGGCCTGCTGGCCATCGGCTGCCTGGCCGCGCTGCGGCTGAACGTGAACGCGGCAGTGGGCGAACCCGGTGTCGTTCCCCACCAGCGCACCGGAGACTCAAAGATCATTTGATAACCCTGAACAACGGCCTTTGATGCCGATGCCAGCGCACCGATCTACGGTCTGAATCTGGACACGTTCTCGACGCCCAAAGGCATTGGAGCGCCGAACAGTCCTCGTTCGACCGACCGCGATTGCTTTCCACCCCCTGACCGGCGAGGAGGACGGCGTGCGTTACGGCTTCGCCATCGACCAGCGGACCTGCATCGGCTGCCACGCCTGCACCGTTGCGTGCAAGACCGAGCACGAAGTGCCGGTCGGCCAGTTCCGCACCTGGGTCAAGTACGTCGAGTCCGGCGAGTTCCCGGCCACTACCCGGGATTTCGGCGTGATGCGGTGCAACCACTGCACGGACGCGCCCTGCGTGCAGATCTGCCCGACGAAAGCGCTGTTCAAACGCGACGACGGGATCGTCGACTTCGACCGGGACCGCTGCATCGGTTGCAAGGGCTGCATGCAGGCCTGCCCGTACGACGCGATCTACATCGACGACGACACGCACACGGCCGCCAAGTGCAACTTCTGCGCCCACCGGGTCGATGAGGGGCTGGAGCCGGCGTGCGTCGTGGTGTGCCCGACCCACTCGATCTGGGTGGGTGATCTGGATGATCCCGGCAGCGGGATCGCCAAGCTCGTCAACGAGAATCCCGTCCAGGTGCGCGCGCCCGAGCAGAACACCGGGCCGAACGTCTTCTACCTCGGTGCCGACCGGGCCGTCCTGGATCCGCTGGCGGCGCCGACCGGCGAATCCTACATCTGGGCGCAGCCCGACGAACACCGCCGCGAGGCCTCGAAGGACCTGCCCGTCGACCCGGTCAGCCGGGCGCGCACCACGTTGAACACCGCGCACCCGCGGCCGTGGGGGTGGCGCGTGACCACCTACCTGTGGACCAAGGCGTTCGGCGCCGGTGCGCTGCTGGTCGCCGCGCTGGCGCGGTTCCTCGGCGTCGACCTCGGTTCGCTGGGGACGGTCGTGGCACCGGCGCTCGGCGTCGTGGGCGTGGCGGCCACCGGGGTTCTGCTGATCTGGGACTTGAAGCAGCCCAAGCGATTCCTGTACCTGCTGCTGAAACCCAATCCGACGTCGTGGCTGGTGTGGGGTGCGGTGGCGCTGGGGGTGTTCGCCGCCATCGCCGCTGCCTGGTTGTGCACCGGTGCGCTGGTCGAAGCAGGGGTCGTAACCGCAGGCACTGCCGACGCCGTGCTCGGACCGCTGGCCTGGGCCGCGGTACCGGCGGCGGCGCTGACCGCTGGGTACACCGGTTTCCTCTTCGGCCAGGCCGAAGGCCGCGACTTGTGGCAGTCGCCGCTGCTGTTCTGGCACCTCATCGTGCAGGCGGTGATGGTCGGCGCCGGTGCGCTGGTGCTCTTCGCGTTCGCCGCCCCGTCCGGCGCCGCGATCGCGCTCGTCGTCCGCGCCCTGGCCATCAGCGGCTTCCTGCACGTGGTGATGCTGCTGCTGGAGTACCTGGGCCGGCACCCGACCCGCAACTCCCAGGCCGCCGCGCACATGGTCACCCGCGGTCGTTATGCGCGCCTGTTCTGGGGCGGCGGCGTCGCGCCTGCCTCCCTCGCCGCGGTAGCGGCCGCGATCGGCTGGCAGGGCACGGCCGTGGTGCTTCCGGTGCTGGGCGGCGTCCTCGTCCAGGGCGCACTGCTGGCCTACGAGAGCGTGTTCGTGCGCGCCGCCCAAGACGTTCCGCTGTCCTGATTCCGGAGGGGAAACGCCCATGCACGACGAGCAACGAAGCCACGAACCGGTGCTGCCGGGCGCGCGGAACCACGAACACCTGCGCAACTTCCCCCCGGTGTCCACCTGGGACGACCACGTCGAGTACGACGCGAAGGCGCATCCGCGGAAAGTGCCCCACTCGTACACGCTGGTGCCCACGACCTGCTTCAACTGCGAGAGTGCCTGCGGCCTGCTCGCCTACGTCGACAAGGACGATCTGTCCATCAAGAAGCTGGAGGGCAATCCGGCGCATCCCGGCTCACGCGGCCGCAACTGCGCCAAGGGGCCGGCGACGATCAACCAGCTCAACGACCCGGAACGGATCCTGCACCCGCTCAAACGCAGCGGCGACCGCGGCGGCGGGCAGTGGCAGCGGGTCAGCTGGGACGAGGCGCTCGACGACATCGCCACCCGGATTCGCCAGGCAATCGTCGAGAACCGCCATGAAGAGGTGATGTACCACGTCGGGCGTCCCGGCGAGGACGGTTTCGCCGAGCGGTTCCTGAACGCCTGGGGCGTCGACGGGCACAACAGCCACACCAACATCTGCTCGTCCGGCGCACGGTTCGGCATGACGCTGTGGGCCGGATACGACCGTCCGTCGCCGGACTACGCCAACGCCAACGTGATCCTGCTGCTGTCCTCGCACCTGGAAACCGGGCACTACTTCAACCCGCACGCCCAGCGGATCGTGGAGGGCAAGCAGGGCGGCGCGAAGCTGATCGTGCTCGATCCTCGGATGTCCAACACCGCGTCGCACGCCGACACCTGGCTGGCGCCGTGGCCGGGCAGCGAAGCCGCCATCCTGCTGGCGATCGCCTCGCACCTGCTGCGCACCCGCCAGATCGACGAGGCATTCCTACGACGCTGGTTCAACTGGAAAACCTACCTGCGCGAACTGCACCCCGACGCGCCGTCGGACTTCGGCACCTTCCTCGACCGCCTGGAATCCGACTACGCCGACTACACCTTCGAGTTCGCCGCCCAGGAGGCGCGGGTCCCGGCCAACAAGATCGCCGAAGTGGCCGAGACGGTGGCCGCGTGCGGCGGCCGGCTGGCTTCACACGTCTGGCGTTCGGCGTGCGCCGGAAACCTCGGCGGCTGGCAGGTCGCCCGCGCGCTGTGGTTCGTACTCGCGCTAACCGGCAGCATCGGCGCGAAGGGCGGCACGAGCCCCAACGGCTGGAACAAGCTCATCCCGCACGGGCCGGCGATGCCCGCGCCGCACGACCACTGGAACGAGCTGACCTGGCCGCGCGAATACCCGTTGTCCACCAACGAGATGTCCATCCTGCTGCCGCACTTCCTGGCCGAGGGCCGTGGTCGCCTGGAGGTGTACTTCTCCCGCGTCTACAACCCGATCTGGACCAACCCGGACGGCTTCACCTGGATGCAGCAGCTCACCGACCCGGACAAGGTCGGGCTGCACGTCGCGCTGACACCGACCTGGTCGGAGACCGCGGAGTTCGCCGACTACGTGCTGCCCATGGGCCACGGCGCGGAGCGCCACGACACGCACTCCTACGAAACCCACGCCGGCCGGTGGCTCGGTTTCCGCCAACCGGTGCGCCGGGTCGCGATGGACCGGCTCGGCCGCGACTACACCGACACCCGCGACACCAACCCCGGCGAGGTGTGGGAGGAGAACGAGTTCTGGTTCGAGCTGTCCTGGCGCATCGATCCGGACAACGCGCTGGGCATCCGCAAGCACTTCGAGTCGCCGTACCGGCCGGGCGAGAAGATCACCGTCGACGAGTACTACCGGTGGATGTTCGAGAACCAGGTTCCGGGACTGCCGGAGAAAGCGGCCGAGCAGGGATTGACGCCGCTGGAGTACATGCGCCGCTACGGCGTCGTGGAGATCGACCACGACGTCTACCGCCAGGACGAGCGGGAACTCACCGACGCCGAGTTGAAGGGTGCGCAAGCCGACGCGGAAGGGGTGCTCCGGCGGCCGGTGACGCTGGATTCGGCGCCACCGGTGGTCGGCGAAGCCGGGTCCGTCGGCGTGCGACACGACGACGGATCGGTCACCGCCGGCTGGCTCACCCCGTCGCGCAAGCTCGAGGTGTACTCGACGCCGATGCGCGACTGGGGTTGGCCCGAGCACGCCACCCCGGGATACATCCGGTCCCACGTCGCCCAGAGCGAGGTCGACACCGCCGCCGGTGAACTCGTGCTGGTGCCGACCTTCCGGCTGCCGACGCTGATCCACACCCGGTCCGGGAACGCCAAGTACCTGAACGAGATCAGCAACACCCACCCTCTGTGGTTGAACTCCATCGATGCCGAGCGCCACGGGGTCGGCACCGGTGATCTGGTGCGCATCAGCACCGAGATCGGCTACTTCGTCTGCCGCATCTGGGTGACCGAAGGGATCCGGCCGGGCGTATGCGCACTGTCGCACCACATGGGACGGTGGCGACTGCACCCCGGCGAAGGCAGCCGGTGGGTCGCCGGCATGGTCGAGCTGTCCCACCCGGACGGTCAGCACACCTTCATGCTGCGGCACAAGACGGGAATCGCACCGTTCGACTCCGATGACCCGGACTCCGCGCGCATCGACTGGCAGGACCCCGGCGTGCACCAGAACCTCGCATTCGCGGTGCACCCGGACCCGTGGTCGGGCATGCACTGCTGGCTGCAGAAAATCAGCCTGGCCCCAGCCCACCCGGAAGACCGCTACGGCGACGTCTACGTCGACACCCGGCGCTCCCGCGAGGTGTACCGGGAGTGGCTGGCCAAGACCCGGTCCACGCTCGGCCCGGACGGCCAGCGCCGCCCGGAGTTCCTGATGCGGCCGGTACCACCAGTGCGCCGCGCCTACCGCGCCTGACCACGGAGGTATGTCGATGTTGTTGAACCACAAGGCGAAACCCCGCACCGACAGCGGGACGGTGCGCGCCGCGGTCGGCGCCGTGCAGGACCCGGAACTGCACCGCGGTCTCGCCGAGCTGGGCATGCTCCGCGACGTCGATGTGGACCGCCGGGGTCGAGCGCGCATCGAGATCGCCCTGACCACCTCGGCATGCCCGCTGCGCGAGTCGCTCCGCGAAGCCATCAGCACCGCCGCAACTGACGCCGGCGCCACCTCGGTCGAGGTCGGTTTCAGCACCATGTCGGAGCGGGACCGCACGGAGCTCGCCGGCAACATCCGCGGCGAGAGGCCGCGCGGGCTCGACGAGCGGACCCGGGTCTATGCCGTGGCCAGCGGCAAGGGCGGCGTCGGCAAGTCCAGCGTCACGGCGAACCTCGCGGTCGCCCTGGCCCGGTCCGGACAGCGCGTCGGCGTGCTCGACGCGGACGTGTGGGGTTACTCGATCCCGCACCTGTTCGGCGTCCGGCGCAACCCGATCGCGTTGAACGGGATCATGCTGCCAGTCGAAGCGCACGGCGTGCGGTTGATGTCGGTCGGACTCTTCGTCGACGACGCCGAACCCGTGGTGTGGCGCGGCCCCATGCTGCACAAGGCGTTGGAGCAGTTCCTGGTGGACGTGCACTGGGACGACCTCGACGTGCTGCTGCTCGACCTGCCCCCCGGCACCGGCGACGTGGCGCTGTCGCTGCTGGAACTGGTGCCGCAGGCCGCGCTGCTGGCGGTGACCACACCGCAGCCCGCGGCGCAGAACGTCGCCGCCCGCGTTGGTCGGATGGCACGGGACCAGCGGATGCCGATCGCTGGTGTCGTGGAGAACATGTCCGCGCTCGTGTGCGGTTCGTGCGGTACCGCTACACAGATGTTCGGCTCCGGTGGCGGTCACCGACTCGCGGAACAGCTCGACGTGCCGTTGCTCGCGCAGGTGCCCCTGGACATCGCCATGCGCGAAGCGGGCGACGCCGGGATTCCCGTGGTAGCACGCGATCCTGATGCGCCGTCCGCGGTGGTGATGGCGACGCTCGCCGCGGAACTGCCGGTGGTGCGGCGCGGCCTCGCGGGTGTGCCGCTGCCGCTGTCAGTCGTGTGAGCGACGTGTGGCGTGCTGGGACCGCGTCGCCACCCCGATCAGGTCCCGCACTGGTCCCAGCAGCTGATGGCCGGACCGCCACACGGCGCGGATCACTCGCCGCATGTCGATGCCCTCGACCGGGACCGCGACCAGCCGACGCTCCACGAGGTCCCCGGCCACCGCGAGCGAGCTGATCACCGCGGGTGCCACCCCTGCTGCGGCGGCAGAGCGGACGGCGGTCGTCGAGGACGCCTCGAGCAGGGGCGGGGCCAGCGGCCCGAAGTCGGCGACCACCCGCTCCAGCGTGTACCGGGTGCCGGAGCCCGGTTCCCGCTGGATCAGCGGAGTCGCCACCAGTTCCGCCGCCGGTACCGGGGTGCGCCGGCGACTCCACGGGTGGCTCGGGGCCACCACGACTTCCAACCGGTCGGCGGCCACGTCCTGGCTGTCCAACCCCTCAGGCACCGACGGGCCCTCGACGAAACCGACTTCCATCTCGCCGCCGAGCACCAACCTGGCCACTTCGGCCGAATTGGCCAGCCGCAAGGACACCTTCAGCTCCGGCACCCGTTCGTGCAGCACGACCAGCCAGCCCGGCACCAGGTACTCGGCCGCCGTCATGCTCGCCGCGACCCCCAGTTCGTGGGCGCGTTTCCCCCGCAACGCGCTGATCCCGGCATCCAGCACCGTCGCGGACTCCACGACGTCGCGGGCCCAGTCCGCGACGAGCGCGCCGGCCGGGGTCAGCCGTGAACCGGCGGTGGAGCGCTCCAGCAGCGGCACACCGACCAGCCGCTCCATGTAGCGGATCCGGGAGCTGACCGCAGGCTGCGAGATGCCGTGTTCCTTTGCCGCACGGTTCAAGCTCCCCAGCCGTGCAACGCTGAGCAGCACTTCGAGCGCGCCGATCTCCGGCATCCGGGGCGACAGCGGTGGCACATCGCGAATCCTACGAGCCGCGCGTCGCGTTGGGTACCTTTGAGTCCGCGCGGAATGGTTCCTCACCCGGACAGGGGCGATCGGGCGATTTCGCGCGAAACCGCCGACCCGCACCCCCAGCCGGCCGCATGCCCACGCACCATTCTGAAACGCCCCCTAAGGTAGATGCAGGCCACGAGGAGGTCCGGATGTCGTCACGCGCCACGCGCTCAGAGGTCGATGCGCGCGCGGGTGCAGCGCCGATGGGGACGCAAGCCATCGGGCGCGCGATGGCGGTGTTGCGGCTGTTCATCGACATGAAAGGCGACGTGCGGCTGCACCAGGTGGCGGAGCACCTCAACCTCTCGACCGGTACAGCCCACCGCATCCTCCGCGCCCTGGCAGCCGAAGGCTACGTCGCCCAGAACCCCACGACGGACAGCTACTACCTCGGCTCCCGCGCGGTGCTGCTCGGGCAGGCCGCCCAGCAGGCCCTCGGGCTGGACAAGGCACTGCCGGTGCTCGAAGAGATCAACGCCGCCACCGAGGAATCGGTCAACCTCGCGGTCCGGGAAGCCGGGGAATCCGTGGTGTTCATACGGGTGCAATGCACCTTGCCGCTGCGGTTCGAGCAGCACGTCGGGGCCCGTTTTCCGCTGTATTCCACGGCATCCGGCAAGGCCATGCTGGCGCACGCCGCCGACGCCGAGGACTTCGTGGCGTCACTGCCTGCCGAACTCCCGGCCGTGACGGCCAAGACGTTGCGGGACCCCGACAAGCTCGTCAAGGAGCTCAAGTCGATCCGCCAACGCGGTTACAGCCTCGATGACGAAGAGAACGTGCTCGGGGTGCGCTGCGTCGGCGTACCCGTGCTCGACGACGCCGGAAACGCGCACGCAGCCCTGGTGGTGCAGGCTCCAGCGGTTCGGATGCCTCGCGACCGCATGCACGAACTGGGCCGATACCTCGCCGAGCCGGCGCGCAAGATCAGTCGGCTGATTCCCGTGCACCACTCCTTGAGCCGCCCAGCCACGCCTTGACGCCCAGCCACCTCCTGCGCCACATCAGATCTCGCGGTTACCAACCGTCCCTTCCGTGACCGACTGATGAATCCTGTTGCAGCGCTTGCTTTCTGACACGTTCATGCAACGTCCTGCCGTTGTTGCCTTCCCGGGTTCGCGCTGACTTCGCGGGGTTGTGTCGCACACCACTCAACCATATAGTGACACACCACTCCACATGTTGAATCCCATTCGGGAGGTAGCGGAATGACCGCTCCAGCCAACGACACCGTGTTCACCTGGGCCGCGCCGCCGCTGAAGTTCGGACTGGGCGCACTCGACGAGATCGGCGGCGAACTCGCCGCGTCCAGGGCTCGGAGAGTCCTGGTCCTCACCGACCCGGGGGTGCGCAACACCGGGATCCCCGCCCGCGTGCAGGACCGCATCCGCGCCGCGGGCATCGAATGCGAGGTCTTCGACGACGTCGCGGTCGAGCCGACCGACGTCAGCATCGACCTGGCGGTCAAATGGGCCCGGGAGAAGGATTGGGACGCCTTCGTCGCCGTCGGCGGTGGCTCCACGATCGACACTGCGAAGGCGGTCAACCTGCTCACGACCCACGACGGCGAACTGCTCGACTACGTCACGCCGCCGATCGGCGCCGGGCGCGTGCCCGATGGGCCGGTCAAGCCGCTGATCGCAGTGCCGACCACGGCGGGCACCGGATCCGAGTCCACCACGATCTGCGTCGTCGACTTGTTGTCGATGCACCTCAAGGCCGGCGTCAGCCACCCCCGGCTTCGGCCGACCCTCGCCCTGGTCGACCCGTTGACCACCGTCAGCATGCCCTCGCAGGTCACCGCCGCCAGCGGCATGGACGTCCTCTCCCACGCCCTCGAGTCCTACACAGCGGTGCGCTTCGACACCAAGCCCGCGCCCGCCGACCCCATGCGACGCCCCGCGTTCTGCGGCTCCAATCCGATCAGCGACGTGTGGTGCGAGATGGCGCTCAAACTCGTCGGCAGCCACCTGCGCGCCGCCGTGCACAACGGTCGCGACCTCGATGCGCGCTACCAGATGGCGCTCGCCTCCACCTACGCCGGAACCGGCTTCGGCAACGCTGGAACGCACTTACCGCACGCGAACGCCTACCCCATCGCGGGAATGGCACAGGGCTACCGAGCGCACGGATACCCGGAGATGCCGATGGTGCCGCACGGCCAAGCCGTCGCGGCCACCGCACCCGCCGTCTTCGCCTGGACCTACCCGGCTGATCCCGAACGACACCTGCGGGCGGCCGAACTGCTCTCGGGCGCCACCTTCACTCGCACCGACGGAGCCGAAGCGCTCCCGCACGTCCTCCGCGAACTCATGGCCGACATCGACATGCCCAGCGGTCTGAGCGCCTTCGGTTACGGCGAACACCACATCGAGTCCCTTGTGGACGGGACGCTCAAGCAGACCCGCCAGCTCGCCGTGGTTCCCCGTCAACTGGACCGCGCGGCCGCAGCGGACATCTTCCGAACCTCGCTGTGAGACCGCGACATCGACGAAGGAGCCCGCCTTGAAGGAGAAAGCGGAACGAAGAACCTCCGACCAGCAGAACATGAAGATCGTCATCCTCTCCAGCATCCTGGGCACGACCATCGAGTGGTACGACTTCTTCCTCTACGGCATGGCCGCCAGCCTCGTCTTCGGCCAGCTGTACTTCCCCGGCCACGACCCCGCCGTCGGCACTCTCCTAGCCTTCGCGACCTTCGCGGTCGGCTTCGTGGCCAGGCCGGTCGGCGGATTGATCTTCGGGCACATCGGCGATCGCATCGGGCGCAAGAAAACCCTCGTCACCACCATGATGATCATGGGTGTCGCGACCTTCCTCATCGGCCTGGTCCCCACCTACGACGACATCGGGATCCTCGCGCCGATCCTGCTGGTCCTGTGCCGCGTGGCGCAGGGCGTGGCGATTGGCGGCGAGTGGGGCGGAGCAGTCCTGCTCGCCGTCGAGTACGCGGGGCCACGGCGCAAAGGGCTCTACGGCAGTTGGCCCCAGGTGGGCCTGGCCCTCGGACTGCTGCTGGGGACCGGCGCGTTCCTGCTGCTGTCCGCCGCGATGGACGAGGCCGCGTTCCTGGCCTACGGCTGGCGCATCGCCTTCCTGTTCAGCGTGGTGCTGGTGCTGATCGGCATGTTCGTCCGCCTGAAGGTCATGGAGACACCGGCCTTCACCGCCATGCGTTCGAACCAGGAGGCCGCCACGGTGCCCGCCGCCGAACTGCTCCGGGACCGCTTCAGCCGGCGACACCTGCTGCTCGGTATGGGAAGCCGACTCGCCGAAGGCGTCGCCTTCAACACGTGGGGCGTGTTCATCCTGTCCTACGGCGTGAAATCACTCGGCCTGCACTACTCCGACCTGCTCCGCGTCGTGCTGGTCTGCTCGGCGGTGATGGTCGTTTTCATCCCCCTGTTCGGACACTGCTCGGACCGCTGGGGCAGTAGGAAGACCTTCGCGTTGGGCGCGATGATCTTCACCGTCCTGGCGTACCCCGTGTTCGGTCTCTTCGAGACCCGTTCGCTCGTCGTTCTCACCGCCGCGCTGCTGATCATCTTCGGCGTGGCCTACCCGTTGATGTACGGACCGCAGGCGGCGCTGTACTGCGACCTGTTCCCCACCAAGGTCCGCTACACCGGCATCTCGCTCGTCTACCAGCTCTCCGGGATCTTCGCCTCCGGCCTGACCCCGCTGATCCTGGCCAGCCTCCTCGCGATCGGTGGCACGCCGTGGCTCATGGTGGCCTACCTCGTCCTCGCCGGCGGGATCAGCACGGCATGCACCTTGGCGATGCGTCCGATGGACTCGTCTGCCGACGAAACGCGTGGTGCACCGCGGCGTTCAACGCCTTCGCTCGCTGCGGAATGAGAATCCCGGCTTTCCGGCTGCCGCGACAGCCGGAGACGTCCACATCGGACCGGTAGACCCACACCGACGGGCTGCACGCTCGACGATTTCGACGGTGGGCCATTGGCCATCGCGCGAAACCAACGGATCCAGTCAGATCGCGCGGGGTTTCCGCGATCTCGTGCTGCTCCTTGAAGATCCCGGCCTCAATGCGGCACGTACCGGTGCCGCCGGTGGCGCGCGCATTCGTGCGGTTCCGATCGGGATTGCGCGTGTCCCGCGCAGGGACTAGGACGGCTTGAGCTGGTTCCTGCGATCCATCCTGAACTGGCACTCCGCACGAGTCGCTCCGCTGCCTAGCGTGACCGCAACCACAACGTCTCACGCAACCGCTACTCCTGGAACGTCTTGGGGTGCGACCTGAAGAGGAGGAAACGTGGCTCCCGACTCAGCTGATGGCCAAGCCACTGGTTTGCAGCAAAGCTTGAAGCGCCGTCACATGAACCTCATCGCCCTCGGCGGTGTCATCGGGGCCGGCCTGTTCGTCGGCAGCGGTGTGGTGATCCACCAGACCGGGCCGGCGGCCGTGGTGTCATTCCTGCTCGCGGGAATCCTCACCGTGCTGATCATGCGCATGCTCGCGGAAATGACGGTCGCCAAGCCCGCGCTCGGCTCGTTCTACGTGTACGCCAGGCAGGCTCTGGGCAACCGCGCCGGATTCTCCGTCGGCTGGATGTACTGGTACTTCTTCGTCATCGTCGTCGCCGTCGAAGCGGTCGCGGGTGGCCAGATCCTGCAACTGTGGCTGCCCGGCGTACCGCTATGGGTGCTCAGTGGAGCGCTGCTGACCCTGCTGACGGTCACCAACCTCGTCTCGGCACGCTCCTACGGCGAGTTCGAGTACTGGTTCTCCTCGATCAAAGTGCTGGCCATCGTCGTGTTCCTGCTGGTCGGCTGCCTGTACCTGTTCGGGTTCTGGCCCGGAGCCCACGCAGGCCTCCACAACCTGGTCGCGCACGGCGGCTTCGCACCCATGGGCGTCGGCGCGATCCTGGCCGCCGTGGTGCCCTGCGTCGCCTTCTACACCGGCGCCGAAATCGTCACCATCGCCGCGGCCGAGTCCGCCGAACCGAAGCAGGCGGTGGCCCGAGCCATGAAATCGATCATCTTGCGAGTGGTCGGCTTCTACGTCGGATCCGTGTTCCTCGTGGTGGCGATCGTGCCCTGGGATTCGCCGCAGACGAAGGTCAGCCCCTACGCTGCCGTCCTGTCCGCGCTGGAAGTCCCGGCGGTGACCACGGTGATGAACGCGATCGTCCTGACCGCCGTGCTGTCCTGCCTGAACTCCGCGCTCTACACCTCCTCCCGGATGTTGTTCGCCCTCACCAAGAACGGCGACGCGCCCAGGGCTCTCACCAAGCTCGGCCGGGGCTCGGTGCCCAGGCGAGCGATCCTCGTCGGAACCGTCGCCGGCTACGTCTCCGTCCTGGCCGCCTACTTCTCGCCCGAAGTGGTGTTCGCGTTCTTGGTCAACTCCTACGGCGCCGTCGCGTTGTTCGTCTACCTCGTCATCGCGATCGCCCAGGTGCGGATGCGGCGCACCCTGGAGCGAACCGAACCGGCCGCGCTCACGCTGAAGATGTGGCTGTTCCCGTGGCTGAGCTACCTCACGATCGGGCTGATGGGCGCGGTCATCGTCGCGATGGCGGTCCTGCCGGACACCCGCTCGCAGTTCTGGCTGAGCTTGCTGACGCTTGCCGTCATCTTGGCCGGCTACCAGCTCCGCGCGCGCCGCGACCGACGCGGCGGTGCTCCGCAGCGGGCCGACGGCGATTCGGCCGGCATCCCGCAGATGCGGTCGGCGATGGCCGACGGACAACCCGTCGGGCCGGAGCCCCGGCAAACCCAGCGGTAGACCGAGAACGGCGGTGGGGCGGCAAAGCCGTCCCACCGCCGTTCTCGCTGCCCGGAGCCAGGGAGATCAGGACACGCCGGGATTGCGGCGTCGGGCTGGCCCGCCCGGAGATCTCGGTGCTGCTATCGCACGCCAAGAACCTGGTGCACCAGGAACTGCTGGACAGCGATCTGCCCGCAGATCCGGCGCTGCTACCTGGTGGTGCGGGACGTGTTCGGACTGGAGGAGCTGTGGAACCGGTTGGACGCCGACCTCCCCGACGTCCCCTTCCAGGCCACCATGCCCCCCGGCGCATGCTCGCCGACGACGTGCTCGCGCACGGCGGCCTCGAATCGTGGCTGCTGACGCACAAGACCGCGCTGACCAGGGTGCACACCGTGTACTGCGACCTGTCGAACGCGGCGCTGAACGACTTCGCAGTGCTGTCGTCGGTGTGCAAGCAATCAGCGAGCCCGCGAACGCCTGCGTGGCCACCTGGCAGAGGGAGACCCGGTGCGGGACTTCTCGTCAGCGCAAGGACTGAACCGCACTGACGAGAGCCAGTACTTCGATGTCGGTGACGCTGCAGCCCCGCGAGAGGTCGTTGAGCGGGGCGTTGAGTCCCTGCAGGATCGGGCCGAGCGCCTGCGCTCCCCCGATCCGCTCGGTGATCTTGTAACCGATGTTGCCGGCGGCGAGGTTCGGGAACACCAGCACGTTGGCCCTGCCCGCCACGGCCGATCCGGGGGCCTTGTGCATGCTGACCGCCTCCACCACCGCCGCGTCGAACTGCAACTCCCCGTCGACGACCAGCTCCGGCATTCGTTCGCGCACCATCCGCGTCGCGGAACGGACCCGGTCGACCAACTCGTGCTCGGCGCTTCCCCTGGTGCTGAAGGACAGCATGGCCACCAGTGGTTCAGCAGAGGACAGCCGCCGGTGGGTACCCGCCGCGGCGATCGCGATGTCGGCCAGTTGCACTTCGGTGGGTTCCGGAAGGACCGCGCAGTCGGCGAAGGTCAACACCCGCTCGTCCGGCAGGACCATCAGGAACGAGCTGCTCAACGTCTGCACGCCGGGCTGCAGGCCGATCACCCGGATCCCGGCCCGCAGCACGTCGGCGGTCGGCCGCGACGCACCGGCCAGGCAGCAGTCGACGATGCCTGCGCGCAGTGCCGCTGCGGCGAGGTACAAGGGGTCGCTCTGCGCGAGCGTTCGCTGCAGGTCCGGCTTACCTGCGAAGGACTCGTTCAACGCGTTCAGCACGGCCGGATCGGCGGCGAGACGGTCGATGTCGAGGACCAGTTCGGGCGGCAAGGCCACCCCGCTCACGCGGGCGGCCTCCTCGATCTGCTTGCGAGGTCCGACCAAGCGCGGTTCGAGCACTCCCTGCGCGTAGAGGCGAGTCGCGGCCTGCACCGCACGGGGATCGCTGCCGTCCGCCAGTGCCGCGCGGACCGCCCGACCGGCCAGTTGCTGCCGCCATCGCGCTGATAACGGCGATCCGGCCTCGTCCGTCCCGTGCCGTCCGGGTATCCGAGCGAAACTCGCTGCGGCTTCCGTCATGACGCTTCTCCAGCCCAGGATGCTTTCACTATATAAAAGCTATTTCCAATATTTAGCCTAGCCAGGGAGCCGTTGGAGCGTCAACAAATGCTGTAAGCTACTTCCAACATGTGACAGGGAGGGTCATGTCAACCGATGGGGACTCGGCGCCGCCGCAAGGCACCACCCGGGTGGTCGGCGCGCAAACCATCAGCCGGGCCTTCGCCGTGCTCAGGCTTTTCCGGGATCGCGGCACCGACCTCGGCGTCGGGCAGGTCGCGAAGGACCTGGGCCTGAACCTGAGCACCGTGCACCGCATCGTGCGCGCTCTCGTAGCCGAGGGCTATCTCGCCCAGAACGAGGACAGCGAGCGCTACTACCTCGGGACTGGAGCCCTCCTCCTCGGTCAGGCCGCACACCGCAACTTCGGCCTCGACGTCGTCTACCCGGTAATACAGAACCTGGCCGCGCAGACCGGCGAATCGGTGAACCTGGGAGTCCTGGCCGACAACGCGGCGATCGTGGTCGAACGAATCGAATCCGCCCAGCCGCTGCGCTTCACGCAGCCGCCCGGCACGCGGGTCGTCCTGCACGCCTCGTCGATGGGCAAGGCCCTGCTGGCTTTCAACGACGAGGTGCGGAAGAGAACGCTCCACGAAGTGTCCGAACTGCCAGCGCTGACCCCGAAGACGCTCACGAACGTCAACGACCTCGAGGCGGATCTGGAGGTGATTCGCGCCCGCGGCTGGAGCATCGACGACGAGGAATCCACACTCGGCGTTCGCTGCGTCGGAGCGGCGGTTCGCGACGCCTCCGGCAACGCGCGCGCGGCCATCGCCGTCCAGGCACCGGCCGTGCGCGTCCCGGACGCGCGTTTCGACGAACTCGGACCGGAAGTCGTGCGGGCAGCCAAGGAGATCTCCACACTCCTCCCTCCAGGGCACAGCTTCTGAGCCGAGGCGAGCAGCGTCCGTGCAACCGACCGCGCGAGCGTTGTCGCCTTCCACATGCGCGCGGGCACGCAACGCGGGCTCCGGCTGCCGCCGGAGCCCGCGTGCCGTGCCGTCAGGTGTCCCTGATCAGACGTAGTCCCTGTACTTCTCCAGCAGGCGGACCGGCTTGCGCAGGGCGTCCCGGCGGAAGGGGTCACCCAGCTCGCGGGTGCACATGATCTCGAGGACCACGGTCTTGCCCTCGTTCATCTGCAGATCCACCGCCTTGCGCAGCGACGGGCCGACCTCTTCGAGCTTGTCCACCACGATGCCCACCGCACCCATGGCCTCACCGATCTTGGCGAAGCTCTCGTTCTCCAGCTCACCCGCCACGAACCGGCGGTCGTAGAAGTCCACCTGGTTCTTCTTCTCCGCACCCCACTGGCGGTTGTGGAACACCACTGCCGTCACCGGGATGTCATGCCGCACTGCAGTCATGATCTCGCCCATGCTCATGCCCCACGCACCGTCACCGGCGTAGGAGATCGCCGGGCGTTCGGGGGCAGCCGCCTTGGCACCGATGATCGTCGGCAGTGCGTACCCGCAGTTTCCGAAACTCATGGGAGCGAAGAAGCTGCGGGGCTTTTCGAAGCGGAGGTAGCTGTTGGCCACGGAGTTGATGTTGCCGATATCGGTGGAGACCATCACGTCTGCCGGCATCGCCTTCTCGAGCTCCCGCAGCACCTGGCGCGGGTGCAGCCAGTTGCCCTCCTCCTGCTCCTGCTCCGCGATCATGTCGAGGCTGAACGGGTCGGTCTCGTGGGTCCACTCGTCGAGTTCCTTCTCCCACGCGTCTTTCTCGGCCTTGATCGCGGCCGCCCGTTCCTCCCGGTTGGCGTCGCAGGCCAGCGTCCTGCCCGCCAGCCGCTCGCCCAGCGCGACGGCGCTCGCCTTGGCGTCACCGCAGATGCCGACGGAGATCTTCTTCACCAGACCGAGCATCTTGTGGTCGGCGTCGATCTGGATGATCTTGGCGTTCTCCGGCCAGTACTCCAAGCCGTGCTGCGGCAGGGTGCCGAAAGGACCGAGTCGCGAACCCAGAGCGACCACGACGTCAGCGCGCGAGATCAGCTTCATCGCGGCCTTGGAGCCCTGGTAGCCCAGGGGACCGCACCACAACGGGTGACTGGCCGGGAACGAATCGTTGTGCAGGTAGCTGTTGACCACGGGAGCGCCCAGGCGCTCGGCGAGCGCCTTGCACTCCTCCACGGCGTCGGCCATCACCACGCCACCACCGGAAATGATCACTGGGAACTCGGCCGCGGCGAGCAGTTCCGCCGCCTCGTCGAGGCTCTGCGCCCCTCCAGGACCGCGGTCGAGGCGCTTCGGCTGGGGGACCTCGGTGGTGATCTCGCCGTAGAAGAAGTCCCGCGGGATGTTGAGCTGGGTCGGCCCGATCTCCGACATCGCGCGGTCGAAGCAGCGGCCGGTGTACTCCGCCATGCGCGCGGGGTTGTTCACGTGCCCCTGGTACTTCGTGAACTCCTGGAACATCGGCAGTTGGTTGGCTTCCTGGAAGCCGCCGAGCCCGGTGCCCATGGTGCCGGCTTCGGGTGTCACGATGACGACCGGACTGTGCGCCCAGTACGCGGCGGCGATCGCGGTCACGCAGTTGCTGATACCGGGGCCGTTCTGGCCGATCACCACGCCGTGGCGCCCGCTGACGCGCGCGTAGCCGTCGGCCATGTGGCCGGCGCCCTGCTCGTGCACCACCGGGATCAGGCGAATGCCGGCCGGGGCGAAGATGTCCATCGCGTCCATGAACGCGGAACCCATGATGCCGAAGATGTCCTTGACGTCATTTGCCACCAGTGTCTCCACGAAGGCCTCCGACGGCGTCATCTTCTGCACGCCCTGGACAACGGCGCGGCTTGCCCCGTCCGTCTGGTCAGTCATGGTCGTTCCTCTCCTGTCGACAGGCCAAGATGGGAGCTTGATCCGAAAATCGGTACGTGGCGTCTCTGAAAACTGGATTCGATGCTAGGAGTGCCGTTCGACTCGGTCAATAGAAATCCTGAAAACCGATACGCCCTGTACTGGTTTCCGGTACATGGACTAGAGTGGGACCACGATGGACGAGATTCGTGAAACCGAGGCGGCGGTTGAGCTCAACGGGGAGACGCCCACGTTGCGCCTGTTCGCGCTGCTCGAACTGATCGCCTCCAAGGACCAGTTCGTGTCGCTGCAAGGCCTGGTCGAGGAAACGAGCATGCCCAAGCCGACCCTGCACCGCATGCTCCAGCAGCTCGAAAGCGGTGGCCTGCTGGTTCGCCAAGGCGACGGCCGGAACTACGGCACGGGCGCCCGCCTGCGGCGACTGGCCGAGAACCTGTTGCTCAACGCCACCCAGCACGGGGCCCGGCACGCGGTCCTGCGCAGCCTCGTGGAGGAACTCGGCGAAAGCTGCAACGTGACCGCGCTCTCCGGCAACGAAGTGGTGTACCTGGACCGCGTCGAAACGCCCGAACCCCTGCGGTTCTACCTGCGGCCCGGTTCGCGAGTCCCGGTGCACTGCTCCGCGAGCGGCAAGATGATCTTGTCGCAGTTCAGCCCCGCGCAACGGCGCAAGCTCCTGGCACACGCTCCCCTGAAGCAGTACACGCCCAAGACCATCACGGACCTCGATGCGCTGGAGGCCGAGCTCAAGCAGGTGCGCAGCGACGGCTACGCCATCGACGACGAGGAATTCCTGCCTGGGCTGGTCTGCGCCGCCGTGCTCGTGCCGACGGCCGACGGGCGCTCCAACCTCTGCCTGGCCGCCCAAGCACCCGTCATGCGGCTCACCGCGGCGGACGCCCCGAAGCTGCTCCCCGCGCTGCGGCGCGCCGCCGACGCCATTAATCGCATCGAGTCCGAAGGCTCCACGACCTAGACCGGCACCCCGGCGTGATTGGTGACGACATGACCTCGACCAGACCGGACTCGCACACCCCGGACCACCAGGTCGCCGTACGCGACGCTTTCGGCATCGACTCCGAGATGGTGGTTCCGGCGTTCCGCGAACCCGACGAACACGTGCCCGAGATCGACGAGGCCTACCGGTTCAACAGCGACGTCACCCTGGCGCTGCTCGCCGGATTCACCAGGGACCGGCGCGTGCTCGTGCAAGGACTGCACGGCACCGGCAAATCGACCCACATCGAGCAGGTAGCGGCCCGGCTGAACTGGCCGTGCGTGCGGGTCAACCTCGATGGCCACATCAGCCGCCTCGACCTGGTGGGCCGGGATGCGGTCGTGTTGCGCGCCGGGCAGCAGGTGACCGAGTTCCAGGAGGGCATCCTCCCCTGGGCGCTGCAACGTCCGGTGGCACTCATCTTCGACGAGTACGACGCGGGGCGTCCGGACGTGATGTTCGTGATCCAGCGGATCCTCGAGCGCGACGGCAAGCTCACGCTGATGGACCAGAACCGGGTGCTCCGCCCGCACCCGTACTTCCGGCTCTTCGCGACCGCGAACACCTTGGGCCTGGGCAACCTCAACGGTCTCTACCACGGCGCACAGCGCCTCAACCACGCGCAGATCGATCGCTGGAACATCGTGGCGTCGCTGAACTACCTTCCTCCGGAGGAAGAAATCGCGATCGTGCGAGGCCGAGTGCCCCAGCTGGACGGCGACCTCGTCGCCTCGATGGTCGCGGTCGCGGGCCTCACCCGCGCCGGCTTCCACGCCGGAGACCTGTCGACGTTGATGTCGCCGCGCACGGTGATCACTTGGGCGGAGAACATCGAGGTGTTCGACGACCCGGCGCTGGCGTTCCGGCTGTCCTTCGTCAACAAGTGCGACGAGGCCGAACGTCCGGTGGTGGCGGAGTACTTCCAGCGCTGCTTCGACCGCGAGCTGGCGGAGTCCTACCAGCTATCCCCGGCATGAGCGGCTCCAGAGCAACCGCGCGGCACCAGCAACGGGTCGAAGAGCTCTGCGCCGCCGCCGTTCGCGCGCTCAGCGGCGAGCCGAACCTGCACTTCCGTGGGCGGCGCCTGCATCGCGGGCACCGACGGCTGCCGCTGCACGCGCCGCACTTGCAGCCGTCGCTGGACGACGACTTCGGGTCGTTCCGGGGCGCCGCGGACGGAATGGCACTGCGCCTGACGCACTCGGACGCCGAGCTCCACCGCAGCCTGCATCCCGCGGATCCGGTGCAGCGGCTCATCTTCGAGATGCTGGAACAGTTCCGCGTCGAGGCGCTGGCTGGGTTGCCCGGCGTCATCGCGAACCTGCGCCACCGGCACGTCCAGTGGTCACTCGACGTCCACCACTCCGGTATGACCGAGACTTCGCGTGGCATCCTCCTCTACACCGTGGCGCAGGTCTGCCGCTCCCGCGTGACCGGACAACCAGTGGTGGCCGAAACGGAAGACCTGCTGGAAGCCACCCGGTTCGACATCGTCCCGGCCTTGGGGAAAGACCTCACCGGGCTGCGCAGGCGTCGCCACGATCAGAACGCGTACGCAGAGCACGCGCTTGCCATCGCACGCATCGTGGGCAACATGCTCGCCGCTGCCGACGAGAACGACGAGCATGACGGCGAAGACATCGACGACCACGCCAGGTTCCCGCTGTTCTTGGATTCAGACGATGACTTCGACGACACGATCCCGCAGGTGTCCACCGGGCACAGCCGCGTGCTCGGGGAGTCCGAAGCCGGCTACCGCGCTTTCACCACGGCCTATGACCGGCAGCACGCGGTGCCCGCACTCGTTCGGGCGGAGCTGCTGCGGGATTACCGCCAGCGGCTCGACCGGTGTATCACCGGACAGGGCGTGAACATTCCTCGCCTGACCCGCCAGCTGAAGATGCTGCTCGCCGATCCTGCCCGGAACGGCTGGGACGGCGGACAGGAAGAGGGACACGTCGACGGCCGCCGCCTGGCCCAACTCATCGCTTCCCCCACCGAGCGCCGGTTGTTCCGCACTGAGCGGATCGAACCGGCTGCGAACTGCCTGGTGACCTTCCTGATCGACTGCTCCGGCTCGATGAAGGAGCACATCGAGTCGATCGCCGTGATCGTCGACGTGTTCGCCCGCGCATTGGAGCTGGCCGGGGCGAGCAGTGAGATCCTGGGATTCACGACCGGCGCGTGGAACGGCGGCCGCGCGATGCGCGAATGGCACCGCAGCGGACGGCCCGCGCATCCGGGGCGTCTCAACGAGTTGTGCCACCTCGTCTTCAAGGACGCCGACACGTCTTGGCGACGAGCGCGTCCCGGCATCGCGGGGCTGCTGAAGGCCGACCTGTTCCGGGAAGGCGTGGACGGCGAAGCGGTCACCTGGGCCTGCCGGCGCATGGCCGGCCGAAGCGAGCAGCGACGGCTGCTGATCGTGCTCTCCGACGGCAGCCCCATGGACAGCGCGACCAACCTGACCAACGACCGGCACTACCTGGACAACCACCTCAAAGACGTCGTCCGGCGAGAGGAGCTGGCCGGTTCGGCGCGGATCTGCGGCCTCGGCGTCGGACTCGACCTGAGCCCGTTCTACCGCCGCTCCCATGCCCTGGACCTGTCCCGAGGGCCGGGCAACGACGTGTTCCGTGAGATCCTCGAAATGATCGCCGGGGACCGGCGGTCGTGATGCGATCGGTGCTCATTCCCAGCAGGTCAGGAAATACGGCGCCGGTTCCTCGTGCGCGTGGCACCGAGGGAAGCCCCGACGACAGCCAGGACACCCAGCGTCTGTTCAGCGCTGAGGACTTGACCGAGCAGGAGCAGCCCAACGAGCGCACCCACGGCCGGTTCCAAACTAGCAAGCACGCCGAACAGACCGCGGGACATCCTCCGCAGCGCTTCCATCTGAAGCGAATAGGACAACACGCTGGACATCAGTGCCACCAAAATGCCCAAGGCCAGCACACCGGGACTTAGCAATGCGCTGCCCACCTGGCCGACCCCGTAGGGCAAGGTGAGAAAAGCCCCCCAGCACATCGCCAGGGCCAATCCTCTGGAATCACCCAAGCGCCGAACGAGCGTTGCCGACACGACGATGTAAACCCCCCAGCAGACCCCGGCAACGGCTGCGAACAGCAAGCCGCTGCCCGTCACGTTTCCATCGTCACCTGTCAACGCGACGACGCCAACGGCCGCCAGCAACGCCCAAAGGACGTCCAAAGCTCGGCTGGAGCCCACGAGCGCTACGGCCAGCGGCCCCAGGAACTCCACGGACGTGGCCACACCGAGCGGCACCCTGTCCACTGCCTCGAAAAAGGCGATGTGGTGGGCGGTCAGAGTGCTTCCCACCAGCAGAACGAGGCCCCAGGTCCGCCGGTCGTACCGGAGACCGGGGCGCCACCAGAGCATCAACAGGACCGCCGCGAACGAGAGGCGCAGCGACACAACTCCCATGACACCAACGACGGGGAAGAGGTTCGTCGCGACCGCCGCACCGCACTGCAAGCTCACGACGCCGCCGAGCACGAGGCCCGGTGCCGGTACATGCGCCAGCCCCCGGGCTGCTCGCATCGGAGAACTGCAGCTGGCCTCCGTCGACTCCACTCCTGCTCGATCCTCCTCGTGCCCCTTTTCCCGCCGACGGGTCTGCTCTCAGATCCCCAGCAAGCCGGGCAGATCGGCCACCGATGCGAGGACGTGGGTGGCACCACCGGCGCGGAGGGCGTTCGCGTCATGCGATCCCGTGCGGACTCCTGCCACCACGGAGGCGCCCGACCGGCGCCCGGCCTGCATGTCGTAGGCCGTGTCGCCGGCAACCGCAACGGCTCGCACATCGCTGATCCCGAGGCGCAGTACGGCGGTCAGGATCATGTCCGGGAACGGCCGTCCCCTCCCGGATTCTTCCGGGCACAGCACGAGATCCGCGAGATCATTCCATTTGAGGCGGTCCAGCAAGCGTTCTCTGGTCGGCTTCGAGAAACCGGTGCTCAGACACGTGCGGATGCCGTTGTCCCGCAGCAACCGGACCGCTTCCTCAGCGCCCGGAACCGGTTCGCAGCGACGTGCCGCGAGCCCGTCATAGCTGCTTTCGAAGGCGATGTTCGCTCGCTGGGCGCGGCTTTCGTCGCCATCGAACAGCGCGCGAAACACCTCGATCTTCGACTGCCCCATGGTGACCTGGATATGCCGCTGCGCGTGCGCGAACTCCGCCGTTCCCCTGTGGACACCGGACTCGCGCAAGGCGGCGTCAAACGCCTGCACGACAAGCCCGTCATCGCGCACCGTGGTGCCGGCCATGTCCAGCACCACCAGTTCGAGCTGATCGATCACGTGAACACCCCATTCGCCTCCGCACACTTCCGTCCGGTCAACGCCGCCTGCGGACCAGCGGCATTCCGGTCGACGCCGACCACGGCGTTCCGCGAAAGATTCAACTTCGGGACGGCAGCCGCCGGCAGGCCCAGATGCGGTCCGGCAGGGGGTACCAGCGTCAGCGGACGCGCTCGGACCGCACGTCGTCGGCGACCTCCGCGAGCAGGCGGACGCCGTCATCGATGGACCGCAACGGCACCGCCGAGAAGCCGATGCGGAAATGGTTGCGCCCGCGTTCCGGATCGAAGAAGAAGATGTCACCCCGTTCGATGAGGATCCCCCACTGCTCAGCCCGCTCGACCAGCCTGCGGCAGTCCAAGTCGGGAGGGCCGGTCATCCACAAGCTCACGCCGCCCGGCGGGAACGCGGCTTCCTGCCATGGCAGGTACCGGCTCACGGCCTCGCACACAGCCTCCCACTTGCACATCAGCTTCGAGCGGTAGCGGCGAAGGGAACGGTGGTACTCCCCCGTTTCGATGAGCATGGCCAGCGCGCGCTGCAAGTGGCCGGACGGGTGCCGGCACACGTAGCGGCGGATCCGCCGCAGCTCCGCGACCAGCGGTGCGGGCCCCACCAAGTAGCCCAGCCGCAGGCCCGGCGAGAGGAACTTGGAGAACGTACCGAGGTAGACCGCGTCCCCGGTGCTGTCCAGTGCTTTCAGCGCAGGTGTCGGCCGGCCCTGGTAGCGGAATTCGCTGTCGTAGTCGTCCTCCACCACGACCGTGCCACTCTCGGCAGCCAATTGCAGCAGTTGGCGGCGGCGGCCGATGCTCAACGTCACGTTGGTCGGGTGGTGGTGGCTCGGCGTCAGGTACAGCAAATTCGTGCCCCGCAGCGACTCCGGAGGTTGCAAACCCGCGTTGTCGACGCGGTGGCACCGCACATCCGCCCCAGCACGCACGAAGATGTGCCGGGCATCGAGATATCCGGGGTCCTCGATCATCACGGTCTGCCCCGGCCCGAGAAGTGCCCTGCCGAGGAGGTCCAGTCCCTGCTGCGATCCCACCGTCACCAGCACCTCGTCCGGGCCCGCCTCGATGCCGCGGGCAGGCAGCAGGTGCCGGCAGATCATCTCCACCAACATCGGGTCGTCGGAACCCACGCTGTCCTGCAGGCTCTGGTAGATGTGCGGGTGGAACAGCGCATCACGCAGGCAGCGCAACCACGACCGGGACGGGAACGCGGTCACGTCCACCTGCCCCGCCAGGAACGGATACGGGTACTGGTGCCAATCCATGCGCTTCTCGATGTGCGGAACGTCTGTGTCCGGGGCGCGGCGTATCCGCTGGGACCAGTCGATGCGCGGCGCGGTGTCGCGCATCTGGGCATGGCACTGCCGACGCATCTCGGAGTTGACGAACAGCCCGCGGCGCTCCTCGCTGTGGACGTATCCTTCCGCGATCAACTCCTGGTAGGCCAGGTTGATCGTGTTCCGCGAGACGCCCAACTCGTCGGACAGTTCGCGGGAGCTCGGCAGCCGGTGCAACGGGTCGAAGGTGCCGACCGCGATGCCGTGCTCGATCGCCCGCCGTACCTGCTGGTACAGGGGCTCGTCGGACGACCGGTCCACTTCGATCAATGTTCGCGGCATCTGCCCTCCCACAGATGTTCATGTTCACCCGGGAGTGGTGGAACAGTAGCTCTGCCAGTGCCCCACGGCTAGAGCGTTCTCGGCTCAGCAGCCCGTGGGGCACGGTCGGCCACTGTCGTGGTCGTGCCACTCAGCTCAGCAGCTGCTGAGCGTGGGTGAACTTGCGGCCGAAGGCGTTCGCCACGTGCTCATTGGTCAGCTGTCCCGCGACGGTGCTGATGCCGCCCGCCAACTCGGGCCGGGACTCGACGGCTCCCCGCAGCCCGCGGTTGGCGATCTCCAGCGCGTACGGCAGCGTGACGTTGGTGAGCGCGTGAGTCGAGGTGTTCGGCACCGCACCAGGCATGTTCGCCACGCAGTAGAACAGGGAGTCGTGCACCCTGAAGACCGGGTCGTCGTGCGTGGTGGGCCGGGAGTCTTCGAAACACCCTCCCTGGTCCACCGAGATGTCCACCAGCACGCTGCCCGGCTTCATCCGCGACACCATCTCGTTGGTGACCAGCTTCGGTGCCTTCGCGCCGGGGATGAGCACCGCGCCGATGACCAGATCGGCCTCGGTGACGGCGCGCTCGAGCTCGTAGCGGTTGGACGTGGTGGTGCGGATCCGCCCTTGGTACATGCGGTCGGCGGCGCGCAGCTTGTCCACGTTCTTGTCGAGCAGCTCCACGTCGGCCCAAGCACCGGCGGCGACCGCGACCGCGTTCATGCCGGCCACGCCCGCGCCGAGCACCGCCACCCGCCCCGGGTGAACGCCGGAGACGCCACCCAACAGCGTGCCTCGGCCGCCGTTGGCCCGCATCAGCGCCTGCGCGCCGACGAACGGCGCCAGCCGTCCGGCGACCTCGCTCATCGGGAACAGCAGCGGCAGCGAACCATCCGGCAATTGGACCGTCTCATAGGCGACACCGGTGATGCCGGAGTAGAGCAGCGCCTGGGTGCATTCCTCGCTGGCCGCCAGATGCAGGTAGGTGAACAACGTCTGGTCCGACCGCATCCGGCCGTACTCCTCGGCGATCGGTTCCTTGACCTTGAGCACGAGCTCGGCCGTCGCCCACACGTCATCGGCGGAGTCCAACATCTTCGCGCCCGCCGCGATGTAGTCCTCGTCGCGGATCGCCGAGCCGGCACCTGCCCCGCGCTCGACGAAGACCTCGTGACCGCACGCGGTGAACTCGTGCACGCCTGCCGGCGTCACCGCCACCCGGTACTCGTGGTTCTTCAGCTCCCGTGGAACACCGATCCTCATCTGACACTCCCGTCAACCCCGTTGTGCTGCTCGCCGCCGGGCGAGCTCGGTGAACAGAGGTTGGGGCCGGCGCTGGCACCGTGAGAAGGACCAGTGCCGCCCACCTCGATGGGTCCAGTTCGAGGTCCCGCCGGCGGAGGCGGTGGCTGGCCCTGCCATTCCCGCCCGTTCTGGCCCTGCCATCCGGCCCCGTCCGGGCTGCATCGTCGGGACCAGACAGGGTGCACCGGCGCCAGGCCGATCCCCCGCAGACCGAAGGAGGAAGCGTGGACACCGCAGAGTTCAGGGACAAGGCTCGTCGACACCTCGGACCGCATTTCACCCGCGGAGCCCAGTGGCGATCCGGCGAGTTGCCCGTGTTCGTGCGCGGCGAAGGGTGCCACCTGTTCGACAGCGACGGACGTCGCTTCCTCGACGGGCTGGCGGGCCTGTTCTGCGTCAACCTCGGGCACAGCCGGAGCGACATCGTGGCCGCGGCGACCAAGCAGATGGGGTTGCTGCCGTATTCGACGAACTGGGGCTCCGCGCACCCGCCGTCGATCGAGGCAGCCTCCCTGATCGCCGAGCTGGCACCGGGCGACCTCAACACGACGTTCTTCGTCAACTCCGGTTCCGAAGCCGTCGAGAGCGCGCTGAAGTTCGTGCGCCAGTACCACCGCAGCAACGGGCAACCGCAACGAACCAAGATCATCAGCCGGCAGATGGCATACCACGGCACCACCATGGGCGCCCTGTCCGTCACCGGCCTGCCGAAGATCCGCGAGCCGTTCGGTCCATTGCTGGACGGCGTCCGGCACGTCCCGAACACGCTCGGGCTCCTCGGCGACTGCGGGCCGGCCGGCGAGTTGGCGCCCGTGCGCGCGATCGAGCAGGTCATCGAGGAGGAAGGCGCGGAGACCATCGCCGCGATCTTCGCCGAGCCGGTGCAGAACGGTCGCGGGGCGCTCGTGCCGCCGGACGGTTACTGGCAGGAACTGCGCAGGATCTGCGACGAGCACGGCATCCTGCTGGTCTCCGACGAGGTGATCTGTTCCTTCGGCCGCATCGGCGACTGGTTCGGCAGCGCCCGGTTCGGCGTCGTCCCCGACCTCATCACCTTCGCCAAGGGATCCACCTCCGGCTACGCTCCGCTGGGCGGAGTGATCATCCGCGAACCCCTGATCGAGCAGCTGTTCGACCGCGCGGGAACCGGGTTTACCCACGGTGCGACGTGGGGCGGACACCCGGTCGCCACGGCGGTCGCCGTCGCGACGATCCGGGCCATGCAGGAAGAATCCGTCTTGTCCAATGTGGAAACCCGAGGCCCTGATCTGCGGGCCGGCCTGGATGCCCTGCAGAGCGGCCACCGTTGCGTCAAGGACGTCCGCGGTACCGGGTACTTCTACGCGATCGAGCTGATGGCGGACCGGGCCTCCGGGCGCGAACTGACCGACGAGGAATCAATCAGGGTGCTCCGGGAGGTCCTGCCGGAATCCTTCCGCCGCACCGGCGTGATCCTGCGCGGCGATGATCGAGGCGCGACCATGATCATGGTTTCCCCTCCGCTGATCGCAGACGGGGAGATCATCGACGAGTTGCTCTTGGGCATCGACGGCATGCTCAGCGACGTCGAGGCGGCCGTGGGCCACTGATCGCTCGAACCGTCAAGCGGCTGGCACCGGCACCCGCCAGCCGCTTGACGTTTGCGCCATTCCCGGACAAAGGACGGGAAAACGGCGGAGCCACTTTCACATCAGACGGCAGCACCGCGCGTCCCGCAACGACTGCAACGACAGGTTGTGATACGTGGTCGGGCCCATGGTAGTTGATCTTGCGTGCTGGCGGAAATGGTGCAGGGGTGGTCGGCAAATTTCGCAGCGTTCACGTCTCGGTTCGCGGGAAGGTTCCCGCGAGACCCGCACCACCACGGCACGCTGCTGTTCGACCTCGCCACCGACCCCGAGCAGCGGCAGCCCATCGTGGACGACGAGATCGAGCTGCGAATGGCGAAGCTGCTGGTCGGGCTGCTGCGCGACACCGAAGCACCCGCCAGCCAGTACGAACGGCTCGGGCTGCCCGTCGACGGACCTGTCGAGAACCAGCACCTCCTGGTGCGGGCACAGCAGAACCAAGCGGAGGCAACGGCCGTAGCGCTGCCCCCCGCTCGACGAGTTCCCGACCGGCCGGCTGTCGGTGCGCACGCCGGTGCAGGAGCTGATGTCCGATCCCGCTGCGGCCGAGGTGATGCGCCGGCACCTGCACCCTCGGGACAGCCCACGGATTCGCAGCGTGGTTCAACAGCCGACGGGACGAGGACGATGAACGCGCCATGCTGGTTGCTTGCCCCGACCACTACCTCATCCGGTCCCCTCGATCCGGAGTCCAAGAGGTGATCGAGGTAACCGGCGGCGCAACCATGGGTTCCCGGTTCGTCATCGACTACGCGGACACCACAGGCATCCCGGTCAGCCGGAATTCCCATTTCCCGGTCGAAACATCCGGCTGGGCTCGCGCGGACGACGGCAACCGCATCGGCGCCGTTCGCCACCAGTTCCGCGACAACGCACAAGGAGGATTCAGCGCGATGCTCCCAGTCGCGTTCCCCGCGACGCTGCCACCCTGGATGATCACAGAACACCGGTGGCACCTGGCGTGCGAGTTCTCCAACTGGGTTTGTGCCTTCGTGGACTCCGCTCCTCAATAGGATCCACAGTCGAACTTCTTCGGCAGGCGGATCAGACACGGGCGAGCCTTCTTCCGTTCCCCAGTGCCGGCCCGGCCGGCCTGCCGCGGGCAGGAGCGCAGAACGGCGCAGCCGAGCGCATCCTGCCGGGACTCGCGTGCCGTTGCGACATGGCTCACCAAGTCGGAAGTGCATTGCTCAGTGGACATCACCGGGGCTCGGAGGATTGGACCTCTCGAAGCCGAGACATATCGTGGCCCACGATCACGGACGAGTTGATCTGCACGTCGCCCGACGTGAAGCAGAAATCGACCCGAGCAGATCAAATTCCACTCGGGTCGAAATAGCTTATTCTTCCACATTCCGTCGATAACTATCTGGATACAAGCGACTTGACCCCCGCGCGATACGGAACAAGTTCAGTTTCACCGGAACGCCTCATTCGGATCGCTTCATCGAGGTGCACCAAGAAAAGCTGAAGCGCCCCAACTATCGGCTGCTCATCCGGGAACGCCAGCTCCCCGTCGCGCTCCATCATCCGCAAGTGTTCCGCCAACGACCGCGGACTCACCTGCAGCCGGAGCGGGGTATCAAGATCGACATCCTGCCAAGACCGAATCTCGACGTAACCTTTAGTCGAGCTTCGCACTTGCTCATCGCTGAGCCTGAACAGGAACTCCTCGAAGACACTCTGGTCATCCGTTCGGTCCAAGTTCATGATGATCCGTCTCTCAGGCGGAACGGCAAGCAGCTCCCTACCTCAACTGATACTGGGAAGGCGAAGGCGTGTAGTTAGCGTGCAACTCCGCTCGGACACTCTCTTACCCCACGGGTCTTCTGGCTCGACGGCTAGCACTCCTCACTGCTGGCAGCGGGGTTTTCGTCTGGCGCTCGACGGTGGAATCCGTCCCCGGTGCGGAGTGTATCCGGCCGGGCGCGGCCATCAGCTCTGGAGCTGGACAGCCTGGTACCGGCCTGAGAACCCAGCCCACGTGGCCGCACACGATCTCCAACCCTACACGGCGAAGATAATCACCAACGTCGTTGCTCACATCCTGCCCGGGTGGTTCTCCACCGTGCTGCCTGAGCAGGCCGGGGAAAGCTTCGCGAAGATGATCCTCGCGGACGTACTCGGTGCGGGGCACCGGACTCGGCCGCGGTAAGCGTGGCCTGTAGCCGTGGCGGCAGCGATACCCGGCACGACCATGAACCCAGTGCGCATCCATCCGACGGTCGCACTCCCCGCACACCACCAGATCAGCCAACTCGTACCTCCGAGTCACACCGTCCCTGGTCGCCCGGACCGCACGGATCCGTTGCACGGCGAGGAACGTGGACTCATCGACCAACGCCGGATGAGACAACTGCTCGGAGACTTCCCACTCCCGCACATCAGGCCTTGGACAAGGCAGAGGCGATCTGGCCGACGAGTACCGCGAACGGCATGTCGAGCGCGGTGTAGACATCAGCGGCCAGGGGATCGGCGTTGTCAGCGAGGATTTCGACGATGGCAGTCGAGTAGTCGATCGGGATCACTCCAGCCTGCTGCATGCGCAGCAGGCCCGCTTCGCGCTTGGTCTGCCAGAAGGTGCCGGAGGCGTCGATCACGGCGTAGGCGTCGAACCCCTCCCCCGTGGCACTGATGGCCGGGAGGGCGAGACACACCTCAGTGGAGATGCCCGTGATGATCAGCTTGTTCCGGCCGGTCGCCCGGATGGCCTCGAGCACGCGCGGGTCGTCCCACGCGTTGACGGTCGAGCGGTCGATGACCTGCACGCCGTCGGGAAGCACCTCGGCGAGCTCGGGAATGACCGGTCCCCACATGCTCTCCGCCGCGGTGGTGGTCACCACCAACGGCAGGCTCAACACCTGGGCCGCTTTGGCCAGGGCCACCACGTTGTGCTTGAGCTCGCCGACCGGGATGTCTCGCACACCGCTGTAGAGACCGACCTGGTGGTCCACCAGCACCACGGCCGCGTTTTCGCGGGTTAGCCGCTCGGTGAACTTGCTCGCAGGCACCGCATCCTCCTGAGATGGTCGGCCTCGGGTGACGAGTGACGCTGCCTTCGCTCAGACCTGGGCCAGGCCTCCGTCTACGAAGAGCTCGGAACCGGTGGTGAAGCTGCTGGCGTCCGTAGCCAGAAAGACCACGGCTGCGGCCACTTCGTCCGGGTCTCCTATCCGGCTGAGGGGCATGCCGTTCAGGAGGGCGTCTCTGAGGTCGGTTGCTTGCGCGGCGTCGGTCACGCCGCCGAAAAGCCCGGAAAACCCGGGAGTCTCGATCGGACCTGGGCTGACCGCGTTCACCCGGATACCGCGACCGGCCAGTTCGGCGGCCCAGGTGCGGGCGAAGTTGCGGATGGCGGCCTTGGTCGCGTTGTAGACGCTCGTGGCCGCGACTCCCTTGGATGCCGCGATGGAACAAGGCAGGATCACCGAGGCACCGTCCGCCAGCAGTGGTAGCGCCTTCTGCACCGTGAACAGCAACCCCTTGACATTGATGCCGAAGAGTCGGTCGAAGTGTTCCTCGGTGATGTCTTCCAGCCGTGCCAACTCGGCCGTACCCGCGTTCGCGAAGAGCACGTCGATCCGGTCGCTGTACTCCCTGACCCGGGCGTAGAGGCGGTCCAGATCCGCCGGTGAAGACACGTCGCTTCGCACCGCGATGGCATGTCCGCCGATGTGCTGCGCATTGATCTCGTTCACCGTCGTGTCCAGCTCGGCCTGACGGCGGCCGGTAACGAACACCGTCGCCCCTTCCGAGGCGAAACGTCGAGCAGTGGCCGCGCCGATCCCCTCAGACCCGCCGGTGACCACGGCGACTTTCCCGTCGAGCCGGCCCATCGGCACCCCTCCTTCTCCCACCCCATGCTCCCCGCGTGGAAACCTGGTCGCCTGGGTCGTTCGTCCCCAAAACATGGGGCATGGCCGAGGCTGGTTCCGTGCTGGTGACCGGCGCGGGCGCGGAATTGGCAACGTGGGCGGAAAGGTCGTGGGACTCCTGCGTGAGCGCGGATTCGCCGTTCGAGCGATGGCATACCACGACGATAACCGCGTCGAGGCCCCACACAGAACTGTCCGCAACCGCGCGTGAAGGAGCCTTCGTGATCTCGAGCCTCGATGCTTCCTGGGGGCGTGGCCAGCGGTCAGGATTTCGGCCTGCGGCGGGGCATCAGTGTGGGGCGGAACGGGATGGCCCGGTCGGCCGACCACGGGGCTGACGGCGCTCGGCACAGCCAGGCCAGGCGCAGCAACACGGCGTCGTAGTTGACGCGCCAGCCGGCGAAGTCGCGCCAGGCCTGGTTCCGGTCCCCGCGCAACGGCACCCCGGCATTCGTCAGGCGCTGGCACACGGCGTCGTATTCCGCTCGGTCGATGGAAATCGGGTCATCCGGATCGGGGTCGGGGGCGTATGGCAAACCGAAGAAGTCACCGATCCGTCGCAACGCGACGTATCCGGAACGGATGCACATCTCAGCAGCGGGTTGACGCGAAATGTCCACTGTCGATTCGATGAGTGCCGCGGTGTCCAGCACCGCACCGGCCGCGGTGACCCACGAACGATCCGGGTGAGGCGAGCGGAAGTACACCAGCCCCGGCGACGAGGTGTGCGTCTCCTCGATGTCGGCGAACCAGCGGGCCCAGTCCCGCCAGAACCAGTCGAGATCGTCCAGACCTCCGATGCGTGCCAACCGCTCCAGCAGCGCGGCCGACCACGCCGGCGTGCCCGCCTGGGTCTCCAAAGCGGTCACCATCACCTCACGCCGCGAGAACGAGCCGTAGATCGAGGGCAGGTACGAGATCAGCAGTGCCAGCAGCCCAAGTCCCAACGCGGCCTCGGAAATCACCAGCACCGCCGTCACCGCATCGACCGGCGCGCTGAACCCCAGGGTCAACAACGACGATCCGCTCTCGAAGAACGCAGCCCACCAGCCCCGAACACCCACCGACCAGAACATCGCGGTGTACCCGGCGAGCACGAGAACCAGCCACACCACGGGCAGCGTCAGCAGCGCCAACGGCGCATACAGCGCCCGCACCCGATCCTGCCTGCGGTAATCACCGCCGCCGGCGAACACGGAAAACACTGCACCCATGCCCAGGAACACCCAACGCGTGATCCGAACCGGCGTGGCCCGCGGCACCACCACGGTCTTCACCGCCGACAACAGAGTCACGACCACGCAGACCGCGCCCACCAGACCCACGAGCACAGCGACGACAACCTCCACGCACCACACCCCTACGGCCGAAAACGTCCTCGGCACACGCACTGCAGCTGTCGCTCGGACCGTCTTGTACCAGCGGTAGAACGAAATGGTGCCGGTGCGCTCCGTTCCTCCTTCCAGGATTACTTGCACGTCCAAGGTGGCTTGCCCTCCCCGGCCCCGCCACCCACTCGACGAACCGTCGCAGAAGATTCAGATATCCGTCGGCGGCAGAATGGGCAACAGCTTGTCGAGGGTGATGGGGAAATCGCGCACGCGTGCCCCGGTGGCGTTGAACACCGCGTTCGCCACCGCTGCACCGGCTCCGCAGATGCCCAGCTCCCCTAGGCCCTTTGCGCCGAGGACGTTGGCCTTGTCGTCGAACCCGTCGAGCACGACGGCGTCGATCTCGGGGACGTCGGCGTGGACGGGCACCAGGTAGTGCGCGAGATCCCGGGTGACGAAGGCGCCGGACCGCGTGTCGACGACGCCCTGTTCCTCCAAAGCGGCTCCCACTCCCCAGATCATGCCGCCGATCAGCTGTGAGCGCGCTGTCTTGGCGTTGAGGACACGACCCACGGAGAACACGCCCAGCATCCGCCGGAGACGGATTTCGGCGGTGTCGACGTCGACGCGGACTTCAGCGAAGTGCGCCCCGCACGTGTGGATCGAGTAGCTGGCGTAGTTCGGATCCTCCATCATCCAGACGGTCGAGCCTTCCGCTTCCACGCCGTCGGGCTGGATGCGCGCGACGATCTCGCTCAGCGCCTCGGACCGGTGACCGATGTGCACGTTGCCACCGGAGAACTGCGCGCCTGCCGGATCCAGGCCGTGCAGCGGCGAGCTCGCGTCGCTGGTAGCCGCGATCAACAGCTTCTCGCGGAGGGCCTCGACCGCGCGGTGCACGGCGGTGCTCGAATTGGCCGCGCCCCACGAGCCTCCGGAACCCACGCTCGCCGGGAACTCGGAACGCCCGAGCTCCACGCGTACGCGCTCGAGCGGCAGCCCGAGCTCGTCGGCCGCTACCTGGCTGAGGATCGTGTAGGTACCGGTGCCGATGTCGGTCATGTCCGACTGGACGACCGCGGTCCCGTCCACGTTCAGTCGGACGCGCGCCGTAGCCGGTCCCTGGAAGTGCCCGCGAATGGCGGCGGACACGCCGTAGCCGACCAGCCATCGCCCCTCCCGCAGGCTTGCCGGCTTTGCCGGGCGGCGCTCCCAGTCGAACCTGCGGGCTCCTTCGCGCAGGCAGTCGACGAGGTGCCGGTCGCTGAACGGCACGCCACGCTCCGGGTCGCGTTCGGGCTCGTTGCGGATCCGCAGCTCGACCGGATCCATTCCGACCGCGTCGGCCAGCTCGTCCATCGCCGACTCGACCGCCAGCAGGCCTGGCGCCTCGCCCGGTGCTCGGACGTCTTCTCCCCGCGGCAGGTCCAGTGGCACCAGCCGGGTGCGTGTCAACCGGTGGGGCGCGGCGTAGAGGCTGCGAGTCGTGGTGGCGGTCGGCTCGGCGTACTCGATGTGCCGGTTCGTGTGCATCGTGACTTCGTGGCCGAGCGCGACCAGCCGCCCGTCCTGATCAGCGCCGAGGCGAACCCGCTGGCTCGATGTGGGGCGCAGGCCGGTGAGGTGGAAGGTCTGCTGCCGGGTCTGCGCGACCTTGACCGGCTGGCGCAGCGCGCGGGCGGCGAAGGCCGCGAGCATCGCTTCGGCATGAACGCGCAGCTTGGAGCCGAAACCGCCGCCGACGTACGGGGTGACGATGTGGATCCGTTCTCCGGCGGCCTGGAGCGTGGCGGCGATCGAGGCACGAGCCGCATCGACGATCTGGGTGGCGACGTAGACGGTCAGATCGTCGCCCTCTGGGACCGCGAGGCACGCGGGCGGTTCCATCGCCTGCGAGAGCTCGTACGGTGTCGTGTAACGCTGGTCGACTTTGATCGCGGCGGCGTCGAACCCGGCCTCGAAGTCGCCTATCGCGGTATCGGGGCGCAGACCCGCGATGAGCTGTTCCGGCGCGTATTCCTGATCCTGGTGAGCGGTGAAGTCGTAATGTCCCGGCTCCGCTGCGTATTCGACGTCGACGAGGTGGGCCGCCGCGCGTGCCTGCTCGAAGGTCGTGGCGACGACGAGTGCCACGGGCTCGCCGTAGTGGTGGATGTCGGGACTGCTCAGCGTCGGGAGGGCGCGCCAGTACTCGAAGGGAATGGATTCATCGCGGGCACCTTGCGGCGGGGCATCGAGATGGGTCATCACCATGTGCACTCCGGGCGCGCGCTCAGCCGGGGAGGTGTCGATCCGCGTGACGCGCCCCTTGCCGATCGTCGCGCCGACGATGTACCCGTAGAGCGGTTGGCCGGCGTCCCACTGCTCGTACGCGTAGGGGGCTCGGCCCCCGACCTTCAGCGGACCGTCGACGCGGTTGGGGGATCGCCCGATCATCACGGCCTCCTCAACTCGCCTCAGTCGCTTGCAAAAGCGTGCTGCAGAGCGTGCGTTTGGCAAGCTCGATCTTGAAGTCGTTGTCGCCCTGCCCCGCGGCACCCCGCATGGCCGCCTCGGCGGCGACGCGATACGTGGACATGGTGGCGGGTTCGCCCAGCAGCGCGGCCTCCGCCTCGACGGAACGCCAGGGCTTGTGCGCTACGCCGCCGAACACAACCCGAGCTGCATTGATCGTTCCCCCATCAGTCGAGACGATGACCGCCACGGAGACCAGCGCGAACTCGTATGAGGCGCGGTCGCGCACCTTGCGGTAGAGCTGCCGGCCCTGCGGGGGCGGGGGCAGGACCACTCCGGTGATCATCTCGCCCGGCCGCAAAACGGTCTCGATGTGCGGCGTATCGCCCGGTAGGAGGTGGAAGTCGGCGATGGTGACGCGGCGTGCAGACCCTTCGGCGCCGAGCAGCTCGATCTGCGCCTCCAGCGCCGCCATCGCGACGGCCATGTCGGAAGGGTGAGTAGCGATGCAGGCGTCGCTGGCGCCGAGGATCGCGTGTATGCGGTTGTACCCGCCGATCGCCGAGCAGCCGGAACCGGGATCCCGCTTGTTGCACCCTGCCGCCGTGTCGTAGAAGTACGGGCATCGAGTGCGCTGCAGGATGTTGCCGCCGACGGACGCCTTGTTGCGCAACTGCCCCGAAGCACCCGCGACCAGTGCCTGGCACAGGACCGGGTACCGGTCGCGCACTCGGGTGTCCGCAGCGACGTCGGAATTCGACGCCTGGGCGCCGATGCGCAATCCGCCGTCAGGCAACTCCTCGATGTCCTTCAAGGGCAGACGGCTGATGTCCACCAGGTGGCTCGGGTGTTCGACGTCGAGCTTCATCAGATCGAGCAGGTTCGTGCCGCCGCTGATGAACTTCGCGCCGGGCCGGGACGCTGCGGCGACCGCGGCGCGCGCGTCCGTCGCCCGCTCGTAGGTGAAAGGCCTCATTGCAGGCCTCCCTCGGCGACATCGCGGATAGCGGCCACGATGTTCGGATAGGCGGCGCACCGGCAGATGTTGCCGCTCATCCGCTCGCGGATCTCCTCGTCGGTCAACGCGATCTGCGGGGATGCCACATCATCGGTGGCGTGGCTGGGCCAACCCGCCCTCACCTCGGTGAGCATGCCGACAGCCGAACAGATCTGGCCCGGCATGCAATAGCCGCACTGGAAGCCGTCGCGCTCGACGAAGGCGGCTTGCACGGGGTGCAGGGCTTCGGGCGAGCCCAGACCTTCGATCGTCACGATCTCGTCGCCTTCGTGCATCACTGCGAGTGCCAGGCAGGAGTTGATGCGCAGACCGTTGACCAGCACCGTACAGGCGCCGCACTGCCCGTGGTCACAACCCTTCTTCGTCCCGGCCAAGCGCAGGTGTTCGCGCAGCGCATCCAGCAGCGACGTACGCGGATCCACCTCGAGGCGCTGCGCACGGCCGTTGACGTCCAACGTGATCGTCGAGAGCGGGGATGCCTCGTGCCCTCGCTCCACAGCGGTCGATGTGACGCCGACCGAGTCGGAAGACGACCGGTGGACGTCGGTACCTGACTCACCCATCACAGCCCTTCCTCTCGCGCCCGAACGTCTGCGAGGACATGCTCACTCGGCTACCCGCCGTCAGAATCGCCTGAACTTGTCCGCAGCGGCCGAGACAGGGACTTAAGTCCGTTGGGACCGGGTTTCGTGATCGTCAGCCCAGCGGTTGGTCATTTCAGGAAGGCGAGTAGCCGGTTCAGCACGTCCCTGGGTTGTTCCTCGGCGATCCAGTGGCCGGAATCGGCGATGACCGCGCTGGTGACGTCAGAGGCGACGCGGCGGGCATGTTCTCCGACCAGTTCGCCGAGCAGGTACTGCCCGCCGAGAGCCAGCACTGGCATCGGCAAGGGGCCGTGCTGGCGGTAGCGTTCGACGTCGACGATATCGGTGGGGAAGGCTCGGAAGTATTCGAAACTGGCGCGCAACCGCGCCGGGTCGCGCAGTGCCTGGGCGTAGACCTCGATGTCTTGGGAGGAGATCGATTCGGGGTGGTGGGCGATCAGGTCCACGAAGTTCCGGATCCAGGGGGTTTCCTTGCCGCTGATCACCGACTCGGGCAGCCCGTTGGTTACCGAGAAGAACCCGAAGTTCCACAAGCCCGGCCCCTGTGCGGTGAGTGCGGGCGAGCCGTACATGAAATCCGTCATCGGCAACGGCGCTTCACTGAGTACCAGCCGGAAAACGCTCCGCGGATGCTGGGCGGCGTAGGCGTAGGCCACCATGGTGCCGATGTCGTGGCCGACCAGCCGGACGTCCTCGGCTATACCGAGATGCTCGAGAACGCCGTGTGCGTCAGCCGCCAGAGTGGTCTTGTCATAGCCCTCCGCGGGGGCCTGGGACTGGCCCGCCCCACGTAGATCCAGCGCGACGACCGTGAAGTGCTCGGCGAGCCCAGGTGCGATAGCTCGCCACTCGTACCAGTTCTGCGGATAGCCGTGCAGCAGCATCACCACCGGCCCCGAACCCCCACGCACGTAGTGCAACCGCAGCCCGCGGATCGTGGCGAATTCCGATGTGAAACCGATCGGCGCACCGGCCTGGGTCATCACGAACACCCCCGCAGCTGAGCCGCGATGCGGCCCGTGGCCGCGAGCGGTCGCAGAACCAGACTCCCACCCCGCCCCGACCGACACCCGGGTCTTTCGTTCTTTGCTGGCCACCAAAGCCAGCGCAACCGTTGCTCGTGCACGCGTTCAGCACCGGAGACCCGAGAATCCCTCTCCAGATGTCAGCTGCCCGATGTTCGAACGGGCCGCGATGGGTGACCCAATGCCCTGGAGAGCCGGGCCGGCCTGGTGGAGCGTGGGGTGGTGTTGAGACATCCGGACGTGCGCGGGAAGCGACGAGCTGGCAACGCTGCCCGCGCCGTCCCACGAACGGTGCCAGAACTGGTGGCGCCAGGGGATGATGGGCGACGCGAAGGCGCACTACGACGGCATCGTCGCCTTCTCGCAGACCGACTTCACCGAAGACCTGAAGAAGATCTCCGTGCAGGTCCTGGTGATGCACGGCGACGACGACCAGATCGTGCCCTACGCCGACTCCGCACCCCGGTCCGCGAAGCTGCTGAAGAACGCGACGCTGCAGACCTACCCGGGCTTCCCGCACGGCATGCCCACCACACAAGCGGAGACGATCAACGCCGACCTCCTGGCGTTCCTCAGCGCATGACCGCAAGAGCGCACCTCGTTCATCACGGAGGTCTTTCATGTCGAACGTGCCTCATCCCATTGCGCTGTCTGAAGCCCCGAGCGGGAGTTCCGGTGGTAGAGCACGTGGTCTGACCGGAAACTGGTCGGCACGTTCCAGCCTCAGTGAGCGGGAAGGCGCATCAGCAGAAGCGTCGGAAGAAGGCGGGTAAATCGATGAGCCAGCAGGAACCGAGTTTCGAACACGACATCCGTCCCCTGTTTCGGTCAGAGGACATCGAGGCGATGTCGGGGCTGTTCGACCTCTCTTCCTACCAGGACGTGCGCTCCAACGCCGATAAAATCTACGAAGAACTCTCGGACGGCAGTATGCCCTGCGACGAAGCCTGGCCTGCCGAACGCGTGCAGCTATTCGAGAGCTGGATCAACACAGGCTATCTGCGCTGAAATCCGCCACCCCTCATCGCGGTCCGGCGGAAGGTGGGATCAGGCGCCCGTTTCGCGGATGAGGATTGATGACCTCGTCGTCGGGGTAATAGGGACGCGCTGATGAGAAGTGCCGCTGTCGGCTGAGTCGAGCTTTGCTACGACGGAACCGGCCAAGGGCCGAGGGTCATGCTGCTGCACGGTTGGCCGGGCGATCGGGTCGACTATCGCGCGTGACTCGGGATCGCAGATGCGGCGTGGCCGCAGTACGGTCGTCTCATGCCTGCGGACCTCGTTGGGCGACCGCGACGCCTTCCGCGAGCAAGACCAAATCGCAGAACCGGTCATGAAGTCCCGAGACGCACGGGAAGGGGCCCGCGCCTTCGGGGTTAACGCCGCCCTCACTGGCAAGGCCACTGACGCAGGGCGACCGGTGGGAGGGCACGGTGACGAAGGATCCCACTGCCGAGCCTGCAAATGGCGACAACAAGCAGCCGGCGGGACAGCCGGGACGCCAGCTCGGCCCGCGCTCGCCCTTCATCACAGGCATGAAAGCGGCCGCTGGCGTGGCAGTCACCTTCGGCGTCGTCCAGCTGATCATTGCTGCGCGGCAAGTGCTGATCCTCATCGGCCTAGCCTTCTTCCTGGCGATGAGCCTGGAACCAACGGTGTCGTGGTTGGTACGGCACAAGCTGCCGAGATGGACCGCGGTGCTAGCCGTGCTGGTCGTTGCTCTGGGCGCCGTCGCCGGATTCCTCGCGGCGGCTATCCCGCCCCTGACCACTCAAGCAGGCCAATTCGCCGTGCAGGTGCCGGGATATCTGAGCAGCTTGCAAGACCCGCGGTCCACGCTCGGGCGACTCAATGCCCAGTTCGAGGTCCAACAGCGCGTGCAGCAGTTGCTCAGCGGACAAAGCGCAACGCTGGCGCAAGGACTGCTCGGGGCCGGACAGCTGCTGTTCGGCGCGATCTCCGGATCCGTCGTGGTCACGGTTCTCGTGGTGTACTTCCTGGCGGCGATGCCGCGCATCCAGCGGACGCTGTACCAACTGGTGCCGGCACAGCGGCGGCCCCGCGCCACCCGGATCGGCAACGAAATCTTCGACCAGACCGGCGGGTATCTGCTCGGCAACCTGATCACTTCGCTGATAGCAGGGACGACGGCCTTCATCTGGCTCGTGATCTTCGGCGTACCGTTCCCGCTGTTGCTGGCGATGCTCGTCGCGCTCCTGGACCTGCTGCCAGTAGTCGGCCCCATCACCGCCGGTGCGATCGTCTCGTTGGTCTCCCTGACCGTGTCGTTGCCGGTCGCATTGGCCACCGCGGGCTTCCTCATCGTCTACCGAGTCATCGAGGACTACCTCCTCGTGCCGAAGATCATCGGCCGGGCCGTGCAAGTGCCTGCCGCGGCCACCGTCGTCGCCGTCCTGCTCGGGGCCGCACTACTGGGATTCATCGGGGCATTGATCGCCATCCCCATAGCCGCAGTAATCAGGCTTCTCCTGCGTGAGTTCGTGCAGCCACGCCTGGACAGCGCGTGACAGTCCAGCCCACAGCCACCACTCCGGGTCGGACGCCAGAGGAACGACCAAACGCCCGTGGTCGCCACGCCGGTAAGCGCCGGCGAGTGCACGCCGTGGATTCAAGCGGCAGGTGGAACGATGACTTCGGCGCAGTGCCGACTGTCGTGGAGCAGTTTGTTGGCGGACCTCCGTGACAGACGAGCTTCAGCTGCTCTACTGACACACCTCATCGACTACTCAGAGCGACCGATTCAGTTGCATACCGTGTTAGAGGCGAAAGTCCTCTGTTGGGAGCAATTTTGAGTCATACGGTTGCAATTGCATCAACTCGCAGAGCAGTCGGGGCTCTGGCCACCCGATTCGGACTGAAAGATCGCGCGCTCTCGGAAGATGCGGGTGTTGTCCCTCGCGCAACACGATTGAACCGAAGATCCGAATAAAGTTGCTGAACCCACTGGAACGATGAGGGATCACGATGAAGATCAGCACAATCTTCAGCAACCGCGGCGGCTGGGGTGGCCGTGGCGGCGGCTGGGGCGGCGGCGGCTGGGGCCGTGGCGGCGGCTGGGGTTGGGGCGGCCGTGGCGGCGGTTGGGGCGGCTGGGGCTGGGGCGGCGGCTGGGGCGGTTGGGGTGGCTGGGGTTGGGGTGGCTGGGGCTGCTGATTGCCCCTGGCATTCCACGAAACCTCACCCGACTCACCGCAGCATCTAGCCGATGGCTGTCCACCCAACGCGTAGCTCCCGCCTGTACGCAGGCGGGAGCTTTTCCCATCGCTGAAGGGCTCTGGAAGGGCCTCAGGCATCGACTGGCCGAATTTGCCGAAGCGCCACCTCGGTCACCCCGACGCGGCCGGCCTTGGTCAACGTGTCCGCAAGAGCGCCCCGGGATTCGCAGGACCAACGAACCTATTGCACTGCCAATTCGGGAGCGGAGACTGGCAGGGCCCATGGTGGAAGCCGAGCCGGTGTTTCCCAGTTGCCGACAATGCCCACGAGCCGCGCGCGAACCCGAGTGGTCGGTCGTCGACGGCGACGGCTGCACCCCGCTCGGCACGAGTTGGCTCCAGCGAACTGCGGCATCCGGCCACCTGCGCCGGTCCCCCGCCGTCCCGCGATTGCGTCTCGGTGGCCTCTGGCACAGGCGAAGGAACAGCCGCCACGCGGAGGGAGTGGATCACAGGCCCAGAGCTGCCGGGGCGTTGCTCGGACGCATCGCCGTGTAGCTCCGGTCAAAGTCGGATGCTCCCGCGACTGGCACGACGAGATCACGAAGAACCGATGACACGCAAGGCATTTCGATGACCACCGCACCCTCCTACCTGATCACCGGCGCCGGCGGCGGAGTCGGCGGGATCAGCAGGCTCGTCGTGGAACACCTCCTCGCTCACCGACTGGCAGTTCGGGCCATGGTCCACCACGACGACGCCCGAGCCGAAGCGCTGCGCGCTCTCGGCGCCGATGTCATCGTCGGCGACCTCACCAACCCCGTGCACGTCGCCGCAGCCACCGACGGCATCAGCCGGATGTTGTTCAACATGAGCGTCTCACCGGACTACCTCGAAGCCACCGCCGTCGTCTGCGCGGCGGTCCGAGAACCGCCCGGCCTCGAAGTCCTGGTCAACATCTCGCAGATGACCGTCTCCCAGATGACGGCGACGAGCACGGCGGAATCCCACCAGCAACGCCTGCACTGGCTGGCCGAGCACGTCATCGACTGGTCGGCGGTCCCGGCAGTTCACGTCAGACCCACGGTGCTGCTCGAGAACCCGCTGTTCTCCGTGCTCGCCGCGCAATCGATCCGCGACCACGACACGCTGGCACTGCCCTTCGGAACGGGCCGCACCTCCCCCGTCGCCGCCGGCGATGTCGCCAACGTGATCACCGCAGTCCTGCTCGCACCGCAACGCCACATCGGCTCGGTGTACGAACTGACCGGCCCCGCGGCCCTGGACATCGACGAACTCGCCCGCGAGTACTCACGCGCGCTGGGCCGCCCCATCACCGCCGCGCACCTCTCCTACGACGAGTGGTTCGACCAGTTGACGAGCGCCGACCTGGATCCCCACGTGCAGCAACACATTGCCACGATGGCGAAACTGCACCGCGATGGCCGCTACGACCGCGCCACCACCGACGTCGAGAAGATCACCGGCCAACCCGCCCGAACAGTGGAGCAATACGTGCGGGAACGGCGCGACTCGTTCAAACACCGAGAAGACCGAGACCATTGATCACGAGTTACCCCCGCTCGATGGCCCGCACAGCGATGCTTCTGCGCGAGCTGGGTCAGTCGGTGATTCCGTCGATGTCGACCAGGACGTGTCGCGGGCCGCGGAAGATCTGGTTGCGTCGGTACGGCGGTGGGTCCTCGACGAGCCGCGGGTTCTGCACGCGGCGGACGAACTCCCCGACCGCGGCTTGGACCTCCAGTCGCGCGAGCGGTGCGCCGAAGCAGAAGTGGATGCCCTGGCTGTAACCGAGGTGCTGGTTGTCGGGGCGTTCGAGGTCGAGCTCGTCGGGATCGGTGAACCGTTGCGGGTCGCGGTTCGCCGAGCCGTACACCAGGAAGATCGGTGCGCCCTTCGGGATCGTGGTGCCCGCGATCTCGATGTCGTCGAGTGCGGAGCGGGTGTGCCAGAACTGGACCGATGACTCGAAGCGCAGCAGTTCCTCGACCCCGGGCACGATCAGCTCGGGCCGGCGACGCAGTTCCTCGAGCGCGTCGGGGTGCCGCAGCAGGGTGAGCACGCTGTGGGCGATCAGGTTGACCGTGGTCTCGTGCCCGGCGAAGAGCAGCAGCACGGCATTGGCGACGAGCGTGCCCTTGGACATGCGATGCTCCGCGCCGTCGTCGTGCACCATCGCCGAGAGCATGCCCGGGCCGGGCTGTTCGGCGTACCGGTCGAGCAGTTCGGTGATGTACTCCCCGAACTCCTGCACGGCCCGGCGACCATCCGCTGCCTCGTGCTGGATCTCTTCGGCGGTGGGTTCCGGGCCGAGGTCGAAGCTCTCCAGGGCAGTGCGGATCCAGTCGTGGAAGCGCGGTTCGTCTTCCAGCGGCACGCCCAGGACCTCGCAGATCACGGTCACCGGCAGCGGGTAGGCGAGATCTTCGACGACGTCGATCCGGGTCTTGCCCTCCATGCCGTCCAGGAGGCCGGCGACGATGCGGCGGATCTCGGGGTCCAGGTCGGAGATCTGGTGCGGCGAATCGGGCGGGCCGTAGAAGTGTCGCAGCATCGTGCAGCGGTTTCGATCGTGCTCGGGCGGGTCGGAGGTGATGATGCTCGGCTCCAGATCGGCCGCGGTGATCGTTTCGGTCCCCGGCTCCCCCGGGTCCGCGCCCGGAGCCGTCCCCGGAATCTTCGCGGGATCCGAGCTGACCCGGTTGTCGTGCAGCAGCGAGACGACCTCCCGGTAGGTGCTGACGACGTAGGTGCCGTTCGGCTGCCGCGCTACCGGCGTCTTGCGGAGCTCGGCGTAGAACGGGTACGGATTGGCGCGGTTTTCGTAGCGGAGGGCCTGCTGCCAAGGGGTTTCCTCGCTCATGGCGCTGTTCTCTTTCCTCTTTCGCCCGCGTGCTCCCGAGAGCGCGTCAGCGGCGCCGCGGGCGGAACTCGGCTCTGCGCTCGCTCGGGTCGTGTCCGGTCAGGACGACGTCGGGTATCGCCGTCGGGACGCCGTGTTCCGGGAATTCAGCGGGAATCGGCTTGAGGTCGTCGGGTTGATCCCAGCCCGGTGGCGGGGGCGGGAACGGAGCCGACCGCTCGATCAGTCCCGCGTAGTGCGGCAGCCATTTGCCCTGGTTGAAGGCGACAGCGGCGACGATGCGTCCCCGGTGGCCGTAGGCGGCGGCGAAGCGGCGTTCCTTGACCGAACCCTGGACGAAGGCGATCTCGTCGCCGAAGGGCGGGACGCCGACGGACTTGATGTTGACGCCGAACTGACCGGACCAGAAGCCGGGCAGCAGCAGGTGCGGGTAGTAGTGGGGTTCGAGGTTCACCATGTTGTGGGCCGTGACCTCGGCGCCCAGGACGGCGTTGTCCCAGTGCTCCATGGCGAGGAACTCGTACTCGTAGAGCACGTGGGGTGCGCGTGCCACGTCCCCGGCCACGAAGACGCTGTCGGTCACCACGCCGTTGATGTCGAAGGCGCGACCGCCGGCGTCGCAGCCGACGCCCCAGGTACCGGCCGCCAGCCCGGAGCCCTCCAGCCACTCCACGTTGCGGATCGACCCCAGCGCGGCCAGCACCACGTCGGCCTCGACGGTGGCGCCGTCGGAGAGCTGAGCGCGTCGCACGTGTCCACTCGCGTCGCCTTCCAGCGACGACACGCCCACACCGCAGCGCAGGTCCACGCCGTGGTCGCGCTGCAGCTCCGCGGCGATCTCGCCGATCACTCCGCCGAGCGGGCCGACCAGCGGCGCCGGACCGCGCTCGGCGACGGTCACCGGAAGATCGAGTTCCCGGCAGACGGAGGCCACCTCCGAGCCGATGAACCCGGCGCCGATGACCAAGACCCGCGACGGCCGCGCGGCCAGCGCCTGCTGCAGCTGCGCGGCGTCATCGCGTGTGCGCAGCGCGAACACGCCCTCCAGGGCGGCCTCGGTCGGGTTGGGCCACTGCCGCGCGCGAGTGCCCGTGGCGATCAGCACCCGGTCGTACGGGACCTGGTCGCCGTTGGCCAGGTGCACGTGCTTGGTGGTCCGGTCCAACGCGGTGGCGGCCACTCCGAGCCGCCAGTCCGCGTCCACGTGCCGCAGGCGGGGCAGCGCGGTGTGGTCGGCTGGCACCCAGCCCTTGAGCACCTGCTTGGACAACGGGGGACGGTCGTAGGGCTCGTGCGGCTCGTCCCCGATGATCGTCAACCGCCCGGTGAAGCCTTCCGCGCGGAGGGTTTCAGCGGCCCGCAGGCCCGCCAGCGAGGCGCCGACGATGACGATCCGGGCGTTGGCCTTGTAGTCGCGCACCAACTCCGCGATCGGTGCCGCCATGGTCATGACGTCACGCCCCGCTCCGCACCGTCCTGGTGGTCCAGCACGATCGCTCGCACCGGGCAGGCTGCCGCGGCTCGCTGCACCTGCAGGCGTCGGGCGTCATCGGGGTTCGGCTCGTAGGTGAGCGCCTCCTCACCGGTCAACCTGAAGGTCTCGTGAGCGAGGAACACGCACTGCGCGTACGCCTGGCACCGGTTCAGGTCCACGACGATTCGCATGGGCAGGCTCCTTCCGTCCGCGCGGTCCTCCAGCTGGATAGCCCACCACCGCCCGCCCGAGGCTGCACTCGGCGCCCGCGCTGATTCGTTCCGGCGGGAACTCGGTTCCATGCCACGATTGATGGTTCGGCAATTGATCGAAAGGGCCTAAAGCCACAACCCGTCCAACAATTCGGACGTATAGCTGAAAAGTTGAGCGCGGGGTGCGGGCAGTCCTACGCTCGTTCGAGAGGTGGCCCGTGCTCGGCCTGATGTCCGGGAATCCGGCTTGCCGAGGCGGTTCCCTCCGAACCGGTGACCTGGCGGCGGCTCCGCTCCTTCTCGACCGGGATCGCCGAACGGCCGCAGCGCGAAGGTGGCTTAGCGATGACCGATCTGGACACGCTGTCGGTGAACACGATTCGCGGTCTGTGCATGGACGCGATCCAGCAGGCGAATTCCGGTCACCCCGGAACTCCCATGGGCATGGCACCGGTTGCGTACGCGTTGTGGCAGCGGTTCTTGCGCTTCGATCCCGCCCATCCCATCTGGCCCAACCGCGACCGCTTCGTGCTCTCCGAGGGCCACGCCTCCGCCCTGCTCTGGTCGTTGCTGCACCTGACGGGTGTGCGCGCGGTCGATCCCGACTACGAGGTGCTGGGCCGCCCTGCGGTGGCCCTCGACGACCTGAAGTCGTTCCGGCAGCTCGATTCGCACTGCCCCGGTCACCCCGAGTACCGGTGGACGAGCGGCGTCGAGGCGACCACCGGCCCGCTCGGCCAGGGAGTGGCCACCTCCGTCGGGATGGCGATCGCCGGGCAGTGGCTGGCGGCGAGGTACAACCGCGAGGACTTCACGCTCTTCGACTTCGACGTCTACGCGCTCGCCGGCGACGGCTGCATGATGGAGGGCATCTCCGCCGAGGCGGCTTCGCTGGCCGGGCACCTGCAGCTGTCCAACCTGTGCTGGATCTACGACTCCAACAGGGTCACCATCGAGGGCCACACCGACATCACCTTCACCGAGGACGTCGCCGCCCGCTTCCTGGCCCACGGCTGGAACGTGACCACCGTGGCCGATGCCAACGACCTCGATCAGATCGGCCGCGCCTTCCACACCTTCCGCGCCGAGACCGAACGCCCGACCCTGGTCCTGGTGCACAGTCACATCGGCTACGGCTCACCGGTCGAGGATTCACCGCAAGCACACGGAACACCGTTCGGGCCGGAGGGGGTCAGAGCCACCAAACAGGCCCTCGGGATCCCACCGGAGGCGGACTTCCACATCCCCGACGGAGTTCCCGACTGGTTCGCCCAGGGCATCGGGGCGCGGGGCGCCGAGTTGCGCACTGCCTGGGAAAAGAGGTTCGACGCCTACCGCAGCGCACATCCCGCTCTGGCCGACGAGCTGGAACGGATCCAGCGCCGGGAACTCCCGGACGGCTGGGACACCGCGCTGCCCACCTTCCCGGCCGACCCGAAGGGCTTGGCGACGCGCGATTCGTCCGGCCAGGTGCTCAACGCCGTGGCCGAGGCGATCCCCTGGGTCCTCGGCGGATCGGCCGACCTGGCACCGTCGACCAAAACCCGGCTCACGTTCGGCGGAGCGGGCGATTTCCAGCCCGACGACCGGTTCGGCCGCAACCTGCACCTCGGCGTCCGGGAGCACGGTGCTGCCGCTGTCGCCAACGGAATGGCGCTGACGAAGCTCCGTCCGTACTGGTCCGGATTCCTGATCTTCTCCGACTACGCCAAGGCGGCCATCCGCCTCTCCGCGTTGATGGAGATCCCGACCGTCCACATCTTCACCCACGACTCCATCGGCGTCGGCGAGGACGGACCCACGCACCAACCCGTCGAGCAGCTCGCCGGGCTGCGCGCCACACCCGGGCTGCTCGTCTTCCGCCCCGCCGATGCGAACGAGGTCGTCGAAACCTGGCGAGTGGTCGCCGCGCTCCGCCGGGAGCCCGCAGCGCTGATCCTGTCCCGGCAGGCCCTTCCCACCCTCGATCGGAGTCGGCTCGGGGCGGCCAGCGGTGTGGCGCGCGGTGCCTACGTGCTCGCGGACGTTCCCTCCGGCGAGCCCGAGGTGATCCTGCTGGCCACCGGCTCCGAGGTGCCGCTGGCCCTGGCCGCGCACGACGAGCTCACCGGTGAGGGCATCGCGTCCCGGGTGGTGAGCATGCCGTGCTGGGAGTTGTTCGACCGCCAGCCACGCGAGTACCGCGCCGCGGTGCTACCTCCAACGGTCACGGCGAGGGTCGCGGTGGAAGGGGCCTCGACGCTCGGCTGGGACCGGTACGTCGGTGCTGGCGGGGCCGTAGTCGGTATGCACACCTTCGGTGCCTCCGCGCCCCTGAAACAGCTGCTCACGAAGTTCGGATTCACCCCGGAGCGCGTTTCGCAGGTGGCCCGCGAACTGGTGGAGGCGATGACATGAAAGCGACTCAGACCCTGCACGAGCTCGGGCAAAGCCTGTGGCTCGACAACATCACCCGCGACATGCTCGATTCCGGTCGGCTCCAGCACTACATCGACACCTACTCGGTCACCGGTCTGACATCGAACCCCTCGATCTTCGACAAAGCCATCTCCTCCGGCTCCTACGATGCGGCCATCCGCGCCGGATCAGCGGCGGGACAGCCGGATGAGGAGCTCTTCTTCGAGCTGGCCATCGAGGACTTGCGGCGAGCAGCCGATCTTTTCCTGTCCATTCACGAGCGAACGGACGGTGTGGACGGCTGGGTGTCTCTGGAGGTCTCGCCGCTTCTGGCGTACGACACCGCGCGGACCATCGACGAGGCGATGGCACTGCACGCCCGCGCGGGCCGGAGCAACCTGTTCATCAAGATTCCCGGTACACCCCAAGGTCTCCCGGCCATTACCGAGTGCATTGCCTCGGGTGTACCGGTGAACGTCACGTTGTTGTTCTCGGCCGACCACTACCGGGCTGCCGCCGACGCGTACCTGACGGGAGTCGAGCGAAGGGTGGAACGAGGACTCGATCCGGACGTGAGCTCGGTGGCTTCCGTCTTCATGTCCCGCTGGGATGCCGCTGTCAGCGGCAAAGTACCCGATGAACTGCGGGATCAGCTCGGCCTCGCGGTCGGACAGGACACTTACCGGGCGTACCGCACCCTGATGGACTCGGACCGAGTGCAACGGCTGGAGAACACTGGTGCACGCATGCAGCGACTGCTGTGGGCGAGTACCCGCACCAAGGACCCCGACGCGTCGGACACGCTGTACGTCCACGGACTCGCCGCCCCGTTCACGGTCAACACGATGCCCGACGAGACGCTCAAGGCCTTCTACGATCACGGCGAGGTGGGCGAGCCCATGCCCGTCGACGGCAACGGCTGCGACGCGATGCTGGCGCGGTTCGCCGAAGCAGGCGTGGATGTCGCAGCGCTCGCCGCGAAGCTCCAGAGCGACGGCGCGGCGTCCTTCGTCGCGTCCTGGAACGACCTCCTGGCCTGCATCTCCGCACAGCGGGACGCCCTCGTCCGCCCCTACCCTTGATCCGAACCGACCGATCCGAGGGCCGACAGATGTCCATCACGCCCCTCCGGCAACAGCCGTCGTGGAAGGCACTCGAACAACACCACGCCGAGATCGGAACCGTCCATCTGCGTGAGCTGTTCGCTCAAGATCCGGCCCGCGGCGAGCACGTCAACGTCTCGGAGGGCCTCCCGGCGCGTCGCGGTCTCGACCGATTCCGCGCCCGTAGCGGAATTCGGCATCGGCACGGCGAAACATGTTCGAGTTCTTACGACTCGTCGACGCTACCGCGCCCTGAAACGCCAGGACCAGTACCCAGGAGAGCAGCCATGGCAACCGATACCCCCATGCAGCTCGGCTTCGTGAAGATGGTCCACAATGGAATCGGGTACGGGATGATGGGCGCGATCGCCGAGGGCCTCAGCATCATCGAGCACGCGGACGCCGGGCGCCACGAGCACACCGCCGACGCCGAGACCGCCCCGCTGCGCGAGCCGGAGTTCTACCAGTACGAGATCAACGTCGGCCAGGTCGCCGAAGTATGGCGCCGCGGCTCGGTCGTGGGTTCCTGGCTCGTCGACCTGACCGCGGTCGCACTTGCGCGGTCATCGAAGCTGGAGGAATTCACCGGGCGCGTCTCGGACTCCGGCGAAGGGCGGTGGACCGTACTGGCGGCGATCGATGAAGGCGTACCGGCCTCCGTGATCACCGCGGCGCTCAACGAGCGGTTCCAGTCCCGCGGCCGGAGCGAGTTCGCCGACAAGTTGCTGTCCGCCATGCGAAGCGAGTTCGGCGGACACGCCGAGAAGGGGAGCCAGCCGTGAAACGCCCGGACAACCACGTGATCGTGCTCTTCGGCGCCACCGGCGACCTCGCCAAGCGCAAACTGCTCCCCGGGCTGTTCCACCTAGCCTGGGCCGGCCTCCTGCCGGACGGCTACCGCATTGTGGGCGCGGGTCGGGCTCACTCCGCGCTGACCGACGAAGCGTTCCGCGAACACGCGCACGACGCGGTCGCCACCTTCGGACGCTGCAAGCCCTCCGGGCCGGCGTGGGAGTCCTTCGCGGACTCGCTGTCCTTCGCCGCATACGACCAGGATGCCGGCCAACTGCTCGCGGCCGTGCGGGAAGCCGAGGACTCCCTCGGCGGGCAGCCAGGCAGACTCTTCCACCTGGCCATTCCGCCCGCCGCGTTCGGATCCGTCATCGGGATGCTCGGCGACACCGGCCTGGCGGAGGAATCAAAACTGATCGTGGAGAAGCCCTTCGGCACGGATCTCGCCTCGGCAAGAGCACTCAACGAGACGATCCACACCGTCTTCGACGAATCCCAGATCTTCCGCATTGATCACTTCCTCGGCAAGGAGTCGGTGGACAACATCCTCGCCCTCCGCTTCGCCAACGGCATGTTCGAACCCGTCTGGAACCGGGACCACATCAGCCATGTGCAGATCGATGTGCCCGAAACGCTCGGTCTCGAGGGCCGCGCCCACTTCTACGAGGGCACCGGAGCTTTCCGGGACATGATCGTCACGCACCTGATCCAGGTGCTGGGCATCGTGGCGATGGAACCGCCTGTCTCACTCGCCGCCCAGCCGTTGCGCGACGAGAAGGACAAGGTCTTCGCAGCGCTGCGCCCCATCGAACCCGGGCACGTCGTGCGCGGCCAGTACAACGGCTACCACGACGAACTGGGAGTCGCCCCCGACTCGCAGACCGAGACCTTCACCGCGTTGCGGCTGGAGGTGGACAACTGGCGCTGGGCCGGTGTGCCGTTCTACCTGCGCTCCGGCAAGAATCTCGCACAGCACCGCCAGGTGATCACCCTCGGTCTGCGCGAGCCGCCCCTGCGGATGTTCCCCATCGATCTCCCTCGAGAGGACAGGAGCCGAGGCAACAAGATCGTGATCGACTTCGGGGATCCCGGCTGGATCGCCGCCTGCTTCCTGGCGAAAGAGCCCGGCCCCACCATGCGACTCGCACCAGAAGCAATGACCTTCCGCTACGCCGACTCCTTCTGCCGGGAACACGGGCTCGAAGGCTACGAACGGTTGATCCTGGATGCCATGCTGAGCGACCAGTCGCTGTTCACCAGGGCAGATGGCATCGAGCGCATCTGGGAGGCGTCGACTCCGCTGCTCGAGAATCCGCCGCCGCTGCAGGGGTACGACCCCGGTTCATGGGGTCCCGAACCGGCCATCAGCGACCTGATCGCGCCGCACCAGTGGTACCTGGAGGACGCCGGCGACGCCGTGCGGCAATAGATCCGGCCCGGCGCTCACTGCTCGGCGACCAGACCGGTGGACCCCAACGCCTGGCCATACACAGGAAACGGGCGGCGGGCCGGGGCGCGCCCGGCAGGCTGGCGAGACTAGGGCTCCTGTCGACCGACCTCGCCCGAGATCCCACCCAGCCCAGAGCAAGGCCGCTGCCTGTTACCACCTCGTTCGTGGTAATGCAAATGTGCGTTTGTTCCCCCAGACGGTCTTTGTTGCGCACACGCGAGGAGTCTTGTTGACGTTCCCTCTTCGCGTTACGTCCTGGACCGCTCCCCGTCCAGGACGTAGGGCCCGATGTGGCGGGCCCACGTAGTTGTTCCGCTGTGCTCGGTCACGTGCCGTTGGCTCAGAGGAACGGCGCAAGTCGGGGCGCCCCGCACCTCATGCAGCGCTGTGGGGCGCCCCGTCGCACGTTCGACGCGGATGCCCCCGCCGGTCACCCGTATCCGTTTCCCTGATCCCAGTCAAGACCCCAACGCCTCGCTAGGACCACTCCGCTCCCGTTTACCCGGGTCAGCCTCAACAGAGACCGTGCTGGCCACTGCCCGGTATCACAAGGGGTGCAGACGAAGATTGGGACTTTCAGCCCGCCTCGCTGCTCCTTCTCCGGGACCGCTCGCGGCTCGGCGAGCCGAGACCCGTGCGCACCGGCAAAGCCGTCACGAGTTCAGGCTGACCCGGGACGTCGACTTCGCAGTCGGTTGCGCTGCGGCTGCCGGTCGAGCCCGAGCGTTGCCGGGCTCGACCAGTCCCTCAGCCAGCCGTCTTCCTGACCGGAGAATGGCCCCGGTCGGTTCCGGCGAGCCAGCAGTGGATCGAGGCGGAGGCTCTTCGGCCTTCTGTCGCTGTGCTCCTGGCGATGTCCGCGGATCGTCCGATGTGGCTTGCGGGGTCGAGCAAGGCAGTCATCTCGGCCCCGGTCAGGTGCTGCGCGATGCCCGGTTCCTCGGCGAGCAACGAGCTGAACGTGCTGTGGTCGGTCGCTGATTTCTGCGCGGCTTGGTAGACGATGTCGTGGGCGCGTTGACGACCGATCTTGGTGCCCAGCTCCAGCATGACCGTTTCCGCGTTGATGGCGCCACCGGTCAGGTCGAGGTTGCGGCGCATCCGCTCCGGGTTGACCACGAGTTCCCGGGCGATCAGGTCGAGGCGTTCCAGGGTGTCGCCGGTGAGGATGCAGGCTCGCGCCAACGCGTCGAACATCCCGCTCGGGGTGTGGTCCGCTTCGTGCTCGTTGTGCAGCGATTCCAGCATCAGCGGCACGAGCGCCCGGATCTCCGCCGTGATGCCGAGGATGTCTTGGCAGAGCTGGGGATTGCGTTTCTGCGGCATGGTCGAGCTGCCCACCGTTCCCGCCGGGACCGGTTCTTCGACCTCGCCGTACTCGGTCTTCATGAGGGTGTAGACCTCGCGGGCGATCCGGCCGGCCGTGCCGGCCAACAGGCCCAGGGTGCAACCGAATTCGGCGAAGTGGTCGGTGATGCTGCGGGCCGGCACCCGCATCGGGCGCAGACCGAGCCGGTCGGCCACTGCTTCCTGAACTCGGTCGCCGTGCTTGCCGAACGACGCGAACGTCCCCACCGCGCCACCGATGATCGCCACGGACAGCCGCGGCGCGAGTTCCTGCAACCGCGTGCCGTGGCGTTCCAGTTCGTCCAGCCACGATGCCGTCTTGAAGCCGAAGGTGATCGGGACCGCGTGCTGCCCGTGGGTCCGACCCGCCATGACGACCTCCGCCGACTGCTCGGTGAGTTCGGCCAAGGACACCATCACGCGGCCGAGCTGGGCGAGGATCGTGCGGTGCGCCTCGCGGAGGACGAGGACGTCTCCGGTCTGGGTGATGTTCTGCGTGGTCGCGCCCCAGTGCACCCAGCCGCCGTGCGGCTCGCCGACCACGCGGGTGAGCTCGGTGATCAACGGCATCAACGGGTGGCTCGTACGGGCGATGCCCTCCTGCACCCGCGCGAGGTCCAGCCGCTCGGTGCGGCACGCGGCGGAAATCGCGTCTCCCGCCTCGGTCGGAAGCATCCCGAGATCGGCCTCGGAGAGGGCGAGAGCCGCCTCGACGTCGAGCCAGCTCTGCCACCGGTGCTCGGTGGCGAAAAGCTGGGCGATGCCGGCGTCTGGCACCCGACCGGCGGTGAAGCGTTCAGTCATGGGGTGGAGGGTTTCCCTTCGAAGGACTGGTGGCGTCAGGAGACCGGAGCCGCGGCGAGCGCCGACTTGCTCTTCCGGCCCGACTGAAGCCGGTTCGACACGATCAGCACCACGAGGATGAGGACGACCTGCAAGGTCCCGTACGCGGCGGCGGTGCCGAACTGCGCGGAGTAGATGCGGTTGTAGATCTCGACGGACATCGGGGCGAGCCCGGCCGGGTAGATCACCACGGAGGCGACGTACTCGCCGACCCCGTCCACGAATGCCAGCAAAGCCCCGGCGAGCACCCCTCGTGCGACCAGCGGGAGCGTCACCGTGCGCAGCACCCGGAGCGGGCCGGCGCCGAGGTTGCGGGCGGCTTCCTCCAGCTCGGGCGACATTTGGTCCAGCGAGGCGCCCGCCGAGCGGAAGACCAGCGGGACGTAGCGCACGAAGTAGGCCACCGGCAGGATCCACAGCGTGCCCACCAGGGTCAGTCCCAGGTTCGACGCCTGCGGCTCGTTGAACGCGGTGATCATGTTGACGCCGATGACCGTTCCCGGCAGCGCCCACGGGAGCATGATCATGATGTCCAGCAGGGTCTTCCCCGCGCCGCGCCAACGCGCGACCACCCAGGCGGCGATCGAACCGATCAGCGCTGCCCCGATCGTGGCCAGCAGGCTCATCTGGACGCTCACCGAGATCGGCAGCAGGCTCGTCGGCTCGGTGAAGATCGTGAGGTAGTTGTCCAGCGTGTACTCCTCCGGCACGATCTGCGTGGTCCAGGCCGTGTCGACCGACAGCGAGACGAGCACGATCACCAACACCGGTGCCAGCAGCACGACGCTGAGGACCGCGCTAGCGACGAGAGCGGCGACGCGCCCCGCTCCCCGAGCCGATGTTCGGTCCACCTGGGCGCCTTTGGACAGGCTGCGGTGCGTGCGCCGTCCCTGGTACCAGCGCATCGCGACGAGGAACGCGATCGAAACGACCGAGAGCGCGGTCGCCTGCGCGGCGGCGAGTTCCGCGTTGCCCGACGTGCGCGTCGAGACGATCTGCATCGTCAAGGTCTGCACGTTGTACAGCTGCGGCGCGGTGAAGGACGCCATCGAGATCATGAAGGTCAGCAGCGAGCCCGACACCAGAGCCGGGGTCAGCATCGGCAGGACCACGGTCCGCCACACCCGGAACCGGCCGGCCCCGAGGTTCGCCGCCGCCGACTCCAGCGACGGGTCCAACCCGGCCAGAGCTGCCGACACCGACAGGTAGAAGAACGGGAACATCGTCAGCGTGTGCACCAGCAGCACGCCGGACACGCCGGTGATCGCCGACGTCGCCGGGTCGATGCCGAACCAGGCGCTCAACGCCCGCGGCACGATGCCGGTCTCGCTGTAGAGCAGCGCGAAGGACACCGCACCGATCAGCGGCGGCAATGCCATGGGCAGCACGGCGAGGACTTCGAGGACGCGCCGACCGGGGAAGTCGAAGCGCACCAGCAGCACGGCCAGGACCGTGCCCACCGTCCCGCACGTGAGCACCGAAGCCAACGAGATGCCCACCGAGGTCAGCAGCGCCGCGCCCGAGGCCCCGGAGAAGAAGGTTCCGTAGTTCGCCGCGAACCCGGGTCCGCCGGTGCTGGTGAAAACGGTCTGCAGCATCGGGATGACGACGAACAGCAGGAGGATGAACACGACCGGCGCGGCCAGGACGTAGATGAACCTGTCAGCGTCCCGGCGCGGCAGCCGCATCCGGCGCTGCTTCGGTGGCTCAGCGGTGCGAGCAGGCTGTTCCAGGAGCGTGGAGTTCGTCATCGGGTCACCAACCAAGCGCGGTGCGGATCCGCGGTCAGGCCGACCTTCTCTCCGGTCTGGACGTGTGCTCGCAAGTCCTCCTGGGCGGAGGTCACGGTGATGGTCGTGCCCTCGACCTCGACGGTGAACGACGTGGACGCTCCGTTGAACTCCTCACCGCTCACGGTCCCGGCCAGTTCGCCGTCCGAGGGCTCGCAGAAGCGCAGCGACTCCGGGCGCAACGACACGGCGAGGTCCCCCTCGAGATCCGAGGCGCCTTGTCCGTTGCGCACGTCCAGCTCCCGGCCGCCGGGCAACCGGACCGTCACGTCCCCGCCGCTGCGGCCGGCGACCTCGACCGGCAGCACGTTGCTGCCACCGATGAAACGCGCGACGAACGACGTGCTGGGGCGCTGGTAGATCTCGCGCGGCGTGCCGACCTGGTGCACGGATCCGCGGTCCAACACCGCGATCCGGTCGCTCATCGCCATCGCCTCGGCCTGGTCGTGCGTGACGTACACCGCTGTGATCCCCGCGCTGCGCTGGACTTCCCGGATCTGCGCCCGCGTCTCCTCACGCAGCTTGGCGTCCAAGTTGGACAGAGGCTCGTCGAGCAGCAACACCGAGGGCGAGATCACCACAGCGCGGGCCAGCGCGACACGCTGCTGCTGCCCGCCGGAGAGCTGATCGACCCGGCGGTCACCGTAACCGGCGAGGCCGACCTGCTTCAGCGCCCGCTCGACCTGCTCACTTCGTTCTGCCTTGCCGATCTTGCGCACCACGAGCCCGTAGGCGACGTTCTGCGCGACCGTCAGGTGCGGGAACAGCGCGTAGTTCTGGAACACCATGCCGGTGTCGCGCTTGTGCGGCGGTGTTCGCGTCACGTCGCGATCACCGAAGTGGATCCGCCCGGTCGTCGGTTCGACGAACCCGGCGATCATGCGCAGCAACGTCGACTTGCCGCACCCGGAGGGGCCCAACAGCGTGAAGAACTCGCCGCTGCCCAGGGTCAGGTCGACGCTGACCGCTGGTGTGTTGTTCGCATACGTCTTGCTGACCTGGTCCAGTCGGACGGGGATCATGCGCGGACTCCATCGTCGCGGTTGTCGGGGAAGGATTTCGGCGTCTCAGCCGTGACCCTTGATCTGCTCGCTCCAGCGGGTGATCCACTCGCGCTCGTGGCGGTTGACCTCCGGCCAGTCCACCGCCATCTCCTTCAGCCCGGTGGAGGCCAGCCACGCCGGCTGTTCGCGCAGCGGGACCGTGGGGATCTGGAAGGACTTCTCAGCGAGCTGACGCTGCGTGGACTCCTGGAGCAGGAAGTTGATGAAGGCATCGGCGGCCGCCGCGTGCGGTGCGCCCTTGAGCTTCCCGACCCCGTCCAGCAGCATCGGCGCGCCCGATGCCGGCACGACCGGAACGAACGGCGCGCCCTTGCTCCGCTGCACGAGCACGTCCTGCAAGTTCCAGGCGCTCACCGACGCCTCCCGGCGCTGCACCCGCAGGTAGAGGTCGGAGGGGTTGGGCACGTATTCCTTGGTGTTGGCGTCCAACGCCCGCAGCCACGCGAAACCTGCCTCCGGGCTACCGTCGGCGGCCGCCTTCTGCGCGACCAGGGCGGAGAAGATGCTGCGCATGGTCCCCGAGGCGGCGACGTCCCGGATCAGGATCTGGTCGCGGAACCGCGGAGAGACCAGGTCGTCCCAATCCTTCGGCGCCTGGTCCGGCGAGAGCATCTCGCTGTTGTAGAACAGCACCTGGGCCATGCGCATCTCGCCCAGCCACAGGTCGTTCGCACCGTGGTACTCAGCGGGAACCCGCTGCGCCGCCTCGGCCGGTGCCGGTGCCAGCAGCCCGTCGGCCACTCCCTGCTCGAACTGCTGGGAAGTCCCGCCCCACCAGACGTCCGCACGCGGCTGGCCGGCTTCGGCCCGGACCCGCTCCACGACCTCCTGGGCTCCGATGGTCAGCATCTGCACTTTCCCGCGGTACTGCGGATTCGCCTGCTCGAACTGCTCGACGACGCCGCGAGCGATCACCTGCGGGCGGGAGGTGTAGATGATCAAAGTGTCCTGAGTCGACGCGGGGCTCAGCCCGCACCCGCTCACCAGCAGCACGAACGCCAGGGGGATCAGCAGGATCCGCAACGCCCGACAAGGCATACCACTGCTCCTTCGCAGAAGATTGGTAGATCGATCTATCAACCGCTTCACGTGCGGTAGATCGATCTATCGCATGAGGTTGCGGGCAAGTAGACACGGGCAGTCGCGCCCATGTCAACCTTCGCTACCGCACCCGCAAGAACGGCGGATCACCAGTTCGGGCTCCGCTAGCTCAACATCAGGTGCCGCCTTCGGCCCCGCCATCCGGGAGAGGAGCATTTCGGCCGCACGTTCCCCGAGCCGACCGGGGTGGACCGCGACGCTCGTCAGCGGCGGCTCCCACAGCGCCGCATCAGCGATGCCGTCGTAGCCGATCACCCGCACGTCGGTGCGACCCTTGTCGTGCATCGCCCGGAACAATCCCAACGCCACGCTGTCGCTGTGACAGAGGACGGCGTCGGGCAGCTCGCCGCGGTCGAGCAGGTCACGACCGAGCTCCAGGCCGCCCGCTCCGCTGACCCGCCCAGGCAGGTCGATGACGTCGTCGGGGTCCAGCCCGGCCTCCTCCACCGCCTGCCGAAGCCCGGTCAACCGGTCCCGGCGGGACAGCATCTGCGGAAATCCGCCGACGTAAGCGAACTTTCGGGCGCCGTGCCGCACCAGGTGCTCCCCCGCGAGCCGCCCACCGAGCACGTCGTCGGCGCCAACGTAGGTGAGCCGGGCGTCACCGAGGTACCGCGTCAGCAGCACGTGGCCGATCCCCCAAGCGGTCAATCGATCCACCAGCGCCTGGTCCGACCCCGTGGCGGGGACCAGAGCCAGCCCGGCGACCTGGTGCTCGTGGAATCCGGTGAGCACCGCGTCCTGCTGTTCCACGTCGTCGCTGGTACTGGCCAGCAACGGGACGTACCCCGCCCGCAGGAGACCGGCCTCCAACCCCTTGAACAACTCGGAGAAGAACGGGTTGCCGATGTTGGTGATCACGACTCCGACGAACTGCCCGCGCTGGGTTCGCAGGGAAGCAGCGACCCGGTCGTAGACGTACCCCAGGTCGGACATCGCCTTCTCAACGCGCTCACGTGTTGCGTCGGAAACCCGCCCGGTCCCCCGCAACACCAGCGAAGCCGTCGCACGCGACACACCCGCCTTCTCGGCCACATCACGCAAAGTCACCCGTGCCACCAGACCAACCTACCCCGCCACGGGCTACCCCGGCCTTCGGCAACAGATGATCGTGCCAAGCTCGGGCCGCGACAGGTGCTATCACAGCAGCAACCGAGGATCGTCGAAGCGGACCTCGATGGCTTCGACCACCGATCGGTCAGCAATTTTCGCCAGCGAATTGGCCACCGCGGACAATTTTACAAATTCCGGGGGAGAGAATCTCCGGACACGTCAGCAGAGCCTCGTTTATTCGAATTGTGCTTGTTATCGCATAAGAACCGGTTTCGGTCATCCGCTCGCTGGACCCGGTGTTGCCATTTTCGCTTGCGGATAGAGGCGTGCAGCGTTCACGCGTTGTTCAGGTCCCTGCGCGTCAATTCCTTCTCGTGAGTGACGATTCCATCGCGAATGAAGATCAGTTCGGTCTTTCGAGGCGCAGGTTCCTCGGGGTGGCCGCCGGTACCGCCGCGGCAGGTGCGTTGGCGGGACCTGTTCTGTGGCAGCAGCCGGCCAGGGCCGGTGCGGCCGTTCCGGAACAGCTGCACTTGCAGTTCGGTTCGGATGCCTCGACCCAGATGACGGTGTCGTGGGCCACCTCGACCGCGGTGGCCAATCCGATGCTCAGGCTGGGGACGCCGGCCGGGGGCTACGGTTCCACCGTGCCGGCGATCACCCGCACGTACCTCGACCACGCCACCGGCATCGAGGTCTTCACCCACCACGTCCCGCTGGACAAGCTCCACCCGGCAACCGAATACGTCTACGAGGTCCTGCACGACGGTGCCGAGCCGGTCACCGGGACCTTCGAGACCGGGCCTCGGGGGCGTGCTCCCTTCCGGTTCACCAGCTTCGGCGACCAGGGAACCGGCGACACGACCTACACCGTCTCCGGACCGTTCGGTGCCTACGTCGTCGACCAGGTGGAGGCCAAGAAGCCGCTCCTGCACCTGCTCAACGGCGACCTCGCCTACGGCAACCTCCAGCACAACCCCGCGGCGGCGTGGAACGCCTTCTTCAACAACAACATGCGCTCCGCCCGCAACCGCCCGTGGATGCCGGCGGCCGGCAACCACGAGAACGAACTCGGCAACGGACCGCAGGGCTTCGCCTCCTACCTCACCAGGTTCTGGTTGCCGGACAACGGGATTCCCGAGTTCTCCGGGAACTGGTACGCCTTCACCGCCGGTTCGGTGCGCTTCGTCGTGCTGCAGAACGACGACGTCTGCTTCCAGGACGCCGGGAACTTCTACATCCGCGGGTACAGCGCCGGAGCGCAGCAGCGGTGGCTGGAAGCGACCCTGGCCCAGGCACGCGCCGACCGCGGCATCGACTGGATCGTGGTGTGCATGCACCAGCTGCTGCTTTCGTCGTCGACCGGGAACGGCAGCGACCTCGGTATCCGCGAGGAGTTCGGGCCGCTGTTCGACCGCTACGGCGTGGACCTCGTGCTCGCGGGGCACGACCACGACTACGAACGCACCCACCCCGTCAGGGGCGTGGACGCGGATAGTCCCACGCTGCGCCCCAGCGTGGTGGCCACCGGCACCGACGTCGTGGACACCAGCAAGGGAACCGTGCACATGGTGCTCGGCGGCGGCGGAACGGACATCCCCACCAACACCTACGGCGGCGGCGTGGACGGTGCGCCACCTGTCGCGAAGGTGATCACCGGGCGCACGGCGACGTCGGTCCAGCCCGAGGTCGCGACCTGGTCCGCGGTGCGGGATCCGAGCTGGCCGTTCGGCTTCGCCCTGATCGACGTCGACCCCGGTTCCGAACCCGGCGGTACGACCGCCCTGCACGTCACCTACTTCCACACCTCGCCCGGCTCCGGCTCGCAGCCGCAGCCCTTCGAGTCGTTCACCCTGACCCGGCCGCGCAACGACGGCTGAGCCGATTCCCGGAGATGCCCGCCGTGATCCACAAACATCCCTTGCTGCTGTCGTTGTTCGGCTGCCTCGCCGCAGTCGGGGCCGTGCTCGCCGGCACGAACTTCACCACCCCGACCCCGGCCAGCGGGTCCGGAAAACCCCAGGTGAACCACGTGTTCGTGATCAACCTGGAGAACAAGGGCTTCGACGAAACGTGGGGCCCTGCCTCGAAAGCGCCCTACCTGAGCCAGACGCTGCGCGCGCAGGGCGTCCTGCTCTCGCAGTACCACGCGACGGGGCACTTCAGCCTCGACAACTACATCTCGCAGATCTCCGGGCAGGGGCCGAACTCCGAAACCCAGTCCGACTGCCAGGTCTTCACGCCGTTCGTCCAGACCGGGAGCGCCGAGCCCGGGCAGGCCGTGGGACGCGGGTGCCTGTACCCGGAGTCCGTGCCGACCCTGCCGGGTCAGCTCACGGCGGCGGGGAAGACGTGGAAGGGCTACATGGAGGACATGGGTACCCCGTGTCGCCACCCCGAGCTCAACGCACCCGACGACACGCAGCGCGCCGAGGTCGGCGACCAGTACGCGGCGCGGCACAACCCGTTCGTCTACTTCGCATCGATCATCAACTCGCCGGCCTGCGGAGAGCGGGTGGTCGACCTGAACGCGCTGCCCGCGGACCTGGCTCGGGCGGACACGACACCGAACCTCACCTACATCACACCGAACCTCTGCGATGACGGGCACGATGCACCGTGCGTGGACGGCCAGCCGGGCGGCCTGGTCTCGGCCGACGCGTGGCTGCGGAAGTGGGTTCCGGTCATCACCGAATCCCCGGCCTTCAAGCAGGACGGCATGCTGATCATCACCTTCGACGAGTCCGAAGGCGGGGACGCCGCGGCGTGCTGCGGCGAGGGCCCGGGACCGAACGCCCCGCTGCCCGGCCTGACGGGGATGGGCGGCGGCCGGACGGGCACGCTGGTGCTGTCGCCGCACACCCGTCCGAACACCTCGACCGACACGCCTTACAACCACTACTCCCTGCTGGCCAGCATCGAGGACGTGTTCGGCCTACCCCACATCGGGTACGCCGCCACCCCGGGGCTGTCCCGCTTCGGCAACGACGTTCTCAACGGGTGAGGCCGGGACCGGATCTCGACGATCAGCCCGTCGTCGGAGCGATCTGGTTCACCGGCTCGTAAAGACCGGGGGCGGTGTCCGGCGCGGGTTTCCTCGCGGTCTCCTTCGCCAGCCCCACCCCGATGGGAGAGCAGAATCCCCGTGTCGCCGGGCGCCGCTTGCGAGAGCAGCACCCGGCGCCGCGTTGGAGCCCGTCAGGTCCACTGCCAGTAGTCGCGTTCGGGCAGCCGCAGCCAGCGGTCGGGCTTGCCGTTGATCGCGCGGCTGTCGGTCAGCCGCAGACCTGCATAGGCGCAGCAGTAGGCGACGGCGTTGCGCTGGTAGAGGTAGGCGGCGAGGACTTGTTCGGCGGGATCATCGGCGTAGGGGTCACCACCTGGGGACAGATCCCACCCCTCGATGACACCATCGCGGGCGATGCTCCCCTGCCCGCCGCTCTTGGGGTTGGCATAAAAGCCGTAGCAGATGGTGCCCGTGGACAGTCGGCGTGTCACGCCTGGCATTTGCGGCGCGTAGCCCCACAGCTGGCTGATGACGCAGCCACCGGGCACATCGGTGGCCCCGATGAGGGCGATGTCCTGCTCGAAGTCGAACGGGTCGGGTTCGAAGCCCTCGACGGGCACGGCCTCCAGCCGCCGCGCCGCTTCGGCGGAGCTGATTCCTGCGACGCAAGCCAGGCCGAGTCCCTCGGTGACCTCCAGGTTGCCGAGGGCCGCGGTCAATCGCCGCCCTTCCACCACTGCGGCGACTTCTTCTCGGGACAGCTCGAGTTCCCCGGGTTCGAGGTCGAACAGGTCGGGATTCGGCCCGGCCAGGCTGAGGCGGGCGGGTGACCAGCCCGCGATCGTCGGCCGCCTCGGATCGGCGCCGGCGGCGACCAAGGCGCGGGCGTTGTCCGGGCGGTTGGCGTAGACGGCGCGCCAGAGCGCCGTGCGGCCCTCGCATTCCGCGTCGAGGTCATCGACGCGACGCGCCAACTCCGCGACCACTTCCGGCGAACCGCGCTCTGCCGCTTCGTGCAAGGGCCGACTTGTCTGCACCGGGGCGTTCGGATCGGCGCCCGCGTCGAGCCGCGCCCGGATTTGGCCGTAATCCGTCCAAGCCCAGAAGCTCAGCCCAGCCCATCCGGATCTATCGGCAGTAACCATGCTCCTCCTTCGAGACGTGCGGGACACGCGGATGATCTTGTCCCAACCCACCGACATCGGCTCCGGACATCGACAACAGCCAACGCGCTCTTGCCTTCGGCTGTTGATGTCGGCCAAGCTGGAACGAGATGTTCGAAGCCCCCGCTCCGCGCCGCACGCTCGAAAAGCGAACCGCACGTCCTGCCTGCGACTCACCCGAGTACGTGCACAACTCAGCTGCTCCGGATTTCGCCGAACTGGTCAAAATGGATCAATGCCGCAATCTCGCACAACTCGGCGATTTCATCCAGCCCGTTGTCCGAACAAGCCATATTCGCACCGTTCGAAGAAGGTCGGTTCCCAGCTCACATCGGGGACCGAATAGAGTTCAGCTCCGTCCGAGCGCTGGCACCACGCCGAATGACCGGAATCGGCGGATCGGCTTGGCGGAAGCGTTTTGGCAGAGCCGCTGATCATGAGGGGAGAATGGATGTCTCGCAGGAAGACGATCGCGTTATCGGTGATCGCGACGCTGTCGGGTGGCCTGTTCGCCGGGCTGGTCCCGACCGCGGAAGCCGCACCCGCGGATTCATCCGCCCTGGTTGCGGGGACGCCGTGCACGGTCACGGCGAAGGCATGCGTGAGCCTGTCCCGAAACCGCGCCTGGCTGATCCGGGATGGGCAGGTCTACTACGGCGAGGCCTCTGCGCTGGGGGGTCGCCCCGACTCCCCCACCCCGACCGGAACGTTCCAGGTCCAGTACAAGGACAAGGACCACGTCAGCCGGGAGTACAACAACGCGCCGATGCCGTACTCCGTGTTCTTCACCAACACCGGCGTGGCGTTCCACCAGGGCAGCCTGACCAACCGCTCGGCGGGATGCGTGCACCTGTCGGAGAAGTCCGCGCGGACCTTCTTCGACAAGCTCAACGTCGGTGACGAGGTCCAGGTCGTGCAGTGACCCGACCGGATCGCCCGCGGCACTGAACCCGAAACGCCCTGCGAGAGCAGGGCGTTTCGCTTTGCCCTTAGTGGCCAGGTCACAAACTTGGGGTGCGTTCACGGACTCCCCGGCGACGATCCGGCCGATGGGCGACCGGACAGCAACCGCACGGCGATCAAGAGCTCCTGTACGTCGGCGAGCCGCCGCAGGTCGCACCCGGTGCGCTCAGCGATGCGATCCAACCGGTAATAGGCGGTGTTGGCATGCACGTGCAGGCGTTCCGCCGCGACCTTCGCGTTGAGATCGCTGGCGATGTACTCCAGTAGCGTGCTGATCAGTGCGCCGCCTCGGGCCCGGTCTTCCTCCACGAACCGCCGCAGCGCGGGCCGGATGAGCCGACGGGCGGTCTCATCATCACGCAGCACCAGGTAGTCGAAGGTGGATAGCAGCGGAAGCGCCAGCACTCCGGGCTCACCCCGGAGCCCGTCCCTGGCCGCGCATGCTTCGGCATAGGCTTCCGGCACTTCGGTCAGGCCCTCGTGGACGGTGCTGATACCCACTGCCAACGGCATTCCCCGACGGCTCAGCCGCGCAATCGCTTGCTCCAAGACGTCCACTACACCGCTGATTCCGTTGGAGCGCACCGGGGAGATCGTGACGACCTCGTCCTGGCGTACGACCGTGAGCCCTTGATAGCCGGCGCCGACCGCCTCACGCACCGCGGATACCGCTTCGCGCAGGGTCCAATCACCGGCCAGCGGCCCGACCGGTGCGGCGGACGCAACGCTCACCCTGGTCTCGGGCTCGAGGCCAACCGACCGAAGCATGGCCTGTTTAGGGCCGGGCGACAGGTCGCGGCGCGCGAGCAGGTCCTCGAGGAGGTCTCGACGGACTCGGTCGGTTTCCGCGACCTGATGCTGCTGGGCGTGCAGGAAAGCCTCCGCCGCCACCGTGCTGCCCACTTCGATCACCTGCATCACGTGAGTGGCGAGCGTGAGTGCCGCTTCACGCGCCTCAGGGTCGTCCTCCGCGGCTTCCAGCAGACCTTCCCAAAGGGTGACCTGCCCGATCCGGTAAGCCTGGAGGAAGTCGGACAAGGTGACGCCTTGGCGCACGCGATTCGCCGCGTACTTCCAGGTGACCGGAAAGTCGGAACGTTGCGGCGACCTGGCCTCCGACAGCGAGGTGAGCGCAGCCCTGAACACCGCGTCCACATGCGCGGTCAGCTCGGCGTGCAGCCCTTCGTCCGGGCTCGCGGCGTATGCGGGCACCTGCGCCAAGGTCTTCTCCACCGAGCGCGCCACGATCACATCGAACAACGCCTCGACGCCATCGATGATTCGACGAACAGCGGGAGCGACCTCGTCCGCTGCCCCATCGCGTCGCGCGTTCACCGCACCTCCCCAACCCGAAGTCGCCGCCCGGTGGTCAACCTCGCCCCCAGCGTAATCGACATTTGTTGTCCAACCACAAGACGAACTGCCAGGTGTTGTGAGCCGGTCATCGTGCCCCGAGGGCGAGTCACCGGGATAGTCCAGTACTACGAAGGCCAGTGGAAAGCGGCCCCCACGGCTGCAAGATCGTCCTGCGAACACCGAGCTGATGTTCGCTAGGCCGCACGTTCGACCAGGTTCAACGATGAAAGCGGGTTCACGAGATGTCGTCCGATACTGCCGATCTGAGCAAGAATCCAACGCCGGACGAAGCTGAGGACAACGCGTTCTTCCCGTCCCCGTATTCGCTGAGCCAGTACACGTCATCGAAGACCAACTTCGCCGGTGTGCAGCACAAGGGTGAATACACCGGGGGCAAGTGGAAGATCCTCATGATCGCCGCGGATGAGCGCTACCTCCTGCTGGAGGACGGCAAGTTCTTCTCGACGGGCAACCATCCGGTCGAGATGCTGCTTCCCCTGCACCACCTCATCGAGGCCGGTTTCGAGGTCGATGTCGCGACCATCGGTGGCAACCCGGCCAAACTCGAATTGTGGGCCATGCCGCACGAGGACGAAGCCGTACAGGCCACTTATGAGTCGCTCAAGCCGAAGCTGAAGCAGCCCAAGAAACTCACCGAGGTCGTCGCCGACGAATTCGGTGCGGATTCCGACTACCTCGCCGTGTTCATCCCTGGTGGGCATGCAGCGGTCATCGGGTTGCCGGAGAGCGAGGCAGTACAGGACACGCTGGACTGGGCTCTGGCGAACGACAAATTCATCATCACGCTGTGCCACGGCCCGGCCGCGCTGCTAGCCGCATCCCTGGGCAAGCAGGAGTCGCCGTTCAAGGGCTACTCCGTCTGCGTGTTCCCGGATGCTCTCGACGAAGGCCCGAACCTTGACATCGGCTACCTGCCAGGGCGGCTGCGGTGGCTCGTCGCCGATCGGTTGACCAAGCAGGGCCTGACGGTCCTCAACGATGACATGACCGGCAAGACCCACCAAGACCGCAAGCTCCTCACCGGCGACAGCCCGCTCGCCTCGAACGATCTCGGCCTGCTCGCCGCCGGAGCTCTCATCGAGGCAGTCCAGGAAACCGCATAGAGCACCCGGGGCAGTCGGAGGTTCTCCGACGTGCTCGCCCGGGAAGCGGCCGACTTCCACTGACTTGCCACCTGCAGCCCTAAGTGGACACTTAGCCGGAGCGTAAGCATGTCAGCCAGAACTTTGCCTGCCTCAACAGGTTTCGTGAAGTCGGCGTAACTCGGACCGTCCCTCCACCTGCCCAAGGATCGACCGATGAGGCTCGAACGGAACATCACAAAGAACAACCCTCGCCGCAGGAACCTGTCCCGGCACGCCCATCCCGCACATCGACGCCGGTGACCACCATCGGGCCGGGTGTTCGCGGACCGCGGGCGCCGCTGATGGTCAGGGCGTCCCGTCGCCGTCGGCGGAGCGCTGGGCTGCGGCCAGGTCGCGTTCGAGTTCGACGATGCGGCAGGCGGCGACCAGGACGGTGAGGCCGGAGTCGAGGAGTTCGCGGACCCGGGCGGCGAGGGCTAGCTCGGTGCGGCTGTAGCGGCGGTGCCCACCGGCGGAACGGTCGGGGGTGAGCAGCCCGGCGGCGTCGAGGCTGCGGAGGAACTCAGGGGTGACGCCGAGCATCTCGGCGGCGCGGCCCATGGTGTAGGCGGGGTAGTCGACGTCGTCGAATGCGCTGGTCACCTGGTCGTCGGGCGATTGAGCAGTCATCGGCACCTCGTGAGGTCGGAATGCACGCCGGGCCCGGCTGCAGGCCGGGCCCGGGAGCGAGGGGTCATTGGGTGGCGCCCTCGATGACCTTGCGGCCGCCGCCGTGACCGATTTCGATGCGCCGCGGCTTGGCCCGCTCGGCCACCGGCAACCTCACGGTGAGCACCCCGTCGGTGTAGTCGGCGCTGATCTTGTCCACGTCCAGGCCGCTACCGAGGGAGAGCTGGCGGGAGAAGGTGCCGCGGGGGCGTTCGGCGGTCAGGTAGCTGACCTCGGCATCGCCCTCCCCGGCCGGGCGCTCGCGGCGCTGGGCGCGCACGGTCAGGGTGTTGTGCTCCGCGCTGACTTCCAGCGACTCGGGGTCGATGCCGGGCAGGTCGAACTCGACCACGTAGTCATCGCCGGCCCGGTAGGCGTCCATGGCCATGGTCTGGGGTGCGCGGGCGCTGCCGAACACCTCGGCGGTCAGCCGGTTGAGATCACGGAAGAACGGATCGAACGCCAGCGTCATCACTGACCACGTCCTTTCACACGTTCATCGTCACCGCACACGATTTCGGCCGCGGGAGCGCCGGGGAAAGGCCCCGCACCCGTCGGGACGCTCGCTCCCCGAGCGCTCCGCGAGCAGACATGACCGACAGCCGCTCACCTCCCTCATTTCCGCTGGTAGGCCTCTTGCCAAAGGCCCTGCACCACTTATTCTGAAACCACGACTCCAGATTTGCAAGGCCGATGACTCCCAGTTATGTGGAGCTGCTTCGCCTGTTTTCCGGCAGTGGAAGGTGGTGCAGACGATGGCAACGCGGCACGTGGTGTACCGGTGCGAACTGGACCACCCGCTTCGGTGGCGCGGGTACGCGACCAGCGACGGTGAGATTCCCGTGCACGTGCGCGCACCCTCGCTGGGGCAGGCCCAGCAGTTGATGGCTGGCACCGCCATCGGCGACGGGAAGCGGGTCGAGCACACCGAGCATGCCGCCGGCGACGGCCTGTGGGTGCGCGAGGCCCTCGACGAACGGGTCCTGGAACGCGAGCACACCAGCCGGGTGTTGATGGAGGTCCTGACCGACCAGCGGCTGCGTGCCCGACTCGCCGCGCTCCCGGCCTGCCGGATCGGTGGTGTGCCGGTGATCGTCTGCGTGCCCGGTGACGCCGTGGAATGGGTCGTGGGGCAGCACGACGGGCACGGGGCCCTGGTCGTGACCGCGGCGGTGACCAACCACCAGGTGTGGTGGAACGTGCTGGTGCCCGCCGACCGAGCCGCCGAGACCGACCTGGGCGTGGTCGGCAGCCTGGCCGAGCTCGGCCTGACCGACCCGGAGGCCACGGTCGACGACTGGATGGCCGCCGCTGACTGCGCGAGCCTGGTCCTGCTCGGTCCCCGAAACGCGAAGGCGGGACGGCAGAAAGCCCTCTCCCCCAAACGATTTCAGGAAGCAGGAGCCGTGTAGTTGGCGTGCGAGTCCTCTGGCACTCTGCCGAGCGCCATCCGGCTGTCTCTCGTGCGCGCGATCAGCGCCTACGTGCGGGCCACCTGCCGCAGTGCCGCCTGCAGCCGGTTCCCGGCACCCAGCAGGTGGCTGCTGAGGAGGCTGGTGGCCTGCGCGACGTCGCCGGAGCGGATGGCGTGCAGCAAGTCGGCGTGGGCTTCCGCGGCGGGGTGGAGGTCGCGGTCCTGGGTGTTGGTGACGTCCAGGATGACCGCGAACACCGGCCGGTACTGCTCCCAGACGGCCGCAAGACGCCGATGTCCGGCCAGCGCGTAGAAGGCGGAGTGGAACTCCAGGTCGGCCTGGGCGAAGACGGCCGGGTCCCCCTCGTCTGCCGCCTCCGCCATGGCGGTGACCAGCGAGTTCAGCACGTCGATGTCGTGTTTCCCGGCGCGCTCGATGGCGCGGGTGAGAGCCAGCGTCTCCAGGGACTCGCGCAAGGTGAACAGCTCGTCGACATCGTCCTCGCCGAGCCCGGTGACGTACACGCCGCGACGCCGGGACTCCACCAGGCCCTCCGATTCCAGCAGCCGCAGGGCGTCGCGGATCGGGCCGCGGCTGACGTCGAACCGGTCCGCCAGGGCGCCCTCCACCAGATGCGTTCCCGATTCCAGCTGCCCCGTGACGATCAGGACCCGCAGCTGGTGCGCCACGCGCTCCCCCAGCGGCAGCTGCCGCACCTGCCTCACGGCCAGCTGGTCCACACCGACCCCTCCCTCTCGTGCTTCGTCCGCGCCGTCAACGGTTGACAGCCGTTTCCCATTCCATCGTGCGGGATGCCTGCCGGTCCAGTTGCAGCGGGCCGGAGGCGTCAACCAGGACGCCCTTGCTGCTGGAGGTTCCGATGTCGACACCGAGGAAGCTCATACCCGGACTTCCCCGCACAGGTGGACGGCGACACCGAGCTCGTGGAAGGCCGCTGCCTTGGCCACGAGCGCGGCATCGGCGGTGGCGGCGTCGGGAGAGTACGCGAGTTGGACGTGGTTGGCCTTGTGCCGCCCCATGAACTGGTCGCGGCTGACACCGTGGGTGACCACGTGGGCGATCGGCCACTCGGGGTTGGTCGCGGCCCAGCGACGCTCGGTCTCCTCGGGCGGCAGTTCCACGACCGAGCCGCGGCCGATGTCCAGGTGGAGCCCGCCGTCGGCGATGTAGAGCCGGGACCAGACGATCTCGCCCGGTTTGCTCACGCCCTTGATGGTGCCGCCACCAGCGGGGAAGTACACCGGGTCCTGCCGCCAGCTGACCGCACCCGCGTAGCCGCCGGTGAGGTGGGACGGCGGTACGGACCCGGAGATCTCGTAGACCCAGACGAACTGCCCTGCGTACTCCTCGCCCCAGCGCACGTCGTGCAGCGTGGTCGCCGGGTCCAGGCCCATGGCGGTCCAGATCCGGTTGGTGATCAGCGCATCGACGGCCACGCCCTCATCGGCCTCGTTGAAGTGCGGCAGCGGCCGCCCCTCGTACAGCACGCGCGAGCCGTCGCGGCTGGTCACCTGCGGGCGCTCCACGTTGTTCAGCAGGCCCTCGGCCAGATCGGATGCGGGGGTCAGGTCCTTCAGGCCCTGCTGGTACTGGATTCCCACCGCGTCCAGGCCGAAGTCGTCGGCGATCCGCAACGCCGCGATGTACATCTTCAGCTGCTCGCGGATCTGCCGGTCGGTCAGCTCGGCGGCTTCGTCGGTGCCGGTGGCGAAGGTCATGCCCGCCCGGTCGAGCCAGGTGCGGGCGGCGTCGGCCTCCGCATCCGGTACGCGCAGCATCTCGGCGTACAGGGCGCTCTGCGACAGCCGCTCCTTGTAGATGCCGAGCGGGTTGAGCAGTTCGTCGTCGATGATCGCGTTGTACATGCCCATGCAGCCCTCGTCGAAGACACCGACGATGGCCTTGTCACGGCGCAGCTGCTCGGCAATGGCGACGCCCAGCGCCCGCTCCGCGGACTCGGACAGCTCGGGCAGCGGCCGCACGTGCGAGTTGTCGTGCGTGATGCGGCCGGTCTCGGTCCACTCGCGCAGGCCCTCGAGGAAGAAGTCGTCGGTGAAGTCGACGGACCAGGTGGTGGAGTACTCCCGGCCCATCTTCGCCATGCCGGCGTTCAGCCCGAGCAGGCCGACCAGACCGGGCCAGGTCCCGTCGAAGTTGGCGACCGTGAGCACGGGGCCTTCGTGGGTGCGCAGGCCGGCCAGCACGTGGTGGCTGTACTGCCACACCGCTTCCGCGACGATCAGCGGGGCCTGCGGCGGGATGGCCTTGAAGACCTCCAGTCCGGCGCGCTGGCTGTCGATGAAGCCGTGCCCCTTGCTCGGGTCGTGCGGGTGCGCCCGCCGCACTGCCCAGCCGAGCGTGGCGAAGGCCTCGGTGACGCCCTTCTCCAGAGCTTCCTGCGCGGGCCAGCCCGCCACGTTGGCGGCCGGGCGCAGATCACCGCTGGCGATCAGGTACGCCGTGCGCGGCGGGGCGCTGAGCTGCGGCCGGGGCTCGGGCAGCCGGTAGGTCACGACTCCTCCAGAAGGGACAGGGGCAGTCGGGCGAGGACGATGCCGCGCCGCTGCCAGGTGTAGGTGATGAGCAGGTCGAATCCGTCGATGACGGCGGTCGGGTAGGAGAACTCCGCGACGCCGCTGGTCACCACGCCGGCGTCGCCTGGAACGAAGCCCGGCCGCGCCCGCGGGGCGAGCACGAGCGGAACGGTGGGGTCCACGGGGGTGACTCCGTCGTCGACGACGGCCGCCTGGCGCCAGGTCATGCCATCGTCGTCGGAGAGGGAGACGACCAGGGGGCAGCGGCTGCCCCAGTCCTGGGACGAGGGGTTGTGGACGCAGGCGATGCGGCCGGAAGGCAGGGCGACCGCGCACAGCCCGGAGTTGTTGTTCGGCAGGCCGGTCGGGGCGGCTGCGCTCCAACTGACTCCGCCGTCGCCGGAGACGGCGCGGTGGGCGTGGCCTTCAGTGCTGCGCATCAGCGCCACCGGACCGTCGGGCCCCAGCCACAGCGACGGCTGGATGTGGCCCGCGCCGCGCAACGCGGCGCGGTCGACGGGAATCGGGGCGCGCGACCAGGTGGCGCCGCCGTCCGCCGAGACATCGACGAACGGTTCCCAGCGGGCCGGTTCGGACCAGTGCTCGACCGAAGCCGGTGCCAGCCACCGGCCCTCGGGGGTGGCCAGCGGCGGGTTCTTCACCGGCCCGCGGCCGCCGGAACGGTCTGCCGGGACCAGCTCACGCGGCGGATCCCAGGTCACACCGCCGTCTCGCGTGCGGGTCACGAGGGTGACCCACTCCGAGATCCGCGGCCCGGCCTTCGCGAACAGCCACAGCACACCATCCTCGGACGGATCCGGCGCGAGCACGGGATTCCAGTGCGCGACGTCGCGCCCGGTGTCGAGGGCGTGCACCCCCGTCGGGTCCGACAGCCAGATGCGGTTGTCCGGCGTTCCCTCGCGGGTCCCCGCGAACCAGGCGACCACCGGTGAACCTCCGATGACGGCGACGGTCGAGGCGTGGCACTGGCGCCACCGCGGATCGTCGACGGTCACGAACCTTCGGGTGAGGGCGGCCGGAAGGGCGGTGGCTTCGAGGCGGGACATCTCGATCTCCGGTGGAGGGGCGGTCACGAGGCGCGGCGGCAACGCCCGGGGAGCTCGGCTGCGGGCTCATCGCCGGTGATCGGAACACTACTTCGGCAACGGTTAACCGTCAACGAAAACCGTTGACGGTTAACGGTCGCCGGTGCATAGTCATCGCCGGGCACGACGACGTGCCTCCCCGGCCACGCACGGGGCGGCGATGAATGGGAGGGACGCGCATGGCCGCGACCGCTCCGCAGACCGACCGGCGCTACGCATGGAAAGTCGCGGCATCCAGTTTTCTGGGCAACACGCTCGAGTACTACGACTTCCTGGTCTACGGCACGGCAGCGGCCGTGATCTTCCCGAAGGTCTTCTTCCCCGGCGAGGAAGGATTCCTCGCCACCCTCGCCGCGTTCGGCACCTTCGCCGTCGGCTTCCTCGCCAGACCGCTCGGCGGCCTGTTCTTCGGACGGCGCGGTGACGTACGCGGCCGCAAGTCCACCCTGCTGCTCACGCTGTCCGTGATGGGCCTGTCCACGATCGCGATCGGACTGCTCCCCGGCTACGCCACCCTCGGCGTCCTCGCGCCGGCACTGCTCGTCCTCCTGCGTCTCGTGCAGGGTTTCGCCGTCGGCGGCGAATGGGGCGGCTCCATGATCATCGTCCTCGAGTCGGCCCCAGCACACCGGCGCGGCTTCTTCGCCGCCTGGCCCAACATCGGCGGTTTCTCGGCCCAGATCCTCATCACTGCCGTCTTCGCGTGGGTGTACACCCTGCCGGACGAGGCGCTCTACTCATGGGGCTGGCGGATCCCGTTCCTGCTGTCCGCCGTCATCCTCGCCGTGACGTTCTGGCTGCGGCGCTCGCTGGACGAGAGCCCGGTCTTCACCGAGGCCGCAGGCCGGCCGGAGACACCGCAGCACGAAAGCGGCCCCGTCCGCGCCGTGTTCCGTGAGGACTGGCGCAATCTGCTGCTCATCGTCGGCCTGCGCTTCGCCGAAGCCCTCCCCTACTTCCTGCTGACCGTCTTCGCCCTGTCCTACGCCAACGGCGCCCTCGGCATCGACAAGTCCACCCTGAACACGGCGATCCTCATCGTCTCGGTTCTCGCCTTCCCAGCGCACGGACTGTTCGCGGCGCTCTCGGACCGCAAGGGGCGGCGGCCGGTCTACATGCTCGGCGCCGTCGTCGTCGCCATCACGGCGTTCCCCTTCTTCTGGCTGCTGCAGTCCGGGAACTTCCTGCTGATCCTGCTCGGCTACGTCCTCGTCCTCAACCTCGGCCACAACGCGATCAACGCGGTCCAGCCGGCCTTCTTCGCCGAGCTCTTCCCCGCCAACCGCCGCTACACGGGGGCCGCTGCGGGCCGCGAAATCGCCTCCATCCTCACCGGCGGCCTGACCCCGTTCATCGCCACCGCCCTGGCCGGCCCGGACAGCACCCGCTGGCCCCTGGTCGCCGGGTACGTCGTGCTGGGCGCCGCGATCACCATGGCCGCGGTGTGGAAGTCCCCCGAAACCTTCCGCCGCGACCTGCGCAACACGGGCGCGAGCCCGTCCGCTGCCGCTCCTGGCAACGCGGGGTCTGCGGTGCGGAAGTGACCGCGGGGAGGTGACGGGCCAACAAGCCCTGCCGCCCAGGATCCCCGGCCCCGTCCATCCGATGTGGACGGACGGGGCCGGGCCGAATCACGTCGCAGCACCAGCCACCGGGCGGAGCCTCGCCACGGTCCGGAGCCCGCCCGGTTCGTGCACGAACGTGCGTCAGATCGGTGCCGGCGGAAGGGCCTGGCCGGTTTCGACCTCGACCCTGTTGCGGCCGGCGTGCTTCGCCCGGTAGAGGGCTCGGTCGGCGGCGACGAAAAGGGAGGCGAAAGAGGTCGCGCCGACGGCGACGCCGACGCTGATGGTCGGCGGTCGGCCTCCCGAGCCCAGTTGCGGCGTCCAGTCGTGGGTCCCCACCGCCGCGCGGATGCGCTCGGCCAGCTCCGGGCCGTCGGTCCGGTCGGCGAGCAGCACCACGAACTCATCGCCCGCCCATCGGCAGACCAGGTCGTCGGAGCGGCATTCGCGCCGCAGCAGCTGAGCCAACTCCCGCAAGACGGCGTCGCCCGCGATGTGGCCCGCGGCGTCGTTGATCTCCTTGAGGTTGTCGACGTCCATCACCATCAGCCACCGCACCGAGATCTGATCGGCAGCCGAGGCCCGGTTCTCCACGCCGCGCCGGTTGAGCAGGCCGGTCAGCGGGTCCTGGCACGCGTCCTGCTGCGCGGCGGACTCCTGGCGCTGCGCCTCGATGGCGGCGCGGCGTTGGTCCAGGGCCTGGCCGAGCGCGGTCTGCAGGACGCGCATCGCGGTTCTGCTGGCGGCGACCATGCTGCGCAGCGCGGCGGCTTCTCCGACGGGGTCGCCCAGCTCTCGGCAGATCGCGGTCAGCGCCAGCGAGAACCGAATCCGCAGCCTGGTGTCCCGGATCCATTCCGCTGTTTCGACCGCTCGGCGGGCGAAAGTCCGGGCTTCGGCCAGTCGGTGCTGGTGCCGACGGATCTCGGCGAGCACCCAGTTCGCGATCGCCGAGGTGTAGCGGTCCTGCGCTTCCTCGCCCGCTGCCAGGGCCTGCACCGCGCGGCTCTCCGCTTCGGCGAGGTGCCCGAGGGCGGCCAGCGCCCGAGCACTGCCGGCCCGAACGCGATCGCGGACCTGTCCCGGGGAGGCCAGCGACAGCGCTTCGTCGAAGAGCTCCAGCGCCGCGCGGAAGCAGTCGTCGGCGGTGCTGTTGGCGCTCATGGCCCGCAGCTGCCAGCAATTCGCCTCCCGCTCCAGGCAGTGCGCGAGTACCTCCGGATCCCCGCAGCGCCGGGCGACCTGAACCGACTGGGCGATGAACTCGCGCGCGGCGTCGTGGTGCCCGACAGCCTGCAGCAGATCCCCGAGCATGCCGATGGTTTGCGCGGCGGCGCCGCCCTCCGGCCGGTCGACGTCGAGCCCGGTCCACCCCTCGGCGACGAGGTCCAGGGCGAGCGGGATCCGGTCCAGCCGCCACGCCAGGTATGCCCGGTGCACGAGCACGACGCTGGAGTCCCACGGGCCGTCGACGTGGTTGGCCCCGTCGGCGACCAGCCGCTTGAAGGCGAGGCCGGCGGCGTTCGGGCGGCCGGACTCCAGCAGCATCCGGACATGCCTGTCCGCCTCGGGGACCAACCCCGCCATCAACGGATCGTTCTCCCGCACAGTCTCATCCTCGCCGCCACCTAACCCGGTGACCTGCTGTTCTGTGCTGCCTCGCTGCGTTCAGAGTACGACCCCGGCGGACTGCTCAGCCCCACAAACCCAGGGCGAACTCGGCGATCACGGTCGACAGGAGGAACGACGCCGTGATCGCGACCAGGCCGACCGGGATGATCTTCCAGCCGATCCGCCGCAGCAGCGGGATGTCCTTGCCCAGCGACAGCCCCGCCAGGGTCAGCATGATGGTGGCGATCGAGAGGAAGTCCACCGATTTCACCAGCGGGTTCAGCACCTCCGCGCCGGGGAACCAGGGACTCGAGATGTAGGCGCCCACCGTCGTGATCCACACGATCGCCGAGATCTTCCGGGACACCTTCGCCAGCAGGAGCCCGAACAGGACCAGGGCCAGCAGCACCGCGTACCCGCCGACGACCTTCCAGCTCAAGGCACCGGCCGCGATCGAAGCGGTGCCGATGCCCAGCACCGTCAGCACCGCGAGCGACAGCCACAACGGCAGCGTGACCTGGGCGGAAGCCGCCGCGACCTGCTCCCGGAACGCGCGGTTGTCCGACACCTCGTCCGCCCCGGCACCGGCGGAAGCCGCCGGCGCGCTCGATTCCGGAGCGGCGGTGTCCCGGCCTCCGGTGAGCAGCCGGTAGAACCGGTCGGCCAGCGGCAGCGCGAGGTAGATCCCGACGTACACGCCCAGGATCGTGGTGATCAGGTTCGACACGGCGGCCATGCCCAGGACGGCCTCTTCGTCCGCCGGGTACGCGTCCACGATGCTCGCCATGGACGCCGCCATCATCGAACCGGACCCGACGCCCGCGCCCATGGCCAGCGCCAGCGGATCGAAGATGCGCCAGTTCGCCACCAGCGACGTCAGCAGCGTGATGAACACCGCGCCGAAGAGCGTGCCGAACACGTACATCGCCAGCACACCGCGGTACTGGTCCGAATCCGGCCCGTACTTCTCCGAGACCATCGCGAACGACGGCTCGCGGTCCAGGGAGAACGTGGCGCCGACCGTGGCCTTGCCCATGCGCAGCAGCACGGCAAGCGGCAGGGCGAGGGCGACCGTCCCGAGCAGGTGGCCGACCTCCTGCAGCAGCAGGGCGGGCCCCGCTTTGACCAGGGTCGGCAGGCTCGGGCCGATGTTGAAGGCGAGCCGGGCCACCAGCAGCATCACCGCCACGCCGACCAAGGCCGAGGCCGCCTTCTGCAGATCCAGGCCGAGCGGCTTGAACCTCTGCACCGACACCAGCAGGCCGAGGACCAGCCCCCACACCATCGGGAAGATGATGACGGACCCGATGCCCAGGTCGATCTCGACCTGTCCGACGAACTGGACGACCAGCGCGATGACCAGCGCCAGGGCGGCGATCGGCAGCGTTTGCTTCGTTCCGGTCCCTGCCGGGGCGGCGGAAGTGGTCATCTGGCTGCTGCTTCCTGCGAGGGGTTCCGGCTGGTCTTCCTGCTGGATCATTCCCATTGCGCCTCCTAGTAGCTCAGCGACGGGAACGGTGCGCCCGCGGCGCGGGTGGGCACCCAGACGGCCTTGGTCTGGGTGTACTCGTCGAGCACACCCGGCCCGGAGGAACGGCCGTGGCCGGAGTCGCCGAAACCGCCGAAGGGGACGGCGACGTGGATCGTCTTGTAGGAGTTGATCCAGAACGTTCCGGCCTTGACCGAGCGCGCCACGTGGTGGGCGCGGGACACGTCGCCGGTCCACACCGCGCCCGCCAGGCCGAAGTTCGTGCCGTTGGCCCGGTCGATCGCTTCCGCCTCGGTGTCGAACGCGTCGGCGCCGACCACCGGGCCGAACACCTCGCTGGTCTCCAACCGGTTGGCGGGCGTGACCCCGTCGAGCAAGGTGGGCACGACCCAGTGGCCGGCCGCCAGCGGCGTGCCCGTCAGCGCGGCGGGCAACTCCGCGCCGGTGACCCGGCGGCCGCCGTCCTGCAGCCCCGCCTCGATCAGGGAGGTCACGGTGGCGAACTGCGGTGCCGTGATGATCGGGCCGACCTCGGTGCCGGGGTCGAGCGGATCGCCGAGGCGCAATCGCGCCGCCCGCGCCGCAACGCGTTCGACGAACTCGGCGTGGACGCTGCGCTGCACCAGCAGCCGCGAGCCTGCCACGCAGGACTGCCCGGCGCCGGAGAACACGGCCGCGATGGCACCGTCGGCCGCGCGGTCCAGGTCCGCGTCGGCGAAGACGATGTTGGCGCTCTTGCCGCCGAGTTCGAGAACGGTCGGGACACCGGCCCGGGCCGCCGAGACCGCCACCTGACGGCCTGTGGCCACCGAGCCGATGAACGAGACCTTCCCGACGCGAGGATCGCTGGTGAGCGCGGCGCCGACGGTGCTCCCGAGGCCGACGGCGACGTTGAAGACGCCTTCCGGCAGACCGGCCCGGTGCGCCACCTGGGCCAGCCTGACGGTGGAGGCCGGGGTGAATTCGCTGGGTTTGACGACGACGGCGTTGCCTGCGGCCAGCGGGGCGGCTGAGTTCCAACCGGCCGTGAACAGCGGCGCGTTCCACGGGGTGATGGCCACGACAACGCCCCAGGGGACGCGTTCGGTGTAGGTGTGCCAGTTGCCGGGGACCGGGATGGTCCGGCCCATCAGCTTGTCCGCCCACCCCGCGTAGTAGCCGAACATCTCGGCGACCTTGGCTGCCTCGACCCGGGTGTCCCGGAGCGGTTTTCCAGTGGTGGCGGACTCCAGCACGGCCAGTTCCTCGGCGTGCTCGGAGACGGCGCGGGAGACCTCGCGCAGGATCGCCGCCCGCTCGAAGGCGTCCGTCGCCGCCCACTTCGCGGCCCCGCGGACCGCGCTGGCCAAGACGGCGTCGGCGCCTTCGCGGCCGAGGTCGTTGAAGTCGGCGTAGTCCTCGCCGGTGGCAGCGGAGGTGAGGGTGATGCGCTCGCCGCCGCCGGTGACGACGGCACCGTCGGCGAAAGCCCCGAGGCCTTGCGGGAAAGCGGCGTCCAAGGCCTGGCGTGCAGTGGCGGCGGAAGAAGTCGTCGGGGGCGTGCTCATGCGTCAGGGGATCCTTCGCGGGTGAGGGAGGGAGCGACGGTTCGCGCGATCTCGGTGAAGTCGGCGCTGGGGCCCAGGCGGGCGAGGGCGTCCTGCCAGCGCTGGCTCGCCTCGGCCAGCAGACCTGGCCGCTCGCCGCGCCGGCCGGCGATCTCGATGGCCAGCGCGGCGTCCCGGGCCATCAACCCCAGGGAGAAACCGGAGTCGTGAGTGCCGGAGAGCACCCAGTCCGGGTACATCGCGGCGGAGACCTTGCTGCCGCCGGAAGCTCCGCTGATCCCCGCCGCGGCGACGGCGGGGTCCACGCCGTAGGCCTTCGCGACGGCGAGGGCCTCACCTACGGACACCAGGTTGGCCGCGGCCAGGACGTTGTTGAGCAGCTTGACCACGTTGCCGGAGCCGGGACCGCCGAGGTGCTGGTACTGGCCGCCGGTCAGGGCTTCCAGCACGGGCCGGGCCGCGTCGAGGGCTTCTGCGGTGGCCCCGACGAACGCGGTCAACCGGCCCGTCGCGGCGCCGTCCCGCCCACCCGAAACGGGTGCGTCCACGAAGGCCGCGCCCCGTTCGGCGGCGAGGGCGGCGAGTTCGACGCTGGTGGTCGGCTCCGACGTCGTCGTGTCGACGATCGCGAGGGTGCCCGCGCTCTCCAGCAGGCGGGGAACCGTCGCCTCGACCACGCGGGCCGAAGGCAGCGAGAGGACGACGTAGGGCGTTCCGGCCAGCAGCCCGACCTCGTCCACGGTGCGGATGCCGCCACTCCCCGCGGCGGAACGCGCGTCAGGCGAGGGGTCGAACCCGGACACCTGCCAGCCTGACCGCTGCAGGGCGGAGGCCATGGCACCGCCCATCGACCCCAGGCCGACGACGGCGATTTGCTTGTCCATCAGAGCTCCTGTTCGCGAGGACGTTGGCGATTCGTCCTAGTCGAGGTAGATGTCGAGGTCCTTCCACAGCTGCTGGGTGCGGCGGATGGCGGCGCGGCTGCGTTCCGGTTGGGCCGCTTGCATCCCGGCGAGCAACCCGTAGACCACCGAGGTGGCCGCGGTGACGGACTGGAAGAAGGAAATGCCTTCCGACGGCACGATCAGCAGGTGGTCGGCCACGGTGGTGGCCAGCCGTCCTCGGCGCATGTCGGTGATCGCGATGATCGTCGCGCCTGCAGCGCGAGCCGCCTCGGTGGTGGCGATGAGCTGCTTCATGGACCGCCACATGTTGATGACCACCAGGACGTCGCCCGGTCCCAGGCCGTTGATGGCGGTGGCCAGGTGCACCCCGGCCCGGTTCTCCAGGGAGATCGGGTAGCCCATGGTGGAACCGAGGTGGGCCATGACGCTGGCCGGACCGGCGAAGGAGCCGACGCCGACCACGAGGATCGATCTGGCCGCGGCCAGCGCCGCGATGGCGGCCTCGGCGTCGGCGGCGGTGTTGGTGTCCAGCGCCTGGCGCAGGTTGTCGATGTCGTGCGTCAGGGCGTCGTGCAGCGGGCTCCGGTGCTCGCCGTGCTCGACGAGCGTGTCCTCGGAGGAGATCAGCACCAGGTAGCGGGCCCGCAGCTCGCGCTGCAGGTCCGGCCAGCCCCGGTAGCCCAGCGTCTGCGCGGCGCGGACCACGGTGGAGTTGTTGACGTCGGCCCGCTGTGCGATCTCGGCGATGTCCGCGTAGGACGCCAGTTGCGGATTGCGGGCGATCACGTCGACCACGCGCGACTGAGCCTTGGACAGCGGCACGTCGGGCAAGACGTCACCCAACCACTGGGCGTCGGTGAAGATCTCGTCGTTCTGTGCTGTGGACACGAGCCCTGCTCCCGGATGCGAGGCGGAGCGCTCTGCAAGCGCGATTGCAACAATGTACATCGCAATTCTGATTGCAGAAAGGCCCTCGATGCCTCCGATGCACTTCGCGATGCTCGGCGCCCACCCGAGAGCTCGACCGAGCGGGGACCGGACGCGGCAGGCCGTGCACGACCCCGAGATGCCGCATCGACTGGCCCGCCCATTGGCCGCGACACCGCCGTGAATTCCCAGAAGTCACATGACCGGCGCGACACCCTCAAACCGGACGAAACATGTTGACACGCAAAGGGATTCACACCTTCGCTCGCACCTGGATCATTCCCTCGATCCCGACGCATGGAACTGGCCAGGCAGGTTGCCGATGAGCTCCCCAGGCTTCGCTGATCACATCGCCTCCGTGTCTCGTCCGCCCGCCCATCATTCGCCGCGTGGACTTGTGCAAATCTCCTTGCGTGCCGTCGACCGGCGAAGGGTGGGTTCCCACACCCTTCGCCATTTGACCGATTTTGGGTTGCGAGCGGGAGAAAAGTTCCTGTTAACGCCTTGTCGGCACGAGACGGGCAGTCAGGCGTCGGGCGCTTCTCCACCCGTAAACGCTGAGCAACCTCATTGGCATCGCCATCATCTTGTGCAAATATCCTTGCGTCGCGCGGTCCCGTGCGACGAACTTCGACAGAGGAGGGCCCCGTTGCGCAAAGCTCTCATCCTCGGGTTCATCCCGTACGCGGCCATGGTGGTCGGCGTGCCGTTGTTCAACAGCGACCGCGTGGTGCTGGGGCTGCCACTGCTCGCACTGTGGCTGTCCGCGTGCGTGCTGGTGACCCCGCTGTTCCTGTGGCTGGCCGACCGAGCGCTGGGTGAAGGCGAGGGACACGAGTGAGCACCGCCGCCGTCATCGCCACGCTGATCGCTGGAAGCGGCATCGCGCTGGGCTTCGCCGCCCGCGGCCGCAAGAAGATGGACCTGGAGCAGTGGACGGTGGCCGGGCGCAGCATGGGGCCCCTGCTGCTCTGGGTCCTGATGGCCGGCGAAGCGTTCACCACCTTCACCTTCCTCGGCGCTCCGGGCCAGGCCTACGCCCAGGGCGGGCCGTCGCTGTTCATCCTGGCCTACGGCCCGATGGCCTACATCGTGTCGTTCTTCCTGCTGCCACCGCTGTGGCGCTACGCGAAGAAGCACGGCCTGCTCACCCAGGGCGACTACTTCGCACACCGCTTCCAAAGCCGCGGGCTGGGCGCGCTGGTCGCGGTCATCGGCGTGGTGTTCGTGGTGCCCTACACCGTGATCCAGCTGGTCGGGCTCGGCGACATCGTCACCACGGTCACCGGCATCCCGCGCGCGGTGAGCCTGCTGGTCGCCTTCGTGTTCGTCGCGGTCTTCGTATTCGTCGCCGGTATCCGCTCCACCGCCTGGACCAGCGCGCTCAAAGACGTGCTCATCATCGCCGCGGTGATCGTGGTCGGCGTGGTGATTCCGCTGCAGTACTTCGGTTCGTTCTCCGGACTGCTGGACGCGGTCAACGCCGCGCACCCGGGCCACATGGCGTTGCCAGGTGCCACCTCGAGCATGGACGTCAGCTGGTTCATCTCCACCGTGATCATGTCCAGCCTCGGCTTCTACATGTACCCGCAACTCTTCCAGGCGACGTTCACCGCCAACAGCGAGCGCAGCATCCGGCGCAACGCCACGTTCCTGCCGTTCTACCAGCTGGCGCTGCTGCTGGTGTTCTTCGCCGGGCTGACCGCGCTGATGGTCGTGCCCGGCTTGAAAGGCGCGGAGAGCAACCTGGCGCTGATGAAGCTGGTGCTGGTGTCCAGCCCGGACTGGCTGGTCGGATTCATCGCCGGTGCTGGGGCGCTCGCCGCGATGGTGCCGGCCAGCGCCTTGGTGCTCGGCTCGGCGACCCTGTTGTCGCGCAACGTCTACCAGGGCCTGCTGCGCCCGAACGCCGACCCGCGCACCGTGCTGCGGGTCTCGCGCGCACTGGTGCTGCTGGTGATGCTGATCGCGCTCGGCTTCGCGCTGACCTCGACCGCAGCGTTGAGCAGCCTGCTGCTGACCGCGTACGCAGGCGTCAGCCAGTTCTTCCCGGCGGTCCTGCTGTCGCTGATCTGGCCTCGGGTGTCCAAGGCGGGCGTGGTCGCAGGCATCCTGGTCGGCGAAGGGTTCGCCTTCGGCCTGATCAGCGCCGGCCACAGCGTCCTGTTCGGACTGAACACCGGGTTGGTCGCGATGGTGCTCAACTTGGCGGTGACCGCGGGCGTCAGCCTGCTGACCCCGGCGCCACGTCGAGCCGCCGAACAGGTTCCGGCCTAGGAGGAACAGATGCGAGCGAAGTTCACCGCCGCCGCGGTGCAGGAGGAGATCGGCTACCTGGACCCCACCGGCAACGCCGAGCGGTTCGCCAAGCGGGTGCAGGAGGAAGCCGCGGCGGGCGCGGAGCTGATCGTGCTGCCGGAGCTGGCCAACATCGGTTACCCGGTCAGCGCCGAATCCGACGACCTGGCCGACTACTACCACGCTGCCGAACACTTCGGCGGCGAGTTCACCCAGGCCATCCGGGACGCCGCGGTGTCCACCGGGACCCACGTCGTGGTCGGGTTCGCAGAGCGGCACGCGACGCTGACCGGCGTGATCGCCAATACCGCGGCGCTGATCCGGCCCGACGCCAGCACCGAATTCCACCGCAAGATCCACCTGCCCAGGCTGGAGAAGAGCTACTTCGAACCCGGTGGTGAACTCACCCCGTTCGACACCGAGCTCGGCCGGATCGGGGTGCTGGTGTGCGCGGACAACTCGTTCCCCGAGGCGGCCCGGGTGCTGGCGCTGCGCGGTGCCGAAGTGATCGCGGTCAGCTACCAGGCGCCGACGCTGCCGAACCCGACGCTCTACCACGGGCTCACCGCGACGCGTGCGTACGAGAACCAGTGCTACGCCGTCGCGGCGAATCGGTGTGGTGCGCAAGGAGAGCTGCCGTTCTGCGGGACCAGCGCGATCGGCGCCCCGGACGGCACACTGCCCGCCGCGCTGGACGACCAGCCGGGCACCGCCCGTGCCGAGCTGGACGCCGACCTGCTGGTGCGCACCAGGCTCTTCCAGACCCGCTACCGGGACCGCCGACCAGACCTGTACGAACCGATCGCGCAGGCGTGAGCGGTTGAACCGGCGATACTGGATCGCCGGCACGGGAGAACGGAGATCGACCGTGGTCGCCCATTCGGCAACGCTCGCCGTCAACTAGCGACTGCAGGCCGAACGAGCCGCGGGAAAGCGGATCGCGCACCCGGGCTTCGGCGAGGCCGGACTCCCGGTCCCACCGGAGCTCGCGGAGGTGCTGGCCGCCGCCGGCCCGCTCAACGCCTACGGGCCGGTGGCCGGGGCACCGGAGGTCCGCCGCGCCACCGCTGGCTAGTCCTACTGGAGAGCTGAAACGGCGTGGCGGATCGTGGACAGGACTTCACTGCGGCGCGGCACCAGGTAGAAGTGATCGCCGGGGAGGACCACGAGGTCGCACCGGTTCCGGGTGAGCTGTCGCCAGTCCTGCACCTCCGCCACGGTGGTCTCGGTGTCGTCTGCGGCGCAGAATGCCGTGATCGGGCATTCGAGCGGAGGCTGCGGGCTCGCCGGCCGGTAGGTCTCGTTCACCCGGTAGTCCGCGCGGACCGCGGGGAGGAGAAGGCTGCGGACGTCTGGTTGTGCCAGCACATCCGCGCGGTCGGGCATGAGCCTGGCGAGCTCGCCGCAGAGGTCCTCATCCGAACGCCGGTGGAAGTCGTCGGCCCGGTGGTGTTGCGGGGGTTCTTTCGCCGAGACGAAGAGGTGACTCGGTTCCCGCCCCAGTTCTCGGCGCAGGGCTTGCGCTGCTTCGTAGGCGACGATCGCCCCGAGGCTGTGTCCGAACAGGACGAACGGGCGGTCGTCGAGCCGGCTGCGGACACCGGTGACCACGTCCTGAACGAGGTCGGGCATCGCCGTGCAGGCCGGTACGTTCCAGCGGTCTTCTCGCCCCGGGTACTGGACTGCGCACATCTCGACGTCTGACGGCAGCAGCGACGACCACGACCGGAAGAAGCTCGCCGCCCCACCCGCGTGCGGCAGGCAGAACAACCGCACTCGCGCCGCAGGTACCGGGTCGTAGCAACGCAACGCGGACTCCGACGGGTCCAGCACAGGTCCTCCACTCAGCCTCGGGGTTCATCAACTTGACGTCACCGGCGATCACCCTTCGTGTTTCCCCTTGACACGATCGTGACCGCTCCGGCGTAATTGAAAACGATTGTCGTTTCACTTGTCCAGTGCGCTGACGCACTGTGATCAAAGTTTGGCCGCCCCTGCTCTCCCAAGGAGGACCATGAGCGCGACCCCGGCTGGATCGTCGGTCGACCTCGATGCCGTTGCCGCAGCCCTCGCCGAGGTGATGGACGTGCCCACCAGCACCCTCGAGACCGACACGCCTCTGGTCGAGCTTGGCCTGGAGTCCTTCACCGCGGTCCGGCTGCGCCGCCGCCTTCGCGAAGAGTTCGACCTCGACCTTCCGCTCACGGCTTTCCTCGGCGCCGCAACGGTTCGCTCGATCGCCGACGGCGTGGTGGAACCAGGTGAAGCCTCGTTCCCGCTCACCCCGATCCAGTCGGCCTACTGGGTCGGCCGGGACCCGGCGTTCCCGCTCGGCGGAGTCGCGACCTTCTTCTACCGGGAGTACGACCGGACGCCGACCGACGCCCCGGAAGCAGATCTGGATCGCTTGGGATCGGCGTGGAACGCCCTGGTCCAGCGGCATCCGATGCTGCGCATGGTCGTCGGTGCGGATGCCCGGCAGCGCGTGCTGGACACCGTGCCCCGCTACGAGATCCCGGTCACCGACCTGCGGGGCGTCGACGCGGCGACCGCCGAACGCACCGCCGCCGAACTTCGCGAGGTGTGGTCCCACCAGGTGCGCCCGGCCGACCGGTGGCCGTTGTTCGACATCCGGGCCGTCCTGCTGCCCGACGGTCGAACCCGGCTGTGCTTGGGGATCGACGTGCTAGCGCTGGACCTGGCCGGGTGGATGCAGCTGCTGGCCGAGTGGGGCGTGCTGGTCGCCGATCCGTCGGCAGAACTGCCCGCGCCGCGCACGACTTTCGTCGATGTCATCCGCAATCGGGCATCCGATCCCGAAGAGCAGCAGCGCCGGGAGAACGATCGCGCTTACTGGGCGGAACGCGCGCCATCGCTACCGCCTGGACCGGCCTTGCCGGTGCTGTGCGACATCGACCAGGTGCGCAACCACCGGTTCAGCAGGGTCTCGGCGACGTTGACACCGCCGGAGTGGGCGGCGCTGCGCACCAGTGCTGCCGATCACGGGCTCAGCCCTACCGGGGTGCTGCTCGCGGCGTTCGGGCTCACGCTGGCCCGCTGGGGCGCGACCGAGCCGTTCTGCCTGAACACCACGCTGTTCGACCGGCCTGACGATCCCGAGCTCGAATCGCTGGTCGGCGACTTCACCTCGACCGTGCTCGTCGCGATGCCCGAGCTGGATCCGGCGCGGTGGACGGGATTCGCCGACTACGCGACGCGGGCCAACCGCCAGTTCTGGACCGACCTGGACCACCGGACGGTGTCCGGGATGGAGGCCCAGCACGCTGCCGGGACGACCACGTCGACGCCGCAGTACCCGGTGGTCTTCACCAGCGGGCTGGGGCTGTCCGATGGCGACGACGATCCGGCCGGCTGGCTGGGGCGAGAGGTGTACGGCATCTCGCAAACGCCGCAGGTGCTGCTGGACCACATCGTCTACGCCGAAGGCGGCGCGTTGAAGCTGTGCTGGGACTCGGTCGACGGCGTCTTCCCCGACGGCTTCGTCAGCGGCATGCTCGACGCCCACACCCGGTTGCTGCGCCGGCTCGCCCAGGACCCTGGTGCCTGGACTGACATCGCCCTCGGCTGGGACCCGTCGTTCCTGCCGGCCGAGCAGCTGGAGTGCGCGCCGTTCGGCCCGGTCGGCTCGCTGCTCGACGATCCGCTGCGGGCAGCCGCCGACCGATGTCCGGATGCGCCGGCGCTCCTGGATTCCGGGAATTCGCTCAGCCACAAGGAACTCTCGGCCCACGCCGCCCAGACGGCGGCCGTGCTCGCCGCGGCCGGAGTCGGCACGGGCGATCTCGTCGCGGTTGCCGTCGAGAAGAGCACCGCGCAGATCGCCGCGATCCTCGGGGTGTGTGCCAGCGGTGCGGGCTATGTTCCGGTGGAACCGTCGTGGCCGGCGAATCGCATCGCTTCGGTCTGCGCCCAGGCGGGCATCCGGCATGCCGTGGTCGGCCCCGAAGTCCAAGCGGAATGGCCGGCGGACGTCACCGTGCACCGCTTGCAGGCCAGCGGCGCCCTTCCAGGCGAGGTGGCGGAAGCCGCGGTGCTGCGGCCAGAACCGGAAGATCTGGCGTACGTCATCTTCACCTCCGGGTCGACCGGGCGCCCCAAGGGTGTTGCGATCGAGCACCGCGCCGCGCGCACCACGATCGACGACCTCGTCGACCGCTTCCCGATCAGCGCTGAGGACCGGATGCTGGCGCTGTCGGCGTTCAGCTTCGACCTGTCCGTGCACGACATCTTCGCCGTGCTCGGCGTCGGCGGAGCCCTGGTGGTCCCCGACGCCGAGCGGCAGCGCGACCCGGGCCACTGGCTGGAGCTGATGCGCCAGCACGAGGTGACGTTGTGGAACACCGCTCCGGCGTTGATGGAAATGCTGGTGGAATACGCCGAAGTCGACCCCGAGCTGGCCCGCGAGGCGTTCGCACCGCTGCGGTTGGTGTTCCTGTCCGCGGACTGGATTCCGGTCACGCTGCCAGATCGGGTGCGCGCGCTCGCCCCGAACGCCCAGATCGTCAGCCTCGGCGGGGCGACGGAAGCATCGATCTGGTCGATCTGCCACCCCATCGGCGACGTGGACCCCGGATGGCGCAGCATCCCCTACGGCCGCGCGCTGCGGGGACAGGTGTTCCACATCCTCGACGAGCACGGCCGCCCCCAGCCGGTCGGCGAGCCCGGCGAACTGCACATCGGCGGCGGTGGGCTGGCGCGCGGCTACGTCGGCGATCCGCAGCAGACCGCGGACCGGTTCATCACCCACCCGCAGCTGGGGCTGCGGCTCTACCGCACCGGGGACATGGGGCGCTGGCGCCACGACGGGACGATCGAGTTCCTCGGGCGGCTGGACCGGCAGGTCAAGATCCGCGGGCATCGCATCGAGCTGGGCGAGGTCGAATCCGTGCTGGACCGGCTGCCCGGGATCCGCAAGTCGGTGGCGTTGTCGGTGCCGGGCCCGGATGACCGGCCCCGTCTGGTGGCCTACGTCGTTCGGCACGCCGCGGCCGAGATGACCGACGAGGAGCTGCGGCGCCGACTGCGCGAGAACGTCCCCGAGTACATGGTGCCGACCCGCTTCGTCACGATGGAGGAATTCCCGGTCACCGCCAACGGGAAGATCGATTACAAGGCGCTGGCGAATCCCTACCAGCGGGCCGCTGTGCGCGATCCCGCTCCCGAGGTAACCGCCGCGGCCGTTCCACAGCCCGATCTCGCCACCAGCCAGCCCGTCCTGTCCGGTTTCTACGCGGCGCTCCACGACGCCACCACCCGTGGTCTTGACATCGCGATCAGCTTCTCCCCCGGCACGCTGTCCCCGGTGGAGGCACTGTCGGCCGCTGGCGAGTTCGGCAGGCACCTGCTGTCGGCTGCCGAGTCCGCCGGCCTGAGCGCCACCGAGCGCTTGGGCGACGGGACGCTGATCGAGCTCACCTTCAGCCGCGCCGCAGGCGACTCCGTACCCGCAGTGGCGACACCGCTGCCAGCCGCTGCGTCTACCGCTGCACGTGCTGAAACGCCAACAGCCCCGCCACCGAGTACGCAGTCGAGGCAGACCGCGGACGCAGAAGCCGCCATCCAGAAGGTGTTCCAAGAACTCCTGAAGTCCGAAGTAGACATTTCGACGCAGTTCTTCCAGCTGGGTGCCACGTCGCTCACCCTGGTCCAGGCCCAGCGCAGGCTCAGCGCCGAGCTCGACCCCGACCTCACCGTGGTCGACTTCCTGGCCAACCCCACGATCCGCGACCTGGCCGCCGTGATCGCGCAACGCGCGGAACCGGCCCCCGCGCGGCCCGCACCGCCGACGTCGAGCCGCCGAGCGGCCCGCGCCCATGCCGCAGAGGCCGCCCGATGATCGCCGTCACCGGACTCGCCTGCCGCTTCCCCGGAGCTCCGGATGCCGCCGCGTTCTGGGACATGCTCGTGGCCGGCCGCGAGGGGCTCACCCGGTTCAGCGAAGCCGAGCTCGCGGCGCGCGGCGTTCCACCGCGACTGCGCAACCGCCCGGACTACGTCCCCGTCGGCGGGCTGATCGACGGCCAGGACCTGTTCGACCCCGAACCGTTCGGCCTCACCGACGCCGAAGCCGCTCTGCTCGATCCCCAGCAGCGGCTCTTCCTGGAGGTGGCCTGGCATGCGTTGGAGCAGGCCGGGCACGGATGCGGGCTGGGGGCCGGTTCGGTCGGGGTCTTCGCCGGGGCCGCGCACAGCTCCTACCTGGCCAGCAACCTCGCCGACCGGTGGAGCCCGACCGGCGGCGGTGCGGATCCGGTGGGCAGCCTGCAGACCGCGATGGCCACGCACGCCGACTACCTGCCGCTGCAGGTGGCCTACCGGTTGAACCTGACCGGCCCGGCCATCGCGGTGAACACGACGTGCTCGACGTCGCTGGTCGCGGTGCACACCGCCGCCCAGTCGCTGCTCAACGAGGAGTGCGACACCGCCATCGCCGGTGGTGTTTCGCTGATCGTCCCGCAAGGCCACGGATACCTGCACGTCGCAGAGGGGATCTACTCCGCCGACGGCAGGGTGCGCCCGTTCTCCGCCGACGGCAGCGGCATCGTCTACTCGCAAGGGGGCGGGGCCGTCGTGCTGCGGCGGCTCGACGACGCGCTGGCCGACGGTGATCCGGTGCTGGCGGTCCTGCACGGCTCGGCGGTCAACAACGACGGTGCCGACAAGGCCGGGTTCACCGCTCCGTCGCTACGCGGGCAGGCGCGGGTGATCGCCGAGGCTCAGGCGATCGCGGGTGTCGATCCGCGGCAGATCGGCTACGTCGAGGCGCACGGAACCGCGACGCGGCTGGGGGATCCGGTCGAAACCGCCGCGCTCCGGCGGATCTTCAGCGACGCGGGCCCGGCCTGGTGCGGGCTGGGGTCGGTCAAGAGCAACATCGGGCACGCCAACACCGCTGCGGGCATCGCCTCGTTCATCAAGACGACGTTGGCCGTCCAGAACGGGATCCTGCCCGCGTCGCTGCACGCCGAACCGGTCAACGACCTGCTGCAATTGGACGGTTCGCCGTTCGAGGTCGTCACCGAGACCACGCAGTGGCGGGGTCCGGAGCTGGCCGGGGTCAGCGCGTTCGGCATCGGCGGTACGAACTGCCACGTCGTGCTCGGCCCGGCACCCAGCCGGCCAGCTGTGCAACCGGACTCGCGGCCGCAGATCCTGACGGTGTCCGCGCACAACCGCGCAGCAGCCGAGCAGACCGCGGCGGCCATCGCCGACGCCGAATCCTTGGACGCCGCCGACCTCGCGCACACCCTGCAGCACGGTCGCCCCGCGCTGTCCCATCGCGTGGCCGCAGCCGTGCGCAACGGGAACGTCTCGGAGGCGTTGCGCACGGCCACCGCGGTGGAGGCGCTATCCGCCCAACCACGTGTGGTGTTCGCCTTCCCCGGCGCCGGAAGCCAGTACCCGGCCATGGGTTCGCGGCTCTACGCCGACGAACCGGTGTTCCGGGACTGCGTCGACGAATGCGCTGACCTGCTGCTCCCCCTGCTGGGAACCGACATCCGGGAAGCCGTGCTCGGGGACGCGGCGCAGGAACGCGTGCGCGACGCCGCTTACGGCCTGCCTGCGCTGTTCGCGGTCTCTCTGGCGACTGCGCGTCTGCTGGACTCCTGGGGTGTGCGCCCGGACGTGGTGCTCGGGCACAGCCTCGGCGAGTACACCGCCGCCGTGGTCTCCGGTGCGCTCGCACTACCGGACGCCGCTCGTCTGGTCGCCGTCCGGTGCACCGGGGCATCCCGGGCCGCCGGCGGCGGGAGCATGCTTGCGATCCAGCTCCCGGAAGCCGAAGTGGCCGGGCTTCTCGCGAACCACCCCGAGGTCGACCTGGCCGCGGTCAACGCACCCGACTCCTGCGTGGTGTCCGGGCCGCGACCGGCGATCGAAGCGCTCGCCGCGGGCATCGGCGAGCACGAGCGGTCTTCACTGCTGCGGGTCGATGCCGCGTTGCACTCGCGCCTGGTGGAGCCCGCCATTCCGGCGCTGCGGGCCGCCGCGGACGGGTTGCGGCCGCGCCCGCTTGCGGTGCCGATGGTCACGACCGTCACCGGCAACTATGCGGATGCGGAGTTGAGCACGGCCGAGCACTGGGTTCGCCAGTTGCGCGACACCGTGCGGTTCTCCGATGCGCTGCGCACGGCGGTCGATCACGACGCTCCGGCGATCGTGGTGCAGGTCGGGCCCGGCAGTGCACTCGCCGGGCTGGCACGGCGCAACGGGCTGAACGCGGTGCGGACCGCGTTGACGGCCTTCACCTCTGACGACGCCGACGAAGCTGTGTCCGTCCGCGATGTCGTCGGCCAGCTGTGGGCGCACGGGCTCGACGTCGACGTCGCCACTCGTCACGCCGAGCCGCGCCGCCGAATCGCCGCGCCCGGTTACGCCTTCCAGCGCCGGCGCTTCTGGATCGACCCGCCCGCGCCCCGGCAGATCAGCGCCGACGACGAACCCGCTGCCACCGAACCGCTGCAGGTCCCGCGC
>NZ_JAQGLA010000110.1 GCF_027853915.1 Saccharopolyspora oryzae
GCGAGTTGGTCTTCGACCGGTTCGAGACCTACGACCCGACGGTGCCCCTCACGTGGATCGGCGGGTCCCGGTCTCCGGGTGGAAGAGGTGGATCTCGCTGTGGTCGCGCAGGGACACCTTGACCTGCTGCCCCAGCGCCGGCGGGGTCCGGCCGTCGGCGCGGACCACGAAGCGCTCCTGGGAGCCGCCGATGTCGATGGCGCCGTGGATCAGCGCGTCCGCGCCCAGCTCCTCGACGAGCTCGACGGTCATGGCCAGCCCGTCGTCCTCGCTGGAGACCAGCGACAACGCCTCCGGCCGGACGCCGAAGGTCACCTTCTCCAGGCCGTCCGCGGCGGCGTCGCGGGCGCGGCCTTCATGGTCCTCGACGAGCTGTTCGCGCCCGACCGGCTGTCCCGCTGGCTCGAACTCGGCAGCCCGGCCGGGCACCCGCAGCTGGCCGAGGCGGTCGCCTGAAGCAGCGCGCGTCCGGCGGGCCGCGGTGGGGACCCGCCGGCGGTCGGCGTTCCGGTCTCGGCGAGCAGGGGTGCGATCCGCTGGCGGGCGCAGGATCCGGGCACGCCGAACCGCTCCCGATCGCGGCGAACGAAAACCGGCCGTCGTCACTTCAGCCCCGCGACGATCTTCCGGCCAGTCTGGTATCCCGGGCCGCCGTTCGTTACCGACCTGCCTGATCGCACCGGCGCGCGCTGCCGCGGTCCCGTTCAGGACATGAGCCGCACGCCCAGGGGTGTGATCGCGCCGTCAGCGGTGGTGAGGTCCCCGTTGCCGGAACCCTCCGCCAGCGAGAAGCGGACGAGCCGTCCCCACGGCCTGCGGCCGTCCTGCTCGTACCCTCGTGACCGGCCGCACGGGAATCCGAAACCGAACCACAGGTGCCCGGCCGGGTCGATGATCTCGCTGGAGATCGTGCCGTCGGTCGTGCCGTGGTTGCACAACGACCGGCCGTGCTTTCCGGCCGGTCCGCCATCTTCCTGGTGGTCTCGCAGAACCTGCCGCAGCGCTTCCGGCGTGGCGCTGTCCAATGCGCCGAGCAGTTCTCTGCCGCGGCCGTGCCGGTGCGTCGAGGCGGTGGCGTCGTCCCAGGCAGGCACCGGGTTTTCGGTGAGGTACTGCCACATATTGGCACGCGCTTCGGCGCCGGTCGTGGGACCGCACACCGCCACGCGTCCGCCCCCCACCTCGACGGCTGCCATGCCTCCCGCGCGGTCGACGAGGAGGTAGTTGCCCGGCAGCGTGCTGTCCTCGCGCAGGTAGGTCACCGCCTCGTCCACGGTGGACGCATTCGTGAGCATCCGGGCGGACCACTCCTGCGCGGGGTAGTCCGCCATGTCCTGCTCCGGCACGAACGCGTAGGTGAAGCCGAGCCCGGCGCTGTTGACCCCGCGAGTGAGCATTCCCGCCCACGGCACGAGGACGTCGGCGGGCGGCACGACGACCCGGACTGCCAAGTACGAGTGGCGTTCGCCGCTCGCGGCCAGCAGATGATTCGTCGTGGCGTACGGATTGTCGCTGTTGCTGGCCAGCAGCCAGTGCCGGGGGCCGTTCATTCCTGCCAGGAAACACATGACTACTCCGATGCGGACTCAGGATTGCGGGATGCCGTCTGCGGCGGCCGGGTTTTGCCGTGCAGACGCGCGTTGGCCGCCTCGAGGTCGGGCGTGCGCGGCGGCAGCGGCGCTATCTGCACCAGGACCGGCTCCGGCATCGAGCGGCAGGCGTCGCCGCACTCCTTGGTGTGCATGCAGTCCTGGGAGCAGATCCACTGCTTGTGGTAGGGGCACGGGAACAGGTCATCGGTGCTGACCACCTCGCCGTCGAGGGGGCACGCGACGACGAGATCTTCTCGCGGCCAGGCGATCCGGGGGCGGATTGCGTAACCGCGGCCGCGGGCGCGCGTGCCCAGCCACCAGGTCAGGCCGCCGGCGATCAGGAAGCTGACCCAGTTGGACAGGTAGAGCATGACCTGGCCGCCCAGATGTCCGAGCAGGCCGCCCACCGCCAGGAAGGAGCCGACGACGGTCGCGGCGAACAGGGGGACGACCCCGGACCAGTTCCAGTGGCGCAGCATGGCGCGGCGGTACTCGATGAACCGGCCGTTGTCCGGCCCGTGCCCGCCCCGTCCCCGGACCAGCAGCAGGTCGGCGATGCTGACGCCGATCCAGGCGGCCAGCAGCACTCCCTCGACGGCGAGGACGGTGCCCAGGTGGCCGAGGACGTTGAGGTACATCGCCAGGGTGCCGAGCACCACCATGACGATCGCCCAGACCGACCGGCCCGGCGTGAAACGCAGGCGGGAGAAGAAGTTCGCCAGCGACAGCGAGCCGCTATAGGCGTTGAGCAGGTTGATCCGCAGCTGGGTAATCACGATGAGCACGAAGCCGGCGGCGCCCATGATGGTGACCATGTACTGGCCCGGGTTGGCATCTCCGCCCGAGGACGCCCACAGGAACAAGCCGATCGCGCCGGCGATGACGTAGGCGCCGAAGGCGTACGGGAGCAGCGCGACCCACAGCGCGCCGCGCCGGCCGCCGCGGGCGAGGCTCTGGTCGTTCGCGAGCAGCCGTCCCATGTCGGCGTGCCCGAACGCCACGTTGCCGACCAGTCCGTTGTACGACGCGACCGCGCCGAGGAGGCCGATTCCGCCCACGCTGCCCATGTGCGCGGCGAGAAACTCGCGAGTGACCGACAGATCCGACCGGGACAGCACGATGATCAGCAGCGCCGCCAGCCCGACGACGTAGCCGTAGAGCGTCCATTTCTGGAACTTGGCGACGAACTGCAACCCGTACAGCACCAGCGGCAGGAACACCAAGCCCACCAGCAGGTACGAGATCTTCAGCGGGATGCCCGTTTGTGCGGACAAGGCGCTGGAGAGGATCTGGCCCTCGGTCGCGAAGTAAGTCAGCCAGCTCACCCAGTAGAGCAGAGTGGTCCAGGCGGCGCCGTCGAAGCCGAGGGCGAGGCCGCGCGACATGAGTGCGGAGCCCAGTCCCGTGCGCGAAGCGGTCTTGACATACAGCACATTGAGCAGGGTCTGCACCAGGACCGCGTAGACAATGGCGATGAGCACGTTCGCGATGCCGAACGACGCCGACAGCCCGGCGGGCAGCGACAGGAAGATGGCCGCAGTGGCGCCGCCCATCAGGGAAAGCACGATCTCGGACGTGCGATAGCGCCAGGTGGGCGGCACCTTGCCCAAGGCGTAGTCGTCGCGTGCGACGCTGCCGGACCCGATGCGCGCGGGCAGGTCACCGGTATCGCTCACTGTCTCTCCTCAAAAATTCGTCGAAACGACGCAGTACCGCGCGAAATCGTCTCGGCTGCGCCCGTACAGCGGGGTGGTCGAGCGCCCGCACGGGGGCGGTGCCGATCAGTCGTGCTCTGCTGCGGCATGGACGGTGAACCGCTCGCCTCTGGCCTGCAGGCGGGTGCCGTAGCGCTGGGAAAGTTCCGTCATTTCCTCGCCGATCGCGCCGATTTCCGGGCCGCTGGCGAGTTCGGGCGTGCCCCGGTGCGCCGCGGGCCGGTCCCGGCCGAGCGAGATCGGCCACAACTCGACGCCGGCGAGAGCGCCGTCGTCGAACGTCAGGGTCGCCACGACGGAGCGGGCGTACTCGGGGTGCTCCGCAAAACCGGTGGAGGTCGCCGCAGTCCGCGCGCCGGGAGCGACCCCGAACACGTCGTAGGTGTGCGGAGTCAGCCGGTCCTGCAGGTGGATCTGGTCCACGAAGTTGCCCAAGCTGTAGAAGATCGGGCGCCCGCCGTAGAACTCGATGCCCCGCAAGCGGTGCGGCCCGTGCCCGGCGACCACGTCGGCCCCGCTGTCGATGACGGCGTGCGCGAATTCGCGCTGGAAGGCCGCGGGCTCGGTCAGCGCCCCGCCCTGCTCGTGCCCGTGCGCGCTGACCACCACGACGTCGGCCCGCTCGGCGGCTTCGGCCACCCACCGCTGGATCCGCTCCAGATCCCGGGAATCGCACCACGTCTGCACCGCCGGTTCGTCCGCTTCCCGGAAGGCCTGCCCGAACAGCCGCTCGTCCTGCTTGTCCGGCAACGGGGGCAGGAATCCCATGTCCACCGCGTACTTCAGCTGCTCGTCGAAGCCGAGGTCGCGGTGTGCCGCCCGCAGCGCGGCGAGCTGCTCTGGCCGTACGCGAAGCCGGGTGTGGAAGCGCAGCGGGTTGAGCCCCGGCCGCGGTGGCATCAGCTCGGCCGGGCCGCTGGCGTCGTCGCCAGTGCCGAAGGTGGACGTGCAGGCGATCACCGCGACGCTGCCGGCCGGCCGGTCGACGTACGCGGGCATCGTCGCCTCCTCCAGCGACTTCCCGGCCCCCGCGTGCGCGAGCCGACGGGCCGCCAGCTCCCGGATGGTGCCCGTCATGCCGGGAACGCCCAGGTTCAGCGCGTGGTTGTTGGCGAACGACACGACGTCGATCCCGACGTCGGCGAGTTCGTCGAGCACGCGCGCGTCCGCGGTGAGGGTGGGCGTGAGCGGATGGGAGGTGTGCGGTCCGTCGTGGTCGGCGGCGACCGTCTCCAGGTTGGTGAACGTGACATCCGCTTCCCGCAGTAGGGTCCGCAGCGCCTCCGCGCCGGGGGTGGCCCGCACCATCGCTCCGCGGGTGATCATGGCGTCGCCGGACAGTGCGACCACGAGCTTCATGTCAGCCGACCACCAGGTCGTCGAGCGTGGCGCCGGCGGCGAGTTTCCGCGGCGTCGGATAGGCGGTTTTGCTGTGGCGCCATCCGAACAGTGCCCGCGCGTGGGCGATCGCGAGTGCGGCCTTGACCGGGTTCAGCACCGGCACCCCCAGCTTCGCCCGGAGGTCGGCGTCCAGTTCCAGGAAGGCCATGCTCATGCAGCCCAGCACAAGCACGTCGGCACCGTCGCGTTCGATGAGCCTGCGGCCGGCGTCGGCCGCCCGCAGCGCGGATGCCTCCCGGTCCGTGCCGAGTTCGAGGACCGGGACGTCCACGACGGCGATGCCCGCGAGCGAGCCGGCGAGCCCGGCGTCGGCGACCAGGCGGCGGAGAGGATGCACGACCCCGTCGGCGACCGTGACGATCCCGAACCGGTGGCCGAGCATCGCGGCCAGGTGCGCGGAGGCCGCCCCCGGGCCGACCACGACCGCGCGCTCGGTGAGCTCGCAGAGCGCGTCCAGGCCGGGATCGCCGTAGCAGCCGAGGATGATCGCGTCCGCGCCTTCGGCTTCCAGCCGCGTGACCAGCCGCGCTGTCTGCTCGACCGACACGTGCTCCTCGTAGGCCGACTCGATCGAGGCCGGCCCGGACAGCACGTTCTGCACGGTGACCTCGACGCCTTCGGGCGCCCAGCGCTGGAGGAGTTCCTGCCGCCGCCGGAGTTCCGCACTGCCGAGTGCCGTTTTGGACATCGGTCCGGGGACTGCGTAAACGATGCGCATGGTTCACCTCTCGTTCGGGACGGGGGACACTCGCGGACGGGGCGGCGGGAAGAACGTGGCGAGCGCTTTCTCCCCGGGGCCGCGGGTGCGCAGCGACACGACGAAGAACACCGCCAGGCTCACCGACACCCCGGGGAGCACCGGGTCGAGCCCGGCCGGCTTCCCCGCGGCGTACCAGGCCAGCGCGACGACGAATCCGGCGCACATCGACGCGATCGCACCGGCCGCGGTGGCGCGCCGCCAGTTCAGTCCGATCACGACGGTCGCGAAGAAGAACGAGGCGACCAGCGATGCCTGGAGGGCCACCACGAACTGGACCAGCGCCAGCTGGCGCAGGGCAAGGAAGACCGGGATGACGCCCAGCACCAGCACCGCGGCCCTGGTGAGCCACAGCTGAGCCCGGTCCGACAGTCGCCACACCTCGCTGAGCAGGTCATTGGTCAACGCGGATGCAGACACGATCATGATTCCGGAGACGCTGGAGGCGATCGCGCCGAGCACCGCGATGATCAGCAGCGCGCCGATGATCGGGGGCAGCACGTCGGCCGAAAGCACCGTCGAGGCGATGTCCGGGGTCGGCAGCGACGGGAAGATCGCCCGGGTGGCCATGCCCAGGACGCAGACCGACAGGAACACGATGGCCTGGAACAGGAACGACCACCCCACCGCCCGGCGCACGGTCTGGATGTTCTTCATGGTGTAGAGCCGGGCGAGCTCATACGGCGTGGTCGCCTGCGCGAACAGGAACGCCAGCCCCAGTCCGAGCAGCGCGTTGGACGAGTAGAACCAGCCGGTCATGCTCGGCTGTATCTGGTGCACGATTCCGCCGATGGCCCCCGGCCCGAGGTTCAGGAGCACGGCGGGCACAGCGGCGACGAAACAGCCCGCCATCAGCAGCGCGTGCAGGTAGTCGGTGTACGCGGTCGCCCGCATGCCGCCGATCAGGACGAACAGCAAGGTCACGCCGATGGTGATCAGCACCCCGTACAGGAAGGGCATGCCCAGGATCGCGTGGAAGATCTGGCCGCCGGCCTGGTACTGCGCGGTGAGGTAGACGGTGTAGGCGACGATGATCAGCACCGCGGAGATCACGCTCGCCGCGCGGGAGTTGTAGCGCGCGCGGATGAATTCCGGCACCGTCTTGCCGCCGAAGCGGGCGAACTTCGGGGCCACGAACAGCACCTGCACGATCCAGCCGCCCCACAGGCCGAGCACCACCATGCCGAAGCTGGCTCCGGTCAGGTAGTGGATGCCCAGCGTGCCGACGAACGTGCCCGCGCTCATCTGGGTCGCGGCGAGCGAAGCACCGCCGACCACGGAGCCGATCGACCCGCTCGCGGTCAGGTAGTCGCGGACGGTCCGGGTCTTCGCCCCGGACCACACGCTGATCACCACCAGCAGAACGAAATAGCCGATGGTGACGCCCCAGAAGATGGACTGCGCCGACATGGTCATTTCCCTTCGCGATCGCGGCGGGTGTAGGCCCAGACGAAGTACAGGACGACCCACGACACGGAGAACAGCGCGTAGACGAAGAACGGCGTCCCGAGGGAGAACATCCTGCTCACCTCTTTCCCGCGCGGGATTCGCGCAGCATCACGACCGCGGAGAGCGCGACCCCGAGCAGGATGATCACGACCCCGACCCAGCTGACGAATCCCCAGCCGGAGGACGAGCGTTCGCCGAGCCGGTAGGCCAGGAACGAGGGCAGGCCGACCAGATCGCGTTGTTGCACGCCGCTGGACCCGATCACCACCGGAAACGGCTCGCCCTGCACGTGATAGCCGTCGGGCACGTGGTAGCGCAGCCGCACGGCCCGGCTGCCGTCGGTCGGGACGTCCGGCACCAGGATCGGCACCTGTTCGCCGCCGCGCTGCTCGACGGTGTAGGCGATGACGTAGGACAGCGGCCCGGCGTGCGGGGCGGGGAAGCTGATCGTGTCCGCGCCGATGCCCGTCACCGTGGTGGTGGGCACGACCGCCGAGCCGGCACTGACCCGCAGGCCGGTGAGCTGCACCTCGGGGAACGCGGCGACCAGGTGTCGGATCGGAGTGCCCGCGGCGATGCCGTCGACGGTGATCGACTCGGTCACCGTGACGGTGCGCGCCTGCGGTGCGGGCGTCACGTCGAGCTGCGCTTGGCGGAGCACCGGCTTGGCGGTGCCCTGCGCGGTCGCGGTCGGCGGGGCTGCGACCACGGCGAGGCAGGCGATGCCGAACAGCAGGCGGTATCGCATGGGGACTCCTTGGGGGACGTGGTGCTCAGGCTTGGCCGGGGGAGGCGGTGGGGAATCCGCCGCGGGCGAGTTCGTAGCGTTCGGCCACGGCGTAGACCGCGTCTTCGCGGCCCTTCGGCCCGATCAGCTGCCAGCCGAGCGGCCGTAAGTGGGTTTCATGCCCACCAGCCCGCAGAACGACGCGGGGGCGCGGACCGAGCCGCCGGTGTCCGTGCCCACCGAGGCGTACCCGATTCCCGCCGCCACCGCGCTGGCGGATCCGCTGCTGGACCCGCCGGCGGTGCGGCCGGTGTCCCACGGGTTGTTGCATTGCCCGTGGTCGGGATGCACGAACCCGTAGGCGAATTCGAGCATGTTCGTCTTCCCGAAGACGACCGCTCCCGCGTCCCGGAGTCTGCTGTGGACAGCCGAGTCCGCAGTGGCTTTCGGTTCGCGCAGAATGCGCGAACCGGCGATCGTGGGAACCTCGGCGATGTCGAAGATGTCCTTGACCGACAGCGGGATTCCGGTCAGGGGACCGCCCTCGCCGGCGGCGAGGGCCGCGGCTGCCTCGCGCGCCTGGCGCCGGGCCTGGTCCGCGAGCACGGTGGTGAACGCATTGAGCTCGGGCTCGAGGGCCTCCTGGCGGGCCAGCACGGCCTCCAGGAGATCCTCGGGGGAGAGCTCGCCGTCCCGCAGCAGCCGCGAAATTGTCGCGATCGACGCGAACAGCAGTTCGCTTCCGGGGTTCATGTCACCAGATCTGTTCGAGCACGCGGACCACGTTGCCGCCGACGACCAGCTGGATCTCCTCGTCGGAGTAGCCATGCTTCACCAGCCAGCCGACGATGTTGTGGAAGCATTCGGTCGGGTTCTCGAGCCCTGCGACGTACGGCACTTCCTCGTAGTCCGGGCCGACGTGCGCGTCGTGCACCCCGAGGTTGGCCGCGAAGAGCTTGTGCAGTCCCACGTGGTCGCCGTAGAGGGTGTCCGGCCCGAACGCGACGTGCTCGATGCCCATCAGCTCGACGCAGTAGGTGAAGTGGTCCATCACCGACTCGAGGCTGTGGCGCGGGTGCTGCTTCGACAGCGACGTGTGGGGAGCGGCTTCGAGGCCGAGCACGCCGCCGGTTTCGGCGCACGCTTTGAGCACGTCGTCCGGCATCATCCGCGGAGTCGGCCAGACCGCCCGCGCCCCGGCGTGGGTGATGAGGACGGGCTTCTCGGACGCCTCGAAGACGTCCAGACAGGTCTGGTCCCCGGAATGCGACACGTCGATCGCCATGCCGAGCTTGTTCATCCGCGCCACGGCGCGTCGGCCGAACGCGGTGAGGCCGCCGTCCCGCTTCTCCTTGAGGCCGCTGCCCAGGGTGTTCGACTCCGAGTACGCGATGCCCATCTGCCGCACGCCGAAGCCGTAGAGCAGGTCGATCCGGTCGACCTCGTTCTCGATCGGGGTGGATGCCTCCAGGCACAGCACGAGCCCGACCTGGCCGTTCTCGTGGGCGGCGCGGATGTCGTCGAGGCCGTGCACGACCCGCACGAAGTCCTGATGCGCCAGATCGCACAACCGCATGCCGATGTCGTAGAGGATGTCGTCCCACTTCCAGCCGCATTTGCTGGTGACGCAGGCGGTGCCGTCCATCAGGTTGTCGAAAACGGCGGTCATGCCGGAGCGGGCCAGGCCCGCGTAGCCGGTGTGTTCGCGGCCGGTGCGGATGTACTCGCGGATCTTCCCGACGTCGCGCGGGAAGACCTGCGGGTGGTCATGCAGGCTCACCACGATGTTGTCCTCGACGAGCCGGCGGGTCCTGGCCAGCTGCTCGGCGTCGAGGCCCAGGTCGTATTCCGGGACCCGGTCCAGCTCGTCGCTCAGCTCGAACGTCTCGTAGTCGACCCCGGGGGTCAGGTAGGAGTACGACTGGTAGCCGGTGTACTGGGTGGCCTTGCTCATCCTTCTCCTGTTCCTGGTGCGTTGTTCGCGTGCGCCCGGACGGGCCGCGGCCGGTAGGCGCGCTTGACCGAGCCGAGTTCGATGGTGGTCTCCAGGCTCCGCACGCCGTCGAGATTGGCGATGGTGCCGGTGAGGAAGTCCGACAGCGCCGCGTTGTCGCGGAGGACGGCTTCGCAGACGAGATCGGACGCGCCGGTGGTCGCCGAGACGTAGCGCACGGAGGTCTCACGGCAGAGCCGGCGGGCGATCGCGTCGACCTTCCGCAGGTCGACGCGCATCCGGAGGAACGCTTCGATCTCGTACCCCAGCAGCGCCGGATCGATCAACGGGCTGAACGTGAGGTAGCCGCAGTCGACGAGGTGCCGCAGCCGCCGGGTGGCCAGGGACTCGGTGATGCCGAGGCGCTGCGCGAGGGCGGCGTAGGAAAGCCTGCCGTCCTTCGACAGCGCGGCGATGAGGTTGAGGTCCACTGCGGACAGTTCCGGACACGGGCCCTGGTGAGCTGCGCGCGGACGGGAGCGCGGCGTGACCGCGTCATGGCCGAGGAGTTCGCGGGCCCAGTCGAATCCGACTTTGAAGGTGCGTAGTACCGATTCGACGCTGGCTTCGAGCGCGCCCTCCAGTTCCCGGAAGTCCTCGTGGATCACGCGCATCAGGTGGTCCCGGTCGGTGCTGATCAGTTCGGCGAGCACGTCGAAGCTGCCGGCGAGCAGGACGACCAGCCGGGTGTCGGGACGCTCCGCCAGACGGTCGGCGACCGCGCGGGCATGCCCGGGCACGCACCGCAGATGGACCAGCACCGGGGTGCCGAACCCGCATCGCAACGGGTCGGGGACGGCGACCACCCGGGCGCATCCGGAATCGAACAACCGTTGTGCCCGGCGCGCGACCTTGCTTTCGGACAGGCCCAGTGCGCGGGCCAGGTTCGCCCAGGTTTCCCGGCCGTCGACCGCGAGCCGGGCGAGAATTCGCCGATCGGTTTCGTCGAGCATGCGACACATCCACGATGCGAGTTGATGAAGGATTCCGCTGTCTGCGCACATGAGAGTGCGGCATCCCAGCAGATTGTGTCAACGAAATGCCGGAATCCCGCAGCAACTTCGCGCAGGGGTGCACCGCCAACCTGTCCGGCGCGCGTTGTGGCAGGTCAGCGCCGTGATCGCGACGCCGACCGGCGATGCGGGTTTCCCGCATTCCGTTTCCGCCGGTATCGGGTGCGCAACGGTGCCGTTTCCGAATCATTGCCGACTGCGTTTCGCGACGAAAAGCGTTGATCTGTTCGGCGGGAATTCGGTGGCGGAGAAACCGCGCCCGCCGCCATTCGGAGCGGACCGGAGTCGCAACAGGATCCCCGTACCCCCGGACCCGCTGCTGGACCCGAGGAGCTCGCTGCACCCCAACACCTACGCCTACGGCTGGCGCGGTTCGCGTTTTACGGTCGGATGTCGACCAAGGAGTTCCAGGATCAGGAAACCTCGCTGGCCTGGCAGCTCGAGGTGGCCGAGGAGACGATCGCCGGCCGTGCGGTAATCGTGGCCGAGTACTTCGACGAGGGCTGTTCACGCCGCTGATCGTGGCCGAAACGACGACGGGCGGCCGCATTGTTGGATGAGACGCGGCGCCCGGACCGCGGTTTCGGCTCGGTGGTGGTCGGGGAGTACGAGCGAGCCTTCTACGGGGATCAGATCCGAACGGTGATGGCCTTCCTAGCCGGGCAGGGAATGCAACTGTGGTTACCGGAGGCCGGTGGCCCAGTGGATCTCGACGATCCGACGCATCAGGCGTCGTCACTGACGGCGGGTTTTGCAGCCCCTCGCGCATCGGGTCGGGTTTGTTGTCGAGGTCGTGGATCCGAACGCCGAGGGTGATCGCCCATCGGCCTTTCGGGAGCGATGGCGTATGACCGGTAACCCCCTTCTCCCTTCACGGTCCAGGAAGGAGCCAGGCAGGGTAGGTAGGCGTGGTCGAGCCTGCGCGGCAGCCCTTGTGCGTCGCCGACGACAGTATGTTGCTCATGCGGGGGGAGTGGTGGCCAAGATGACCACCACTCCCCGTTTCAGCATGATCTAGCCGTGGCGTGCCTGCAGTGTCACCGGGGTGATCGGGCCGTCACCGCTGAGGACTGACACGACGTTGCGCGCGGCAAGCAGAGCCATGGCTGTGCGGGTTTCGACGGTGGCCGAGCCGAGATGTGGGGCAACGACGGCGTTGTCCAGGTCGAGTAGGCGTGGTTCGACTTCCGGCTCCTTCTCGAACACGTCGAGTGCGGCACCCGCGATGGTGCGGTTCTGAAGGGCCTCCGCCAACGCTGACTCGTCCACGACTGGGCCCCGTGACGTGTTGACGAGGAACGCCGTGGGCTTCATCAAAGCTAGTGCGTTGGCGTCGATCAGGTGCCAAGTGGCCGGGGTGAGTGGGCAGTGCAACGAGATCACATCGGCGGTCGTGAGCATTTCGTGGAGCGGCATGTACTGAACGTCGACTTCGTTCGCACAGGTGGCGGGGCTGCGGCCGGTGTAGGCGACGTGCATGCCGAATGCCCGTGCCCGCTGCGCGACCGCCCGGCCGATCTGGCCGAGCCCGACGATGCCCAGGGTCTTGCCTTGCAAGCCTGGCCCGAGCATGAAGCCGAGGTGGAACGACCACGGTGTACCAGCTCGCAACAGTCGTTCGCCTTCACCGAGGCGGCGAGTGGCCATCAGGATCAACCCCATGGTGAGGTCGGCGGTGGCATCGGTCAGCACGCCGGGCGTGTTGGTAAGCGCGACGCCACGCGCTGCGAGTGCGTGGGAATCGACGACGTTGTCGTGACCGACGGCCACGTTCGCAACCACGCGTAACGACTTACCTGCTGCTGTCAGGACTGCCGTGTCGATGCGATCGTGCAGCATGGTCACCAATGCGTGGGCACCGACGGCTGCGTCATGCAATTCCTGCGCGGACAAAGGACGATTTACATCCGACACCCAGACATCGCCTATTTCTCGCAGCATTGCGATGGCGGGTTCGGGCATCGTCCTCGTCACCACGATCCTGGGGCCTTGCACCTTGTCAGCAATCATGCATTGTCCCAGCTGTCTGTTGCATCGGTGAGATGTGTGCGCACACCTGGTGTCCTGTCGTGTAGTGGGTGCATCCGGTCGTCGAACGGCATTAGTTGCTCGCTGTGCTCGGCTTGCCTCGGTTGTTCGACCGGGCGGAAGCCTGCGGTTCGAGCTGGTCGGTGAGTGGTTCCGGAGGCGGCTCGTGCCGCGCGAGCAAGGCCAGGATTCCCGCTGCTGCGAGGGAAAGGCACAGCAGCGCCACACCACTCTGCGCGCTGCCGGTGGCGTCGCTGATCACGCCGAGCATGTACGGCCCGATGAACCCGCTGAGATTGCCCACGGAGTTGATCAGGGCGATCCCGCTGGCGGCCGCTAGTCCGGTGAGGTGCGCTGTCGGCAGGTTCCAGAAGACTGGCACTGCCGCCATCAGTCCGACGAGAGCGACTGCCGTCCCTGCGAGAGCCAGGTACGGTTGCGCGAAGTATGTACTGCTGGCGAAGCCTGCGACGCTTACGAAGCATGGAATGGCCAGGTGCCAGCGGCGTTCACCGGTTCGATCGGAATGCCAGGAGACCGGCACGATCGCGAGCAAGGCGATGAGCCAGGGCGCGGCGGAGAGCAAGCTGACCTGGAAGTGGCTCGCTTCGCTGAACCGCTGGGCGAGGATTTGTGGCAGCCAGAAGCCGATTCCCCACTGCCCGAGGATGATGGCGAAGTACAGCAGCGACAGGAACCACACTGATGGGTTCGAGAACGAGGCTCGAAGTGTGTGGTTCCCGCTGTTCTTCTTGTGCTCGTGTTCGCTTCGCATGCGTTCGTTGAGCCAGTCGCGTTCCCCGGCGCTGAGCCACGCCGCGTCTGCCGGACGATCGGGAAGGAAGTTCCAGATGACGAACCCGTACGCGATCGCCACCCCGCCAGTCACGATGAAGATCCATTGCCAACCGTGCAGCCCGACGAGCCCGTCGAGGTTGAGCAGCGCCCCGGTACCGACTGAACCGAATGCGAAGCTGATGGGGACTGCGACCTGGAACCAGGAGAACGCCTTCCCGCGTTCTCTGGCGGGGAACCAGTAGCTCAGGTACAAGATGATGCCCGGAACGAAGCCTGCCTCTGCCGCACCCAGTAGGGCGCGCAGAATGTAGAAGCTGACTGGGCCGGTGACGAACATCATGGCCACGGTGATGATGCCCCAAGTCCACATGATGCGCGCGATCCACCTTCGGGCGCCTACGCGGTGCAGGACGAGATTGCTCGGGACTTCGAAGAAGAAGTATGCGATGAAGAAGATGCCGGCACCGAGGCCGAAGGCGGTCGCGCTGAGCCCAGTGTCCGCGCGCATCTCCAGTGCGCCGATGCTGATGTTGATTCGGTCCAGGTAGGCGACGACGAATGCGGCCATCAAGATGGGCATCAGTCTCCACGTCGCCTTCCGGACAACGCGTCGTTGCGTTGCCTCGCTCATCGGTTCTCTCCTCTTCACTTTCCACTTCGGAGTTGGGCGGGCCTGGTCATGGAATAGCCGGGCTCATGTAAACGACCTTGAGTTGGGTGAAGAAGGCCGTTGTGGTGTGGCCGATGGAGTAGTCACCCACACCGGATTCGCCCACGCCGCCGAACGGCACGTGCGGTTGGCTGATCGTTCCGTGGTTGACGTGCACCATGCCGGCCTGGACTGCGTTGGTGAAGCGCATCGCGACGTCGAGGTGCTCGCTGAACACGACGCTGGCCAGTCCGTAGTCGCTGTCGTTGGCCACCGCGATCGCCTCGTCCACATCGGAAACCCTGAGGACGGCAAGCACCGGCCCGAATATTTCTTCCCGAGCAACGACCATTTCCGGCGTCACGTGATCGAGCACAGTCGGTACGAAGTACGGTCCCTCGGGGACGGGGCGGTCCGGGGTGGTGCGGACAGCCCCTTCTTCGAGGCCCTTGCGCACATACCTGTCGACTCGTTCGTGCTGTGCGTGGTTGACCAGTGGGCCGATCTGTGTCGACGGGTCCAGCCCCGGGCCGACTGTCAGCGCCGCGTACTTGTCGGTGAGCAACCGCACCAACTCGTCGGCGAGTTCGTCCTGGACGATCACCCGGCTGATGGCGGTGCACCGCTGCCCGGAGGTTTGCGCCGCGGCACTGGTGATCTGGTTGACGACCTTGCCAAGGTCCTTCGCGCTGTGGATGTAGGCCGCGTTCTTACCACCCAGCTCCAGCTGGACGACTCCGAGCTTGCGGGCCACGCTTTCGGATATCTGCCTTCCGACGGCAGTGGATCCGGTGAAAGACACGCCCGCGACGTCCGGATGCGAGGCGAGGTGTGCGCCGGCGAGGGAACCACGCCCGCACACCACGTTCAGCACTCCCGCGGGCAGTCCGGCGTCCCGTGCCATTGCTGCCAGAGCCAACGCCGTTAGCGGGGTTTCCAGTGCGGGCTTGAGCACGACGGTGCATCCAGACGCCAGTGCCGGACCGAGCTTGCGGATCGGTGCTACGGCGGGGAAGTTCCAAGGCGTGATCGCCGCGACGACGCCCAGAGGTTCCCGGACGGTGTAGACGAGCTGGCCCTCCGCCCGGCTTGGGATCGTCGTCCCGTGCAGGCGAGCGGCTTCGCCAGCAGCGTAATCGAGTTCCAGTCGGGCCCTGGCCAGCTCACCTTTCGACTCGGCTAGCGGCTTGCCCATCTCCCGCGTCATGAGCTCGGCGAGTTCATCGACGTGCTGTCCGATCAGTTCGTTCCAGCGCCGCAGGATGTCCCCGCGCACAGGTGCGGGTGTGGCCGCCCAGTCCGAAGCTGCGTCCTTGGCCGCGGCAACGGCTGCGTCGATGTCGGCGGGGGTGGAGTTGGCAGTGGCCGGCAGGTCGTCATGCGGGTCGGCGGGGTTGGCCGAAGCCACCTGGTCGCCTTGGGACGGTGTCCATCGGTTTTCGACGAAGTTCGCCGACTCGGTGCGTTCCAGTACCTCGTGCACGCTCATCAGCTCTCCTTGCTCTCAAACCAGGTGATGTTCAGGGATGCGTCGATCCACGAGCGGTCCCAGTTGCCGTCGTTGATGGCGGCCACCGTCGCCGCTTCTGCGCGCAAGAGCGCTTCGGCCGCCGTCGCGACGGTGTCGAGGTGCGCGGCAGGGACGGCGACCACGCCGTCGGCGTCACCTACCACCACGTCGCCGGAGCGCACGGTCATACCCGCGATCGATACCGCCCTTCCGATCTCACCTGGACCGTTCTTGTAGGGACCGAGGTGCGAAATGGCGCGGGCGAAGACCGGTAGGCCGAGTTCACCGAGCTCGGCGACGTCCCGTGCGGCACCATCCAGGACGATCCCGGCTATCTCCCGCGAGGTTGCGTAACGGCACAGCAGGTCGCCGACGATCGCGCGAGTGGTGTCGCCGCCGGCATCGATCACCAGCACGTCGCCGGGGCGCGCCAGGTCGGCGGCCTTGTGCACGACGAGGTTGTCACCCGGACGAGTCTTGACCGTCAGGGCAGGACCGACGACTCGACATTGGTCGATCAAGGGCAGCACACCGGGGGCGCCGACCAGTCGTCGCATCGAGTCGGACACCGCCGATGTCGGAAGCGAGGCGAACCGTGCCAGCGCTGCTTTGCCGGGTCCGGCAGGACGTGGGTGGATCAGACACTCACTCATCGCCAACTCGCAGAACCGCCTTGAGCACGCTTCCCGCTTTGGCGTCCTCGATCGCGGAGTTGGCTTCGGTGAGTGAATACTCGGTCACGAGCCTGCCGAGGTCGAAGTGTTCCAGCAACTTCGGCAAGGAGGCGATATAGCCGATGTAGTGGCGGGCACCGAATCCCCAGGAACCTGAGATGTTGAGGTTCTTGCGCGTGATCAGGTGTGGGTTGATCGGTGTTGTCCCGTGATCGGTGTACTGGCCGACCACACTGATGGCGGCATCCGGGCGGGCGTAGTCGATTGCTTCGGCCACGGCGCTGGGCACTCCGGTGGCTTCGATCACCACGTCCGCGCCCGCGTTCCTGCTCGTCTCCTGGCGCACGAGCTGGACCCGCTCGGCGGCGTCGGTGATCTCGAAAATGTCCAGGTGGTGATGGCCGACGCCGAGCTGCTTGGCGAGGTCCAGGCGAGCCGTTGGTCCGCCGACGATGATGACTTTCGCCGCTCCGGCGAGGTGGGCGTACATCGCGGATGCGAGGCCGACTGGACCGCTGCCCTGAACCACCACGGTGTCGCCGAAACGCACCTGCACCTCGTTGAGCGCGCCGTGCACAGCTGTGGGCCCGGCGCAACCGAGCGAGATGACCTGCTGCGGGGTGGCGACTTCCGGGATCCTCACCAGCACCGTGCCGGGTTGAAGGTAGATGTAGTCGCTCCAACCGCCGGAGAGGTGCGGCCACGAGTCGGCGGACTGGTTGATGCCGTAGACCTTGCGATTGCCCGTGCAGAGCGTGGGCTGCTGCTCGACCAGGCAGAATCGGCAGCGTCCGCACGCGATGTTGTTGAGCCAGGACACCCAGTCTCCCGGGCGCAGCGGGTTGCCGAGCACGTCGTGGGTCAGGCCCGGCCCCAGTGCGGAGATCTGACCGACCGCCTCGTGCCCGAGCACCACCGGCGTGGGGACGGGAAGCTTGCCCGCCTGCAGGTGGACATCGGTGCCGCAGACTCCCGCGTACCGAACCCGCACGACCGCGGACATTTCCCTGGGCTTCGGGACGTCGTACTCGCGGATTTCCAGGGGCTGGTCGAACTTCTGGAGTACGACGGCCCTGCTACGTGTTGTCATCGAAGCTCTCTTCCCGGAGGCGCGGTCCCGGCTGCCGACGTCGCGTGCAGGGGCGCGTCGCAGGGCCGCACTGTCCGTCTCTCGACTCGGATGGTTCATCTATATGAACCTCGTTCGAGAAAGCTAGTTGACGTGCTTCCGGGAATTCAAGGTCTGGATTTTTCCTTCTCGAAGGCTATATTCCAGCGATCAGCGGCAAGAAGGTATGGACCTCTCTGTTGAGGTGCCGTGGGCGATCGTGCTTGCGGATGAGGATTTCTGGCATTAGCTTCGAACTCGGTTCATGGACATGAACAACCTTGGGAGGTCGAGCAGGTGTCGTCAGTTGAGTTGCCCCTGAAGGGCGTTACCGTGGTTGACGTCAGCCATCTCGCCGCCGGTCCCTGGTGCACGATGGTGCTCGCCGACCTCGGCGCGGACGTCATCAAGATCGAGCGACCAGACGTCGGCGACATGTCACGTCAGGCGGGTGGGGTGTACGCGGGCGAGGAGAGCGCGGTCTTCCTGTCCTTCAACCGGAACAAGCGCAGTGTCGCGCTCGATCTCAAGGACCCGCGTGGCCTGGAGATCCTCCATCGCCTTGTCGAGCGGGCGGACGTGTTCGTGGAGAACCTGCGGGCGGGCAAGACCAAGCAGCTGGGCATCGACTACGCGACGCTGTCGGCGCTGCGCCCCGACCTGGTTTACGCGTCGATCTCGGCGTTCGGCGACGACGGACCGTACGTCGACCTGCCCGGCAACGACCCGATCATCCAGGCGCTGTCGGGCGCGATGGATCTCACCGGCGAACATGACGGCCCACCCGCGCGGCAGGGTGTAAGTGTTCCCGACTTCGGCGCCGGGATGATGGCGGCGTTCTCGATCGTCGCAGCCCTCTTCGGCAGGCAGACCACCGGCAGCGGGCGCAAGCTCGACCTAAACCTGCTCGACGTCGAGATCTTCGCGTTGGGGCCGCGGGCGCAAGAGCACCTGATCACCGGCGAGGACCAGCCCCGGCTTGGCAGCGCGCACCCGCAGTTCGCGCCCTATCAGGCCTTCCGCTGCCGCGACGACCGCTACCTCTACATCGCCGCGATCAACGAGAAGTTCTGGCACTTGCTGTGCAAGGCGTTGGAGACACCGGAACTAGCGCAGGATCAGCGTTATGCGACGAACCCTGACCGCTGCCGCAACCGGAAGGCGCTCGTCGCGACGCTGGAGGAAGTCCTAGCCGATCGCGATCGCGACGACTGGCTGGAGCTGCTGGGGGAGCACGGAGTCCCGTGCGGTGCCGTCAACTCGCTGACCGAAGCCATGCGCGATCCGCAGGTCCTGCACAACGAGCTCCTGCAACAGGTGGCGCACCCCGGTCTCGGGGAGTTCACGACGGTGGCCCTGCCGTTGCACATCAACGGTCTGCGCGCGCCGATCCGCTCCGCACCACCGCGACTGGGCGAGCACACCGACGAAGTGCTCGCTGAGTTCGGGATCGAGGTGTCCAGGTCATGAGGCCGCCGGTGTGCCTCGACGTGCTCGGGGAGGTGGCCACCGTGAAGATCGACCGGCCCCCGCTCAACCTGCTATCGGCAGAGGTCAAGCTCGCGCTCACCGAGACCTTCGAATCGTGCGCCGCTCGCCACGACATCCGGGTGATCGTGCTCTGCGCAACAGGTGAGCGGGCCTTCTCCGCCGGCGCTGACATCAGGGAGTTCCCCGAACGGATCCGCCTCGGCAACGCAGCTGAGGTCGCGCGTTCCGGACACCGGATGGCTGCCTCGATCCGGGAGTGCCCACAACCGGTGATTGCCGCGATCGACGGCGTCGCTTTCGGTGCGGGACTCGAGATCGCGCTGTGCGCCGACCTGCGCATCGCCTCGGCCCGATCGATGTTCGCCTTCCCTGAAATCCGGCGCGGTGTGTTCCCCGGCAACGCCGGATCGCAGCTCCTGCCGCGCCTAGTCAGCCTGGGCAGAGCGAAGGAGCTGATGCTCACCGGCGATCCGGTGGATGCCGCCACGGCAGAACGGATCGGTCTGGTCAACCGGATCGTCGCGGACGGAGAGCTGTTGTCCGAAGCGCGCCGCCTGGCCGGGGATCTGGCGCGGCGGCCGGCGGCCACGGCGCGGTTCATCAAGCAGCTGGTGGACGAGGGCGCCGAGCTGCCGTTGCCCGCGGCCCTGGAGCTGGAAACCGAGCTGTTCGCGGAAGTATTCCGCGGGCAGGACGTCCGCGAGGGTGCGGCCGCATTCCTGGAGAAACGCCAGCCGGACTTCACCACCGCCCGGCCGGAGGAGAGGTGACCGGTGACGCAAAACCACGCACATACGCAGGGATTCGACTCCATCCGCACCGGTGCCGACCAGGTAGTCCGGATGATCGAGAACGCCCCGCCGGACGCGATACCGGCCTTCAGCTACCTCACAGGCGGCTACCGGCAGGGCGAGTCCTACGACCCCGATCACTGGGCTACCTTCCAAT
>NZ_JAQGLA010000111.1 GCF_027853915.1 Saccharopolyspora oryzae
GCACGGCGGGTGGGCGCGCCCCCCCTCCCCGCGCGCCGACCGGCCACCCCGCCGCTGGTTTCGTGAGCACTTCGGGGCGCTATGGCACCCCAAAACACTCACGACACCGCGAACTCCCGCTGGATTGGGGGCGTTCGGCGGAACAGGTTCGCGCTCACGGCGGATGAGGTTCGCGACCGCGACGTGCTTCCGTGGAAGGGGGATCGCCGCCCCGTGCCGCAGGGAGGTCGCCGGTGACGACTCGTGCGCTCGTCAGTCAGCTGCAGTCCGCGATCTCCCACGCCGAGCGGATGGCCGCCACGCGTCCGCTGGCCGTGCCGCCAGCGGGTTCCGGTCTGAAGCCGGTGTTCGGCAACCGTGGTTTACCGGTCATCGGGCACACCGTCAGCGTGCTGACCGATCTGCTCGACTCTTCGCGCCGCCGGTACGAGGAATTCGGCCCGGTGTCGTGGGGCGTGACGCTCGGCGCCAAGGCGATCACCGTGATGGGGCCGGACGCGATCGAGGCCGTCGCCACCAACCGGGACAAGGCGTTCAGCACCGAGGGCTTCTACGACTACCTGATCGGCCCGTTCTTCCGCCGCGGCATCCTGCTGATGGACTTCGAGGAGCACCGGCACCACCGGCGGATCATGCAGCAGGCCTTCACCCGCGACCGCCTGCTCGGCTACCTCGACGCGATGACCCCGGCCATCGAGCGCGCCCTGTCCCGGTGGCGGCCGAGCGAGCGATTCCCCGTGTACACCGCGGCAAAGCGGCTCACCCTCGACATCGCGACCGAGGTGTTCGTCGGCGAACGGCCCGGCGCGGACGCGGACCGGCTCAGCCAGGCGTTCGTGGCCGCGGTGCAAGGCGGCCACGCGATCGTGCGCGCCGACGTGCCCGGCGGCACCTGGGCGAGAGGACTGCGCGGGCGCCGGATGCTGGAGAGCTACTTCCGGGAGCGGATCCCGGCCAAGCGGGCGGGATCCGGGCAGGACCTGTTCAGCGTGCTCTGCCGGGCCGAGACCGAGGACGGCGACCGGTACTCGGACGACGACATCGTCAACCACATGATCTTCGTGCTGATGGCGGCGCACGACACCAGCACCATCACGCTCGCGATGACCGCCCACTACCTCGGCAAGCACCCGGAATGGCAGGACCGGCTCCGGGAAGAGGCCGCGGCGCTGGGCAAACCGGCGGTCGAGCACGCCGACCTGGACCGGTTGCCGCAGCTCGACATGGTCGTGAAGGAAGCCATGCGGCTCAACGCGCCGGTGGGTGCGCTGTTCCGGCAGACGGTCGCGGACACCGAGATCCTCGGCCACCACATCCCGGCGGGCACCAAGGTGGCCGCCCAGATCTACGCGACGCAGCGGCTGGCGCAGTGGTGGCCCGAGCCGGACGTGTTCGACCCGGAGCGCTTCGCCGAGCACCGCAGGGAGGACAAGGTGCACCGCTACGCGTGGGCGCCGTTCGGCGGTGGCGCGCACAAGTGCATCGGCATGCACTTCGGGACCATGGAGGTGAAGGCGATCCTCCACCAGCTCCTGCTGAAGTACCGCTGGAGCGTCCGGCCCGACTACGAGCCGCCGATGCGCTACGGCACCGGCCCGATGCCCACCGACGGTCTCCCGATCCGCCTCCGCCGCGCGTGAGCTGATTCGGCTCGGGCTTCGCCATAAGAGGATCCGCAGTGCAGCCCAACTTTCCTTCAGAACATTAGCCCATTCCGGTGAAATTTCGCGCTCGGGCGTGCAAAGGTCCAGTCCTACTGTCAACCCACATCCCCTTGTGTGAGGAACGTTGAAGAGGCTGATTGCACCCCTGGCCGCGGCGCTGGTGATCGGGCTGGCGGGCTGCGGCCCCGCGGTGCCGACCGTGCCCAAGACCAGCACGGACTCCAGCAGTTCGGAGTCCGGTAGCTCGGAAACCGGTGAGGCGAGCGGGGAAACCACCGGCGGGCCGGTGGCCTTCGGTGAGTCCGTCGAGGTCAAGAAGGACGCCGGCGCCAAGCTGAAGGTGTCCATCGCGGCCCCCGCCGACCTCGACCCCGCGCAGGCGAGCTTCCCGCCGGAGGTGGGCAAGTACGTCGCCGTCGACGCGAGCGCCGAACTGCTGGCCGGCACCGTCGACAACATCAGCGACGACGAGTTCACGCTGGTCGACGCGCAGGGAAACCGCTACGAGGCGGCCACCGTGACGCTGGACAACATGTTCCTCCACCTGCTGACCGAAGGTGAACCGGTTTCAGGCAAGATTGTCTACGACGTTCCGGCCGACGCGACCGGGTTCACCGTCGAGTACGCGCCGACCGATGCCAACGAGAAGCCGATGGGCGTGCTCGCCACCTGGAAGTAACGTTTCGCTTTTCCCGGCCGGGTCATTCGGTCCCCTTTTGGGATCGAGCGACCCGGCCATTTGTCGCTCGGTAGAGCTAAAAAATCAACACTATCGTGCGAAGGCCCCTTAGTAACGAATCAAAACAATCGATCGAGAATGACCGTTTCGCCTGGTCAAGGCCTTGATCGACTGAATCGATCCCCGATCGGCCGACGTCACCCGCTTGCAGGTCCGGGTTAGCGTCCATTCGGCGTTGATCTCCCCAGGTCACAGCCGAATCGCACTACGGGGCCAGGAGCCGATCATGAGTCCACGTACGACAGCCGCCAAGCGCAGGATCCAGCTGGGTGCTGCTCTCGGGGCACTGTGCGTCGCGCTCTCCGGATGCGGCACCGCGCCGGCGGCCCAGTCCGCGCGGCAGGTCATGGCCCGGGCCGACCTGGGCATGCAAGCACCGTCCAGCACCTTCACCGAATTCCCCACCGCGCCGAAAGACCCTGCGCCGGAAGGGGAAACGGAAGGCGTCGTCCTGCACGTCAAGCAGGACATCGCGGTGCACCACGACCCGGACGGTGCGGTGTTCGCCAAGCTGCCCGCATCGCAGCTGGAGAACCCGACCTGGGTGCCGATCATCGCCGAACGCGGGCCGTGGGCACAGGTGCTGCTCCCGTCCCGCCCCAACGGGAGCACCGGCTGGGTCCGCACCGACGGGCCCGTCGAACGCGCCCGCACGCCCTACGTGGTGGACGTCGACATCGACGGGCGGCGCCTCGTGGTCCGCAAGGACGGCGCCCCCATCGGCGAATGGGTGGTTGGAGTCGGAGCGCCGAAGTCGCCGACCCCGCGCGGCCGGACCTACATCATGGCCGCGATCGAGGAGACGGTGACCAAGTTCAGCCCGATCATCCTCCCGCTGGGCACCCACTCCAACACCTACAGCACCTACGGCGGCGGCCCCGGCACTGTCGCGCTGCACGGCTGGCCGAACTCTTCGGTGTTCGGCCAAGCCGCGAGCGACGGATGCGTCCGCGTGCCCGACGATGCGCTCCAGCTGCTGACGACTCTGCCGCTGGGAACCCTGGTCCACCTGCGGTGATCACCGAGGATGGAAATATCCCGAAAGACGAGGAATTGGGAGGGAGCTATGCGTAGAAGTGCTTGCCTCGCAGGCGCGTTCATCGCTGGCGCGGGACTGCTGGCCGGAGGCCTTCCGGCGTTCGCCGACTCGGCGGACAACGACGGCATCAACGCCGGCAACGACAACAACGTGAGCGTGGCGCCGATCCAGCTCTGCGGCAACAACGTCGCGGTGCTCGGCGCGGTCGTGTCGGCGCTTTCGCCGCAGGCCAACAACTGCGTCAACGCGCCCGTCGTGGACCACCCGCAGCACGACGGCTCGGCGGAGAAGCCGCCGTCCGGGGACGACGACACCCCGCCGAGCGACGGCTCCACCCCGCCTGGCGACGGCTCCACGCCTCCGGGTGACGGCTCCACGCCGCCTGGCGACGGTGTCATGCCTCCGGGTGGCGGTGCGGCCCCGCCGGTGCAGGGCGCGACCCCGCCGGCCCAGAGCACGACCCCGTCCAACTCGAACCTGCCCACCGCGCCGTCCCCGGCGCCGGTGGTCGGGCACCACGCGGTCACGGGCTGATCGACGAACACCCCGCCACCTGAACGGGTACAACACTCCGTTCAGGCTGGCGGGGGTTCGGGATCACAACTACATTCCGGAGCTGCGTAGATCACTACGTGCTCCACGTGGTCGTCCCGGCTCGGACGACCACACCCCCTGCGGTGGTGTCCGGCGAAGTACTCCCCCTCTCTTCGCTGGGCACCACCGTTTTACGTTTTCAGGTGGTCCTTTTGCGGGGCGGTGCGGGTGGCGGAACCTCAGCGCCCGCCCGGGGAGGCGAGGACGCTCGCGGTCAGCGCCGGATTGCTGGAGTCCTGGCACTCCTCGCCCGGTTCGGGACCTTCGCCGAAGCCGGACCAGCCCTGCTTCACCGCGCCCGGCTCTAAACTGCGGTCGCCGTCGCCAGACCGGCAACGGCCTTCTTCGCGAACTTCACTCGTGCCCCATGGCACTCTCTGGTGTGCCCCTGGGGACGAAGCTACGCGCGCGCAACCCGGAAACGATCATGGAATGACCGAGTTCGGCGCATCCGAGGAACCGGATGCGCCGAACCCGGGAACCGTCACTGCGCCGATCGGGTGAAAGATCCCGCGGCGGCGAGGAAGGCGTCGTTCTCCTCCGGGGTACCGATCGTCACGCGGGCCCCTTCACCAGCGAAAGCCCGGACCACGACGCGGTTTTGGAGGCAGTGCTCGTTGAACTCCGCAGTCCGGTCGGCCAGCGGGAGCCACACGAAGTTCGCCTGGGTCTCCGGGACCTCGTAGCCGAGGGCGACCAGTTCCCGGTGCACGCGCTCGCGCTCCGCGGCGATGTTGGCGCAGCGCTTCTGGAGTTCGTCCTGGGCTTCCAGGGACGCGATCGCGGCGACCTGGGCGAGGGCGTTGACGCTGAAGGGGATGCAGACCTTGCGGAGCGCTTCGGCGACCTCCGGCGGGGCGATCGCGTAGCCGACGCGGAGGCCGGCCAGGCCGTAGGCCTTCGAGAAGGTGCGCATCGAGGCCACGTTGGTCCGCTCGCCGGCGATCTCCACCCCGTCCGGGGCCTCCGGGTCGTCGACGAACTCGAAGTACGCCTCGTCGAGGACCACCAGGACCTCTTCCGGCACCCGGTCCAGGAACGCGTTGAGCTCCGCCTTGCGGAGCAGCGTGCCGGTCGGGTTGTTCGGGGTGCACACGAACATCAGGCGGGTGGCCGGGGTGATCGCGGCGAGCATCGCCTCCAGGTCGAGCGCGTGCTCACCGGTGAGCGGGACTCGGACCTGCTTGGCGCCGACGACCTGGGTGATGATCGGGTAGGCCTCGAACGAGCGCCACGGGAAGATCACCTCGTCCTCGCTGGTGCAGGTGGCCTGCACCAGCTGCTCGCACAGCGCGACCGAACCGCAGCCGACGGCGATCCGCCCGGGGTCCACGCGGTAGTGCGCGGCCAGCGCTTCGGTCAGCCGGCCGACGCCCATGTCCGGGTACCGGTGCACCTCGGTCGCCGCCTGGTTGATGGCCGCCACCGCACTGGGCAGCGGGCCTTCGGAAACCTCGTTGCTGGCCAGCTTGATCGAACCGGGCACGGTGCGTCCCGCCACGTAAGCGGGCAGCTGGTCGAGGTCGGCACGGGTGCGCACGCTCATCTACGACTCCTTCGAGGTCGGTCAGGCTGACGTTAACGCGCCGGGGGTGGCCGGAGCAGCCCCATATCCGATGTCCCGGCCCGACTCCGGTCAGTGCAGCCCGTTGCCGCGTTCCGGTGATCTTGTGACGAAGTCGCTGGTCCGACCGGATGACTGTGTTGACTGGTGTTCACCTCGGCGTGATTACCTGCACGGCATGACCGAAACCCGGACCGAGACGATCGCGCTCACCGACGGCACCGAACTCCGGCTCACCGTGGCCGAACCGGACAACGTGGTGCGCGGCGGGCTCGTCTTCCTGCACGAGGCCCGAGGGGTCACCGAGCGGGTGCGCGGGCTGAGCAGCGCCCTGGCGGAGGAGGGCTGGCTCACCGTCGTGCCGCACCTGTACCACGACGGCGACCCCGACCGGGTGCGGAAGCTGTCCGGCGAATCGATCCTGGCCGACACGGACGCGTCCTTCCTGTGGCTGTCCGACCAGGGCGTTCCCGCTGATCGGCAGGGGATCATCGGGTTCGACATCGGCGGTTCCGCGGCGCTGGTGGTGGCCGCGAGCCGCACGCTGGGCGCGGCGGTCAGCGTCGGCGGGCGCGGCATCCTCGAGCCGCTGACGGCGGAGCTGCCGCCGCTGGTGGAGATCGCGGGCGAGCTGTCCAGCCCGTGGCTCGGCCTGTACGGCGACGACGAGGGCGTCGAAGCCGGCGACGTGGACAAGCTCCGGGAGGTCGCGGACTCGGCGCCCGCGGTGACCGACGTGGTCCGCTACCCGGGCGCGGGGCACCGCTTCGACCGCGATCCCGAAGCCGCCGCCGAGGCCTGGCGCCGAGCCCGCAACTGGCTCGACCACCACCTCCGCTGACCCTGTGGACAACTCGCCCCTCCTGTGGAGAACTTCCGCAAATTCAATGGAAATCGGACGTCTGATTTCCGTTGAATTTGCGTCCCCCTCGGGGACCGGGGTGGAAAAGGGCAGGTCGGTGGGGTTGTTGTGAGTTGGGTTCCGGGGTTACCAAGGGTGCATGGGGTTCAGGGCGCCTTCCCCGGAAGTGCTGTGGCGGCCGAGCAGCGAGCAGGTGGCCGCCAGTCGGATGGCGGCGTTCCGCCGGTGGTTGCGGTCCGAGCGGGGCGTTGACCTGGCCGACTACCGGGCGCTGTGGGAGTGGTCGGTTTCGGATCTTCGCGGGTTCTGGGGCGCCGTCGCGGACTTCTTCGACGTCGGGTTCCACGACCGCGCGGACCGGGTGCTGACCACCGAGGTGATGCCGGGTGCGGAGTGGTTCCCCGGCGCGACCCTGAACTACGCCGAGCACGCGCTGCGCGGGGGACCGGGCAAGGGCGAGGACGACCTCGCGGTGATCTTCGAGCGCGAGGACGGGCGCACCGAGGAGATCACCTACGGCGAGCTGCGATCCCGTGTGGCGGCGGCCCGCGCGGCGCTGGTGGACCTGGGCGTCCGGACCGGCGACCGGGTTGCCGCGCTGGCGCCGAACTGCCCCGAGACGCTGGTCGCGTTCCTCGCCGCGGCGAGCCTGGGCGCCACCTGGTCGTCGTGCTCGCCGGATTTCGGCGCGCGGGCGGTGGCGGACCGGTTCGTGCAGATCGAGCCGAAGGTGCTGATCGCGGTCGACGGCTACCACTACGGCGGCCGCGCCTTCGACGTCCGACCCGCGGTCGACCAGCTGCGCGAGGCGATGCCGGTCGCGACGGTGCTGATCGACTACCTCGGCGAAGGCGCAACGCTGAGCGGTGCGCTGAGCTGGGACGATCTGCTCGCGCAGCACCGCGGCGCGCCGCTCGAGTTCGACGCGGTGCCGTTCGACCACCCGCTGTGGGTGCTGTACTCCTCGGGCACCACCGGCCTGCCCAAGGGCATCGTGCACGGCCACGGCGGCATCGTCCTGGAGCACCTGAAGGCCATCGGGCTGCACTGCGACCTCGGCCCGGGCGACCGGTTCACCTGGTTCACCACGACCGGCTGGATGATGTGGAACTTCCTGGTCGGCGGCCTGCTGAACGGCACCGCGCTGGTGCTGTTCGACGGCAGTCCCGGTCGCCCGTCGCAGTCGGTGCTGTGGGAGCTGGCCGCGCGGACCCGGGTGAACTTCTTCGGCACCTCGGCGCCGTACGTCCAGAGCTGCTTCAAGCGCGGCCTGCGCCCGAAGGACGACTTCGACCTCTCGGCGCTGCGCGCGGTCGGCTCCACCGGGGCGCCGCTAAGCACTGACGGCTTCCGCTGGATCGCCGACGCGGTCGGTGAGGACGTGCAGATCGCCAGCATCTCCGGTGGCACCGACGTGTGCACCGCGTTCGTCGGACCGTCCCCGGACGTGCCGGTGTGGCTGGGCGAGATCTCCTGCCCGATGCTCGGCGCCGCCGTGGCCGCCTACGACGAGCACGGCGCGGAGCTGCACGACGAGGTCGGCGAGCTGGTGCTGACCCGGCCGATGCCGACCATGCCGGTGTTCTTCTGGAACGACCCGGACGGCTCCCGGCTGCGCGAGGCCTACTTCGACGTGTTCCCCGGCGTCTGGCGGCACGGCGACTGGGTGCGGATCACCGACCGCGGCTCGCTGGTGATCTACGGCCGCAGCGACTCGACGCTCAACCGCGGCGGGATCCGGATGGGCACCGCGGAGTTCTACCGGGTGGTGGAGGGCTTCGACGAGATCGCCGACTCGCTGGTGATCGACACCTCGGGCCCGGGCCGGACCGATGACGAACTCCTGTGCTTCCTGGTCCTGGCCGAAGGCGCGTCGCTGGCCGACGTCGAGCCGCGGCTCGCGGCCGCTCTGCGCAGCGAGCTGTCACCCCGGCACGTGCCGAACCGCTTCATCGCCGTGGACGAGGTGCCGCGGACCCTGAACGGCAAGAAGCTCGAAGTTCCGGTCAAGAAGATCCTCACCGGAACCCCGCCGGAGCGGGCGGTCAGCCGCGACGCCCTGGGCAACCCGGCGGCCCTGGACTCGTTCGTGCAGCTCAGGGGGCATCTGGATGATTAAGGGGACCCCCCTGGAAACCCCCTCGGGAGGGGTGTGTATATTTTTCTCCGGTGGCCGCGAAGAACGGACGCCGGGAGGCTTCGCCTAGTCTGGTCTATGGCGCCGCACTGCTAATGCGGTTGGGGGTTACGCCCCCTCCCGGGTTCAAATCCCGGAGCCTCCGCAGAGGTTCTCACCGTAAGGTGGGGGCCCACAATTGAACAAGCGCCCGTAGCTCAACGGATAGAGCATCTGACTACGGATCAGAAGGTTAGGGGTTCGAATCCCTTCGGGCGCACGTCTGGTCGAGACAGCTGGAAACCCCCTCACGCAGGGGGTTTCCTGCTTTCCAGGGTCGGTGACGAGGCGGTCAGCCCTGCCCGTCAAGCCCGGGATGCCAGTTAATCGCCAACTTTCCATCCCGGGTGAGGTGGACCACGAGTCGGGCACCTCAGCGCTGCGCCGGGACTCCTGCCGGGGCATGTAGGTGTTCAGGGGCGTCCACGGGTTGGAGTGGCCAGGACGACGGCGATCTCCCGGGCGGTTATCCCCGCGTCGTCGAGCAGCGTCGCGAAGGCCTTGCGCAGTGTGCAGAAGGTCACCCATTCCTGGCTAAGACCATCACGTTGTTGATCTCAGCCTTCACGCGCTTGGCCAGGCTCAGGCCGTTGGCCCTCAGCTTGGCCTGACACAGGCTGCCCAATGCCGGGCCAGGCCGACGCCGAGGGTGATTACTTACCCGGCGTCGGCCTGTTCGCGCTGTGAGTCGCGATGCCTTAGATGTGCTCGAGTGCTTGCCTAGCTAGCTCGCGCATTGTCGCGGGACTTGGGTTGCCGGTCACCGGTTCAGTTTCGGCGATGTGAACGGCGGAATCCCGGGGGTGGGATGCGTAGTGCTTGCCGGCAAAGGAAATGTGCTGGTAGCCAGCGGTTTCGCCTGCCAGGGGCGTCACGTTGCCCGAGCCGTTGCGTTCGGCGAGCCCGTTCAGCGACTCAGCGGCAGACGGGCTGACCATGTCGGCCCGTGCGGTCGCGATCAGCACGGCGTTGCCATGATTGTCTTCGGCCTTGAACAGCTTGCGCTGCAGGCTGATGCACGGTTGTTCTCCGAAGAACTGGCGAACTTGTCCGTAGGAGTGACTGGCGCAGTTCGCATCGATTGAGGTGTTGATCTCAGTGGCGGTGTAGCCGGCCGCTTCCCAGGCAGGAGCGGTAGCCGTGGTGCTGACGCTTGGTTCAGAGCCGCCGAAGATCCAGAAGAGGAAGATGCAGGCGACGAGTAGGCCAGCGCCTGCCCCGAGATCGGTCATGCTGGTGCTAGGCGCGCTGTTGGCGCGAGATCGTCGGTAGTGCGATCGGACGTAGGTACCGTCTTTCCGCCGGTAAGACCTCACGTAGTCCACGTTGCTCCTTTGGCAGTGCCGGAAGCGCTGCCAGACCTCGATGTTGCGGAGGCCTGGCAGCAGCCGTGTGGCTGGGAAGGCGTGCTTCGGGAGGACATGGCCGCGTTACGCGGCAGAGGACTGCCAGTGCGTTGTGTACTTCGCGGCTTCACCGGCGAGGAGGGCGTCGAGGTCGTTGCGGTTGGTGTTGCGGCGCAGGCGGAAGGGCTTGCCTCGCCGCACATCCAGGACCATGGGGTGAGCGCTGGAGAGCAGGTGGGGCATCTCGCGTTCGAGGACGCGCAGCATGAGGTTCGCTGCTTCGGAGGACAGTTCGGGTTCCTTGAGGTACGGCAGCACGACCTCGGTCTTGTCGTTCGCGTAGCGGAGACCGATCAGGTTGTTCAGCTGCACGTCGAGATTCCCGGCTGTCCAGACTGCTTCGGAGACCTTGATGCCTGTGGCCTTGACCTTTCGTGACCAGCGGACGAACCCTGCTTCCAACGCCACGAAGTGGGCATACTGCTTGTCGTCCGCCTTGTTCACCGCCCTCGCCAACTCCTCGGCAGGAGCCACCGAGTTGAAGGCCCGACGAAGGGCAGTGCGGATCGGGGAGTAGAAGTAGCCGCCCTTGTTTTTGGGGTCGAGGTACAGCTTGCGCTGGTCTTTGACGATCTTGACGCAGCCACGGGGGGTGCTGTGGATGTAGTCGAGGAACGATGGGGCACTGATCCGGATTGGATCCAACAGAGCTCCTACCTCTTGGGAGGTAGCGGCCCACCTGCTGAGTGAAGTTTGCTACAAGCCCTTGCCAACTCCATCTCGTCACCCTACTGTCGCAGTTGCAGCTAAGACGTAGAGTGGGGCCTTTACCTCACTTGTTAGTCGTCAGACGTCACCGTAGTGGCAGGAGGCGCTTTGCGCCAGTCAAAGTCGACGTGATCTAGGTCACGTCGACTTTGTGTTGCTGGCGCGCCGCAGGATCTCCGTCGGTTTGCCGTAGATGTGTGCAGCGGCCATGGTCAAGCAGTGTAGGTATGAGCACCGACACTGCCCGGGGCTGCAGGCGCGCGCCGACTCGCGAGAATCCGGCCAGGATTGCCAAGAAACTGCCAACGATCGACCGCTGGCCATGGCAACTAAGGGGTGACCTGTTGCGCGGTGGGTCACCGGCGCTCGCGGCGTTGGGTGGCTCGGTGGGTGAGGGTTTCGAGGACTCTTTTCCAGGCCGGTGAGGTTTCGGCGATCTGGGCCGAGATCAGGTTCAGGTAGGTCGGGCGGCTTGCGTCTCGTTCGTGCTCGATCTCCCAGGCGTCCAGGTCGTCGATCAGGTCGTTCAGGCGGGGGTCGTTCGGGTCCCAGTCGACCGATTGGTCGCAGGCCAGGTACAGGCGTCGGGTTTCGGGGTCGTCGAAGCCGGCGTTCTTCTCGCGGATCCGCTGCGGCACCGCCTCCGGGGTCAGCGCCTGCATCAGGATCCACGCGTCGCGTTCGAGCTGCACCCTCCGCTCGCTGACGCCGAAGTCGCGCATCCGGTTCAGGACGGCGACGACTTCGGCGGGCAGGACGAGCTCTTCGCCGCTGGCCAGTCCGCCGATGCGGCGGCGGTTCTCGGTCAGCTGGTCGATCTTGCGCTGCAGTTGCGCGTCGATGTCGCTGATGGCCGCGGCGAACTCGGTCGGCTGGGCGTGCAGCAGGGCGTCGATGCGGGACAGCGGCACACCGGCGTCGGCGAGGGTTCTGATCCGGATGAGGTCCACCGCGGCTTGCGCGCCGTAGCGGCGGTATCCGGAGGCGTCGCGCTCGGGCTCGGGCAGCAGGCCGATGTGGTGGTAGTGGCGGACGGCGCGCACGGTGACGCCGGCGGTCGCGGCCAGCTGGCTGATCGTGAGCACCGTCCTCCTCGGGTCTCCGTGGAGTCTAGGGACGAGTCGCTCCCACGACGTCGCGGACGGCCTGGACGACGGCGTCGGAGCGGTCGAAGCAGAGCCGGTGGTGGGCGGTGTCGGTGAGGATGCGCTGTTCCCCGCGCGGGACCGCGCTCACCAGCGCCGCGTCCATCCTCGTCCGGCCGTCGTGCATCGCCTCCTGGTCGGGGTCCAGCACGCTGAGCGCGATCACCGGGACGTCGGGGATGTCCGGTCCCCGCAGTTCAGCGGCGAGCTCGGTCAACCCGGTGCTCTCGGCGGCGCCGGTGCGGATCCACTCGTCGCTCAGGTGGGCGTCGATCAGCGCCTGCCGCACGTGTTCCGGGTAGTCCGCGAACACCTCGGTGAACATCTCGCGCAGGGCCAGGCGCATCTGCTCCGGATCGGGTGCCATCCGCTCGGCTGCGGCCAGGCTCGCGGCGGGCGGCATGAAGTCGTCCCAGTCGCGGTGGAGGGCGTCCAGGAAGACCAGCCCGGCGACCTCCTGCGGGTGCAGCTGCGCGAACCGGTGCGCGTAGAGGCCGCCGAGGGAGTGCGCGACGAGGACGTACGGGGCGTCGACGTGCTGGGCGTGCAGCAGGTCGTGCAGCTCCGCGGCGACCTCGGTGGCGGTGCGGGGCAGGGGGAGCGGGTCGCTGTAGCCGGTGCCGCCCCGGTCGTAGACGACAGCGGTGGTGAACTGCGAAACCTGTTGCTGGACGCCGAAGTAGTCGAGGCCGACCGCGTTCGCGCCCGGCAGGAACACGACGGCCGGGCCGCCGCTTCCCGACCGGTGCGCGAAAACGCGGCGGCCGTCGATCTCCTGGAACCCGCCGATCGGCGGGGCGAGCTTGCTGGTCATGCGGTGAGGTTCCAACCCTGACGCAGGGGCAAGGTCAAGGCGCCTCAGACCGTGCGGACGCAGGCGCACTGGCACGCCGCGAGCGTGCCCTCCGCCGCATCGACGACTTCCGGCACCACCGCGCGGGATTCGGTGCGAGGCCAGACCGCCAGCGCCGTAGCGGCTCCGATCACGGCCAGGACTGCCAGGACGGTCCAGGTGGTGGTGAAGCCCGCCTGCGTGGCCACCCATCCGGCGATCGGGTAAGTGACCAGCCAGGCCAGGTGGGACAGCGAGAACTGGGCGGCGAAGACCTCGGGGATCCCGGCGGGATCGACCGCTCGCCGCAGCACCCGCCCGGTCGGCGTGATGATCAGCGCCATCCCGCCGCCGACCGCCACCCAAATCACCCCGGTCAGCAGTGCCTCGGCGACGCCTGCAGCGGACATCACGACCGCCGAGCCGACCGCGAGCACCAGCACCGCGGCACCGGTCAGCATCACCGACCGGTCCGCCACCCGGTCCAGGACGCGCGGGAGGGCCAGCGCGACCAGCAGCGTTCCCGTTCCGGACGCGGCGAGCATCCAGGCCACGTCGGACTGGGTCCCGCCGAGGACGTCGCGGACGTAGTTCACGGTGTTGACCACCACGATCGAGCCGACGGCGGCGACCGCCAGGTTCAGCGCCATGACGCCGCGCAGGCCCGGGGTGGCCGCGAACCTGCGGATCCCCGACACGGCCCGGTCCCAGGCGTTCGCGTGCGAGCTGGGGCGCGCGTCGGGGATCCGCGTGGACAGGACCAGCAGCGCGGATGCTGCGAACCCGATCGAGGTGCCGAGGAACAGCAGGTTGAACGACAGGAAGGCGAGCGCCACCGCCGCGAGCACCGGGCTCAGCAGGCTCTCCATGGTCGAGGCGACCTGCGATGCGGACAGGGCGCGGGTGTAGTCGGACTCGTCGGTGACGATGTCCGGGATGACCGCCTGGAACGTCGGGGTGAACGCCGCGGACGCGGTCTGCAGGATCCCGATCAGGACGTAGACCTGCCACACCTCGGTGACGAACGGCAGCGCGATCACCACCAGGGCGCGCACCACGTCGAGGCCGGTCAGGAACCAGCGCCGGGGCAGCCGGTCGACGTAGGCGGCCGCGAGCGGTGCGACGACCACGTAGGCGACCATCTTGATCGTCAGCGCCGTGGCGAGGACCGCTCCGGCGCGCTGACCTGCGAGTTCGTAGGCGATCAGGCCGAGCGCGACGGTGGCCAGGCCGGTGCCGAACAGCGCGATGACTTGAGCGCTGAACAGCCGCCGGTAGTCGCGAATCGCGAACAGCCCCATGTCCGTCCTCCCGAGTTCCTGATACCCCTAGGGGGTATCTGAGTTCGGGAGTATGGAAATACCCGTGAGGGGTATGTGTCAAGGCTGTTCGCGGGTCGGATCAGGACGGCCAGGCGGGATCGCGGCCGATGAACGCCATCAGCTGGTCCTGCGCGGAGGCCCCCTCGGGGGCAGGCACGGCGGGGCCGAACTGCCCGCTGTCGCGCAGCAGCTGCTCGATCTGCTTCATGCCCTCCAGCGCGGCGCGGCACCGCTCCTCGCCCAGGTCGGGCTCGTGGCCGAGCGCTTTGGCGAGATCCCAGGTGTGCATCCAGACGTCGGCCGTGTAGAACTGGTCGATCGCCTCGTCGACCGGCTTGTCGCCGGTGTGCGGGTTGCTGAGCACCCGTCCGGCGGGGTCGTCGAGGATCGCCTGGACGTCGCTGACGTGCTGCTTCCAGGCGGCGACCGGGTCGGCCTCGACGTCCAGCGGCGCGAGTTCGATCCCGGCGCCCGCCAGGAAACCGCGGGACCACTCGACGAGGTGCTTCACGACGTCGAGGGCCGTCCACCCCGCGACGGGGCTGGGCCGCGACCAGTCGTCGGCCGCCTCGACGAGTTCGGTGAACCGCGTGGCGTCGTGCGCGTGCTGCTGGGCCGGTCCCATCTCAGGCTTCCTTCGCGAGCAGTTCGTCGAGCTTGTCGTAGCCCTCGTTGACGCCGACGTCCATGCCGCTGGCCAGGATCCCGTCGCGGGTCTCGAAGTCCTGGACCACGCTCAGCACCCGCAGCCGGGTGCGCCCTCCCTCGAGCGCTTCGAAGGTCAGCGTCTCCAGCGCGACTCCGTCGGGCGCGCCCTCGTAGGTGAAGGTCCACACGATCCGCTCCTGCGGCCGGACCTCGTGGAAGCTGCCGTAGAAGGTGGCGATCTCCTCGCCGTCGCGGTCGTTGGCGAAGGCCCACTCGCCGCCGGTGCGCGCGTCCCACTTGGTGACCCGCGTGGTCAACGAGCGGGGCCCGACCCACTGCGCGTAGAGCTCGGGGTCGACGTGGGCTCGGTAGACGTGCTCGGGTGCTGCGTCGAACTCCCGGATGATCTCGATCGTCGGGACCTTCTCGTTCGCCAGGATCTCGGTCTGGTGCTTGGTCATGATGCGTCCTCCGCTCGGTTCGGCTGCTCGTCGGTCATGCGGTCCAGCAGGGCGTCGAGGCGCTGGTAGCGCTCCTCGGCTTCCCGGCGATAGCGCTCGATCCACTTGGACATCAGGTCGAACACCTCCGCGTCCAGGTGCACCGGTCGGCGCTGGGCGTCCCTGCTGCGGGTCACCAGGCCGGCCTCCTCGAGCACCTTCACGTGCTTGGAGATCGCCTGGAAGCTCACGTCGTAGGGCTCGGCGAGCTCGCCCACGGTCGCGTCCGCGCTGGCCAGCCGGGCCACCAGCTCGCGCCGGGTCGGGTCGGCCAGTGCCGCGAACGCCCGGTTGAGCTGCTCTGTGCTCTCGTCCACCGGTCTTCCTCAACTAGTCGGTTGAATAAGACCGTAAACCCGATCGGCTCCGTACGCAACCGATCGGTTGAACAAGGTGGTTCCGGGCGGGCGCGGTGGGCGGGGCAGAATGCCTGTCGGTTGTCCGCGATGGGGAGGTTCTCGATGGCCGCTGGCGATGACATGGACCGCGCGATCCGCGCGTTGCGCACGGGTGCGGCGCTGCCCGCAGAATCCTCCGGGCTGCTCGCCGACCTCGTCGAGGCCCACGTCAACGCCGAGGTGGGCGCGACCCCGCCCAGGGGGTGGCTGATGGCGGACATGGCGGCGCTCGACCTGGCCCGCGAAGCCCTGGAAGGGCGCCAGGCGGCGCCCGACGACCTGAACCGGCTGATCGAGATGCTGCGCGGGGGAACGCCGCTGCAGCCCGAGCACTCGCCGAAACTGGCGGCCCTGCTGGAGAAGCACCAGCTGCTGGAGTGGCCGGAGGAGACCTCGGAGGCCTGGCAGCGCGTCCGCGACGGCGCGCAGGCCGTCGCCGCCGCCGTCGTGCAGTCGATGGGCTAGCGGCCGCGTCGGATCGGGAACCAACGGCCACTGCGCACGTCCTGCCGAGATGCCGGGAAAGGTTGGCAGCAGTGGACGTTGACGTGTCTTTCCCGTTCGAGCAGCGGTGCGCCCGGGTGCTGGTGGAGATCCCGCGCCGTCACGCCGGTTGAACCGCGGGCTTCTTGATGGCCGTGGCGAGCAGGGCTCCCATCGCGCACAGGCCGGCCGCGCTGATCCAGACCGCGTCGTAGGAGCCCATGAGGTCGCGGGCCAGTCCGCCGCCGAGCGCGACCAGCCCGGCGCCCACTTGGTGGGCCGCGCTCACCCAGCCGAAGACGATCGCGCCGCCGTCGCCGAAGACCTCGCGGCACAGGGCGATCGTCGGCGGGACCGTCGCGACGTCGAGCAGGCCGAACAGGACCGCGAAGGCGACCATCCCGGGCTGCACCGTCGGCGCCAGCAGCGACGGCAGGAACAGCAGGGACGTGCCGCGCAGGGCGTAGTAGGCGGCCAGCAGCAGGCGGGGGCTGAACCGGTCGGTGAGCCAGCCGGAGGCGATGGTGCCCGCCACGTTGACCACGCCGATGACCGCCAGCAGGGACGCGGCGATGGTCGTCGGCATGCCGTGGTCGTGCGCGGCCGAGGCGAAGTGCGTCCACATGATCCCGTTGGTGGAGGCCCCGCAGATCGCGAAAGTGCCCGCCAGCAGCCAGAACGGGCCGGTCCGGGCCGAGCTGAGCAGCAGCCGGAGCGCGCGGCGGGCGGCGCCCGGCTCCGGGAGCGGCTTCGGTTCGAAGGCCGTCGCGCCGTACGGGCGCAGGCCGAGATCGGCCGGGTGGTCGCGGAACACCGACCAGGTCAGCGGGGTCGCGGCCAAGGCGAGCAGGGCGAGCGCGATGGTCGCCGAGCGCCACGCGAAGTGGTCGACGACCCAGGACATCACCGGCAGGAACGCGAACTGGCCGAAGACGCTCGCGGCGGTCAGGAACCCGGTCACCAGTCCGCGGCGGGTCGTGAACCAGCGGTGCGCCACGGTCGCCGCGAAGGCCATCGCCAGCGCGCCGCACCCGATCCCGACGAGCACGCCCCAGCCCGCGACCAGCTGCCAGGGCTCGGAAACGGCGGTGGTCGTGCCGGCTCCGGCGGCGATCAGCAGCAGTGCGCCGACCGCGACCCGGCGGAGGCCGAAGCGGTCCACCAGCGCTGCGGAGAACGGCGCGGTCAGCCCGTAGAGCACCATGTTCACCGACACCGCGATCCCGATGGTGGCGCGGGACCAGCCGAACTCCTGGTGCAGCGGGGTCACCAGCAGGCCCGCCGTGGTGGCGCAGGCGCCCGCGACGACGACGACCAGGGCGGTGACGGCGGTGACCCACCAGGCGCGGTGCACTTCGATTCTCATGGTCGTCGACCTTGCGCTGCGCGGAGCTCGCGGACGAGTGGCTTGATGGACAACATGTGCAAGAATCGGGCCATGCGGGTTGTCGTGCTGGTCCGGCATGGCGTCATGCCGATGGAACTGGGGTTGGTGCACCAGCTGTTCGGGCGGGCTCGCACGCCTGCCGGGGAGCCGTTGTACGAGGTCGTGACCTGCGCTCTCTCGCCGGGCGAGGTGCGCACCGACGCGGACTTCCCGATCCACGTCGCGAGCGGTCCGGAGGCGCTGGACGACGCCGACACCGTGATCGTCCCGGCCACCCACGAACTCGACGAGACCGAGACAGAAGGGCGGCTCGGCCCGGAGCTGGCCGCTGCGCTCGCCCGGATCCGGCCGGGCACGCGCATCGCCTCGATCTGCACCGGGGCGTTCGTGCTGGCCGCCGCCGGAATGCTGGACGGGCGCCGGGCGACGACGCACTGGAATTCCAGCGACCGGTTCCGCGAGCTGTTCCCGTCGGTGCAGCTCGACCCCGACGTGCTCTACATCGACGAGGGCGAGGTGCTCACCTCGGCCGGTGAGGCGTCCGGGATCGACCTGTGCCTGCACATGATCCGGTGCGATCACGGGGCGGCGGTCGCCAACGAGGTCGCGCGCGTGATGGTCGTGCCGCCGCACCGCGAGGGCGGTCAGGCCCAGTACGTCCGGAGGCCGGTGCCGGAACCGCAGATCTCGTCCACCGGGCGGGCGCGCGCTTGGGCGTTGGAGCACCTGGACCGGCCTTTGGCGCTGCGCGAGCTGGCCGCGCAGGAGGCGATGAGCGTGCGGACGTTCACCCGGCGGTTTCGGGACGAGGTGGGGATTTCGCCGCTGCAGTGGCTGACGCAGCAGCGCATCGAGCGGGCGCGGCAGCTGCTGGAGGAGACCGACCTGGCGGTGGACCGGATCGCGGCCGACGCCGGGTTCGGGACGGCTGCCTCGCTGCGCCAGCACCTGCAGGCCGCGCTCGGGGTTTCGCCCAGCGCCTACCGCAGCACCTTCCGCGGGGCCGAGGAGCTCGTGACCCGTTGAGCCCTTGCCCGGCGCTGTTCGCCGGGTGATGATCGGCCGGTCGGAGCTCGTGGACTTATCGGTCCCTTGTGGACGGTCTGGAGGCTGCTCGTGGTGGATCGGCTGGCGAACCTCTTCCGGCTCGATGGGCGCAAGGCCGTGGTGGTCGGCGGCGGCAGCGGTCTGGGCCGCGCTAGCGCCGTGGGCCTGGCCGAATTCGGGGCCCAAGTGGTCATCGCGGACGTGGACACCTCCGGTGCGGCGGAGACCGCGGAGTCGATCCGGCAGCTCGGGCACGAGGCGAGCTGGCGCGAGCTGGACGTGCGCGACGGTGCCGGGATCCGGGAGCTCGCCGCGGCGGAATCCGACGCCGAAGTGCTGGTCGTGACGCCCGGCATCAACGTCCGCAAGCGCCTGGCGGACACCGCGGACGAGGAGTTCGACCGGGTCGTCGACGTCAACCTGAAGGGCACCTACCGGCTGCTGCGCGACTTCGGCGCGCGGATGGCCGAGCGCGGGCGCGGCAGCATCGTCACCTTCGCCAGCTTCCGGGCGGAAGTCGTCGAACCCGGCCAGGGCATCTACGCGGCGACGAAGGCCGGCGTGGTGCAGCTGTCCCGCGCGCTGGCGGCCGAGCTGGGGCCGAAGGGCGTGCGGGTCAACGCCATCGCGCCCGGCCCGTTCGAGACGCCGCTGACCGAGCAGATCAAGTCCGACGAGGCGTGGTACGGCGCGTACGCGAGCAAGACGGCGCTGGGCCGCTGGGCCAAGGCGGACGAGATCGCCGGCGCCGTGGTCTACCTGGCCTCCGACGCGGCGTCCTACGTCACCGGAACCCTCCAACTCGTCGAAGGAGGCTGGACGGCCATCGACGGCCGCTTCGACCCCGGCGTCTGACCCTCACCCGATCAGCCGTCGACCCTTCAGTCCGGACTGAAGGCAGTTTCAATTGAAACTGTGATCCGCCGTGCCTGGGATCCGCAGTTTCAATTGAAACTGCAGTCCCACCGGCGTGTCGGGACCCCGACATGCCGAGGAGCGTCGGGCTCCGACACGCCGACAGGAGTGGACAGGTCCGGGGGCCTGTGGATGAGAACCGC
>NZ_JAQGLA010000112.1 GCF_027853915.1 Saccharopolyspora oryzae
GTTCTCGTTCCTGGTCTGAGACCACCTGAACGAAGAGGGGCGCTTCCCGCCGAGCTGATCGGTGGGCAGCGCCCCTTCTGGTTTCAGGACTGCGTGGTGCGGTCGGCGAGCACGCGGACCATCTCGGCGACCGAGGCGCGGCGTGCGGCGCGGACCGCGTCGAACAGCGGGCGCAGCGCGTCGGTGCGGGCGCGGATCGCCGAGGCGGACAGGGCGCCGCCGGGGGCGTCGTCGGTGGCCACCCACAGGATCGCTTCGACCTCGGCGGCGCGCTGCAGGATCCGCAGGGTGCGCTGCGGCACGTCCTCGGGCCAGTCGGGCGCCGGCCGGGACGCGACGGTCGCGGCGATCTCCTCGCGCACGCCCGGACGTTGCTTGGCGACACCGAGTTCGATCAGCGCGGTGGCGGCTTCGCGCATCGCCGAGGCCATGCCGTGCTCGGCTTCGCCGATCGGCAGGTGCTCGGCCGGCGGCAGCTCGCCGATGGCGAACACCGTCCAGCGCAGGATCCCTTCGGCGATGCGTTCCGGGACCAGCCCCAGACCGGCCTCGGGCAGCACGACGGCTTCACCGGTGCGCATGGCCAGCTTCGCGAACGGGTTCGATCCGCCCAGTCCGCGGGCATCGCCGGGAACCGGCAGCACCAGCTCGCCGTTGGTCGCGCCCGCTCTGCGCAGCGCGGCCAGCAGCAGCGCGGGACCGGCGGGGGTGTCGTGCGGGCCGGGGAGTTCCAGGCGCGCGGCCAGGTCTTCGTCGGCGGCGCGGATCTCCTGGGATTCGGCCCAGGTCTGCAGGGCGTCGAGCACGTCGTCGGAGGCGGCTGCACCGTGCAGCCAGGCGGACGTCCAGACAACCATCGTGGCGCTTGGGCAAGGCACGTCGAGAAAGGGTACGGACCCGGTCGCGGATTCCGCGTCGGGGGGAGGGCGAGTGTGATCTGCTCGGTGCGGCGCGCCGCACCCCGAGGATCGACCGATCGGATTACGGTCACACCTCGTGCGTTCGTTTGACTACGGCAAGGACGTCCTCGCGGGCCCGCGGCGCAAGAAGGTGCCCGAGATCCCCGCCGAACCCGGCCTGGTGGTCGAAGACCCCGCCAGCGGGTTCTGCGGGGCGGTGCTGCGGGTGGAGAAGGGCAACGTGGTGCTCGAGGACCGCCACGGCAAGCAGCGGCTGTTCCCGTTGCGCCCGGCGGCGTTCCTCTTCGAGGGCAAGCCGGCGACGCTGGTGCCGGTGCCTGCGGCGGTGCGGAGCAAGCCCGGCCGGTCGGCGTCGGGTTCGGTGCGCGTCGAAGGACTGCGGGCGCGCACGGCTCGCGGCAGCCGGATCTGGGTGGAGGGTCTGCACGACGCCGAGCTGGTGGAGCGGATCTGGGGCCACGACCTGCGGGTCGAGGGCGTCGTCGTGGAGCCGTTGCACGGCGTGGACGACCTGCCCGGTCTGCTCGCCGAGTTCGGTCCAGAGCCGGGGCGCCGGGTGGGTGTCCTGGTCGACCACCTGGTGGCGGGCAGCAAGGAGTCCCGGCTGGTCGAGGGCATCGACGATCCGCACGTGCTCGTCACCGGCCACCCGTTCGTGGATATCTGGGAAGCGGTCAAGCCGCAGGCCGTGGGCATCCCGGCCTGGCCGGAGGTGCCGCGCGGCACCGACTGGAAGCAGGGCGTGTGCGCGCGGCTGGGCTGGGGAGAACCGGCCGACGGGTGGCGCCGGGTGCTGGCCGCGGTGTCGGGGTTCCGCGATGTCGAGGCGCCGCTGCTGGCCGCGGTGGAGCAGCTCATCGACTTCGTGACGGTGGATTCGCCCGGGCGCTGAACCGGACGAAGTCACACGTTGATCACGCCCAGGGCATCTGGCCTCGCGGTCCTGGTCGGTCTGCCACCATGGGGGTATGACGCCCGCGTTGCTGTGGTTGATCGCCGGGGTGCTGCTCGTCGCCGCTGAGGTCCTCTCCGGCGAGTTCGTCCTGGTGATGCTCGGCGCTGCGGCGCTGGGCGCCGCCGGCTCGTCCGCGCTGGGCGCTCCGCTGCCGGTGGACGCTGTGGTCTTCGCGGTTCTGGGACTGGGGTTGATCTTCATCGCGCGACCCGCGCTGAAGCGGCGGCTGCACCACCCCCTGGAGATCAAGACCAATGTGGACGCACTCGTGGGCAAGCGAGCAGTGGCAGAATCCACTGTGGACGTCCATGGTGGGCAGGTGCGCATCGACGGTGCGCTGTGGTCGGCGCGGGCGATGGACGAGACGCAGGTCATCGAGGCAGGTCAGACGGTCACCGTGATGGAGATCGCGGGGGCGACGGCAGTGGTGTCGGCCGAGCCGTGAGGAAATGAGGGTGGAGTTGACTAGCGGACTTATCGTGCTGGTGGTCGTGGTGCTGCTGGTGCTGATCATCGCCGTGAAGTCGGTGATGGTGGTGCCGCAGGCCCAGTCGGCCGTGATCGAGCGCCTCGGCAAGTTCCGCTCGGTGGCCGAGCCGGGGCTGAACTTCCTGGTGCCGTTCCTGGACCGGGTTCGGGCCCGGATCGACCTGCGCGAGCAGGTCGTGTCGTTCCCGCCGCAGCCGGTGATCACCCAGGACAACCTGACGGTGTCGATCGACACCGTGGTGTACTTCCAGGTCACCGACTCGCGGTCGGCGGTCTACGAGATCTCCAACTACATCGTCGCGGTCGAGCAGTTGACCACCACCACGCTGCGCAACGTGGTCGGCGCGATGAGCCTGGAGGAGACGCTGACCTCCCGCGACGCGATCAACACGCAGCTGCGCGGGGTGCTGGACCAGGAGACCGGACGGTGGGGCATCCGGGTCGCCCGGGTCGAGCTGAAGGCCATCGATCCGCCGCCGTCGATCCAGGACTCGATGGAGAAGCAGATGCGCGCGGACCGGGAGAAGCGCGCGATGATCCTCAACGCCGAGGGTGCTCGGGAGTCGTCGATCAAGACCGCTGAGGGGCAGAAGCAGGCGGCGATCCTGGCGGCCGAGGGCCAGAAGCAGGCGGCGATCCTGTCCGCCGAGGCGGACAGGCAGTCCAGCATCCTGCGGGCGCAGGGTGAGCGGGCCAGCCGCTACCTGCAGGCGCAGGGCCAGGCGAAGGCGATCGAGAAGGTCTTCGCGGCGGTCAAGCGCGGCAAGCCGACGCCGGAGCTGCTGGCCTACCAGTACCTGCAGACGCTGCCGCAGATGGCGCAGGGCGACTCGAACAAGGTGTGGGTGGTGCCCAGCGAGTTCGGCAAGTCCCTCGAGGGCTTCGCGAAGATGCTCGGCGCGCCCGGCGACGACGGCGTCTTCCGCTACGAGCCGCCGAAGGAGGAGCCGCCGGCTTCGGTGCCGGAGGAGGAAGAGGAGTCGGTCAAGTCCTGGTTCGACACCTCCACCACTCCGGAGGTCGCCGAGGCGGTCCGCGCCGCCGAGGCGGTGGCGCGCAAGGAGGTGCCGAGCCCGACGCTCGGCGGCCAGATCGCACCGCCGGAGGAATCCAGCTGAGCTAGCAGAGTTCGTTGAGGGCGTCCGCTTCCGGAGCGGGCGCCCTCAACTCGTTTCCGGGGTCTTCAGGTTCCCGGGTAGGTCCCGAAGCTCCAGATGTTGCCCTCGGGGTCGCGGACCACGAAGTCGCGCGACCCGTAGTCCTGGTCCTGGGGCGCGTAGAGGGATTCGGCGCCGGCGGCCAGGGCGCGCTCGTACAGCGCGTCGGGCTCGTCGGTGACCACGTAGTTGCTGGCCGAGCCCTTCTGCTGGGCGAACGGGCTTTCCGGGTCGCAGGTGCCGATCATGATGCCGCCGCCGTGCGGCCAGCGGAGCTCGGCGTGCACGATCTGGCCGTCGTCACCGGGAACGATCAGGGCTTCTTCGAAGCCGAACGCCTCGACCAGGAAGCGGATGCCCGCTTTCTTGTCGAGGTAGGGGACCAGGGGCCAGATCGCGGTTCGCGTCGTGTTCGTCGTCATGCCCCGAGGATGCGTCGCCGAGGTGCGTCGCGCCTTGGACGAATGGAAGCTCCTCGGCGATCCACTGCGATGGGGTCATCCCGGTGAACTCCCGCCAGTCCCGGTTGAAGTGGGCCTGGTCGGAGTACCCGCAGTCGGCGGCGAGGTCGGCGAGGCCGGCCGGATTTCCCGCGATGAGGTGGCGGCGTGCGCTCTGGAAGCGCATGACGCGGCCGAGCAGCTTGGGGGAGAGGCCGAACTCGCGGCGGAACCGCGCGCCGAGGTGCTGGCGGCTCCAGCCGACTTCATCGGCCAGGGCGGAGACGGGGACGTGCCCGTCTGTTTCGGCCATCCGCCGCCAGATCCAGCCGAGTTCGGCCGAGGGCAGGGCAGCGGGGGAGGTGAGCCGGTCGAGTTCGCCGCAGAGGAGGTCGAAGCGGTCGCTCCAGGTGGTCGCCGAACGCAGCCGCTCGGTGAGTTCGGCGGCGGTGGGGCCGAGCACGTCGGACAGGTGGATGCCGGTGTCGGCGAGCTCCCCGGCGGGCACTCCGAGCAGAGCGCGGGCGCCGAGCGGGGTGAGGCCGAGCTGGATGCCGTGCTGGAGCTCGCCGTGCTCGACCTGCGTGGGCTTGCTGTGCAACCCGCCGACGAGCGCGGTGTAGGAGACCTGGGGACCGGACTCGAAGCTGACGTCCACGGTCTCGTCCAGCGTGATGATCAGCGTCAGGTCCGAGGAGGGGAGCCCGCGGTGCACGCCGGGCGCGGAGTGCACCCGGTACCCGCTGATGTCGCTGATCAGCGCTCGCAGCCGGGGTGGTGGCGTCGACTTGACGAACTGCGACGGAGTCACACCCCGAGGCTAGGGGGTCGGCACCGCGCCTGTGGTGGGAAACGCGGGCAAAGCGGTTTGATTGCATTGATTACTTCAGTGTTGACTGAAGTTAATGCCCAACGCGGCAGCACCAAGCGTGCCGATGCGGGAAAAGCAGCTTCAGAGGGCGGAGTCGGGATCGAGGTAGCGGCCGCCGGCGATCCCGAAGGCGCGGACCGTGCCGAGCAGGTGCTCGCGCAGCCGGGACTTGGCCAGCTCCGCATCGCCGTCCCGCAGCGCTGCTGCTACCTGGGCGTGCTGGTGGGTGATCCGGGGGCGGACGGTGTGGGTGCGGGCCGTGGCGGTGATGCGCATCTGCTTGTCGCGCAGTGCGTTGTAGAGGTCCGCGACCACCGGGTTGCCCGCCGCGGCGACCAGCGCGGCGTGGAAGGCGCGGTCGGCTTCGTGCATGTCGGCGTCGCTGAGCTCGTCGGTGTCGCAGGCCGGGTGCTCGGCGAGCTGTTCGCCGACGGCCGTCATCGCCTCGGAGCCCTGCATGGCGAGCTTGTCGATGGCGAAGCTCTCCAGGGCCAGGCGGGCTTCCACCACGGCGTGGGCTTCGGCGGCCGTCACCGGCACGACGAGAGCACCACGCTTGGGGTAGAGGCGGAGGAATCCCTCGGTCTGCAGGCGCAGGAAGGCCTCGCGCACCGGTGTGCGGGACATCTGCAGCGCGCCGGCCACCTCGCCCTCGGACAGCAGCTCGCCGTCCGGGTAGCTGCCGTCCAAGAGACCGGCCTTGACGTGCTGGTAGGCGCGGTCGGCAGCGGGCGCCTCGGGGCGGTTGCCCGAGGTCGCAGTGGCGGAGGACACGGCTTCGCGTGGTGTTGCGCTCGACACGAGGTCATCGTACTTCCACCCATCTTGTATCTAAGGTGAATACAAGTTTTCCCCGAGAGGAGTTTCCAGTTGTCCGGCACGGTCACCGCCCCGCCTCCCGCCGAAACGCGGGCCGATCACGGCACCTCATCGCGCAAGGCGTGGTTGGTGTGGGGGATCGGCGCGATCTGCTACTGCGCGGCGCTGTTCCACCGCGCCAGCCTCGGCGTGGCCTCGCCGGAAACGATGCAGCGCTTCGACATCGGTCCCGCGATGCTGTCGGTGTTCGCGGCCCTCCAGCTGGGCATCTACCTGGTGCTGCAGGTGCCGTCCGGGCTGCTGGCCGACCGGTTGGGGCCGCGGAAGGTGATCACCGGCGGCATGGTGGCGCTGGCCCTGGGGTCGGCGGTGTTCGCGGTGAGCGGCTCGATCGTCGGCGGCATCGCCGGTCGGATGCTGATCGGCTTCGGCGACGCGTTCATGTTCACCAACGTGCTGCGGCTGGCCGCGCACTGGTTCCCGCCGCACCGGTACGGCAAGGTCGCGGCGATCACCGGTCTGGCCGGCGGTCTGGGCCAGGTGGTCTCGACGCTGCCGCTGGGGCTGGCGCTGCACAGCCTCGGCTGGGTGCCCACCTTCGCCGGGGCGGCGGTGCTGACCGCGGCGCTGGCGCTGATCGCCGGGCTGGCGATCCGCGATCGGCCTGGTCACGCCGTGGTCCCGAGCGAGCCGGCGCCGGAGCGGGAGCGGATCGGGCACACCCTGCGCCACGTCGTCGCGCAGCGGGGCACCAAGCACTCCTTCTGGGTGCACTTCGTGCTGATGGCGCAGTTCGTCGCGATCACCACGCTGTGGGGCGGTCCGTGGCTGACCGAGTCGCAGGGGCACGGCCAGGCGCAGGTCGGGACATTGCTGCTGATCAGCGTGGTGGGCTTCATCGCGGGGTCCTGGTTCGCGGGCCAGTTCGTCTCGGGGCGCCCGGGGCGGCGCGACCGGTTCAGCTTCGGCCTGTCCTGCGCGGTCGCGGCGGTGTGGGCACTGCTCGTGCTCTGGCCCGGCGTGCTGCCGATGTCGCTGCTGGTGGTCGCGCTGGTGGTCATCGGCGTCGGTGGCGGTTCGGCGATGCTGGCCTTCGACGGAGCGCGGATGGCCAACGCCGAGCACCGCTCGGGGACGGCCTCGGGCGTGGTCAACATGGGCGGTTTCAGCGCGTCGGTGATGATCCAGCTGCTGGTGGGCGTGGTGCTGCAGCTCGTGTCCTTCCTGCCCGCGGCGCAGGCCTACCGCTGGGCGTTCCTGCCGGTGCTGGCGCTGGTGGCGCTGGGCACCTTCGCGCAGTGGTGGCTGCGCGACCGCACCTCGGCGGCCTGATCTCGCGGACTGCGACGCGCTCGCGGGAGCGGCGTTGTGCGCGGCCGGTGCGGTTGTGCGGATAGGGTCGGGCGGCGGACGTGGCCACCCGGTCGGCCAACGGCGGCCGACCCAGCGATGGAGGTTGTCCTTGACCGCAGCGCTGGAACTGCACAACTTCGTCGGCGGAGAACCCGCGCAGACCCTGGCGGGGGAGACCTTGCCGCTGGTCGACCCGAGCACCGGCGAGGAGTACGGCAGCAGCCCGCTGACCCGCTGGATGGACGTGGACGCGGCGATGTCGGTGGCGGCGTCGGCGTTCGAGTCCTGGTCGTCGACCACACCGCGGCGCCGGCAGCAGTTGTTGCTGGAAGTCGCCGACGCGGTGGAGGACCGCGCGGAGGAGCTGGTGCTGGCGGAGTGCCGCAACACCGGCAAGCCCTGGTCGGCGGTGCTCGACGACGAGCTGCCGATGGCGGTGGACCTGATCCGCTTCTACGCCGGGGCGGCGCGCGTGCAGGAGGACGGGGCGGGTGGTGAGTACCAGCCGGGGATGACCTCGTTCTCCCGCCGCGAGCCGATCGGGGTGTGCGCGCAGGTCACGTCCTGGACGCATCCGCTGCTGCTGGCGGCGGCGAAGTTCGCTCCGGCGCTGGCCGCGGGCAACACCGTGGTTCTCAAGCCGGCGGAGACCACTCCGGTCAGCTCGGCGTTGCTGGCCGAGATCGCGGGGGAGCAGCTGCCGCCGGGTGTGCTCAACCTGATCTGCGGCGATCGCGACAGCGGCCGGGCGATGGTGGCGCACGAGGTGCCGGGGATGTTCTCGATCACCGGCACGGTGCGTTCGGGCATGGAGGTCGCGGGTTCCGCTGCTGCCGACCTCAAGCGCGCGCACCTCCAGCTGGGCGGCAAGGCCCCGGCGGTGGTGTTCGACGACGCCGACGTGGCCCGGGCGGCGCGGAAGATCGCGCTGGCGGCGTTCGGCAACGCCGGGCAGAGCTGCACCGCGGCGAGCCGCGTCCTGGCCGGTCCGGGTGTGTACGAGGAGCTGGTGGCGGAGCTGGTGCGGTGGGCCGAGGCGATGCGTCCAGGGCCGCCGCAGGATCCCGACGCCGCGTTCGGCCCGCTGAACAGCCTCGGGCAGCTGGAGCTGGTGCAGGCGCACTTGGCGAGGCTTCCCGAGCACGCGCAGGTGCTGGCCGGTGGTGGTCGCAAGGGGGAGCGGGGGTTCTTCCACGAGGCGACGGTGGTCGCCGGGGTGGAGCAGGACGACGAGCTGGTGCAGAACGAGGTCCTGGGCCCGGTTCTCACGGTGCAGCGCTTCGAGACGGATCAGGAAGCGGTGGAGCTGGCCAACGGGGTGCGCTACGGGCTGGTGGCCAGCGTGTGGACACGTGATCACGCGCGGGCGATGCGGGTGTCGCGAGGTCTGCAGGCGGGCACGGTGTGGATCAACACCCACCACCCGCTGGCGACGGAGATGCCGCACAGCGGCTTCAAGCATTCGGCCTCGGCCCGCGACTTCGGCCGCTACGGCCTCGAGGAGTACAGCCGGATCAAGCACGTCATGTCCGCCTGGGACGAGGACTGATCAGGTCAGTCCTCGGTGCGGGTGGCGATGGCGAGCAGGGCTGCGGCAGAGCCGGTGAGGTGCAGGCCTGCTCGCCAGACGGCGTGCAGGGGTCGGCGCAGGTCGAGGTCGGCGACCGGGATCTCGACCAGGCGGTGTTCGGCCAGGTCGGTGGCCACCGCCAGGACGCTGAGCACCGCTGGGCCGGCGCCTGCGACGACGGAGTTGCGCACGGCGGTGGTGGAGCGCAGTTCGAGCAGCGGGGACACCGGGTCGGCGCCGACCTCGGCGAGGGCGCGGTAGAGGGTTTCGCGGGTGCCGGAGCCGTGTTCGCGCACGATCAGCGGGGTGGCGGCCAGTTCGGTGGCGGTCAGCGGTCGGCGCAGCCGGGTCCAGGGGTGTTCGGGCGGGGCGACGACGGCCATCCGGTCGCGGGTGACGAAGCGGACCGAGACGCCGTCGGGCGGGGTCGGGGATTCGATGAACCCGAGTTCGGCTCCGCCGTGGCGGACCGCTTCGGCGACGGCGACCGAGTTGGCGACGTCGAGTTCGACGTGCACGTCGGGCAGTGCGACGCGCAGTCGGCTGAGCCAGCGGGGGACCAGGTACTCGGCGATGGTCATGCTGGCCGCGACGCGAAGGGTGGCTTGCTGCTGGGCCCGCAGTGCTCGGACGCCGTTCATCAGCCCGTCGACGTGGGCGAGGACCTGCTTGGCCCAGTCGCAGACCATGACCCCGGCGGCGGTGAGCGTGCAGCCCTGGCGGGTGCGCTGCACCAGCGGTAGGCCGAGTTGGCGTTCGAGGCGGCTCAGCCGCTTGCTGGCCGAGGGTTGGCTGACCTGCAGCTCGGCCGCGGCGGCGCCGATGCTGCCGAGGTCGCCGACCAGCACGAGCAGTCGCAGCGATTCGGGATCGGGCGGGGTCATTCCTTCAGGGTAGGTACTGGCATGGGTGTTTGGGAGCCGGGTGCCGTTCCCCTGCGGGTTGGGCATTCCATCTGGTTATGACGTCCTGTGCAGATCACGGCTACTGCGCGGCGCTGCGGACAGCGAACCTTGCAGTCGTGACGAAGACGTTGAACCCTGCGCGAGCAGGTCTGGTGGCGTTGTGGCCTGGACTCGTCGTGACGGCCGTGGCGATCGTGGTGTCGATGGTGATCGCGGGCTTGCTCCCGGCGGTCAGCGCGCTGACGGTGGCGGTGGTGCTGGGCATCGTGGCGGGCAATGTGCCGGGGTTCCCGGCGTCGGCGCGTGCCGGAGTCGCCTGGTCGACCAAGAAGCTGCTGCGCAGCGGAGTGGTGCTGCTGGGATTGCAGTTGTCGGTGACGCAGGTGCTCGGGCTGGGCGCGGGCACCGTGGTGTCGGTGCTGCTGATCGTGGCGTTGACCTTCGCGGGCACGTTGCTGCTCGGCCGGCTGCTGGGGATCTCGCGGGGCCTGTCGATGCTGGTGGCGACCGGGTTCTCGATCTGCGGGGCGTCGGCGGTGGCGGCGATGGAGAGCGTGGTCGAGCGCGATGACGAGGACGTGGCCACCAGCGTGGCGATGGTGACGGTGTTCGGGACGATCTCGATGCTCGGGCTTCCGGTGCTGTTCGAGGCCTGGGGGCTCTCGGCCGAGCAGGTCGGGCGGATTGCCGGTGGCAGCGTGCACGAGGTGGCGCAGGTGGTCGCGGCGGCTTCGCCGGTGGGCGCGGCGGCGGTGGCGATCGCGGTGGTGGTCAAGCTCAGCCGGGTGGTGCTGCTGGCGCCGATGGTGGCGCTGGTCAGCCTGCTGGAGCGGCGGCGCCACGTCGGTGGCGGCAAGCGTCCGCCGATCATGCCGCTGTTCGTGCTCGGATTCCTGGTCGCGGTGGCGGTGCGAACCACGGGTGTGCTGCCGGAGGCGGTGCTCGACGGGGCCAAGCAGCTGACGACGGTGCTGCTGACCGGTGCGCTGTTCGCGCTCGGGTTCGGCGTCCGCATCAAGGCGTTGCTGCGCAACGGGCCCAAGGCCTTCGTCCTCGGTGCCTGTTCGACGCTGCTGGTGACGGCCCTCGGCGTCGTCACGACGCTGACCCTCGCATGAGCGAAGGGCGCCTTCGAAGTCGAAGGCGCCCTTCAACGTGCTCGGTGCTGCTTCACGGAGGAGTGGGGCGCTGCCAGGGGCGGGCCTGCTCGAACGCACGCGCAGCGCGCAGGATGGTCGCGTCGGCGTGGCGCGGACCCACGATCTGCAGCCCGATCGGCAACCCGTCACCGGTCCGTCCACAAGGGATGCTCACGGCGGGCTGCTGGGTCATGTTGAACGGGTAGGTGAACGGTGTCCAGCTCGTCCAACGAGATTCGGTGGAACCGGGCGGCACCTCGCAGCCCGCTTCGAACGGGGGGATCGGCACGGTCGGCGTCAGCAGCAGGTCGTAGGTCTGGTGGAAGGCGCCCATGCGCTGCCCGAGCAGCATGCGCGTGTTGGTGGCCTCCAGGTAGTCCTGGGCCGAGTAGGTCAGCCCCTGCTGGCAGATCTCGTGCAGACCCGGGTCGAGCAGTTCGCGCTGCTCGGCGCTGAGGTGCTCGACCGACTTGGCGGCGCCGGCGAACCACAGGACGTGGAAGTCGTCCACCGGATCGGTGATCCCCGGGTCGGCCTGCTCCACCACGGCACCGAGCTCTTCGAAGGTCCGCGCGGCCTCGGTGACGGCCCGGGCGATCTCCGGGTGCACCTCGGTGCCGAAACCCAGGTCGAGGCTCACCGCGATGCGCATCCCGCGCACGCCGGAGTCCAGACCGTCCACGAAGGACGCGGCGGGCGGTTCCAGCGCGGACCAGTCGCGGACGTCGGGCTCGGAGAGCACGTCGAGCATCAGCGCGGTCTCGGTGACGGTGGTGGTCATCGGCCCGGCGTGCGCGAGGGTTCCGTAGGGGCTGGCGGGGTAGTGGGGGATGCGGCCGTAGGTGGCCTTGAGCGCGACGATCCCGCAGAACGACGCGGGGATGCGCACGGATCCGCCGCCGTCGGTGCCGATGGCCAGCGGCGCCATGCCCAGCGCGACGGCGGCTGCGGCACCGCCGCTGGAGCCGCCGGCGGTGAGCGCGGGGTTCCACGGGTTGCGGGTGATGCCGGCCAGCGGGCTGTCGGTGACGCCCTTCCACGCCAGTTCCGGGGTCGTGGTCTTGCCGACGAACACGGCGTTGTGCTCGCGCAGCCGGGCCACGGTCGGTGCGTCGACGTTCCACTGCTGGTCGGGGTCGATGGTGCGGGAGCCGCGCAGCGTCGGCCAGCCCTCGGTGAGGAAGATGTCCTTGATCGAGGTGGGCACCCCGTCCAGCCGCCCCGCGGGTTCACCGCGCTGCCAGCGTTGTTCGGAGGCGAGGGCCTGCTGCAGCGCCCGGTCGCGGTCGACCAGGCAGTAGGCGTTGACGGCGGGATCGGCCTCGGTGATGCGGTGCAGGACGGCCTCGGTGGCTTCCACCGGGGACAGCTGGCCGCTGGCGTAGGCGGCGAGCAGTTCGGGAGCCGTGAGGTCGGCGGGCTGGGTGTCGGCCAATTCAGTTCTCCGTTCCGCTGATGTATCCCCGCTGCTTGTCCACGACGTTGCTCAGCTGCGCCCCTTCGGTGTAGGCGCGCACGTTGGCGATGAACAGGTCGACGAGCTCGTCGACCCAGCCGACGGTGTCGCCGGACATGTGCGGGGAGATGAGCACGTTGGGCATCTCCCACAGCGGCGAGCTCTCCGGCAGCGGTTCGGCTTCGAAGACGTCGAGCGCGGCGCCGGCGAGCTGCCCGGTCTGCAGGGCGGCGACGAGGTCGCTCTCCACGACGAGTTCCCCGCGGGCGACGTTGATCAGCCGCGCGCTGGGGCGGCAGTGGGCGAGGGCTTCGGCGTCGACCAGTCCCTTGGTCTGCTCGGTCAGCGGTGCGGCCAGCACGATGTAGTCGAAAGCGCCGATGACGTGCGGCAGATCGCTGGAGGCGTGCACGTCGCCGAAGTCCGGGTCGCCGGAGCGGCCGATCCGTCCGGCGCCGGAGACGCGCATGCCCGCCGCGGTGAGCTGGCGGGCGATGGCTCGCCCGATCGGTCCGGTGCCCACCACCAGCGCGCTCTTGCCCGCGATGCGTTCGGTGACGCGGTGCTGCCACTGCTTTCGGTCCTGCAGGCGCAGCGTGGTGTGCATGTCCTTGGCGAAGGTCAGCACGGTGCCCAGCACGTACTCGGCCATGGGGCGGTCGAAGACGCCGCGGGAGTTGGTCAGCACGACGTCGGAGTCGCGCAGTTCGGGGAACAGCAGGCGGTCCACCCCGGCGCTGGAGGAGTGGATCCAGCGCAGCGCATCGGCGTGCGGCCAGGCCTCGGGGATCGCCCCGGAGCGGAAGTCCCAGACGAACAGCACGTCCGCGCCGACCACGGCGGTGGGCAGCTCCTCGGCTTCGGCGTAGCGGAGTTCGGCGCAGGTGCTGATGCGCTCGAGCTCGGCGGGTGGAGTTCCGCCGTGCAGGGCCACGACGGTGGGGGTGCGGTTGATCATGTGCCGACCTTATGGCTCGTCGGGGCCGGTCGCCGGTTGCGACGCGGTGCGGGCGTGGCGCGTCAACTCGGAATTTCCCGCCCCAGCCTGGGAAAACACACACGGCTGGAGGCATTGACACGCTAGGAAGCGCTCGTAGGATTGTCAACAATCCACGGGTAATCCTCGGCGGACGAGGTGATTCCACCCGACCCGGTCACCGGGGGAGGTGGGGCCGGAGGAGATGAGTCAAAAGTCCCCACTCCTTGCGAACGGAAGATCCCTATGCCCAGGTACCTGTCCATCACGCTGGAAAAGCGCGGCGTGTCCTGCGTGGCCGAACTGCTGGACAAGGACGCGCCCCGGACCTGCGAAGCGGTGTGGCAAGCGCTCCCGCAGGTCGGGCCGGTGCACCACGCCAAGTACGCGCGCAACGAGATCTACACGATGGTGCCGCGGTTCGCCGCTGACGAGCCCGGTCAGGAGAACCCCACGGTCACCCCGATCCCCGGCGACGTCGTCTACTTCTCCTTCCCCGGCGGCATGCTCGACCGCGCGTTCAAGGAGGAGAAGAACATCCACGAGCTGCCGGGCGTGATCGACCTGGCGATCTTCTACGGGCGCAACAACCTTCTGCTCAACGGCGATGTCGGCTGGGTGCCGGGCAACGTCTACGCCACCATCGTCGAGGGGCTGGACCGGATGGCCGAGGCGTGCAACGACGTCTGGCGCTCGGGCAGCATCGGCGAGACCCTTCGCTACGACCGCTACGAGGGTTGACGGGAGCGCCGATATGCCGCCTGACTTCCTCGGGTCGGTGCCCGGTCCGCCGCCGCAGCGCGGCGTGGGGGTGATCGCTCCGTTCGACCTGGCGCTGGACCGCGAGCTGTGGCGGTGGACCCCAGCGGAGGTGTCGCTGTACCTGACGCGCACCGCGTTCGTACCGGTGCCGGTGACCGTCGAGCAGGCCAACCTGGTCTCGGACGAGGCAGCGGTGCACGGTGCGACCCGCGACCTGCTGACCCCGGAGCCGGAAGTGGTGGCCTACGCCTGCACCTCGGGCAGCTTCGTCAACGGTGCCACCGGTGAGCGCACGCTGGTCGAGGTGATGCGGCAGGCCGGCGCTCCGGCCGCGGTGACCGCCTCGGGTGCGCTGGTGCAGGCCCTGCAGCTGCTGGGCATCGGTCGGATCGCGGTGGCCACGCCCTACGTGGCCGCCGTGACCGACCGGCTGGGCGACTTCCTCGACGAGTACGGCATCGAGGTGGTGGCGAGCATGGGGCTGGGCCTGCTCGGCCAGATCTGGAAGGTCGACTACCGGCAGGTGGTGGAGATCGTGCGCTCGGCCGACCGGCCCGAAGCCGAGGCGATGTTCATCAGCTGCACCAACCTGCCCACCTACGACATCATCGGCCCGCTCGAGCAGGAGCTGGGCAAGCCGGTGCTGACCGCGAACCAGGTCACCGTCTGGGCCGCGCTCCGCGCGATGGGCCTGCAGGCGGTGGCGCCCGAGCAGCGGTTGATGCAGGCAGTGGACGTGCCTGCCGCGTAAAGATCGAATCACGACCACATGTCCGCGGCGAACCGTGCGGTAACATTGTCAACAATCGACCGGTCGCCTGAAGGTTCGCGGCGGTGGCAATCCGACGTCGACGAAGGATGGAGCACCCGGTGCCGCACACCGCAGGAATTCTCTACCCCGGCTACAGCGCCGAAGACGACTACCCCACCCTCGAACGCCTGCTCGGCGACGACGTCCGCCTCCCGCTGGTGCACACCCTCATGCGCGAGGACGCCCACCGGGTGGACGCGCTGCTGGACATCGGCTCGGAGGAGGTGCTCGCCGAAGGCGCCCGCGAGCTGCTGGACCGCGGCGTGCAGTCGGTGATCTGGGCGTGCACCTCGGGCAGCTTCGTCTTCGGCTGGCAGGGCGCGCGGGAGCAGGTGGAGAAGCTGCAGGCCGTCACCGGCCTGCCGACCTCCAGCACCTCCTTCGCGTTCGTGCACGCCGCAGCACGTCTCGGGCTGCGGCGGGTCGCGGTGGCCGCGACCTACCCGGCTGATGTGGCCGCGAAGTTCGTGGAGTTCCTGCAGGCCGCCGAGCTGGAGGTGGTGCGGCTGTCCAGCCGCGGCATCATCACCGCCGCCGAGGTGGGCACGCTCGGGCGCGATGAGGTGCTGGCCTTCGCCGCGGCCAACGACGACGACCGGGCCGATGCGCTGCTGATGCCCGACACCGCGCTGCACACCGCAGCGTGGCTGGACGAGCTGGAAGAGGAGCTCGGCAAGCCGGTGCTCACCGCCAACCAGGTCAGCGCCTGGGAGGCGCTGCGGCTGGCCGGGGCTCAGCAGGCGCGCGACGGATTGGGCGAGCTGTTCCGCAGGGGAGCAGTCGGGGAGCGCAGTGGCTCCCCGGATTGAGGAGATGGTGTCAGGTGCTCGGGACCGACGAGCAGAACCAGCAGCCGGGTGAGTTAGAGCCGGTGCAGCGCAAGTCGACCGCGGCGATCGTGGCCGATCAGCTGCGCGCGGCGATCATGTACGGATCGCTGCCACCCGGCAGCCAGTTGGGTGAGGCCGAGCTGGCCGCCCGGCTGGGCGTCAGCCGCGGCCCGCTGCGGGAGGCGATGCAGCGGCTGGTCGCCGAAGGACTGCTGCGCAGCGAGCCGCACCGCGGGTTGTTCGTGATGGACCTCGACGCCGAGGACGTCCAGGACATCTACCTGGCGCGGCTGGCGGTGGAGCGCGCGGCGTGCGAGCAGATCGTGCGCCACCACCGGGTGGAGGCGGTGGCCGAGCTGACCGCCGCGCAGAGCCGGATGGTCGCGGCCGCGGGCAAGGGCGACCCGATAGAGCTGGCCGACGCCGACCAGGAGTTCCACGAGACGCTGGTGCGGGTCTCGGGCAGCGCGCGCCTGCAGCGCATGGCGCAGACCCTGCTGGTGGAGAAGCGGATGTGCCTGACCGCGCTGCAGGACAAGTACCACGCGGACGTCCAGGCGCTGGTCGACGAGCACAAGGGACTGGTGGACGCCATCGAGTCCGGCGACGAGAAGGTCCTGCTCGAGCGCCTCGAAGCCCACATGACCGACGCGCTGGACCGGCTTAACGGCTCCATGGCGAGCTGACCGGGCGCTGAACGAACTCGGCGGGGCCTCGAGCACTTCGAGGCCCCGCCGAACTTGTCGGGATCACAGACCGCCCACGGCGATGTACTTGGTCTCCAGGAACTCGTCGATGCCGAACTTGCCGCCTTCCCGGCCCAGCCCGGAGTGCTTGACCCCGCCGAAGGGGGCCGCCGGGTTGGACACGATGCCCTGGTTGAGGCCGACCATGCCGGTCTCCAGCGCCTCCGACACCCGCAGCGCGCGCTGCACGTCCCGCGTGTAGAGGTAGCTGACCAGTCCGTACTCGGTGTCGTTGGCGCGGGCGATGACGTCCTGCTCGTCGGTGAAGGTGCTGATGGGCGCGACCGGGCCGAAGATCTCCTCCCGGCTCATCCGCGCTTCCAGCGGCACGTTGGCCAGCACGGTGGGCTGGTAGAAGTAGCCGTCGCCGTCGGCGGCCGAACCACCGGTGACGACTTCAGCTCCGCGCTGCACGGCGTCGCCGACCAGATCGGCGACCTTGCCCAGCTGGGTGTCGTCGATCAGCGGCCCGACCTGCACGTCCTCGGCGACGCCGCGACCCACCTGCATCGCGGCCATCCGCTCGGCGAGCCGTCGGGAGAACTCCCCGGCGACGTCGGCGTGCACGTAGAACCGGTTGGCCGCCGTGCAGGCCTCGCCGCCGTTGCGCATCTTGGCCAGCATCGCGCCGTCGACCGCGGCGTCGAGGTCGGCGTCGGCGAAGACCAGGAACGGCGCGTTGCCACCCAGCTCCATCGACACCCGCAGCACCTGGTCGGCGGACTGCTCGATGAGCTTGCGGCCCACCGCGGTGGAGCCGGTGAACGACAGCTTGCGGGCGCGACCGTCGCGGATCATCGGTTCCATCAGCCGGCCGGCGCTGCGCGAGGTGACGACGTTGACCACGCCGTCGGGCAGCCCGGCCTCCTGCAGGATCTCGGCGAGCGCCAGCATCGACAGCGGTGTCTGGTGGGCGGGCTTGATGACCGAGGTGCAGCCCGCGGCGATGGCCGGACCGATCTTGCGGGTGCCCATCGCCATCGGGAAGTTCCACGGGGTGATCAGCAGCGCCGGGCCGACGGGCTGGCGCATCACCAGGAACCGGCCCGCCCCGTTGGGGGCCACCGCGTAGTCGCCGCCGATGCGCACCGCTTCCTCGGCGAACCAGCGGAAGAACTCCGCGGCGTAGGTGATCTCGGCGCGCGACTCGGTCAGCGGCTTGCCCATCTCGAGGGTCATCAGCAGCGCCAGGTCCTCGTGCCGGGACATGATCAGCTCGTAGGCGCGGCGCAGGATCTCCCCGCGTTCGCGCGGCGGGTGCTTGGCCCAGCTCGGCTGCGCCTCGCTCGCGGCGGTGAGCGCGGCCAGGCCGTCCTCGGGGGAGGCGTCGGCGACCGAGCACAGCACCCGGCCGGTCGAGGGGTCCTCCACTTCGTAGCTGCGGCCGGCGTCGGCCGGGCACCACTTGCCACCGATGAGCAGCTGCTTGGGAGCGGCGTCGACGACGGTGGCCTCTCGGGGGTGCTGTTGGACGGAAATGGTCATGGCACGCCTTCCGGCTCGGAGGTGGACAGCGACGCTCGGTGATGGTTGCATAACACGCGAGATTGTCGACAATCCTACATTTTCACGACGCTTGGAGTCGATCATGGCTGAGCTCTCGCCGGCGCTCAAGCAGGCCACGCCGGTCCTGGCCGCCCGCGGCGAAGGGATCTACCTCTACGACGAGCAGGACCGGCGGTACCTGGACTTCACCGCCGGCATCGGGGTCACCAGCACCGGGCACTGCCACCCGCGCGTGGTCGAGGCCGCCCAGCGCCAGGTGGGCACCCTGATCCACGGCCAGTACACGACAGTCATGCACCGCCCGCTGCTCGAACTCACCGAACGGCTCGGTGAAGTCCTGCCATCGGGTCTGGACCGGCTGTTCTACGTCAACTCCGGCAGCGAGGCCGTCGAAGCCGCGGTGCGGCTGGCGCGGCAGGCCACCGGACGGCAGAACATCGTGGCCTTCCAGGGCGGCTTCCACGGTCGCACGATGGGCGCCGGGGCGCTGACCAGCTCCGGGACGAAGGTGCGCGCCGGGATCGGCCCGATGATGCCCGGGGTGGTGTTCACCCCGTTCCCCGAGCCCTACCGGCACCGCTGCAGCGAAGCCGACGCCGTGCGCTACGCGCTGGCGGAGTTCGACCAGCTGCTGGTCACGGTCAGCTCCCCGCGCGACACCGCAGCGATCATCATCGAACCGGTCCTGGGCGAGGGCGGCTACCTGCCCGCACCGCCGGAGTTCCTCACCGGCCTGCGCGAGCGCGCCGACCGCCACGGGATCCTGCTCATCGTCGACGAGGTGCAGACCGGTGTCGGCCGCACCGGCCGGTTCTGGGGTCACGACCACGCCGGGATCCGCCCCGACGTCCTGATCACCGCCAAGGGCCTGGCCAGCGGATTCCCGCTGTCGGCCATCGCCGCGCCGGACGAGTTGATGAGCAAGGCGTGGCCAGGTTCGCAGGGCGGCACCTACGGCGGCAACGCGGTGGCCGCCGCCGCAGCGATCGCCACCCTGGACGTGGTGCGCGAGGAGAAGCTCGTGGAGAACGCCGCCGACCAGGGCCAGCGGCTGCGCGACGGGCTGCGCGGATGTTCGACGCGATCGCCAAGGACCAGCCGATCCCGCAGGACCTGCTCGGCACGTAGTCCCCGGACACGATGTGGCCCGCTCCCGAAGCTCGGGGAGCGGGCCACATCGCCGTTGGGA
>NZ_JAQGLA010000113.1 GCF_027853915.1 Saccharopolyspora oryzae
CTACAGCGCGGCACGCGGCGTGGCCCGGCTGGGCGATCGGGCGATCGACGTCGCGATGGGCGTGACCAGGCGTTTGGCCGGCGAGCTCGCGGTGCGCGACGAGGTCGATCGCAGGCTGCGGCTGATGCGCGCGGCGGAGGACATCGGCCACCGCGAGCAGGTGGCTCTGGAAGAGGTGCGGGAGCTGCACGCGGAGTTCCGCGCCATCGCGCAGGGACTCGACGATTCCGCTCTCCGCGACCGCCTGCACCACGCCTGCGACCGGCTGGCCGGTCTCACCTCGAAGCCGGAGGAGACGCCGACGGCGAAGTTGACGCCGCGCGAACTCGACGTCCTGTCCCAGGTCGCCCTGGGCTGCACCAACGCCGAAGCGGGCAAGCGCCTGTCCCTGCGGCCGGAGACGGTCAAGGCCTACCTGCGCAGTGCGATGCACAAGCTCGAGGTCCACAACCGCCACGAAGCCGTGGTGGTCGCCCGCCGCCAGGGAATCCTGCCCTGACCTGCTCGTTCCCCATCGGGAAAATCCGTCGCTCCGGTCCGTCGACCTAGCTAACCTAGGATGAAACCTAGAGGCTCTAGGTTTTGGAGGGGCGGAGATGGCACGCGCGGGACTCACCGCGGAGCGGATCACCGAAGCAGCCGCCGACATGGCCGACGCCGAAGGCTTCGCCAACGTGACGATCTCGGCGCTGGCGCGGCACTTCGGCGTCAAGGACGCGAGCCTGTACTCGCACGTGCGCAACGTGGCCGAGCTGCGGGCGCGGGTCGCGGTCCTGGCCGCCGGAGAACTGGCCGACCGCATCGGCTCGGCGATCGCCGGCCGGGCGGGCCGCGACGCGCTCGTCGCGTTCGCCGACGCCTACCGGGCCTACGCGCTGGAACACCCCGGTCGCTACGCGGCGACCCAGATCCAGCTGGCCCCCGAGGCCGTCGCGAAATCCCGCGGGCACCTGCGCTGCATGGAGCTGCCGTACTCGCTGCTGCGCGCGTACGGGCTGGACGAACCTGCCATCACGGACGCGGTTCGCTTGCTGCGAAGCACTTTCCACGGTTACGCCCACCTCGCGGCCAGCGGCGGCTTCGGCCATTCCCGCTCGGTGCGGACGTCCTGGGAACAGGCCGTCCACGCCCTCCACATCGCACTGGAGAACTGGCCGTCCGAGCCAGGAGATTTGGACGACGCATGACCGACATCAAGACCGGCACCGCCGAGGTGCTGGGAGCGACGCTGCACTACGAAACGCGCGGCGACGGACCGGTGCTGCTGCTGATCCCCGGCGGTTCGGGAGATGCCGGCATCTTCGACGTGCTGGCGGACGACCTCGCCGATCAGTACACAGTGGTCAGCTACGACCCGAGGTGCTTTTCCCGAAGCAGCGCGGATTCCGCGCCGACCGGGCAGCAGGTCGAGGTTCACAGCGCCGACGCCCGGCGGATCCTCGACCTGGTCGCCCGGCCCGATGAGCCCACCTTCGTGCTCGGCACCAGTTCCGGGGCGATCGCCGCACTGGACCTGCTGGCGCACTTCCCGAACCCGCCGGAGCTGGTGGTCGCCCACGAACCGCCGTCGGTGGAACTGCTCCCCGACGCGGCCGAGCACCGGGCGTTCTTCCGCGAGGTGCGTGAGACCTACCTGCGCGACGGTGTGGCCGCCGCCATGGCTGTCATGGCGGCCGGAACCTCCGGCGGCGACGCTCCGGAACCCGCCGAGATCCCGCGAACCGAGGCGATGGACCGGATGGTGGAGAACATGCCGATCTTCCTCGAGCACGTCCTGACCCAGTTCACCGGTTACGTCCCCGACCTGGACGCCCTGCGGAGCAGGTCCGACCGCCTGGTCATGGCCGCAGGCCGCGATTCGGCGGGCCAGCTGCTGCGCAGGCCGGCCGAGCACATCGCGCAGCACACCGGGGCCGGGTTCGCGGAGTTCCCCGGCGGCCACGTCGGCGCGACCGAGCGCCCGCTGGAGTTCGCCGCGACCGTGCGCCGAGTGCTCGACGAACACCGCGCCGGCAACTCCCGAACGTAATTGCGAAGGGACGCTCCGCTACCGAAAATGTGGCGCGCGATACGCCCCAAAATCGGGGGTGCCCCCTTGCAGAACGGGCGTTGAACCCGCAGGCTTTTAACTACGCGCCGCTGACCTGCGAGAACAGCAGGCGCGGTGTCGGGTGGAGCGTCGGGGGTTCCATCCGGCATTCGGGGAAAGGGTGGGCGGCGGTCGGGGCCGCCCACCCACCGGAAATCGAATACTCATCCCTCGCACGAACCCCGCCCGGCTCACCAGCCGCTCGGTGCACACGCCGGAGTTCCCCTCACAGATGGGCCAGAGCTTCCGCGCGCCCGAGCACTCCGCCCGGTCCGGCCTAGAGTGGAGCCGGGAAGCCTGGGAGGGGGAGCGTCGATGGGCTCCGCGAAAAGATCATCGCGCGGTGGTTCGCGCGGGTGGCCCTACCCGCAGCGCAGCGCCATCGAGCAGCTCGGCGACATGGACCGCGACGACGCCCTCGCCTTCATGCGCCGGACCGGCGACCTGCTGATGGTCCACAAGTTCGGCGTCGACGAGCTCATGACCAAGCTGCGGATCTGGAGCGAGGAGTTCGAGTACTCCCACGAGCACGATCCGATCGAGCACATCACCTCGCGGATCAAGCGCCCGGAGGCGATCGCGGCCAAGCTCGCCCGGCGCGGGTTGCCGGTCGACCCGGCGGCGGCCCGCGAGCACCTCACCGACATCGCCGGCGTGCGCGTCGTGTGCCCGTTCATCTCCGACGTCTACCTCGTCCGCGATCTCCTCCGCCAGCACCAGATCGAGATCGTGCAGACCAAGGACTACATCGCCGAGCCGAAGCCGAACGGCTACCGCAGCCTGCACCTGATCATCAACGTGCCGGTGCACCTGTCCGACCGCACCGAGCAGGTCGCCGTCGAACTCCAGCTGCGCACCATCGCGATGGACTTCTGGGCGGCCGTCGAACACGAGTTGCTCTACAAGAGCGGCGGCGAGGTACCGGAGGGTTTCGCCGCCGAGCTCAAGGCGGCCGCCGAGACCGCTGCCGGACTCGACGCTCAGATGTCTTCGCTGCACGAGCGCAGCGAAGGGGCACCCGGTTAGAGGCGAAAGGCGTACGCCTCAGGTCGAACCGGAAACGAATTCCCACCCGTCACGGCTTGGGCGAATCGACGCCCGGGTGCGGCTCGGTCCAGCGGCCGCGGGTGAAGTCCGGGAAGTCGACCGGCGCACCACCGGCATCGACGGACTGCGCGCTCAGCGCGAACGGGGCGCTCCACGTGGCCGAGTCGTAGACGTCGATGTCCGGCGGCAGCCCCAGGTGCAAGGTCTGCGCGAGGCGGTAGAGCATCAGGTAGTCCATGCCGCCGTGCCCGCCAGGTCCGGGACCGACGTCCTTCCACAGCCAGTGGTCGTGCTCGGCGTAGTCGTCCCAGTTGCCCCACTCGTGCGGCGTGCCGGTGGGCTCCAGGTAGATCCGCGGCGGGTAGTCCTCGAACACACCTTTGGTGCCTTGAAGCTGGTTCAGCCTGCTGTAGGGGCGGCCGTTGGAGACGTCGTGCACGAGGTGGACGACGCGGCCCTGCTCGGTCTGGATCAGGCTCATCGTCGCGTCGCCCTTGACGTAGCGCTCCTGCCACGCCGGGTCGTCCGGCGGCAGGTTCTCCTGCCGATAGGCGGCCAGACCGCGTGCCGGAGTGCTCATCGAGGTGATCCGCACCAGCCGGTCGCCGCGGTTGACGTCCAGGTAGGCCGCGACCGGGCCGAGGCCGTGCGTCGGGTACAGGTCGCCGTTGAGCTTGGTGTGCCAGGCGCGCCGCCACTGCCCCGCGTAGTAGGTCTTGGAGAACAGCAGTTCGCGCAGATCGTGCAGGTAGGCACCCGCACCGTAGAGCAGATCGCCGAACATCCCGTCGTGGGCCATGCGCAGCACGCGCAACTCGTTCTGGCCGTAACAGCAGTTCTCCAGCTGGATGCAGTGCCGGCGGGTCTGCTCGGAGACGTCGACCAGCTCCCACAGCTCGTCGACGGTCACGCCGATCGGGCATTCGACGCCGACGTGCTTGCCGTTGCGCATGGCCGCCACCGCCATCGGCGCGTGCCACTCCCACGGCGTGGCGATGTAGGCGAAGTCGATGTCGTCCCTGGCGAGCATCTTCTCGAAGTCGTGCTCGCCCGCGCTGTACTTGGCCGGCTCGGGCCTGCCCTGCTCGACCACCGCGCGCGCTGCTTCCTCCACCGCTTCGGCGCTCGTGTCGCACACCGCGGTGATCGCGACGCCGTCCAGGGCCAGGAACAGCGGCAGCATGCTCGCACCGCGGTTGCCCAAGCCGATGATGCCGACGCGGACCGTCTCGTGCGCCTCGAACGGCACACCCATCATGGTTTCGCCCTTGGCCGCGGGCCACGCGCTCTGCGCTGTCGCGGCGGGGGCCAGACCGGCGAAGCTGAGCCCGGCCCCCGCCGCTGCGCTGGAGCGCAGCAGGGTCCGCCGGGACAGGGCGTTGCGCGGATGCTCGACCATAACGCCTCCTGCGTGAAACTGCGTGTATTCACCTCGATTCGCGCACAATCGCACATCGCATTTCGGGCCAGTACCGACGCGCGGCGGCTTCGCGGCTGATCCGTTCGGCGGCACGCGGCCGCAGCTCGCCGCAACCCGGTGGGCGACGTCCGCTGTAGTAGGTTGCCTGCGAACTGCGCGGAGGGGACTGGGCATGAACCGGCACGAACGGCTGAGCAAACTGCTGGACATCGTCGGCCAGCGCGAACGCGCCGACGTCGAGGAGCTGGCCGCCGAGCTCGACGTTTCCGCCGCCACCATCCGCCGCGACCTCGACCACCTGGCCGAGCAGCAGCTGCTGGCCCGCACCCGCGGCGGCGCGGTCGCCACCAGCATCGCCTACGACCTGCCGCTGCGGCACAAGGCCGCCCGGCACGCACCGGAGAAGCAGCGGATCAGCGCCGCGGCCGCGCGCTTGGCCCAGCCGGGCATGGTGATCGGGCTCAACGGCGGCACGACCACCACCGAGGTCGCGCGCAGCCTGGCCACCCGCGCGGACCTGGCCGAACCCGGCTCCCCCGGGCTCACCGTGGTTACCAACGCGCTCAACATCGCCAACGAGCTGGTGGTGCGGCCGCACATCAAGATCGTGGTCACCGGCGGTGTGGCGCGCCAGCAGTCCTTCGAGCTCACCGGGCCGCTGGCCACCCACATCCTGCAGGAGATCACCCTGGACCTGCTGTTCCTCGGCGTCGACGCGATCGATCCGGAGCACGGCGCTTACGCGCACCACGAGGGCGAGGCCAGCATCAACCGGTTGATGGCCTCGCGCGCGGCGCGGGTCGCCGTGGTCGCCGACAGCTCCAAGCTCAACCGGCGGGCGTTCGCCCAGATCTGCACCACCGACGCCATCGACACCCTGGTCACCAACACCGGCGTCGACGCCGAGGTGCTCGACGCCTTCGAGGCGGCTGGAACCACCGTGCTGACCGCCTGACTGCTCGATAGTGAGCAAATGGAGCATTGCTCGCTCAATTTCGATCGCCCTAAACTCGCGCTGTTTCCTCCGCCGACGCCTTCGGAAGGAACGCGCGATGACGCCGTCCGGTTCACCGGCCAGCCCTAGCGCTGGCGAGCACATGACCGCCACGACGGTCCACGGCGCGCTCCTCCGCGGCCGACCAGATCACGACTGTCCTCAGTACACAGTCAAGAACGATCTGAAACCTTGACCAGCGCAAGACCTTTCGCAACTCAGCGCAGAACAGGAGGTCGAGTAACTCCTGGAAGTCCTCGGAACCTGATCGCAATGAGGAGCGTGTCATGTCCGGAGCCTCCACCACGTTGAGCACCACTTCGCCCGTAGCCCGCCGGATCGCCATCGCCGCGGCGACCATCGGCGTGATCTACGGCTACGACATCGGCAACATCTCCGGCGCGCTGCTGTTCATCACCGACGAGATGGGCCTGTCCCCCTCGCTGCAGGGCAGCGTGACCACCGTGCTGGTCGCGGGCAACATCGTCGGCGCCCTGCTCGCAGGCAAGCTGGCCACCGCCATCGGCCGGAAGGCGACCATGCTGCTCGTGGTGGCCGGTTACGCGGTGTTCGCCGTCTGGTCCGGGCTGGTCTCCGACATCCTGTGGCTGGACGTCTCGCGGTTCTTCCTCGGCATCAGCATCGGCTTGTCCCTGGTGGTCACGCCGGTGTTCCTGGCCGAATCCGCGCCGGCCGCGGTCCGCGGCGCGCTGGTCGTCGGCTACCAGGTCGCCACCGTCACCGGCATCCTCATCGCCTACCTCGTCGACTGGAGCCTCGCCGGTTCCGGGAACTGGCGGCTGATGCTCGCGCTGTCGGCCGTGCCGTCGGTGCTGGTGCTGTTCCTGCTGGTGAAGTTGCCGGACACGGCGCGCTGGTACGTCCTCAAAGGACGCCACGAGGAAGCGCGGCGAACCCTGCAGCAGGTCGATCCCGGTGCGGACGTCGACCGGGAACTGGCCGAGATCCGCGCGGACATCGACAGCCGGCGCGGTGGGCAGCTCGCCGAGATGTTCCGCTCCCCCTACGCGACGGCCACGATGTTCGTGCTGGTCCTCGGTTTCCTGGTGCAGATCACCGGGATCAACGCGGTCACCTACTACAGCCCGATCATCTTCGAGGAGATGGGTTTCCAGGGCCACGCCACGGTGCTCGGGCTGCCCGCGATCGTGCAGGGCGCGGCGCTGCTGGCCACCATCGGTTCGCTGTTCGTGGTGGACCGGGTGGGGCGCCGACCGATCCTGCTGGGCGGGATCGCGACGATGATCGCGTCCAGCCTGGCGATGATCCTGGTGTTCGCCACCGATTCGCTGGACGGCGGCGGATCGTGGTGGGGCTTCGCGTCGATCCTGGTGTTCACCGCCGGGTTCAACTTCGGCTTCGGCTCGCTGGTGTGGGTGTTCGCCTCGGAGAGCTTCCCGGCACGCCTGCGCGCTCTCGGCGCTTCGCTGATGCTGACCGCGGACCTGGTGGCGAACCTGATCGTGGCCCAGTTCTTCCTGCCGCTCATGGACGGCCTGGGCGGTGCCCCCACGTTCGGCATCTTCCTCGCGCTGGCGGCAATCTCCTGGGTCTTCGTCTACCGGTTCGCCCCGGAGACGAAGGGCCGCTCCTTGGAGAGCATCCGCACCTACTGGGAGAACGGTGCCCGCTGGCCCCAGGACTGACGGGAACCGACTTGCAGCCTCGAACAGGTCGAGGACGCTGGGACGTAGGTCGATGCTGCGAGCGGAAGGGGTGACCAGGCGATGACCGGGCAATTGAGCGGGCGACGGGTGGCCATCCTCGCCGCCGACGGCGTCGAGCAGGTCGAGCTGGACCGGCCGCGCGCGGAGCTGGAGGAAGCCGGAGCACGTGCGGAGCTCCTCTCGACGCACCGCGGCGAGATCCAGGCCATGAACCACGACATCGACAAGGGCGACCGGTTCACCGTCGACCGCCAGGTCGCCGAAGCCGCTGCGGACGACTACGACGCCCTTGTCCTGCCGGGCGGCACGATCAACCCGGACAACCTGCGCCGCGACACCGACGCGGTGGCGTTCGTCCGGGACTTCGTCAACTCCGGCAAGCCCGTCGGCGCGATCTGCCACGGCCCGTGGACGCTGGTGGAGGCCGACGTGGTGCGCGGGCGCCGGCTGACCTCGTTCTTCAGCATCCGCACCGACCTCCGCAACGCAGGCGCTGAGGTGCTCGACGAGGAAGTGGTGGTCGACCGGAACCTCGTGACCAGCAGGCAACCGCGAGACCTGCCCGCGTTCAACGCGAAACTGGTCGAGCTGATCGCCGCCACCGAGCCCGTCGCGCGCACCTGACGCACGGCCTCCACCCGGCACCGGACAGAATCGGGCAGATCGCATCCGGGGCCAGGAGGAGAGCACGTGGGACAGCAGCGGGGCGTGGTGGCCGCGTTGGAGCGGCACCAGGTCGGGATCTACCTCGCGGCGATCGCCCTCGGTGCGCTCCTGGGCTGGTCAGCGCCCGTCGCGGGCAGCGGCCTCGAACCGCTCATCAATCCTGTGCTGGGCCTTTTGCTGTACGTGACGTTCTTGCAGGTCCCGGTCGCGGAGTTCGCGCAGTCGCTGCGCGCAGGGCGGTTCCTCGCAGCAGTGCTGGTGGTGAACTTCGTCGCGGTGCCACTGGTCGTCGCGATGCTGTTCGCGTTCCTGCCCGCTGATCGCGCCGTGCAGCTGGGAGTGCTGCTGGTCCTGCTCGCGCCGTGCGTGGACTACGTGATCGTGTTCTCCGGGCTGGCCGGTGCCAGCAGCCAGCGGTTGCTGGCCGCCACTCCCCTGCTGCTGGTCGCCCAGATGCTCCTGCTTCCGGTGTTCCTGGTGCTGTTCCTGGGACGTGGCCTGGTCGAGGTCGTGGAGGCCGGCCCGTTCGTCGAGGCGTTCCTGGTGCTGATCGTCGTTCCGCTCGCACTGGCCTGGGCCACGCAGGCGTGGGCGGCGCGGAAGCCGGCGGGCCGGGCCGTCTCCGACGCCGCGGGCGGGGCGATGGTGCCGCTGATGGCCGTGGCGCTGCTGACCGTGGTCGCCTCGCAGGTCCCGGCGCTCGACGGCCGGATCGGCGACGTGGCGCAGGTGGTCCCGCACTACGTCGCGTTCCTGGTGGTGATGCCGTTCGCCGGGATGGCGGTGGCGCGCCTGTTCGGACTGGACACATCGGACAGTCGTGCGGTGGTGTTCACCGGTGCGACGCGCAATTCGCTGGTCGTGCTGCCGTTGGCGCTCGCCCTGCCGGACCACCTGGCGGTGGCCGCGATCGTCGTGGTCGCCCAGACCTTGGTCGAGGTCATCGGCATGGTGGTCTACGTGCGGGCGATCCCGCGCCTGCTGCCCGCTGCGCGCTGACCGCGCGGGGCGCATCCTGGTGCCAGTACATCCGATTCGACGGGATCGCGCATGTCGCACCGCACGTGTTCGCGACGGGAGTTCCTGGCGGTCGCTGCCGTGCTGCTCACCGCGTGCGGGCAGCGACCGCGGAACCAACCGCTGCCCGACTGGATGCTCACGCCGGACAACGCCGAAGATCCGGACCTGGTGCGCGACATGCTGGTCATCCAGGACCTTCTGGTACGACACGGCGAAATCCGGCGCGAGGTCCAGCACTACTCGTACGGGATCCGCGCGACGACCACCAGTCCGGCCGCCGATCTCGCCGCGCGCATCCGCGAACACGTCGACCAGATGCGGTCGCGGTTGCGGCGAGGCGCGGCGATCCGGCAGGAAGATCCCCTGTTCGCAGCGGTTTTCGCGCACCACCAGGCGGTGGACCTGCAGGTGGAGCGGCTGCCCGGCGGGGTGCGGGTGACCGAGGTGTCCGACGACCCGGTCACCGTGATGCTGTTGCGGCAGCACGCCGTTCACGCGGTCTCGGAGTTCGTCGCTGGCGGGATCGACCGAGCGCGTCAGCCGACCCCGCTCCCGCCTGGCTACCCTGGCTGAGACGGCTCCGGCGGATTGAACCTGGCTCAGGACACCCCCGCGGACGGTGCACCCCGGTGCCCCCGCTACCGCCGACCTGGTGCCGTCTCCCCCTCCACGAGGGGTTCGAGTCGAAATGGATGGCAGGTCAACACGTGTTAGAACACCGATCGGCAGCAATGGTGCAAGCCGGGCGGACACCAGCGGGCGCGGGCAACCCGGACAACGCCGGCGGCGTACCCGACATCAGCGCGGAGCTCTACCGCGACGTCGTGGGTTTCGCCGCCGGGACTCCGGAATGGGTGCAGTCCTTCGCCGCTTTCTTCACCGAGGCGGCACTGGTGCTGCTCTTCGGCTTCTTGCTGCTCTCCTGCTGGCGAGCACGACGGATGCCCGCGCGATCGATGGCGATCGCGCTGCTCGGCGTGGTGGCTGTGGGGGTGGCCTACGCGCTGAGCGAGATCCTCAAGTCGTTGATCCAGGAGAACCGGCCGTGCCGGGCGATGCACGTGACGACCATCGTGGAGTGCCCGGCGCCGGGTGACTGGTCCTTCCCCAGCAACCACTCGGTCATCGCGGGCGCTGCGGCGATCGGCGTGCTGGTCGCTTGGCGGAAGCTCGGCATCCCGGCCCTGCTCCTCGCGATGGGCGCGGCGTTCTCCCGGGTCTTCGTCGGCGCCCACTACCCGCACGACGCGCTGGTGGGCCTGCTCTTCGGTGCGCTCGTGTCGGCGGTCGTGGTCCTGCTGCTGGCCGGGGTCGTCGCGCAGCTGGTCCTGAGGCTCAGGGGGAACCGGGCGACCGGACGCGCGCTGTCCGCGGACAGCGAGGCCGAGCAGCCGACCATGCAGATCCCCCGGATCTGACGAACCGGGGTTGCGGGGCGGGCTGGACTTCCAGCCCGCCCCGTTCTCGCATCCGGCCCCTCGACCGGCGGGCGAAAAACCAGTTGCCGTCCGCTGTGGACTCCTGCTGCAATCTCCGCACCAGTTCGCACGGATGAGGAGGAACTCATGCGCACAGCCACGTCCCGACCGCAGGAAATCGCCACCTACGCGAAGGACGTTGGAACTCGTGCGCACGTTGAACTTGGGGATCCTGGCCCACGTCGACGCCGGTAAGACCAGCCTGACCGAACGGCTGCTGCACACCGCCGGAGTGATCGACCAGGTCGGCAGCGTCGATCGCGGTGACACCCGGACCGATTCGCTCGCCTTGGAGCGGCAGCGGGGCATCACCATCAAGTCGGCGGTGGTCTCGTTCGTCGTCGGCGACGTCGCCGTCAACCTGATCGACACGCCCGGCCATCCGGACTTCATCGCCGAGGTGGAGCGGGTGCTCAACGTCCTCGACGGCGCCGTGCTGGTGATCTCGGCCGTCGAAGGCGTCCAGGCGCAGACCCGCGTGCTCATGCGGACGCTGCAACGCCTGGGCATCCCGACGCTCGTGTTCGTCAACAAGGTCGACCGGCGCGGGGCCCAGGTCGATCGGGTGTTGCAGGACATCGCGGACAAGCTGACACCGGCGATCGTCCCGATGGGCGCCGTGCTCGACGCCGGCACGCGCAGCGCGGCCTTCGCCCCGCACACCGCGGTCGCGGTGGACGTGCTCGCCGAGCACGACGACGCGTTGCTGGCCGGGTACGTCGCCGACGAGGCGATCCCGCCCGGACGACTCCACCGCGCGCTGGCAGAGCAGGCGAAGCAGGCGCTGGTGCACCCGGTCTACTGCGGGTCGGCCACCACGGGGGCTGGCGTGCCCTCGCTGGTGGAGGGCATCGCGGAGTTGCTGCCGGCCGCGGAAGGCGACGCGGACGGCCCTACGACGGGCACGGTGTTCAAGGTCGAACGCGGTCCGGCCGGCGAGAAGATCGCCTACGCCCGCATGTTCTCGGGCACCTTGCGCACCCGCGATCGGCTGCCGGGCTGCGATGAGCAGAAGGTCACCGCGATCAGCGTCTTCGACCGAGGAGCGGCAACGCGCAGCGATTCGGTCAGCGCCGGTCACATCGGCAAGTTGTGGGGCCTCACCGACGTCCGGGTCGGCGATGCCATCGGCACACCTCAGCGGTCGTCGGAGCACCACTTCGCACCGCCGACTCTGGAAGCTGCGGTCGTCCCGCGCCGCCACGCGGACAAGGGTGCGCTGCACGTCGCGCTCACCCAGCTCGCCGAGCAGGACCCGCTGATCGACCTGCGGCAGGACGACGTGCGCCAGGAGATCTCCGTGTCGCTGTACGGCGAGGTGCAGAAGGAGGTCGTCCAGGCGACGCTGGCCGCCGAGTTCGGCATCGACGTCGATTTCCGCGACACGATCACCATCTGCGTCGAGCGTCCCCTCGGCACTGGTGCGGCGGTCGAGGCGATCGGCGACGAGCACAACCCGTTCCTGGCCACCGTCGGCCTACAGGTCGAGCCCGCGCCCAGCGGCGCAGGCGTGGACTTCCAGCTGGGCGTGGAGCTCGGTTCGATGCCGCCCGCGTTCTTCACCGCGGTCGAGGAGGCGGTGCGCAACACGCTGCGCCAAGGGCTCTGCGGCTGGCAGGTCACCGACTGCGCGGTGACCATGACGCACGCCGGCTACTGGGCGCGCCAGAGCCGGGCGCACGGCACGTTCGACAAGAGCATGTCCAGCACCGCGGGCGATTTCCGCAACCTGACCCCGCTGGTGCTGATGAGCGCGCTGAGACGGGCGGGGACGGCCGTGCACGAGCCACTGCACCGCTTCCACCTCGACATCCCGTCCGAGGCGCTCAGCACGGTCGCCAGGGCAGTGGCCCGGCTACAAGGCGTACCGCAGGCGACGACCACGCGCGGTGCGTCGTGCCAGCTGGAAGGTGAGCTGCCGGCTGCCCACGTGCACGAGCTTCAGCAGAAGCTGCCTGGCCTCACCCGCGGTGAGGGCGTGCTGGAAACCTGGTTCGCCCGCTACGCACCCGTCCGCGGCGAGCCCCCGGCGCGACCGCGCGCCGACCACAACCCGCTCGACCGGGAGGAGTACCTGCTGCGCGTGGCCCACCGCACCGCCTGACCTCCGCGCACCCGGCGACCAACGCCGGTCGGACCTACACTCCGTGGACTGGTGAGGACTTCCGCTCGCGCCCGACGGGCGCTCGGCGGGTCTACTCGTTTCCTGGAGCAACGATGGCTGAGCAGCAGCAACGCCGTCACGGCTACCGACGAGGGCTCGGCGGCGAGATGCTCGCCGAGTTCCTGGGCACGTTCGTCCTGATCCTGCTGGGGTGCGCCTCGGTGGCGGTCGCGGTCGCCGGGTTGCCCGGCTCCGGTCGGCAATCCGACGCGTTCGGCCCCGGGAACTGGCTGATCATCGCCTTCGGCTGGGGATTCGCGGTGGTGTTCGGCGTCTACGTCGCGGGCGGGGTGAGCGGCGCGCACATCAACCCCGCCGTCACCCTCGCCTTCGCGTTCCGGCGGGCCTTCCCCTGGCGGAAGGTCGTGCCCTACATGTTCGCCCAGCTGGTCGGCGCGTTCATCGCGGCGGCACTGGTGTTCGCCTCCTACAGCTGGGCGATCAACGCGTTCAACATCAAGGCCGGGCTGGCGCGGAACCAGTCGCTGGACACCTTCGCCATCTTCGCCACCTTCCCCGCCAAGTACTTCGACGGGTCGTGGTGGGGCCCGCTGCTCGACCAGATCGTCGGCACCGCGATCCTGGTGCTGCTGATCTTCGCCCTCATCGACACGCGCAACACCGCGCCGACGGCCAACATGGGCCCGTTCATGATCGGCATGGCGGTCACCGTCATCGGCATGACCTTCGGCCCGAACGCCGGATACGCGATCAACCCGGCGCGCGACCTCGGCCCGCGGCTGTGGACGTTCCTGAGCGGCTGGGGCGAGATCGCACTGCCCGGCTCCTACCAGTGGTTCAGCTGGTACTTCTGGATCCCCATCGTCGGCCCGCTGGTCGGCGGGGTGATCGGCGCCGTGGTCTACGACCTGTTCATCGGCAGCGTGGTCGCAGCCCGCACCGCGCCGGAACCGGGCCGCACCAGCGACCAGCCGCCGCCGGCGGAGTGATCAGCACCGGTTTGCCGCGGGTGCGCGCGGGTACCCGCGCGGTGCGTCCGAGATCCTGCGCCGAGGAGGACATCATGACCAGCTCACTGCCCCGGCCGAGCATGGGACTGGCGGACATCTTCCAGATGTTCGAAGGCGAATGGCCGTTCGGCGAACGCCACGCGATGCGCGTCGAGACGTTCACCGAGGCAAACGAGTTCGTGCTCCGCTGCGAACTGCCGGGAGTGGATCCCGACAACGACATCCACATCAACGTCGAGGGCAACCAGCTCAAGATCAAGGCCGAGCGCAAGCGCGAGGAGCGCACCGACCGCCACACCGAGTTCTACTACGGCGACTACAGCCGGACGATGCTCCTGCCGATGAGCTGCAACACCGACGACATCAAGGCGGAGTACGAGGCGGGCATCCTCACCGTCCGCATACCCCGCCAGGAATCCCAGATCACCAAGGAAATCCCAGTGGCCCGCAAGGGCAAGTGACCACCAGAGGGGCGGTCGGTTCCGAGACGAATCGACCGCCCCCCGAACGACGGGCGAATCCCTGAGAAACCGACCAGATCATCACCCCGCGCAGCGAGCCACCCGAACCGACGCAGCGCCCGCGCGAGGTACTCGGTGTCCGCCGCCAGACCACCAATGCGTCCGATGTGGACGTTCTCCAGCGAGAGCTGCTCGACCTCGAACGCCAACTCGTCCTGCACCGCCCGCATCGCCGAGACCATCTGCGCCGGCGTGTCGATCCGCACCCGCAGGGATTCGGACATGCCCTGGTTTGCAGCCGCGGAGTGCCGAAACGCGAAGGCGACCACGCACGAGGTGCACGGCCTGACTGCTACCGGGAGAGCCGGATCGACCTCGCCCAGGCGCGCACCTTCCTCGACTTCATCAACGCGCAAACCTTGACCGCACCAGGTTCGGACTGCCCCTCCCATCCATTCCTGGACGACATGGCTGAATCTGCTCCACTCAGGAAAGAAGCCGCGGCGGTGCTGAACGCACCGAACCACTTCACCGTTGAAAACCGCGAAGATCCCTCCTGCGGTCTGTCCTTCTCGCATCGCTCTTCCCGTCCTGCGGCAGCGGCCGCATGGGATATGCACCTGCGTCGAGCACCGTTCAAGCCCTCGAGCTCGGAATGCGCCTGCGCGAGCGACGCGAGCAGCTCGGCCTGACCGCCGCTGCCGTCGGCAGGCAGACGGGCATCGGCGGCAACAACATGTCCTCCATCGAGGTCGCCAAGCGCAAGCTCACAGCAGCGAAGCTCGACGAGCTCGCCCACGTCCACGAGCTCTCCGACGACGAACGAACCGAGCTCGAACAGCTCAGAACCCAAGCCGAACGACGCGAGTGGTGGGACGACTACTCCCGCCTCTACTCAGAGGACTTCCTGCGCTTCTTGGGCTTGGAAGCCGGCGCTGCGGCGATCCGCGAATACGCGCCGGAGACCGTCCCCGGCCCGCTGCAGACCGAGGACTACGCCCGGGCGATGATTCGCGGCGGCTCTCCCTACATCAAGCCGGTCGACGTCTCCCCTCGTGTCGAGTCGCGACTCGCGCGTCAATCCCGCTTGCACGGCCCTGATCCAGTCAACGCCGCGACCACCTCAAGATCCACGTCATGCCGTACACCGCTGGTGCACATCCGATGATCGGCGGCGGTCTTCTGATCCTGTCCTTCGCTTCGCGCTGGCTCCCCGACATGGCCTGGCAGGAAGCGGTGACCACAGGATCATTGATCGACAAGCCGCACGTCGTTCGAGAACTGACCGCGAGCTTCGAGGAGGCGCTGGAGCGAGCTCTGGATCTGGACGAATCTCTTGAGATGATCAGTCAGGTCCGCGAGGAGATGGAGGGACCGTGAGCACTTCCACACCTGACAAGCCGTTGGCAACCTGGTTCAAGAGCTCGTACAGCAACCCTTCGCAGCTTGCGTCGAGGTTCGCTTCACCGGCGATGTCGTGCAGATCCAGGACTCCAAGGACCTGGACGCAAGCCCAGCTGGCATTCTGACCGGCAGCGACGTCCAGTTGCTGCACGAAGTTTCGCCGACGCTGTCGTTCTCGAGCGACGAGTGGATTGCCTTCATCGACCGCGTTCGCGCCGGGGAGCTCGACTTACCCGGGTTTTCCGCGACTGCTGCTTGATTGCCCTGTTCTGGGCGCTTGGGGTCGTGAGTGCGTAACAGTGCTCGAACACTGTTACGCACTCACGACCCTTTTCTTGTGAGTGCAGTCGGCCCAGCTTTCGGGCATCGATATCCGTGGCCGCGCTCCCCTGCCACGGGTGCCGCCGTCCCGTCCACAGCGTCACCCGGGGGGGTGACCAGCGGGACCTCTTGATCGACTGCGGCGCGTATGCCGAGGTGGGGCGCGGGGCGGGTTGGCCAAACCGATTAGGTGCGGGTCATGGGCTTGTAAATGTGATGAACAGAGGGTGTCGTTTCGGGGCTCTGGGGCTTACGCTGTGGACGTCTCGAACGCTCCTAGCGCGGCGCACCCGGCGCGCCTTGCGCGGCAGCGTGCGAATGTCGATCAGGACAGGAGTTGCAAGTTGAGCGAGCCGACGTACTACGCGCCTGAAGGTGGCCTGCCGTCGCAGACGACGCTGCTGACCGACCGGGCCGTCGTGAAGGAGGCGTACACCGTCATCCCTCGCGGCGTCCTCCGCGACATCGTCACCAGCAACCTGCCGGGGTGGACCAACACCCGCTCGTGGATCCTGGCCCGGCCCATCGCCGGCTTCGCCACCACGTTCGCGCAGTACATCGTCGAGGTCTCGCCGGGCGGCGGCAGCACGCAGCCGGAACCGGAGAGCGGCGTGGAGTCGGTGCTGTTCCTGCTCACCGGCGCGCTCGACGTGGTCATCGAGGGCGAGAAGCACCAGCTGACCGCGGGTGGCTACGCCTACCTGCCGGCCGGGGCGAGCTGGTCGGTGGCCAACGAGTCCGACGCGGTGGCCAGCTTCCAGTGGGTGCGCAAGGCCTACGAGGCGGTCGAGGGCATCCCGGCGCCGAAGCCGTTCGCGGTGCAGGAGCAGGACATCGAGCCGACGCCGATGCCCGACACCGACGGTGCTTGGGCGACCACGCGGTTCGTCGACCCGAACGACATGTCGCACGACATGCACGTCAACATCGTGACGTTCGAGCCGGGCGCGGCCATCCCGTTCGCCGAGACGCACGTGATGGAGCACGGCCTCTACGTCCTCGAGGGCAAGGCCGTCTACCGCCTCAACGACGACTGGGTGGAGGTCGAGGCGGGCGACTTCATGTGGCTGCGCGCCTTCTGCCCGCAGGCCTGCTACGCCGGTGGCCCCGGCAAGTTCCGCTACCTGCTGTACAAGGACGTCAACCGCCAGATCAAGCTGACCTGATCTCCTGCGATGGCCCGGCGGAACGCTCCGCCGGGCCGACGTCAACTCCCCAGGAACTCGGCCAACCGGCCGCGAGCGCGGGCTGCGTAGCGATCGGGGTCCAGATGCGCCATGCCGAGGAACCACACCAGCCCTTCGAGTTCGCGTGCGCGGTGGAACGGGGCGAGATCTGCTGGTTCGCAAACTGCTTCGCCGATCACCTCGGCGTACGCGCGGAGCGCGGTGGGCGCGTCGGCGCCGAAATTCCCGGCCAGCACGGCGAGATCCCACTCCCTGGGCCCGCGGCAGGCCTCCTCGAAGTCCGTCCACCGCCACTGCCCGTCCGCCAGCGGCAAGTTGCCCGGATGGGCATCGCCGTGCAGAACACCATCGGCGCCGCCGACTCCGTCGAGCTCCGCGAGCACTGCTTCGTGCTGCGCCCGCAGCTCTTTCAGCTCGCCCGCGGCGAGGACGTCCGCTCGTTCCAGCGCCGCGAGTCCATCGTGGATCTGGTCCGCGGCCGGGGTCAGCCACGGCAGCTCGGCCGGGCAGTCGGCCAGCGCGAGGTGCAACCGGGCCAAGGCCGTTCCGCTGGCCACCGCGTCCGCCCGCTGCGATGAGCACGGCAGGTAGCTCCACAAGCTCACCCAGAACCCGTCGCGTTCGTGCGGCCCCGGGTCCACTCCGGACGCCGGCGGGATGACCGCTGCACCTCGCCGAGCCGCGTGCGATGCGACCGAGACCTCCCGGGCCAGCCAGGCCGACGGGTCGCGGCGGGTCCACGCGGTCAACGTGGCGACCCGGGCGACGACGGGCTCCGGAGCCAGCCGCACGACCAAGTTGCCCCGATCGGACACCACCCGCGGATCTCCGCACGGCAGGCCGAAGCTCCGCGCGACGGCCAGTGCTGCGGTCAGACCTGCGCGGGTGCGCTCGTCGTCGTTCGGGGTCATCTGCCCAGTATCCGGCGGTGGGCAACCGGTTTTCGGAAATGCCGCGACAAACCGGAACAGCCGGCTCTAAGCTCCTCCCGATCGTCGCGCTTGTCTTCTCCCCGGTGGCACCGCCGGGACCGTGCGGGCGGCGCCATCGTTGGAGGATGCCTTGACCGCGCAAGACGACCTGATCACGCGCCCGATCACCGGGACCGACGAGCTCGACCTGTTCTGCCGGATCCCCTACACCCTCAACGAGGAGCTGGCCGACGACCTGGCCTCCGGGCGCCGGCGTCCGGAGTGGATGTGGGTTGCGCTGCGCGGCGACCGGTTGTTGGCGCGAGCGGCCTGGTGGAGCCGGCCGGGCGACGACGCACCCGTGGTCCTCGACGTCGTGGACGTCGACGCGGCGGAATCCGATCGCGTGGACATCGGCGTGCAGCTCCTGCGCACCGCGATGACCGCCGCTCTTCCGACGGGTTCGCGTCCTCCCGGGTACAGCCGCTTCGTCGAACCCGATTGGCGCGGCACCCCGGCGGGCAAGCAGGTCGTCGACGACCGGATGGCCGTGCTGGAGCGGCTCGGCGCCGAGCTCTTCGTCGAGCGGGTGCGCTTCGAGTGGCGTCCGGGAT
>NZ_JAQGLA010000114.1 GCF_027853915.1 Saccharopolyspora oryzae
CAGCGACGCTGCTCATCGGCTTAGGCGCCGCCGGACTGTTCGCGGTCGTCGTCCAGACGACGGTCGCCTACACCGCGGCGTTGTCCACCCCCGACGAACGCGGCCGCAACCTCGGCGCCGTGACCTCCGGTGTCGTCCTCGGCATCCTCGGCGGACGCATCGCCGCCGGCGCCCTGGCCACCGCCTGGGGCTGGCGCGGCACCTACCTCGCCCTGGCCGCGCTCCTGGTGGCCCTGGCCTGCCTCGCCCTGGCCACGCTGCCACCCGACCCGCGCACCAGCCACGCCACCTACCGGCAGGTGCTGACCTCGCTGACCGCACTGTTCACCGAGCCGCTGGTCCTCTCGCGCGGGCTGATCGCGTTCTTCCTGTTCGCCTCGTTCGGCACGCTGTGGAGCGGCCTGGCACTGCCGCTCGCAGCCGCACCGTGGCACTTGAGCCCGGCGCAGATCGGCCTGTTCGGCATCGCCGGGCTCGCCGGTGCGCTCGGCGCCGCCCGCGCCGGACGCTGGGCCGATTCCGGGCGCGCCAGCGCCGTCACCGGGGCAGCGCTGGCACTCCTGGCCGCCTCCTGGCCGGCCATCGGGCAAGCACCGCGGTCGCTGTGGCCGGTGGTGATCGGCGTGATCGTCCTCGACTTCGCCGTGCAAGCCGTGCACGTGAGCAACCAGCACCTGCTCACCACGACCCACCCGCACCGCACCAGCAGCGTCGTCGGCGGCTACATGATCTTCTACTCGCTGGGCTCCGCCCTCGGCGCCGCGACCACGACCACCGTGTTCGCCACCGCCGGATGGACCGGCTCCAGCGTCCTCGGCGCGGTCTTCGCCGGCTGCGCCCTCCTCGTCTGGGCGGCAAGCCGCCGCACGGCGAACACCGCCGAACAGCCCCAGCCCATCGGCTAAGCGGGAATGCGCTGCTCAGGTGGGCGCTGCTCGGCCAAGATCGTGCGGCGCAGCTCGTCGAGGGACACACCCACCGCATCGGCCACCGCCGCGACGGTGAAGAACGCCGGGGTCGGGATCCGCCCCTTCTCGATCTTGCGCAACGTCTCGGTGGAAATACCGGCCGCCGCGGCGATCTCGACCATGCTGCGCTCGCCGCGCGCGTCCCGGAGGGCCTGGCCCAGCAGCTCGCCCCGGCGCAGCTCGTGCTCGGTGAGCGGTTCACGCACCATGACCGTGATACTAATATCGGTATAATCATTGGGCCAGTGCTGGCGGAGGAGCACGCGTGATCGAGCTCAAGAGCACCACCGAGATCGACGCCCTGCGCGAAGCCGGCCGCATCACCGCCCGCACCCTGCACGCCGTGCGCGCCCACGCCCGGCCCGGCACCCCGCTGCGCGAACTCGACGAGCTCGCCCGCACCACCATCACCGACGCCGGAGCCCAGCCGGTCTTCGACGGCTACCACCCGCGCTGGGCACCGAACCCGTTCCCCGCCGCGATCAGCACCTCGGTCAACGACGCCCTCGTCGGCGGCATCCCCGACCGCACCCGCCTGACCGACGGCGACCTGATCAGCATCGGCTGCGCGGTCCGCCTGCACGGGTGGGTCGGCGACGCCGCCACCACCTTCCCCGTCGGCACCGCCACCCCCGCCGACGCCGACCTGGTGGCCACCGCCGAACGAGCCCTGGCCGAAGGTATCGCCGCGGCCCGGCCCGGCGCCCGCACCGGCGACATCGCCCGCGCCATCGGCGTGCTCGCCCGCAGCGCCGGCTACGGCATCCCCACCCACCTCACCGGCCACGGCGTCGGCCGCGCCATGCGCGAAGCACCACCGGTGCCCAACGACGGCCACCCCGGCACAGGCGCACCGCTGCGCCCAGGGCTGGTGCTGTCGATCGAACCGATGCTGCTGGCCGGGGGAGCCGACAGCACCAGCACCGACGACGACGGCTGGACCACGCGCACCACCGACGGCAGCCGCGCCGCCCACGTCGGGCACACCATCGCCATCACCACCCGCGGCCCGGTGATCCTCACCGCGCCATGACCGCCCGCCAACACCAGACCGTCCATTGCCAGGACGACCCCTATTCCGGTCAACCCCCTGAAAGCTGAATTCCCCGCCGCCCGTCGATGATCAATCCCACATGCGATGGCGGCCGCGCATCCGGATACTGTGAATTACCGATCACGCCATCGCGGAATTGCGCACCCGAGGAATCATGAAAAAACATTTCGCCTTCGTCAGCATCCCAGCCTCCGGGCACATCAACCCCACCCTGCCGCTGGTGGCCGAACTGCTGCGCCGCGGCCACCGGGTCAGCTACGCCGTGGGCCGCGAGATGGCCCAGACCGTGGCCGAAACCGGAGCTGAACTGGTCGAACTCCCCACCGAACTCCCCAAGGCCGGGCGCGAGGCGCTGAGCGCAGCGCGCATGAAGTTGATGCTGGACTTCTTCTGCGACGACCTGCGCACCAGCTACCCGCTGCTGCGCGAGCACTTCCGCCAGGACCCGCCCGACGCCATCTGCGTCGACGCCATGACCCCGCACGGACGCATGCTCGCCGAAGAACTCGACATTCCCGCGATCGTGCTCATGCCCAGTTTCGCCTCGAATGAGAAATTCTCGCTGCGCGACGCCGTCCCGGCCGGCCAACCGCAATTCCCCACCGAGATGTTCGCCGAGATGCACAGCCGATTCCAGCAGATCGGTGACGAACTCGGCGTGCGGCCGATGATGCCGTTCCAGCCCCAGCCCGGCGAACTCAACCTGGTGTTCCTGCCCCGCCAGTTCCAGCTGGCCGCCGACACCTTCGACGAGCGCTTCCACTTCCTCGGCCCCCTGCTCGGCGAACGCGACCAGCAGCCCTGGCAGCCCCGCGACCCGCACGCCCCGCTGCTCTACATCGCCCTGGGCACCGCCTTCAACGACCGCCCCGACTTCTACCGGATGTGCCTGCAGGCCTTCGCCGACAGCCCCTGGCAGGTCGCGATGTCCACCGGCCACAACGTCGAGCAGACCGAACTCGGCGCCATCCCCGGCAACTTCGAGGTGCGCGCGAGCTTCCCGCAACCCGCGGTGCTGCGACACGCCAACGCATTCATCTCCCACACCGGCATGAACTCCACCATGGAATCCCTGCACGCCGCAGTGCCGCTGGTGGCCGTCCCGCAGATGCCCGAACAAGCCGTCAACGCCACCCGCGTGCAGGAACTCGGCCTCGGCCGCCACCTGGACCCGGCCACCGCCACCGCCGACCAACTGCGCGCCACCGTCGACGAGGTCGCCAACAGCACCGACATCCGCGCCAACCTCACCCGCATGCGCGACATCGTGCGCTCCTGCGGCGGTGCAGTCGCCGGAGCCGACGCCCTCGAAAACCACCTGAGCTGACACGCTGGTGGGTGCCGCCCAACCCGGGGCCCCGTAGTAACCGGGAAAAATCGAGCGAATATGGCTGGGTAGGCTCCTGACCAGGGGATCTTTGAGGTCTGGCAGGAGGTTGCCGGTGGTTGCTCCGGCGCCGGAGCGGGCGCAGACCAGGAACGCGATGGCGTAAGCGTCGGAACAGCTCGGCCGTAGGCGGCGACCCGGTCGCCGCCTACGGCCGAGCTGTTCCAGGTGCTTCGCGGCGCGGCTCACCGCGTCGTCGAGTTCGCGATACGTGGATCGACGGTCATGGCGGGGCCTCTCCTTCAGCGTGAGCGGCGAGCAGAGGGAACGTCGTGCAGGGGCGGGCCGGCGATCACGGTGTTGTGGATGGTGCCGATCCCTTGCACGGTCATGCGGACCGTGTCGCCGATGCGCAGTGGCGGTGGTTGCCGGTCGCCGCGCCATCCCCACAGTTCAGCGAGGCAGCCACCGCCGCACGTGCCGGAGCCGAGCACGTCACCGGGCCGGACCCAGGTGCCGCGGCTGGCGTAGGCGATCAGCTCGGCGAAACTCCAGGCCATGTTCGCCAGGGTGTCGCCGCCGATGCGGGTGTCGTTGACGAAGACCTCCATGGCGAGGTCGTACCGGCCGCCGCTCTCGTAGCCGGCCAGCTCGTCCGGGGTGACCAGCACGGGGCCGAGAGTGGTGGCGGTGTCCTTGCCCTTGGCCGGGCCGAGGCCGACGCGCATCTCCCGGCTCTGCAGGTCGCGGGCCGACCAGTCGTTGAGGATGGTGAACCCGGCGATGTGGTCGGCGGCTTCGGCCACGGACAGGTTGAAGCCCGCGGTGCCGATCACGACCGCGACTTCGAGTTCGAAGTCCAGCACTTCGCACCCGGGCGGCATCGGGACCGGTGCGCCGGAGCCGATCGCCGCGTGCGGGTTGGTGAAGTAGAAGGCGGGTGCTTCGTACCAGGCGTCCGGGACCTCGCCGTTCCCGGTGATCGCGCGGAGCGAGCCGGCTGTGTGCTGTTCGAAGGTGATGAAGTCGCGGATGCTGGCGATCGGCGCCGGGACGGCGATCGACGCGGTCTCGTCCCACGGCAACCGCCGGCCGGCCGCCGCCGGATTCCTGGTCGTGAGCACCTCGAAGACGTCGGCGGTGTCGTCGAGCAGATCGATGCGGTCACCGTCGACGACGCCGAAGCGCCGCACACCGTCGACGAGCAGGGAACCGATTCTCATGCAGCGTCCTCGTCGAAGATCGCCACCGCGCGGGTCCATCCTGCGGAAGCTCGATGGATCTTGACCGGGAAGCAGGCGACCTGGAATCCGGTGGCGGGGAGGTTCTCCAGGTTGTGCAGCTTCTCGATGTGGCAGTAGCCGATCTCGCGGCCGGCTCGGTGGCCCTCCCAGATGATGGAGGCGTCGCGGTCTCGGGCGTAGCGTTCGGCGGTGAACCGGAACGGGGCGTCCCAGCTCCAGGCGTCGGTACCGGTCACCCGCACCCCTTGTTCGAGCAGGTGCAGAGTGGCGGCGCGGCCGACTCCGCAGCCGGAGCTGACGTAGTCGTCCTGGCCGTAGCGGGTGCCGGCGCGGGTGTTGACCAGCACGATGTCGAGCGGGCGCAGCTGGTGGCCGATCCGGTCGAGCTCGGTGTCGATGTCGGCGGGGGTGACGACGTGGCCGTCGGGGAGGTGGCGGAAGTCCAGCTTGACCCCGGGCTGGAAGCACCAGTGCAGGGGGACCTCGTCGATCGTGATGGCCCGGTGTCCTCCGTCCATGGTGGACGCGTAGTGGTAGGGGGCGTCGAGGTGGGTTCCGGTGTGGGTGGTGGCCTCGATCCGCTCGATCGCCCAGCCCTCGCCGTCGGGCAGGTCCTCGGCCGTCGCGCCCGGGAAGAAGCGGAGCATGTCCGGGACCGACTGCTGGTGGTCGAGGTAGGTGATCGAGGGCCTGTGGCCGGGTGGATCGGAGGCGATCCCGCCCTGTAGCGGGACCGAGATGTCTACGAGTTGTCGCATGGGCGACTCCTTCCGGGCTCCCGGGCGGGCCAGCGCGGGTTTGCGTCGGTGCGCATCTTCATCGCGGGATGACGGGGACGAGCAGGTGGGAGGCGTGGTCACCGCCGAGGTGGATGGTGGCGGTGGTCGCCGGGCGGCGGAGATCGGGGTGGTCGTGGGTCATGAAGCCGAGGTCGCTGTCCCCGGTGACCAATTCGAGGCGCAGCCGCTCGCCCGGGGCGAGGGTGATGCTGGTGGGCCAGATCTCGACCTCGAGCAGGGTCGGCTCGCCGTGCACGAGGGGGATCTCGCGGGTGTGGGTGTGCCACGGCCGGTGCGGCAGGGACCGTTCGGGGTCGGTCTCGCGGTGTGAAGCCCTGAGCCAGCCCATCGTCATCGGAACCGGGTCGCCCTGGGGGCCGACACCCGGGATCGGCTCGCCGTCGGCGCCGATGTGCTGCACCCGCGCGAAGACGTCGAGGTCGTCCTGCTCGGCGCTGAGCCACAGGCGCAGCGCCACCGGACCGGTCAGCTCGAGCGGCTCGGACACCGGCGCGGTCTCGAAGCTGGCGGGGTAGGCCACCGTCGCGGCGTCTGCGGGCGGCTCCCAGTCGAGAACGCCGTCGCCGAGGTGGAGCTCGCGCCACTGCGTCTGCGGAAGCGGGAAGTCCGTGGCGTCGCGCCAGTCGACCTCGCGGCCGCGCCGGATCGCCAGTCGCACCGGGGCCACGCCGTCCATGCGGTCGGGCTGGTCCTTGAGGAAGCGGTCGAGGAAGCGCAGCTGCAGATCCAGCGCCCACTCGGCGTAGTAGGGATCGATGTGGGTGCCGGTGTGCACCACGAGCCACTTGTCCCGCGACGCCGCGCGGGCCCAGCCTTCGATGTTGCCGCGCAGGTGCACGTGCAGAGCGCCCCAGTTGCCGGCAGAGAGCACCGGCACCGTGACGCGGTCGAGATCGACGATGCGCGCGTGGTGGTAGTCGTCGAGCACGGGACGCTGCGGGAGCACCTCGCGCCAGTCGTCGCCGTCACTGCCGTTGCGCTGGGGAGTGATCTGGCGGTTCCACCAGAACTCGACGAACCCGTGGGCGTACAGGCCGCCCTGGTAGATGAAGTCGCGGTAGAAGTCGTTCGCGCCTTCCCAGGCCACGATCGCGGCGAGGTGCGGTGGCTGAAGCTCCGCCACCCGCCAGCCCATGATCGCAAGCCAGGAGATGCCGCTGGAGGCCACCTTGCCGTTGGACCACGGCTGTTCGGCCGCCCATTCGACGACGTCGTAGAAGTCCTCGGAATCACCTGGGCCCATCAGGTCCATCCGGCCGGGTGACTTGCCGGTGCCCCGGGTGTCGGCGCGCAGTACCGCGTAGCCGCGGGCCGTCCACCACTCGGGGTCCGGGGTTTCCCAGACCATGTGCTCGTTCTGCGGCACGAGCTCGTAGAGCGGGTAGCGGTCCGGCCAGTGCACGTCCTTGCCGTACGGGCTGATCGACGCCAACACGGGAAAGGCGCCGTCGTCGTCGGGCAGGAACACGTCAGCCAGGATCGGCGAGCCGGTGCGGGTGGGGACCTCGATGTCCCGTTCGATGCGCATCTCAGTACTCCTGTCGGTGGGCAGGCGGGCCGGGTTCGGGGCCGCCGCGCCGGCGACCACGTCGTCCGTGTCGCGGGCATCCGACGCCACCGTTAACGCCAGTCCACTTGCGTCAGGAGTATGTCCACTCGACCGCGCTAAAGCAAGAGGACTTGTATTAGGATCGGGTCCTGTGAGTGATGTTGACGTCCGGCGACGGCCTGGTGGACGGTCGGCGCGCGTGCGCGCTGCTGTCATCGAGGCCACCAACCAGCTCCTGCAGGACCAAGGCCTGACGGGTCTGACGGTGTCCGAGGTAGCCCGGCGCGCGCAGGTGAACGAGACGTCGATCTACCGACGGTGGGGCACCCGCGAGAACCTCATCATCGACGCCCTGCTCGCCGACGCGGCCGAACAGCTCCCGGTGCCCGACAGCGGGACTCTTCGGGGCGATCTGATCGCTTACTCAACCGCGCTCGCGAGATACTTGACCTCGCCCGCCGGCAACGCTCTCGACCGAGCGCTGGCCTCGGCCGGCGACGACCCGGCCACCCAGCGACTGCGCGACCAGTACTGGGACGCCCGCTACGCCCAATCCGGCCAGATCGCCACGCGGGCGATCGAACGCGGAGAGCTACCCGACACCACCGACCCCCGCTTCGTGCTCGAGATGCTCGTCGCGCCACTGCACTTCAGGATCGTGCTCACCCGCGAGCCGCTCGAACCGGACATGCCCGCCCGCATCGTCGACGCCCTCCTCCACGGGCTCGTCACGGCCGTCGACCCTCGCAACCGCGACGGCTGAACAACGCACCGGCACCCGCCCGACGGCCACCGCAACGAGAAGCCTGTAAGGCTGGCTAGCGAAGCCGCTGGGCAAGCCATATCCGCCCGTATTTCCCCGAGTACTACGGGGACCCCAACCCGGCGGCACCCACCCGCGCCGACACCGCCCCGGATCAGAGCCCGAACGATCGAGCCACTCGCCGGACCAGGTCGTCCTCGCTCATCGTGGTGTCGACCTCGACGGCGGACAGCTGCAAAGCCCCCGTTTGCGCGCGGAGGCGGTCGGTGAACATGCGATCGCGCTCGAGCAGGTTGCGCAAGGCCCGCTCCGGATCACTGGTCTTGCCGGCGATGGCCCACGTCGAACCCCGGCTGTCGATCGCTGCCCGGCGGAACTCGGGCGTCGGGAGCAGCCAGATCGCGCGGTCGGGCCGGGCCAGGAGGGGCTCGACGAGGTGCGGCAGCAGCCGGAAGCCCTCGACGATCACACCCTCCTCTCCCGGCAGGCCCAGGAGATCGTCGACGATCAGGCCGAAACCCTCGCCCCGAAACCAGTGGAACGTCTCCAGCATCGCCTCCGGAGACCGGTTCAACCACCGCTGGTCCATGTCCATGGCCTGGAACTCGCCGAGGAACGGGCAGTCCTCAGCAGCGGACCGGCGGGCGTGATCCGACATCACCTCATCGGTGTCGTAGACGCGCAGGCCGTGCCCAGCCGCGATGCGACGAGCGATGGTCGACTTGCCCGCGCCGGTGCCGCCACCGATCCAGTAGACGTGCCGCAACCGCTCCCGCAGCGCTGCGATGTCGGCAGCCGGTCCGCGCAGTCCCGGTGGCATCCGGGACGGATCGTTCACAGCGGCTCCTCAACAAGTGCGTCGGATGACTACTGCGCTGATCACCGAGGTGCTGGCCTCGCGGAACGCGTCTGCCCACCTCCCCGGGCGGGAGGCGGGCAGACCGAATGCGTCACTCCACAGCGTTCCGGGCCGCATCAGCGGCCTCGCGCAGCGAATCGACGAGCAGGTCCCGGTACTTCCCGGCCGTCGCGGCATCCCCGGCAGCGATCGCGTCATCGATCGCCGACAGCGGCTGCACCGCATAACCGGTGTACAGGCCCGGCGCGTAGATCATGTGCTTGAACCAGTCACGACCGGGCAGACCCTCCTGCCGGGTCAACGCGCGTTCCTGGGCGATCAGCGCCTCGTTGATCGCCTCGGCACGATCACCGGTGGCGCTGCGGGCGTGGCCCTCCAACTGCTTGGCCGCCGCTTTCCACTCCTGAGCCGCGGCATAGGCGGGGGAGAGGTCCACGACCTGCCGGCCGGCCTGCTTGCCGTCCAGATCCCGCAGATGCCCGTCGACCGCGGTCGCGTAATCCGAGTAGACCATCGGCGCGACGGCCGAACCGGCCATGCGCAACGCGAAAGTGCCCGCGTACGCGGCGGACACCTCGTGGTACCGGTAACCCGGATCGAGGAATTCGCGCATCATGTGCAGATCGTCGTAGGCGCTGTGGTACTCGCCGCTCGGCGTCGACGTGCCGAAATCGGCTGAGGCGATGCCGAGGTGGTCCAGGAACGCCGTGTAGTCCGACCCGCTGCCCAACCGCTCCGGCACCGGGTTCTGCTGACCCGACGCCTGCTGCCAGTTCCGGTACAGCGTGCCGTGCTCGGGATCGCTGACGTCCTTGGCGATGTCGGTCAGCACCCCGTCGAGCGCCGGAACCGAGCTGGCGGAGAAGTTCCGGCCACCGCCCGCACCGTCCATGTTCAGGTACACCACGGCGTTGTCCAGCAGGTCGGCGCGGTGCTGCTCGACCCACTCGGTCGAACCGAGCAGACCGTACTCCTCACCGTCCCAACCGGCCAGCACGATGGTGCGATCCGGCTGCCAACCGCGCTTCTGCATCTCCGACATCGCGCGAGCGGCTTCCATCACGGTGGTCCACCCGGCCACGTCGTCCTTGGTGCCGTAGGTCCACGAGTCGAAGTGCGCGCCGAGCACGACCTTCTGCTCCGGGTGCTTGGCGCCGGGGATCTCCACGATCACGTCGTTGACCGGGGCCTGCCCGTAGTCGATGTCCAGGTCGAGGTTGACCTCGGTCGGCCCCGGGCCCACCCGGTACTGCATGTCCAGGCCGCCCTGCCACTCCTCCGGCGCCACCGGGCCCTGCAAAGCGGCCAGCAGGTGCTGGGCCTGGCCGTAGGAGATCGGCGTGGTCGGCACCGTCGTCATGTTCTCCGCTTCGGAGGGATCCAGGCGCTGGGCGTCCGGTGTGGACGGTTCACCGGGCGTGAGCGGATCGCCCGGGTACTGGAAGATGTACTGCACGCTGCCGCGCTGGATCCCGTCGGCGTTGCGCCACGGACCGTCGGGGTAGACCGGGCCCTTGGTGAACCCGTCGTCGGCCGGATCGGAGTAGATGATCACGCCTGCGGCGCCGTGCTCTTCGGCCACCTTCGACTTCACGCCGCGGAAGCTCTGGCCGTACCTGACCAGCACGATCTTGCCGCGCACGTCCACGCCCATCTCCGCGAGCTTCGCGTAGTCGCCGGGCAGGCCGTAGTTGGCGTAGACGACGTCGGAGGTGACATCGCCGGGCGGCGAGTAGGCGTTGTAGCCGACCACGACGTCGTCGAAGTTCTCCTGCCAGGGGAAAGGCGGTTCCTTGACCTCCAGTTCCCGCCGCTCGGGACCGGTCATGGTCACCGAGATGTTCTTCGGGCTCGAGGAGTAGACGTCGTAGCTCTCCATCCTCGGCTTCAAGCCCCACTCGGTGAGCTTGTCCATCGAGTACTGCGCGCGGCGCGCGGAGCCGGGAGTGCCGACCATGCCCGGATAGGTCGACATCTCCTCGCTCAGCTTCGCCGCGCTGTCGGCGCTGACCTCCTGCTGCAACGCACGCTCCCACAGCCGCAGGTCGTCCGGTGGTGCGGCGGACGACGTCTGCGCGGTGAACCCGGCGACGAGCACGGCGGCCAGAGCCGCCGAACCGAGCATCCACGTGCGGCGTCGGAGCGGTGTGTGCTGGGACATCCGTCCTCCTGATGCCGTGGCATACAGTTAGCAAGACGAAAAGTACAAAGGCGAACGACACCGCACAACGCCCACCACCCGTTTGCCACCAGCAGCGCGAATGCCCCGCAACGGCAGGAAAAGCCCCCTCGGCACGGCAGCCGCGAGCTACTGCACGGGAAGCGAGATCCTCGACGACCGCGGGATGCTGACCGGACCGGGCTACTTGAACAGCAACGAGCGCCGGGCGCGGCGAACAACCGCACCCGGCGCTCGGGACCGACTCAGCGGGAGGCCATCAGCTCGTCGAACGACGGGAAGCGCTCGGCGGTGTCGGTGTCGCAGAAATCGCCCACCCAGCCGTCCTCGTCGTGGAAGAACCGGATCGCCACGAAGTCCGGGCGGGTGCCCATGTCGAACCAGTGCGTGGTGTTGGCCGGCACGCTCAGCAGATCCCCCGCCTCGCACAGCACCCCGTACACCTCGTCCTGCAGGTGCAGGTAGAACACCCCCGCACCGCGGGCGAAGAACCGGTCCTCGTCGTCGTCGTGGGTGTGCTCGGACAGGAACTTCTCCCGCGCCGCCTTGGCCTGCTCGGCCCACTGCGGGTCCTCATCGCGCGGCGCCATCACCGCCGCGTCGACCTTGATGTAGCCCTCGGCGTCGATGACCCGGTCGACCTCCGCGCGGTAGGCCTCCAGCACCTGCTCCGACGTGGCATCGGCGGGCAGCTCCTTGAGGTCCCAGCGCTCGAAGCGCACCCCGAAGGGCTTGAGGGCAGCCGCGATCTCACCCGGGTCCTCGGTGCGCACCCGCACCGAGCCCGGATCGGTGTCGGGCCACACGGTCAGCAACGTCATGCCACAACCTCCTGGAATCCGTTCGCGGCCAAGGTGAACTGGAACAACCAGTCCAAGCATTCCGTGCGGTGCCGGGCCTGCACCAGGTCCCGACCCCACACGTACAACCCGTGGCGAGCCACGACCACCGCCGGCGTGGCCGCGTCGAAACCCGCCTCGAAAGCATCGCCGAGCACCCGCATGTCCTGGCTGTTGGACACGACCGGCACCGTCATCACGTCGTCATCGCGACGCCCCAAGCCCTTGAGCATCTCCAGATCGCGCAGCACCACACCGTCCGGCCAGCGCTGCCCGGCCACCACCGCCGAGAGCATGTGCACGTGCACCACCGCACCCGCACCGGCCACCGCCGCGATCCGCGCGTGCAACCCGGCCTCGGCCGAGGGCCGCTGATCCGGATTGGGCTGGTCGGGCACCGCCGCACCCGCCTCGTCGACGACCACCACGTCCGAGGCGCGCAGCTCGCCCTTGTCCAGGCCGCTGGCGGTCACCGCCAACCGCAGCGGATCACGCCCCAACGTCACCGACAGGTTCCCCGACGTGCCGCGCATCCAGCCCAGACCCGCCATCCGCGCCGACTCCGCGGCCAACGCCGCCCCGGCCCGCTCCAACTCGCTGCTCATGCGACCACCTCAAGCTCGACCTCGTCGAACGACGACACCACCGGATGCGAACCGAAATCGGCGTCGGCGAAAGGCTCCCCGGCCCGCGCCAACCCCACCGCCTGCCACCCCGCCGCCGCAGCACCGTCCAGCTCGGCGGGCACATCGGAGAAGAACACGGTCTGCCCCGGCTGCGCACCCAACTGCCCGGCGATCGCCTCGTAGGAAGCCCGCTGCTTCTTCGGCCCGGCGTTGACCGTGTCGAAGTGCCCGGCGAACAGCTCCCGCAGATCCCCGGAGGTGGTGTGGGAGAACGACGCGACCTGCGCGGCCACCGACCCCGAGGAGAACACCGCCAACCGCGCACCACGCGACCGCCAGTCCCGCAGCGCCGGAACCACATCGGCGAAGTAGTCGGTGGTCAGCTCACCCCGGGCGTAGCCCTGCGACCAGATCAGCCCCTGCAACGTCTTCAACGGCGTGGCCTTGCGATCAGCATCCATCCACGAGTGCAGCACCGCCACCACCGCATCGGTGTCGGCATCGGCGCCCAACCCCGCCTCGGCCTTGACCTGCTCGACGGCCTCGACCACCACCGGATCGTCACCGTGCTCGCGGATCCACGACCCCAACCGCGGCCGCGCGTAGTCGTAGAGCACCACGTGCACCTGGCTGGTGGCCGTCAGCGTCCCCTCGATGTCCAGCACGACCCACCGGGCCGCGACCTGCACGCTCACTGCGCTCCCTCCCCGAAGTACTCCGAGAGCCGATCCGGCGCGAACGCCCCGCGATCGGTCACCACCGTGGTCACGAACCGCGGATCGGTGACGTCGAACGCCGGGTACAACCCGCGCACCAGCTCGGTGGCGCTGCGCCGCCCCAGCGTGTGCAGCACCTCATCACCATCGCGGTACTCGATCGGCACATCCGCCCCGGTCGCCGAACGCGGATCCGGCGCGTGGCACAACGCGTGGAACGGCACCCCGAAGGTGTGCGCGGCCACCGCGTGCTGCAACGTGCCCACCTTGTTGATCACGTGGCCGTCCATGGTGATCCGGTCGCTGGCGGTCACCAGCGCATCGATCTCCCCGGCGCGCATCAGCGACGCGGGCATCGCGTCGGTGACCAGCGTGGTGTCCACGCCCATCTCGGCCAGCGTGTGCGCGGTCAACCGCGCGCCCTGCAGGTACGGGCGGGTCTCGCTGCACACGAACGAAGGCTGCTTGTCCTGCTCCAGCAACGCCTCCACCAAACCCACCAGGTACAGATCACCCCAGCAGTGGGTCAGCACCCGGGCGCCCCGGGACAGCAGCTGCGCACCGGCGCGGCCCATCTCCCGGCTGCGACGCCGGTAGTCCTCATCGCCGGCCTGTGCGCCCTCCAGCGCCGCGGCAGCGACGTCGTCGCGCCCGGCCACCGCCGACATGACCCACTCGACCGCCTTGCGCGGCTGGTCGTTGGTCGGGCGCGTGGCGATCAGCCGATCACCGGCGACCTGCAACCGCTTGCGGGCGGTGTCGGGATCGTCCTCGGTGGTCTCGCGGGCGGCCAGCACCATGCCCCACAGCACCGCGAAGTAAGGGCCCGAGGACTGGGTCACCATTTCCTCGATCGCCACAGCGACCTCTTCGACGGTTCGGGCGTGCACCCAGCGGTGCTCGAACGGGAACACCCTGCGGTCCAGGATGTGCACCCCGTCCTCGGCCAGTCGCACGCTGTCGGCCAGCGTCGCCGAGCCGGGGTGCGCGGAAGGTGGCGGCATGAATTCCTCGATGAAAAAAAGTGCGGTTCTCTCCACCGCCACACTAGTCAGCCCCGTCCGCAACCGGGCAAACCAACCCACATCGCGGGAGCCACCAGCACGCGTTGTTAAGGTGCGAGCACCGCCCCCGATCCGGACGCGCTGCGCAGGCCCGGCGATCCCGCACCACGCCATCCGCGCGTCGCCCCCGCAGCGTTCGCACCGGAAGGCACCCCTTGATCGACTCCCGCCCCACCGGCACCGGCCCCGTCCTGCAGGTCGACGACGTCGACGTCGTCCGCGACGGCAACCACCTGCTGCGGTCGATCTCCCTGCAGGTCCACCGCGGCCAGCACTGGGCGCTGCTGGGCGCCAACGGTGCGGGCAAGACCACCCTGATCAACCTGCTCGGAGCGGTCAGCCACCCCACCCGCGGCAGCGTCGCGGTCCTCGGCCACCAGCTCGGCCGCGTCGACATGCGGCAACTGCGCTCCTACGTCGGCCACGTCAACCCCCGACACCCCCTGCACAGCCCGCTGCGGGTCCGTGAGGTCGTGCTCACCGGCGCCACCAACACCACCGAACTCGTGCCGCGCTGGGAACCGAGCCCGCAGCAGAGCGCCCAGGCCGACCGGCTGATCAGCATGCTCGGCATGGGCGAGAAGGCCACCGCCCGCTGGGACACCCTCTCGCAGGGGGAGCGCGGCCGGACCCTCATCGCCCGCGCCCTGATGCCCGTGCCCAGGTTGCTGCTGCTGGACGAACCGGCCACCGGACTCGACCTGGCCGCCCGCGAACAACTGCTGACCAGCCTCGACACCCTGCGCGCCGAACACCCGGAGCTGGCCACCGTGCTGGTGACCCACCACCTGGAAGAACTGCCGGCCAGCACCACCCACGCCATGCTGCTGCGCGACGGCCGCTGCCTGGCCGCCGGAGCGGTCGATGAGGTGATCACCACCGACCACATCACCAAGTGCTTCGACCACCCGGTGCGCATCACCCGCACCGACGGCCGCTGGCACGCCCGCGCGGACCGCTGACATGATCAGGCACGAGAACACCCTTCCAGCGACCCGCACAGCGTTCCCGCGTTGGAGGCAACCGTGGCCCTGGCACTGCCCGAACCCGGACTGACCGACGGCGTCATCACCATCCGCCACCTCGCCGACCGCGACGCGGAGGACTACGCCACCGGCACCACCGACGAGGCCGTGCGCCGCTTCGCGCACCTGCCCAGCCCGCGCTACACCCCGCAACTGGTGCGCGAGCAGATCAGCGGCGTCATCGCCGACGGCCTGCGCCGCGGGAACCTCGCCGTCCTGGCCATCGCCAACACGGCCGACGACCGCTTCCTCGGCTCGATCACCCTGTTCGACATCCAGCACGACAGCGCCGAAGTCGGCTTCTGGCTGGCCCCGCACGCCCGCGGCCTCGGCGCCACCCAACGCGCACTCGACCTCATCACCGCCTGGGCCCCGACCCACGGCATCGCCACGCTGCGCGCCCGCACCGAACAGGACAACACCGCCTCGCAACGCACCCTCGAACGCGCTGGCTTCCACCTCGTCGACGGCCCCACCGAGCACCTCGCTCCCAGCGGCGACACCATCACCGGCCTGACCTACGAACTGCCCACCCCACGCAGCCACTGACCGATCGCGGCGTTCGTTCCGCACGACGTGCACGAGCGAACTGTCTACGTCCCCTGCACTGGCAAGGGCTGCGGCGCCGCGTATCCGAACGCTCTGACCACATCGGACACTCCACCCGGGCAGATCTAACTTTCAGGGCTTGGACCGCTCGTCGAGCACACCCACCAGTGCCGAGGCGACGCGGGCCACCGCCCGATCGTCATCGTCGGACAGCTGCTGCAGGACGTCCTGCGCGAGAGCTGCCGGCATCTCGACGAGCGCCTGCGTCAGGCGAATCCGCACCGCGGAGTCCGCAGCGGGCGCGGCGAGCTCCTCGACCAGCGCACTCATGACCTGCTCCGCGCGTCCGGAGCCCAGTGCCAACGTTCCCAAGACCTCGGCCGCCTCGACGTCGTTGGCACCCTCGGCCACCATTGCGACGAGCGTCGGCACAGCTTCGATCCCGCCACGACTTCCCAAAGCCAGCGCAGCATGCCCGCGCACGGTCGCATCCGAGTCGTCGAGCGCGCCGGCGAGCACCGCGGTCTCCTCGCCACCGGACATCTCGGCCACCGCCACAACCGCGCGCCGCCGGATGTCGACGTCGTCCGAACGCAGCCCGGATGCCACACTCGCCAGACCGTCACCGCCCGCCCGCGCGAGAGCCCACCGCAAGGCCCCTGCAACGTTCGCATCGGCTTCGGCCAGCACCGCCGCCGCCAGCACCTCGGCGGGAACCGGCACCCCCTCGGCCGGGGCCAGGACGCTCTGCTGCCGGCTCGCGGCGCTGGCCGAGCTCAGCCCGCGCATCAGCTCGACGATGCGCAGAACACCCTGCCAGTCCGAAGGCGCGGAAGAATCGACCGCACGAAGGCGCTCGAGCAGCTCCCGCTCCCGCGCCAACCGGTCCTCGGCCCACCGGATGAGGTCGCCGACCAGCGCGGACGGCGTGAACGCCGGATCCTCCAGCGCACGCCCGATCTGCCGCAACGACAACCCCAGCGAGCGCAGGCTCTCCACGTGGAAGATCCGGTGAATGTCCTCATCGGAGTACTCGCGGTAACCACCCGTGGTGCGGCCCGTCGGCCGCACCAGCCCGAGGGACTCGTAGTGCCTGAGCATCCGGGTGCTCACCCCCGAACGCCGCGCCACTTCTCCGATCAGCACGGTGTCACCGGATCCCGTCCGGACCGAGCGCGACGATCCGCCTCGCCTCGTCGAGCACCGAGTTGAAACCCGCATCCGGGTCCCGCAGCAGCATCTCCGTGGCGCGGGCATGCGCAGCCACCACCGGGTCCTCGCTGGCCAGCCCCGGCTGCAGAGCCGGCTCCACCACGTCCTCGAGCGCGACGAGCGCCCGGCTGAGGCTGAGCTGCACGGTCCGGTCACCCCGACCGAGCTGGCCGACCAGTTCCTCCGCGAGCGCCTTGCGCTCCGCGTCGGGAACGAGGACGACAGCAGCACGCCACGCGCTCCGCGCGACCTCGTCGTCGGCATCGCGCAACAACGACCGGGTGATCGCCGGCCAGGTGCTCCCGTCAGCGATCTTCGACAGCGTGTGCAACGCCTGACTTCGCCCCTGAGCCCGCTCGGAACGAAGCTCCGCGAGAAGACCGGGCACCGTGACCTCCGACGGGAAGCGGGTCAACGCCCAGGTGAGCATGTCACGCACGAAGAAGTCCGGCTCAACCGCGCACCGCGCCACCAGCGTCGCGACCAGTCCGAGGTCGGGATGCGTGCCAGCCGCCAGAGCCGCCTTGAGCCGCACCGACGGGTCCGCGGCGCTCAACGACGCCTCCAGCGAGCGGGGGTCCTGAAAATCCCTGTGTGCCGAGTTGATGGGAACCACCTCCGCCACGCAGTCAAGACCTTGTCACCGTGTCAAGGTCAAGCACGCGCGCCGCCTGATCCCCGAACCTTCCAAGCGATCCTCAACACCGCCGAAACCGCACTCGCCAGCAGAAGACCAGCGGCACGAACTCGAGCATCCGGCCTGGTTTACCTCCGGGGACAGCTAGCTCACATTGAAATGGCGAGCGAGCAGCGCGGCGTAGTACCGACGCCGCTGCGGTGAAGCGAACTGCCGGCACGGTTCCGAGCCGTAGAGATCATCACCCGGATAGCGCGGGAAAACATGCACGTGGTGATGCCAAACGTCCTGATCACCGGCAGGTTCGTTGTGCTGCCGAGTGGACACTCCTGCGCAGCCATAAGCCGTCTTCAGCGCGATCGCGATTTCCCGGACCACGTCGTGCACGGCATGCCCGTACTCGTGCGGAAGGTCGTAGAGGTTCTCGTGGTGGGCGTTGGGGACCACCAGCACGTGACCGAGGTTATGCGGCCACCACCGGGGTGAGATCAGCGCGGTGGCCAACTCGGTGCGCAGCACGATGTCGCGCTGGCTGTTGATCTCCGTTTCGCCGCTGGCCAGCAGAACGCAGAAAGGGCAGGTGTATCCGGGCGGTTCGTGGTTGTGCATGGGCGACCACTCCTCGAAAGGGCAGCCACGCGAATCAGCGTCTGCCAGGCGGCACGCTCCGCCTCCGACCACGCGCGCTGGCCCGTGCCACGAAGTTGGTGATGCCCAGCCCGAAGCCCGGCAGTTCGTCCTGCTCGTGCGGCTCCAGCAGCCGCGGGGTGAACCCGGAGTCGTGCAGCACCGGCCAGAACCGGTT
>NZ_JAQGLA010000115.1 GCF_027853915.1 Saccharopolyspora oryzae
AACTCCAGGAGTCCGTGCACCGTTGCTCAGACCGGCGACTTATGAACCATCTAGTTAGTTCCAAAGAGTGAAGTGTGCTCGGTCACCTGTCAAGGCCGTCTTTCGGAACGACTTCGACCGGATCTCCGGCGGGGCGCGGTGGGGTGGGGTCGAGCGGCGCTGCGCGCCCGCGTCGGGTCAGCGGGCGGTGAGGAAGTCGATGACCAGGTCGCCGAGCATGGTGCGGTAGTGGTCCCGGCGCGCCGGGTCGAGCATGTCGCGCTGGAAGATCGCCTGGAACGTGTAGCGGTTCGCGGTGCGGAAGACGCAGAACGAGCTGATCACCATGTGCACGTCCAGCGCGTCGACGTCGTCGCGGAACACCCCGGCGGCCCGGCCGCGCTCCAGGATCCCGCCGAGCACGCCCACTGCCGGGTCGGCCAGCCGGGGGAGCAGGTCGGACTTGGTCAGGTGCTCGGCGCGGTGGATGTTCTCGATGCTGACCAGGCGGAGGAAGTCCGGGTGCGACTCGTGGTGGTCGAAGGTCAGCTCGGCCAGCCGGCGGATCGCCTCGACGGGGTCCGAGCTCTCGACGTCGACCTCGCTCTCGATGCCGCGGATCACCGAGTAGGCGTTCTCCAGCGCGGCCAGGTAGAGCTGCTCCTTGCCGCCGAAGTAGTAGTAGATCATCCGCTTGGTGGTGCTGGTGCGCGCGGCGATCTCGTCGACCCGGGCGCCCGCGTAGCCCTTGTCGGCGAATTCCAGGGTGGCGACCTCGAGGATCTCCGCGCGCGTCCGCTCGGCGTCGCGCTGCCGGACGTCACCGGTGTCGGACGTTGGTGCTGCCACGGCGCTCCCCTGGTGGATCGGTACTCGCGTTCACTGTAGTGCAGCGCCCCTTCCTAGATCCGGGCTTCCGCCCTACTATTAACTAGCTGGTTCGTTCATTAAATCGAGGCGGGGATGTGCGCACGCAGGACAGCTACCTCATCGGGCTCGTCGGATCTGGCATCGGCCCATCGCTGAGCCCTCCGCTGCACGAGCACGAGGCCGACGAGCTCGGCATCCGGTACCTCTACCGCAGGTGGGACCTGGACGTGCTGGGCAGGCCGGCCGAGGACATCGGCGAGCTGCTCGCCGCCGCCCGCACCGCCGGGTACGACGGACTGAACATCACGCACCCGTGCAAGCAGCTGGTCATCGAGCACCTCGACGAGCTCTCGCCGGACGCCGTCGCGCTCGGCGCGGTCAACACGGTGGTGTTCACCGAGGGCCGCGCGATCGGGCACAACACCGACTGGTCCGGTTTCGCCCGGAACTTCAGCCGGGGTCTGCCGGACGCCCCGGTGGACCGCGTGGTCCTGCTCGGTGCGGGCGGAGCCGGATCGGCCGTCGCGCACGCGCTGCTGACGTTGGGCACCGGGGTGCTGCGAGTGCTCGACGCCGACCCGGGCCGCGCGGAGTCGCTGGCCGCGTCGCTGCGGGAGCGCTTCGGCGCCGACCGCGCCGAAGCCGCTAGCCTCGAGGTCGTCGCCGAGTCCTTGGCGTGGGCGGACGGCTTCGTGCACGCGACGCCGACGGGCATGGCCGCGCACCCCGGATCGCCGGTGCCCGCCGAGCTGCTGCGGCCCGAGCTGTGGGTCGCCGACGTGGTCTACCGGCCGTTGGAGACCGAACTGGTCGTCGCGGCGCGGGCCCGGGGTTGCCGGGTCCTCGACGGTGGCGGCATGGCCGTGTTCCAGGCCGTCGATTCGTTCCGGCTGTTCACCGGTGTGGAGCCGGACGCCGACCGGATGCTGAACCACTTCACCGAACTCGCCGGAGGCGTGCATGTCCGCAGTTGAACCCCGCCGGGTGATCGCCACCGTCTGCCTGTCCGGAACCCTGGAGGACAAGCTGGCCGCCGCCGCTGCCGCGGGGTTCGACGGGGTGGAGATCTTCGAGAACGACCTCATCGCCTCCGCCGCGTCGCCCGCCGAGATCCGGCAGCGCTGCGCGGACCTCGGGCTGACCATCGACCTCTACCAGCCGTTCCGCGATTTCGAAGCGGTTCCGCCGGACGTGCTGCAGGCCAACCTGCGGCGCGCCGAGCGCAAGTTCGACGTGATGGAACAGCTGGGCGTCGACCTGGTCCTGGTGTGCTCGACGGTCTCCCCGGACGCGGTGGACGACGACGAGCTGGCCGCCGGGCAACTGCGCCTGCTCGCGGAACGCGCCGCCGCCCGCAGCATGCGCGTGGCTTACGAAGCGCTGGCGTGGGGCCGGTTCGTCAACACCTACGAGCACTCGTGGCGCATCGTGCGCCGCGCCGACCACCCGGCGCTGGGTGTGTGCCTGGACAGCTTCCACGTGCTCTCGCGGGGCAGCGACCCGGCGCTGATCCGCACGATTCCCGGGGAGAAGCTGTTCTTCCTGCAGCTGGCCGACGCGCCGCGGCTGGACATGGACGTGCTGCAGTGGAGCCGGCACCACCGGCTGTTCCCGGGCCAGGGCTCCTTCGACCTGCCCTCTTTCGTGGGCAACGTGCTGTCCACCGGCTACCGCGGACCGCTCTCGCTGGAGGTCTTCAACGACGTCTTCCGCCAGGCCGACCCGAAACCCGCTGCGCTGGACGCGATGCGATCGCTGCGCCTGCTGGAGGAGCAGGTGGGGTTGCCGGTGGCCGCACCGGCACCGGAACTGACCGGTCACGCCTTCGCGGAACTGGCCGTGGACGAGGTGTCCGGTGCGCAGCTCGCCGGAACCCTCGCCGCGCTCGGCTTCGAGCGCACCGGTGAGCACGGCAGCAAACCGGTCCAGCTGTGGGAGCAGGGCGGCGCGCGGGTGCTGCTGAACGCGAAGTCGGAAACGCCGGACTCGGCGATGATCGGTGCGTTGGCGGTGGAGAGCGCCGACCCGAGCAGTTCCGCGCTGCGGGCGGATGCCATGCACGCGCCGATCCTGCCGCGCACGCGCGGGCCGGAGGAGGCGAACCTGGCGTCCGTGGCGGCGCCGGACGGCACCGAGGTGTTCTTCTGCGGCGCCGGGTCCGACAGCTGGCTCGCGGACTTCCCCGGGGCCGGCACGTCCGCGGTGCCGGGACTGGGCATCACCGGCATCGACCACGTCGCGCTGACCCAGCCGTTCGACCACTTCGACGAGGCCGCGCTGTTCTACCGCTCGGTGGTCGGGCTGCAACCGGAACCGATCGCGGAGTACGCGGCACCGTTCGGCATGGTGCGCACGCGAGGAGTCGTCGACCCGACCGGAGCGGTGCGCATCGCGCTGACCGGCACGCTGGTGCGCCGCGGTGAGTGGGCCCCGGCGGTGCGCGATCCGCAGCACATCGCGTTCGCTTGCGACGACGTGCTGGCCGCTGCGCGCGCACTGCGGGAGCGGGGAGCGCCGGTCCTGCGAATCCCGGACAACTACTACGACGACCTCGACGCCCGGCTGGACCTGGGACCGGAACTGCTGGCGCAGCTGCGCGCGAACTCGGTGCTCTACGACCGAGACGAGCACGGCGAGTACCTGCACGTGTGCACCGAGATGTTGGGCTCGCGCATCTTCTTCGAGCTCGTCCAGCGCATCGGGGGCTACGCGGGCTACGGCGTGCCCAACGCTCCGGTCCGCATGGCGGCCCACCGCCGGCAGCGCCTCGACGCCACCGGCGGTTGAGAGCACGGGGCGCCTGCTGGCCGTCGATTCGCCGGCGGGCGCCCTTGACCGTCCTCAGTGGACCCGATTCGGGTGTGCGGCGGAATGCGTGCATCTGGGCGATGACCGGAGTGCTCCGTCCACCCAGACTTGGGCGAATCTGCGCGAGAGGAGCCCGGTCGTGGTGTTCAGCCGTCGAACGTTCCTGTCGGTATCGGCCCTGGTCCTGGCCTCCGGGCGGCCTGCGGCGGCCGCGCCCGCTCGTTGCGGCGACCACCCGTGGTGCGCTCCCGGCCTGCCGCCGGACGAACGGGCCTCGCTGCTGCTGCGCGAGCTGACCCTGCCGGAGAAGATCTCCCTGCTCGGTGGCGACGACCTGGTGGGACCGGCCGGAATGCCGGGCGGCCACACCGGAACCGGGAACGGCGTCGAGCGGCTCGACGTGCCACCGGTGCACTACGGCGATGGTCCGATCGGAGCTCGGCAGGGCAACGGCACCGCCATGCCCGCGACCATCGCCCTGGCCGCGGGTTTCGACCGCGACCTGGCGTCCCGCTACGGCGCCGCGGTCGCCAACGAGATCAAGCTCAAGGGCAACGACGTGGTCTTCGGACCGACCGCGGACATCGTCCGGACCCCGTTGTCCGGCCGCACCTTCGAGGGGTTCGGTGAGGACCCGCACCTGACCAGCAGGCTCGCGGTGTCCTGGATCGGCGGAGCGCACCGCGAAGGCCTGATCGTCTGCGTGAAGCACTTCGCGGCGTACAACCAGGAAGGAGTGCTCGGCGCGGTCGGTTCGCGGATGACCTACGACGCGATCGTCGACGAGCGGACCTTGCGGGAGATCCACCTGCCGCCGTTCGAAGCCGCGGTGCGCGAGGCCGGGGTCGGCGCGGTGATGGGCTCCTACAACCGGCTCAACGGCCAGTACGCGTGCGAGAACCAGTGGCTGCTCAACGACCTGCTCAAGGGCGAGTGGGGCTTCGCCGGGTACACCATCGCCGACTACGGGGCCACCAGGAACACCGGGAACTCGCTGAGCAACGGCCTGGACTTCGAGCCCTGGCCCGCCCTGGTGTACTCGCCACCCGCCATCTCGGCGGCCCTCGCGGCGGGCCGGGCCAGCACCGCCGACGTCGACGACCACGCGCACCGCATCCTGCGGACGATGTTCGCCCACGGCCTGTTCGACCGCCCGCCGTTCCCGCCGGACGATTCCTCGATCGACCGGGAGGCGCACCTGGAGCTGGCCGGCGAGGTGGCCGAGCACGGGACGACGCTGCTGGTCAACGACGGTGTGCTGCCGCTGGACGAGAACGCCCTGCGGGGCGGGCGGATCGCGGTCATCGGCGAGGCGGCGAACCGGTTCGTGCAGGGCGGCGGTTCTTCGTCGGTCACCCCGTTCGAGGTCGTCACACCGCGCCAGGGCATCGAGCGGCGGGCGGGCGCGGAGATCACCGTCAGCTACCACCCGGGCGGCGACCCGCGAGCGGCTGCTGCGGCGGCGCGCGACGCGGACGTGGCGATCATCTTCGCCGCCGACCTCCAGTCGGAGTTCGTGGACAAGCCGGGTTTGGACGTCGACGCGGGTCTGGTGTCGTTCCCGCCGCCCGCCGCGGGCAATCCGCTGGTCGACCAGGACGCGGTGGTCGAAGCGGTGGTGGCGGCGAACCCCAACGCGGTCGTGGTGCTGGAGACCGGGGGACCGGTGCTGACCCCGTGGCGCCACCGCGTACGAGCACTGCTGGAAGCGTGGTACCCGGGTGCGAACGCCGGTACCGCGCTCGCCCGCGTGCTGTTCGGCGACGTCGACCCGGGTGGTCGGCTCCCGGTGACGTTCCCCGCGCGCGAATCCGACCTCCCGACGGCCGGCGACCCGAAGCGCTACCCGGGAATCGCCGAGCGGGTGCACTACTCGGAAGGCGTCTTCGTCGGGTACCGGCACTACGACGGGGCGGGGATCGAGCCCGCGTTCCCCTTCGGACACGGACTCTCCTACACCGAGTTCGAGTACGCGGACCTGCGCGTGGACGGCATGACCGCGACCGCGTCGGTCACCAACGCGGGAGACCGCCGGGGGTTCGCGGTGCCGCAGCTCTACCTCGGCCTGCCGTCGCCGAGCGCGGAGGTCCGCCAGCCTCCCAAGCAGCTCAAGGGGTTTCGCAAGATCGCTCTGGAACCGGGTGAAACGGCGGAGGTCACCTTCGAGCTCACCGAACGGGACCTGTCCTACTGGGACGAAACGTCGAAGTCCTGGCGAATCGCACCGGGACGTGTCGCTGTGCTGGTCGGTGAATCCTCCCGGGACATCCGCCTCACCGCCGAGCTGCCCGTTTAGACCGGCGGGGTCCAGTCCGGAGTCCAGAGGCGGGCGCCGTCGCGCTGGTGCAGGCGGCGGAGGAAGGACAGGACTCCGGAGGTTCCGGTGGACCACGGGGCGCTGGAGTCCTTCAGCGAGTTGTCGGGGAAGACCGGCGCCGAGTACTCACCGCCGCTGCGGGCGAGGACGTGGACGGCGATCTCCTCCGCACCCCGCCAGAACTCCTCGTCCCCGGTGGCGATGGCCAGGTCGACGAGCGCCTCGCCCATGCCCGCCAGGCCGCAGCACTGCGAGACCACCCACGACTGCGCGGCCAGGCCGAGGCAAGCACGTGCGCCGTCCTTGGCCAGCGCGAGGTAGCGGTCGTCGTCCCAGTGCTGAGCTGCGGCGAGCAGCGCCGACGAGATGCCCGACATGCCTTGGCACCAGGAAGCCGCCATCGGCCGCGCGGGACGTCCTCGCATGATCCGGACGAGCTCCGCCGCTTCGTCGGCGAGCACTTCGAACCGCTTCGCGGCGGACTCCTCCGCCGCCCGATCACCGGTGCGCTGGTGGTAGGACAGCAGGAAGTGCGCGATTCCCGCGCTGCCGTGCGCGAAACCGGCCTCCAGCGCCACCCCGGTCTCGGGATCGGCGGGCACCGAGTCCTCGGTGTCCCGGGTCTGGCCGGAGAGCAGCCGGCGCGCGCACTCGTCGGCGATCGCCAGGTGCCCGCCGTCCGGATCCAGGCCGTGCAGCACCAGGTGTCCCGCACCGATACCGGCCACGCCGTGCATGCAATCGGCGCGTTCGTCGTCGCCGAGCCCGATCGGTTCGGACACCGGCAGGTCCGGTGCGGTCCGGCGAGCCGCGGCGAGGAAGATCTCGGTCCCGGTCCGTCCGAAGTACAACGAGGCGGGCAGCCGGGCCGGTGGGGTCGCCGCGATCGTCCAGCGGGCCAGCTCGATCCCGGCGTCGACGCCCTCGGGGTGGTGCAGCAGCTCCAAGCCGAGTCCGGCCGATCCGCTGTAGACGTTGGTCTTGGGCGGTTCCGAAGTGCCGCGCTCGACCGACTCCGACGCCATCTCGTGCGCGGCGGCCACGCAGCCGCCGATCGTGTGCGCCAGCACGGATTCCAGCAGATCGGAGGTGAGTTCGGGCGACTTGGGCCGGTGCCCGCGACGGGTGGCGCGGTGATCGCGGAGGTCCGCGAAAGCCGCGGTGCGCTCCGCCGGGTCCAGGCTGAGCAGACCCGGGATCAGCGCGCGCACACCGGTCGCGTCCGGGTAGAGCCGTTCCAGGCACAGCAGGGTGCGCTCCAGGTTGCGCACCGGGTCGGGGTCGATGTCGATCGGGTTGATCCCGGTGGCGGCGAAGAACAGCGTCGCGCCCAGGGAGAAGTAGTCATCGCTGGGTTCGGCCGGGCGATCGGTGTACTGGTCGGGCACGCTGTAGCCGCGCGTCCACCCGTGCAGCTGGAAGCCGTCGAAGTGGCTGTTGCCGAAATCGATGAGCGTGCAGCGGCCCTCGTCGACGACCACGTTCTTCGGGGAGAGGTCGCGCACCACGACGCCGCGCTCGTGCACCGCCGCGAGGACGTCGGCCAGCTGCGCGGCCAGCCTGCCCAGGTCCTGCTCGGGAGTGGTGGGGTCGTCGAAGAACCTGGTCTGCTCGCCGACGTGCCGGTTGAGATCGCGGGTACCGGCGTCGGTGGTCACCAGGTACTCGTCCTCGCCGTGCCGGAAGTGGTCGAGCAGGCGCGGTACCCCGTCCACCCCGTCCAGGGCCTGCAGCACCCGCCGCTCGTTGCGCATCTGCGTCCGCAGATCGATGCCGTTGACGTTCTCCCCGACGTGGGCGCGGGCTTCCTTGACCACCACTTGCTGCCCGTCCGGCGTGGTGGCGCGGTAGACGTTGCCGCGAGGTCCGCGCATGACCCCGGACGTCAGCCGGTAGCGGCCGCCGAGCACCGTCGCGCGCGGCTCGGCGCCGTACGCGTCGGCGCGGAACGGGTCGCTGGCCCACGGCGGGCAGCTGAACTCCGGTCCGGCAGCGCCCGGATGCGCACTGCCGTCGGGTCCGATCACGACGAGTTCGAAGTCGCCGTTGTCGTCCACCCGGTACTGGGCGCGGAACGGCGCATACCGGTAGTACACCGGGGAATCCGGGCGGATGCGGCGGTCGCTGGTGATCCGGGGACCCGTCATCCCGACCAGCGCCTCGGCCAGCAGACCGCCCAGCCGCACCACGTCGTCCTGCGGCGGGTAGACGGTCATCGCCTTGCCGACGGTGGCCGGATCGACGTCGCCGGAGTTGAGCTCCCGCAGGACCTCGGGGGAGCGCGCGACCTTGAAGTCGCAGTCGTGGGACAGCAGCAGCGGCAGGGCGATGTCGACGGTCTGCCCGAGGGTGCCCGGACGTGCCGAGATGTGCAGCTTCCAGCCCTGGTCGGGCACCGCACCACCGGGGTTGCGCACGCTCACCCAGGTGTCGTCGACCGCCACCTCCAGGCCCGCGGACGCCGCGGCTCGCGCCAGCTGGTCGGGCAGATCGGTCGTCGTGCTGTTCATCCAGTCGCTCCCCGGTCGCGAGGTGAAGGAGCGGCGGGGAAGTCCGATGCGGATTTCCCCGCCGCCGTGGCGAAAACTCGTCAGACGATGGACGGACAGCACGGGAAGCTGCTGCACACCGTCCGCTTGCAGGTGTTCACGCACGCCTGCGGACCGTGCAGGACCTCTTTGAAGTCGACCTCGAACTCGACCGAAACCTCTTCGATGGCAACGGTTCCCGCGTCGCGGGGCTCCAGAAGCTGCGTCGGCATGATAGCTCCTCTCTCGTCCGCCGGTCTGGCGGAACGTTGTGTTGGTCGCCGAGGTGCACTTCGGATTTCGCAGTGCACCAACGAATTCGGGTGGACGCGCTCCCCACAGCGCGACGCTCTCCCCGGGGCGACCCCTGAGATTGTTGGCACATCCGGGTTCGCATACCTAGAGCCAAACGAGGGACAACGCTTACCGGGCGCCCTTTGCGTGGACTAGCTTTCCGGACGTGATGGGGACAAGTCGTTGTCCGGCAAGGAAACCGGGAATCGGACATCGCGCATGCTGAGGCGGCGGAATCGCGTCGTGGCCGAACCGGCCGATCTCGTCGCGCCGTACTGGCAGGCGCACGACGCGGAGCTGCTGTCCGCGGGGTTGGGTGCCATCGCGCGGCGCCTGCCGGGGCTGGTCGGCGACGCGATCCGGGTCGCCTGGCAGGCCAGCCGCGCCGACACCGCGGCCACGCTGGGCCTCAACGTGCTGGCGGGCTTGTTCACCGCTTTCGGTCTCCTCGCCACCAACGACGTGCTGGAATCGCTGTTCGCGGCAGGCGCGACCGCGGACCGGGTCCGCGCGGCGATCCCCGCACTGCTGCTGGTGGCCGCGGCCGCGGGGCTGCGCGCGGGGATGATGGCGGTTGCCGCGTGGGCGCAGGAGCGGTTGAAGCCGCAGGTCGAGCGACTGGCCGAGACCCGGTTGTTCCGGCTGACCACCCGGGTCGAGCTCTCCGCGTTCGACGACGAGGAGTTCCACAACTCGATGCAGCGGGCGCGCGACAACGGCGTGCCCGACTCGGCGACCGTCGTGGAGATGACGGTCAACGTGCTCACCGGCGTGATCGGGGTGCTCTCGGCGGCGGTGACCCTGGGCATCCTGCACCCGGCGCTGATGCCGTTGCTGCTGGTGACGGCGGTGCCGGACGGCTGGGCGGCGCTGCGGTCGGCGCGGATGCGCTATGCGGCTTTCCGCCGGATCTCCACCGCGCGGCGGCGGAAGTTCCTGCTCTCCGACCTGATGGCCGAGCGACCGCCGGCCGCGGAGGTGCGGGCCTTCACGCTGCGCCGCTTCCTGCTCGGCGAGTACGACCGCATCGCCGAGTACGAGCAGCGCGTGGAGCTCGACGTCGCCTGGCAGCGGGCGACCACGCGCATGACCGGCGACCTGCTCGGCGGCATCGCGCTCGGCGCGGTGTACGGGACGCTCGGCCTGATGCTCGCATTCGGATTCGTGCCGCTGGCGGTGGTGGGCACCGCCGTGCTGACCATCCGGGCGAGCCAGTCGTCCCTGACCAGCTTGGTGCAGTCGGTGAACAAGCTCTACGAGGCAGGGCTGTACTTCGGGGACTACCTGGAGTTCTGCGCACTGGCCGAGAAGTTCGTGCCACCCGAGCGCACGGCGAAGCTCGAGCCGTTCCGTCGGATCGAGGCCGACGCGGTCCGCTTCACGTATCCAGGAGCGGACACGCCCGCGCTGGACGGGGTGAGCGTGGCGGTCGAGCGCGGTGAGGTCGTGGCGCTCGTGGGGGAGAACGGGTCGGGCAAGACGACGCTGGCCAAGCTGCTGGCCGGGCTGTACGCGCCGGACTCCGGCGCGGTCCGGTGGGACGGCGTCGACCTCGCCGAGGTCTCCGGCGATGCGCTGCGCGAACGCATCTCGGTGATCGCCCAGGACCACACGCGCTGGCCGCTGACCGCCGCCCAGAACATCACGATGGGCAGGCCGCGCGACGACGAGCGGCTGGACGAGGCAGCGCGCACCGCCGGCGCCGATGCGGTGCTCGACCGGCTCGGCGACGGCTACGAAACGCTGCTGGACCGCAGGTTCCGCGGCGGGCACGACCTGTCCGGCGGCCAGTGGCAGCGCATCGCGATCGCCCGCGCCTTCTACCGGGACGCGGACGTGATGATCTTCGACGAGCCGACCTCGGCGCTGGACCCGCGGGCCGAGCACTCGCTGTTCGAGCGGATCCGGCAGCACGCCGAAGGCCGGACCGTGGTGCTGATCTCGCACCGGCTCTCCAGCGTCCGCTACGCCGACCGGATCTACGTGCTGGATCGCGGACGGGTCGTCGAGCAGGGAGCCCACGCCGAACTGCTCCTCGCCGGGGGCTGCTACGCCCAGCTCTACGAGTTGCAGGCCGCCGCGTACAGAGAGCCGAGTTCGGCGTGATGGGCTGGTCCGCCGCGGCAGCTCTGGCGGTGGCCGGGGTGCTCGCCTTCGCCGCGGTCGGCAAGCTGCGCGATTTCGGGCGGTTCGCCCGTGCTGTCCTCGGCTACCAGATCGTTCCCGACCGGATGGTCCCCGCGGTGGCTCGGATCGTCGTCACGGCGGAACTGCTGAGCGCGGTGTTGCTCGTGGTACCTCCCGCACGGGTGTGGGGGTCGGTGCTCGCGGTGGCGTTGTTCAGCGCGTTCCTGATCGGCATGGGCAGCGTCCTGCGCCGCGGGATGAGGGTGCCCTGCGGCTGTTTGCAGGCCGTGGAACGGGTCGGTGCGGCGTCGCTGACCCGCACGGCTTTGCTGCTGGTGCTGGCGGTGCTGGCCGGATTCGGTGCGGGCACGCCGTTCGAGGTGGTGCAGCTGCCGGTTGCCGCGTTGCTGGTCGGGGCGGTGTTCGCGGTGGCCTGGCTGATTTCGCGCCGGGACGCGTTGCCGCCCGGCCCGGTGGTGGGCCGGAGGTTCGAGATCGGTGCCGAGGTGTCGGACTTCGCCGGTGGTGGAGATCGCGTCCTGTTCGCCTACATCTCGCCGCTGTGCGGCGCCTGCAGGTCGGTTCTGCCCGATTTCCGCGCGGCGGCCGATCTGCTGCCGGTGGTGCTGGTGAGCTCCAGCGAGGCTGGTGAGGTCCGGGATTACCTGGCCGAGCAGTGCATCGACCTGCCGGTGGTGACCGGCCCGGACGTCTTCGAGGCCAACGGGGTTCCCGGCCCGCCCTACGCCGTGGTCACCGACGGGTCCGGTGTGGTGCTGGCGCACAGCGGTGCGAACCGGCCGGAGCAGCTGGCGGTGCTCCTCGCCGATGTCGGGAGTTGACCCCGGGTTCCGAATCGGTCTGTTCGTCCTCTGTGGGCGGACATCGCCGAAATGGGCACAAGATCAAGGAAATTCTCGCCACTCGAATCCGGGGTGCCGACACGGCGCCGGTTCGCGGCCGTAGATTGGGACCGGCGGAAGCGAACCATTCGAGGCCGGAGGGAACACGTGGTCGAGCAGACGGCGACCGGTGCCCATCGCTGGCGCAGTCGGATCCCGAGCACCACCGCAGGCGCGCTGTTCGTCATCGCACTGCTGTGCGTCGGCTCAGCGGTCGGGCTGGCGCTGTTCGGCAACGTGCAGCCGGTGCGCAGATTCGTCGACAACGTGCTCTTCCCGGCGCCGCCGAACCTCGCTTACGGCGCCTTCATCGCGATCCTCGCCGGGGCGCTCAAGCGGCGCAAGCGGTTCGCGCTGTGGATCCTGCTCGGCATCCTGGTGCTGCAGCTGATCGGCGACGTCGTGGTGCTGGTGATGCTGGGCGACCACTTCCAGGCCCAGTGGATCGCCGAGCTGGGCGAGCTGGGCACCCGCTACCAGCTGGCGGTCGCCTTCGCCTGGGTGTTCATCGCCAACATCGGCATCTCGGCGCTGGCCTTCGGCTGCCTGTGGTGGGCCCGCGACGAGTTCTACGGCCGCTCCCAGCACGGCAGCGGCTACCTCGCCGCAGCGGTGTTCGGAGTGCTCGTCTCCGCGTTCGTGGGCTTGGGCTTCGCGCTCGTTTCGGCGTTCCACGGATCGCTGCACGACACCTGGTCGCGGTTCACGTGGACCGTGGAGCGGGTGCTCGGCGGTGCCGTCGACTTCGACGTCACGCGAGTCGGACACGCGCCGGGCTGGGTCAACCTGGTCCTCGGCCTGTTCGGCATGACCGCCCTGTTCGCCTCGCTGTACCTGCTGCTGCGCGCACAACGGCTGGCCGCCGCCCTGCACCCGGAGGAGGAGCAGCAGATCCGGCTCCTGCTCGCCGAGCACGGCGAACAGGACTCCCTGGGCTACTTCGCGACGCGCCGCGACAAGGCGGTGCTGTTCTCCGACAGCCGCAAGTCCGCGATCACCTACCGGGTGGTGGCCGGGGTCTGCCTGGCCAGCGGCGACCCGCTGGGCGACCCGGAGGCGTGGCCGCCGGTGATCGACAAGTGGCTCGCGATGTGCCGGGAGTACACCTGGACCCCGGCCGTGATGGGTGTCAGCGAAGCGGGCGCGACCGCCTACTCCCGGGCCGGCATGAAGGTCCTGCAGCTCGGCGACGAAGCGATCCTGCACACCGGCGAGTTCGACCTCGACGGCCGGGACATGCGGCCGGTGCGGCAGGCGGTGAACCGGGTGCACCGCGCCGGGCACACCGCCCGCGTGCGGCGGCACCGCGAGGTGCCCGAGCCGGAGATGGCCGAGGTCGCGCGGCTGGCCGAGGCCTGGCGCGACACCGACACCGAGCGCGGCTTCTCCATGGCGCTCGGACGGCTCGGCGACCCGCAGGACGGGGAGTGCGTGCTCGTCGAAGCGGTGACCGACGACGGCGAGACGGTCGCGCTGCTGTCGCTGGTGCCGTGGGGGCGCGGCGGGCTGTCGCTGGACCTCATGCGGCGCGACCGCGACGCGGACAACGGTGTGGTCGAGTTCATGGTCAACGCGCTGGTGCAGGCCGCGCCGCGGCTCGGCGTGGAGCGGATCTCGCTGAACTTCGCGATGTTCCGCGCCGCGTTCGAGGAGGGCGCGCGGATCGGTGCCGGGCCGGTGCTGCGGGCCTGGCGGGGCTTGCTGCTGTTCTTCTCCCGGTGGTGGCAGCTCGAATCGCTGTACCGGTCCAACGTCAAGTACCGGCCGCACTGGTTCCCGCGCTACGTCGCGTTCGCCGAGCGCCGTGACCTGGCGCGCGTGGGCATCGCATCGGCCGCGGCAGAGGGATTCCTCCCGGCGCCCCGGCAGACGTCCACATCGGACTCCTCGGTGCCGCTGCCCGTCCCGGGCGCCGAACCTGCCGAGCGGGAGCACACCGAGGAGCAGCAGCAGGTCAGGCAGGACAAGCTGGTGGCCCTGCGCGACGCCGGTGTCGATCCCTACCCGGTCGCGGTGGCGCGGGCGGAACGCTGCCAGGACGTCGTCGAGCGCCACCGGGGGCTGCTGCCGGATTCGCGGACCGGCGAGAGCACGTCGGTGGCCGGGCGCGTGGTGCTGGTGCGCGACCACGGCGGCGTGTGCTTCGCGACGTTGCGCGACTTCTCCGGTGACCTGCAGGTGATGCTCACCGCCGAGCAGTCCGGCGCGGAGCTGCAGCGGAGCTGGCGGCAGCAGGTGGACATCGGTGACCAGGTGTCGGTGACCGGCGAGATCGCCACCTCCCGCAAGGGGGAGATCTCGATCCTGGCCACCGACTGGCAGCTGGCCGCGAAGTGCCTGCACCCGCTGCCCGACAAGCGGCGCGGACTCGTCGACCCCGAGGCCCGGGTCCGGCAGCGCCACGTCGACCTGATCGTCCGCCCGGAAGCCCGAGCCGCCTTGCGGGCCCGCAGCAAGGCGGTGCAGGCGGTGCGGCAAACGCTGCTGGACGAGGACTTCCTCGAGGTGGAGACGCCGATCCTGCAGCCGGTGCACGGCGGAGCCAACGCCCGGCCGTTCACCACGCACATCAACGCCTACGACATGCGCCTGTACCTGCGGATCGCCCCGGAGCTGTACCTGAAGCGGCTGTGCGTGGGCGGTGTGGAGCGGCTGTTCGAGATCGGCCGCAATTTCCGGAACGAGGGCGTATCGCACAAGCACAACCCGGAATTCACCATGCTCGAGGCGTACCAGGCCTACGGCGACTACACGACGATCCGGGAGCTGTGCCAGAACCTGGTGCAGGCGGCTGCGATCGCCGCGAACGGGGCGCCTGAAGCCGGCGGGTGCGACCTGAGCGGTGACTGGCCGGTGGTGACGGTCAACGACGCGGTGTCGCAGGCCTTGGGGGAGGAGGTCACGGTCGACACGGACTTGCCGCGCCTGCGGCAGCTCTGCGACGCCGCATCCGTGCCCTACCAGCAGCACTGGAGCCGCGGGGCGGTGCTGCTGGAGATGTACGAGCGCCTCGTGGAGGCGCGCACGACGACGCCGACCTTCTACTCGGACTTCCCCGCCGAGGTCTCGCCGCTGACCCGACCGCACCGGGACGATCCCAGGCTCGCCGAACGCTGGGACCTGGTCGCGTTCGGCACCGAATTGGGCACCGGCTACTCCGAGCTCGTCGACCCCGTCGAGCAGCGCCGCCGGCTCACCGAGCAGTCCCTGCTGGCCTCCGGTGGCGACCCGGAGGCGATGGAGCTCGACGAGGACTTCCTCGCCGCGCTGGCCTACGGGATGCCGCCGACGGGCGGGTTGGGGTTGGGGCTGGACCGGCTGGTCATGCTGCTCACCGGCGGATCGATCCGCGAGACCTTGGCGTTCCCGCTGGTCAAGCCGCGCGGGTGAGTCAACGGCAGCGGTGCTGCCAGGCGAGCTCGACCAGCTCGGCGAGTCGCTCGGGGGACACCAGGGCGAGGTCGATGCGGATGCCGATCGGCTTGTCGGACCGCCGCACCGGCTCGACGCCTTCGCCGACCGCGCCCGCCACGTCGTCCTCGCCGAGGGAGAGCATCGCGTGGCCGGTCTTGTCGATGGAGGCGAAGTTCTTGCCGCGGACGGCGAACGCGGGCATCCGGAAGTGGGTTCCTTCGGTGACGTCGGGCATGGCCAGCACCATGCGCCGGAAGTCGTCGAGCGTGCTCATCTGCCCTCCCAGGTCTCGGGGTCTGAGAGGGTAGACGACAGGACCGACGGTCAGCGCTGCTTCGGTGGCTGGTCGCCGGTGAAGTGCTGGGCGGCGAAGGTCAGCAGGTAGGGCAGCCCGATGCGGGCCGTGCGCCAGGTGTGCCATTCGCCCGGTTCAGCGCGGACCGCGACGTCGACGCCGCGGGCGGCGAGCTGGTCGGCCAGCCGGTACGACAGGTCGACGTCGCTGTGCGCGACGACACCGGCGTGCAGCATCACCGCGAACGGCTGCGGTACCTGCAAGGTGGGCAGGTACTCGTGCGGGGAGTTGGCGCGCTGCAGGTCCGGGTGCCCGGCGAGCAGGTCGGTGCCCGGGTCGTCGTACGGTTCGCTGGCCAGGACGGCCGAGTAGGTGCCCTGGTTGCGCAGGCCCAGGTTCAGCGCGCAGAACGCGCCACCGCTCATGCCGCCGATCGCCCGGTCGCCGCGATCGGGCAAGGTGCGGAACCGGGCGTCCACCTCGCGCGGCACGGTGCTGGTCAAGTACGTCTCCAGCTGTGGGCCGCCGGGGACGTTCAGGCACTCCCAGTCGGTGCCGGTGCCCGCGGTGGCGTCGACCGCGACGATGATCATCGGGGGCGTGGTGCGCGTGTCGGAGAGCGCTTGCAGCGTTTGGATCGCGCCGCCGGGACCCAGCCAGTCGTCCGGGCCGCCGCTGGGGTAGCCGTGGACCAGGTAAACCACGGGGTAGCGATCGCGGGCGTGCGCCGGGTCGTCGTAGCCGGGCGGGAGCAGCACCCGGGTGCGGCCGGTGGGGATGCCCAGACCGGGGTCGGGGAGTGAGACGTCGGCCACGCGGACGCCGCCGGGGACGGTGGGCGGGATCGGCGTCGACGGCTCGGAATCCGAGTTGCCGCCGCTCGCCAGGAGCAGCAACCGCCCGAAATCGTCCAAGGAACGGACGTATCCGACGTAGCTGTTGACCCCTGCGGCGACCGTCAGCAGCGCCAGCAGGACCGGCACCGCGATGGCGATCTTGCGCATCCGCCGCCGTTTCACGACCACGATCGCGAGGACGGTGAGGACGGCCAGGGCGGCCACCAACACCACGGACTCCAGGGGGCTGCGCCCGCCTGCCTGTTCGGTGACGGAAGCGGGCAGCTGAGGACCCGGACCGATCACGCCTGTGAATGCCACGCGCACGAAGACGATTATGCCCGTGATTCGAAAAGCCGTTCCACGTATTGGATTTCATACCGCATGTGCGGTTGTTCCGAATTCTGCGCGGAAGTCGACGCCGCCCCGCGCCCGTCCGGCGGATCCCGGTACGCTTTGTGGCGTCCACTTCGGGCGGGGTCGGATTTCGGGAGGTTGCCGGGAATGCGGTCGATCGCCGAATTCGGTGCCGATCTTTCACTCATCGACTGGTGGCCGGTGCGCGCCGCGGTGCTGGCGGTGACGCTGGTCGTGCTGGCGGTGCTGGCGTACCGCCTCCGCGTGAGGGCGGCGCGGTACGCGCTGATCCCGATCGGCGCGCTCCTGCTCGTGGTCAACGTCCTGCTCGGGGTGAACGCGTACTTCGGGTACTACCTGACGCTCGCCCAAGCGGTGGGCGCGGCCAGCGAAGACGAAGGCTCGCTGGCGATGCTCAACTCGAAAACCGTCCCGCGCAACGCGGGCGTGGTGATCGACGTCCAGATCCCACCCCGCGAATCCGGCTTCCAAGCCCGACCGGCCCAGGTGTACCTGCCCCCGGTGTGGTTCACCAGCCCCCGCCCCAAACTCCCGGTGATCGTCCTCCTCCACGGAACCCCGGGCAGCCCGGAGGACTGGCTGAACGGAGGAGAAGCCCAGCGCACAGCGGACCGCTGGGCGGCAACCCACGGCGGAAAGACGCCGATCGTGGTGATGCCGGACGTCAACGGCTCCACCTTCGACGACACGGAATGCGTCAACAGCCCGCGCGGAAACGCGGAAACCTACCTCACCGAAGACGTCCCGAACTACATCCGAACCCAGTTCCTGACCCGGGACCCGGGCAAGGACTGGGCGGTGGCCGGCCTGAGCGAAGGAGGCAGCTGCGCGATCATGCTCGCCCTGCGCCACCAGGACCTCTTCTCGACCTTCGCCGACTTCGGCGGGTTGCTCGGGCCCCGGGACGGAGACACGAACGATCCCGGAACCACCGTTTCGTCGCTGTTCGACGGGTCTCAGGGGGCGTTCAACGCTCATGAGCCCGAGTGGTTGTTGACTCATCAGCGGTTTGCCGGGTTGCACGGGTTCTTCGTCGTGGGGTCGGAGGATCCTGAGCCTCGGGCCGCCGTCGAGCGGCTCGCTGGGTTGGCTCGGCGGGCTGGGGTGGATACTTCCGTCGTTGTGATTCCCGGTGGGGAGCACACGTTCGACGTGTGGCGGGATGGTTTTGCCGACGCTTTGCCCTGGATCGTTGAGCGGGTTGGGGTGAAGGTCGCTCGGTGAACTTTGCCGCTGCTTTGGGGTTTCTTGGTGGCGGTTTGGGTTTTTGGTTGCTGCTTGTGGTTGTTGGGTTGTTGGTGGGGGTCATCCCCGTGGTTGGTGGATTGTGGGGGCTGTGCTCCGGACGTCAAGCCCGGCCTTTGGCCGCCCCTGCGGGGTTTCAGGCTTGACATCCGGAGCACAGCCCCGT
>NZ_JAQGLA010000116.1 GCF_027853915.1 Saccharopolyspora oryzae
CTCCGGCGGCCGGCGCCGCGCGGACCTGCGCGACGCCGGCCGGACCGTTTCGGTGCACAGCCGGTGTCGGCCAGAACTTCCCGGTCACCCCGGGTTCATCGGTCCAGCAGGGTGACCACCGATTTGGTCTCCAGGTACTCCTCCACCGCCTCGGTGCCGTTCTCCCGCCCCCATCCGGACTGCTTGTACCCACCGACCGGCATCTGAACACCACCGGCACGGTGCGCGTTGATGCCGACGCGGCCAGTCCGCATTCGGCGCGCAATGCCATGCGCTGCAGCCACATCGCGCGTCCAGACGCTGCCGGCCAAGCCGTACTCCGTGTCGTTCGCCGCGGCCACCGCTTCGTCGACGTCAGTGAACGACATCGCAGCGAGCACCGGCCCGAAGATCTCCTCGCGAACGACGCTCATCGACGGGTCCACGTCGGCCACGACGGTGGGTTCGAAGAAGTACCCCTCGTCCCCGATGCGCGAACCACCGCAAACGACCCGCGCCCCGTCCGCGACGCTGCCCGTCACGTACTCGGTGACCCGGTCGAGCTGCCGCTGCGACACCAGCGGGCCGAGGTCCACCGGATCGGTGCTGTACCCGACCTTGAGCGCCTTGGCGAACTCCGCGACCCCTTCGACGACCTCGTCGAAGACGTTCCGGTGCACGAGCAGGCGCGAGCCTGATGTGCAGATCTGCCCGGAGTTCATGAATATCCCCATGGCCAGTTCCCCGACGGCCTGGGACAGGTCCGCATCCGGCAGCACGATCATCGCTGACTTGCCGCCCAGCTCCAGCGACACCTTCTTCAGGTTGCCCGCGGCGGCCCGCACGATCTGCTTGCCGACCTGCGTCGAACCGGTGAAGCTCACCTTGTCGACCGATCCGTGGGCGACCAGCGGCGCGCCGACCTGCGGCCCGAACCCAGTCACCACGTTGACGACACCTTGCGGGACACCAGCCTCCAGCAGCAGGCCCCCCAGCGCCAGCGGCGTCAACGACGCCTCCTCCGACGGCTTGAGCACGCAGGAGCACCCGGCTGCCAGCGCCGGTGCCAGCTTCATCGTCGCCCCGAACAACGGCGAGTTCCACGCCACGATCAGGCCCGCCACACCGACCGGTTCCTTCGCGGTGTAGGCGTGAAAACGGCGTTCCGCCGGGCCGATCTCCAGGCTGCGCCCGTGAATCTTGTCCGCCAGCCCCGCGAAGTACCGGAACTGGTTCGCCGCCTCCCCCATGAACGCTCGGGACACCGCCAACGGCATCCCCACGTCCAGGCTCTCCAATCGCGCCAACTCCTCGACGTTGGCCTCGATCAGGTCGGCAACCCGCCACAGCACCACGCCGCGCTGCGCACCGGACAACCGCAACCAACGCTGCTCCTCGAAGGCCCGACGAGCAGCCTGCACCGCCGCGTCAACATCGGCCTCGGTCCCCTCGGCAGCCTGGGCGACCACTTCACCCGTACCAGGGTCGACAACGTCGAACGTCGACCCCGACGCCGACTCGACCCACTCGCCGTCGATCAGCATCCGTGCCGCCCCGAAGAGCGAACCGAACTTCGGCACCGTGCTGCTAGCTGTCACTGCCGTGCCTCCTCCGCGACCGCAGGAACTCGATCGCTGCACAAAGAATCTCCATCTGCGGCCCAGCGGGCGCCTTTGCTGGAGCGAGCGCGGTTTGCCCGTCGCACGTTTCCCCGAGGCCACAACCGCTGATCTGACCGCGGTCTCCACAGCAGGGAAATGGCCCTGCCAGAGGATCATGCAGAAAATATGATGCTGTCAATAGCCTTCACGGGAGTTTCTCGCACAGCCAGACCCGTCCCGTGCATCATGGAACTCAACGGTGCGGGACCCTTCGGATCGTGGTGCGCTCTGGAACTACCGGATCCCGCGCCTCGTTCGCGCGATCGAACCCCTGCGTCAACACCGGTGGGATACCCGCAACGACGCTCGATCCCACCGATACGGACTGCAGGAACTCGGCGCCTCAGTCGAACTCGACGTTCTTGGGTGCGGTGCGGAGCGCTTCGGCGGTTTCCTCGGTCAGCCGATGGAGGATCTCGGCGGCGCCGGGCAGGTCGTTGATCATCCCGGCACCCGCACCAGAAGGCAGGCTCATGTGCGACTTCAGGTTGGCGCGCATCGCGGCGTACTTGAACGGCATCGTCAGCACCCGCTGCACCGGGTACGGGGTGAGCTGGTCGTCGTGGCCCTCCCACACCTCGGTGAACCGGTTGCGCAGCATCCGCACGTGCAGCCCGTCGAACAGCAGCGACCGCAGCGTCGAGTCGTACTCGGCCTCGACCACGGCCTCCTTGAACACGTCCTCCGAGCCCGATTCCTGGCTCGCCAGGAACCGGGTCCCGACCCACGCGCCCTGCGCGCCCATGGTCAGGCAGGCCGCGATCTGGGAGCCCTTCACCAGCCCACCCGCCGCGACGACCGGCACGGTGGAGAACTCCAGCACCTCCGCCAGCAGTGTGATCAGTCCGACGTCACCGGTGTGCCCACCGCCCTCGGTGCCCTGCACGATCACGACATCAGTGCCGTTGCGGATCGCGCTGCGCGCGTGACGCGCCTGGCCCACGATGCTCATCACCTTCGCGCCCTTGACGTGGCACGCCTCCACCACCCAGGACGGGGTGCCCAACGCGCACGCGATGACCTCGACGCCGTGGTCGAGCGCGATCTCCAGCTTCTTCTTGTTGTCCGCGACGCTGATCGCCTGATCTGTCGTCGGCACCACCTCGACGCCGTGCTCGTCCAGTTCCGACTTCAGCTGCCGCAGCGGCCCCGGCAGCTCCGGAACATCCACATCGGACAACCCCTGCGGCGCGTTCGCCGGGAACCCCAGGTCGACGCACAGCGGACGGTCGCTGAGCTCGCGGAACAGCTCGATCTCCGCCTCGACCTCCTCCGGCGTGATGTCGATGCCCCCGATCGACCCCAATCCGCCGGCGTTGGACACGGCAGCCGCGATCCGCCCGTAGGCTACATTGCCCATCCCGGCCTGCATGATCGGCACATCGATGCCCAGCAGGTCGCAGATCGGCGTCCGCAACTTCGAAGTCATGGTTCTTCCCTTCAAGTGGTGGAAATCCGCGTCGGCACCAGCACGGCTACAGGCCGATTGCCTCCGCCAGCTCGATCACGCCCTCCGCCGTCTTCACGTGCGCGATGTCGATGTTCTGGCCCTCGAAGTCGACCGCCGCGCTACCGCTGGCCTCGGCGTCGCGGAACGCGCCGATCATCCTTCGGTAGAAGTCAACGCTCTCCGGCGACGGTGTGAACACCTCGTTGGCGACGGCTACGTGCGAGGGGTGGATGCAGACCAGTCCTCGGTAAGGCTGCGAATAGTACGCTGTCGTAGCTGTTCGGCCGGACCCAGATGTCGGAGCGCACTCCCTGCTCCCGCAGGCGCCCGATGGTCTCCCGCACTGTCTTGCGCGCCTCAGCCTTGTCCGCGGCCGGGACGGAGTCCTCGAGGTCGAGGATCACCGCATCGGCGCCAGCGGCAACGGCCGAACGGCGTGCTGAACGTGATGTCCAGATCCTCGACTACCGCCTTCCAGAACCACTCCGGGCCCGCCACCGAGGCCTCGTGCAACTCGGCGAGATCGGTGTACCCCCAGCGCCGCATCGCACCGAGCAGGCGGCTGCGCTCACGCTCCGCCTCACCTGGTCTCCACGCCGGACTGGCTGCGGCCGAAGACGGCCCACGTGCTCGCATCACCCACTCCTCTCGACCGGCCGCCGAGCCCGGCGTCAGCCAGAGAGTACCCCAGAAAATATAATATGTACTAATTTTTCCCGAGATCGAGGACGTGGACGTCCGTGCTGAATTTTGCATATTATACGGGGAAATACGTCTGGGCCCCCCAGTGACAATGCCGATGCCGACCGCCGGACCCAGCTCCGCGTCACCGTGGACTCGCCCCGACGCATGACTCGCCCCGGTGGAGAGTGGCTCGTGACCCGTCTCGCCCAAACTGCCGGTCTCACCGATGTCCAGCAGGAAATCCTCAGCACCGTCCGGGACTTCGTGAACAAGGAGATCATCCCGCACGCACAAGAGCTGGAGCACGCGGACACCTACCCCGCCGACATCGTCGACGGGATGAAGGAGATGGGCCTGTTCGGCCTGATGATCCCCGAGGCCTACGGCGGGCTCGGCGAGTCCCTGCTGACCTACGCGCTGGTGGTCGAGGAGATCGCCCGCGGCTGGATGAGCGTCTCCGGGGTGATCAACATCCACTTCATCGTGGCCTACATGCTCCGCCAGCACGGCACGCAGGCGCAGCAGGAGCACTACCTGCCGAAGATGGCCACCGGCGAGATCCGCGGCGCGTTCTCCATGTCCGAGCCGGACCTGGGCTCCGATGTCGCCGCGATCAAGACCAGGGCCCGCCGGGACGGCGAGGACTACGTCATCGACGGCTCCAAGATGTGGTTGACCAACGGCGGCACCGCCAATCTCATCGCGCTGCTGGCCCGCACCGACGAAGGCGCGGCCAAGCCGCACCAGAACCTCACGGCCTTCCTGGTGGACAAGCCGGAGGGCTACGGCGAGGTCGTCCCCGGTCTGACCATTCCCGGCAAGATCGACAAGATGGGTTACAAGGGCGTCGACACCACCGAAGCGGTCTTCGACGGCTTCCGCATCGGCGCCGACAAGGTCCTCGGCGACGCGCCGGGCAAGGGCTTCGCCCACATTATGGACGGCATCGAGGTCGGCCGGGTCAACGTCGCCGCACGAGCCTGCGGCATCGGGATCCGTTCCTTCGAACTCGCCGTGGAATACGCGCAACAGCGCAAGACCTTCGGCAAGGCGATCTCCGACCACCAGGCCATCGCTTTCAAGATCGCCGAAATGGCCACGAAGGTCGAAGCCTCCCACCTGATGATGGTCAACGCCGCACGCCTCAAGGACTCCGGCCGGCGCAACGACGTCGAAGCAGGCATGGCCAAGCTGCTGGCCTCCGAGTACTGCGCCGAGGTCACCGAGGACGCCTTCCGGATCCATGGTGGCTACGGCTACTCCAAGGAGTACGAGATCGAACGCCTCATGCGCGAAGCACCGTTCTTGCTCATCGGCGAAGGCACCAGCGAGATCCAGAAGACCATCATCAGCCGCGGCATCCTCCGCGAGTACAAGACCCGGAACTGACCGCGACCGCAGCCGGTCACTTCGAACCGGCAGCCCTTGCATGCGCCGCCGGAGACGCTTAGCTTCGGTGCCGGCGTGCGCGCCGGGCGAGCTCACCTGATCCGCTGGCGCTGATCGCAGTCGCGGGGACGCTGCTCCGCACCGCCGAATCCCGATCGGAAACCCGCCAGGACCGAGCAGCAGACGCAGAATCCAGGCGACGTCGACATCCTCCAGGTTGGAAGACCGCCTCCGCCTAACCCATCGGTTTGCCCCGGCGTCCGGCCCTGGCACATGAATGACGAGGAGTGCACCGAGGTCCGCCGCACCGCTTGCGACTCAGGAAGTGGTGCTGGTCGGGCGCAGCGCGATCGTGCACGCGGCGCTGATCAGGCAGGCGATCGCCATGTAAACAGCGATAGCCACCGAACTACCGAAGCCCTTGAGCAAGGCTGTCGCGATGAACGGGGCGAACGCTCCGCCGATGACCGAGCCGAGCTGGATTCCCAGCGACAGCGCCGAATACCGGACCTCGGTGGAGAAGGCCTCGGAGAACAACGCTCCCTGCGGCCCGTACATGAGGCTGTGGACGACTCCGAGACCGATCACCAGCGCAACGATGATGAGCACGAACGACCCGCTGTCCACGAGGGGCCAGAACGCGAACGAGAAGACTCCGAGCAGCAGAGCCCCGGTGGCGAACACCTGCCTGCGCCCGAACCGGTCGGAAAGCAGCCCTGCCGCTGGAAGGCCGAAGAGTTCGACCGCGGAGGCGATCAGGATCGCGGTGAGCAGCGTGCTCTGGGACAGCCCGAGGATGGCGGGATTCGTCCCGTAGGCCACCACGAAGGTGATGAACAAGTAGTAGGTGAGGTTGATGGCCAGGTAGCAGCCCGCGGCGAGCAAGATCTGTCGCGGGTGGCGGTGGATCGCTTCGACGACCGGCGAACGACGTCGCTCCCCCGGCTTCGCGGCGCGGAATTCGCTGGTCTCCTCGAGCCGCAGCTGGATGGTCACGGCGATGGCGATGAGCACGGCGCTGGCGAGGAACGGAACCCGCCAGCCCCAGGACAGGAAGGCCTCGTCCGAGGTCGTGGCCAGGACCAGCAGGAAGGCGCCGTTGGCGAGCAGCACACCACCAGGGGCTCCGGCGGAGGCGAAGCTCCCGTAGAAGCCGCGCCGCGACGCCGGGGAGTTCTCGGTCGCCAGCAGAATGACACCGCCCTGCTGACCGCCGACCGTGATGCCTTGGATCAGGCGTAGGACGACGAGCAGGATCGGTGCGGCGGATCCGATCGCCACGTAGGTCGGCAGCAACCCGATCAGCGTCGTCGCCGCGCCCATCCCGGCGAGCGCGATGACGAGCGTCTTGCGGCGTCCGATGGTGTCACCGATGTGCCCGAAGAGCGCCCCGCCGAACGGGCGCGCGACGAACGCGACCCCGAAGGTCGCGAACGACAGGAGCGTTGCGGTGAGCGGTTCCTGGGCCGGGAAGAAGAGTTTCGGGAACACCAGCGCGGCAGCGGTGCCGTAGATGAAGAAGTCGTACCACTCGATGCTCGCCCCGGCCCAGGACGCGAACGCGACCTTGGCGATGCGGCGTCTCGTGGGTGGTGTGGCGGTGGCCGTGGGAATGTCCGACATCGCGGAAACCTCGCATGGGTCAGACGAGCGTGTGTGCACCGTCGATGGTCAGGACGTGGCCGTTCATGTAGTCGTTGCCCATGAGGAACAGGGCCGCGTCGGCGATCTCCGCCGGTTTGCCGATCCGCTTGCCCGGCAACGATTCCGCGATCGCGGCGACCTTCTCGTCGCGGCTCGCGCCGAGGAAGCCGTTAAGTAGCGGGGTGTCGACGTAGCCGGGGCTCAGGACGTTGCACCGCACCGGGGCCAGTTCTGTCACCAGCGAGCGCATCAGCGCCTCGACCGCCGCGCACGATGCACCCGCCACGGCTTCGTCCGGGATCGGACGGCTGCCGGCGATCCCGGAGGTGAAGGTGATCGAACCTGCCCCGGTCATCCGGGGCGCGGCGAGCCGGCTCGCGTGGAACGCCGCCCAGAACCGCAGGTCCAGCGCCGGGCGGACCTGCGCCTCGGTGGCCTCTGCGACCCGCACCGGAACCAGCCGCGACGGCGTCACCAGCAAGTGGTCGAGAGTGCCTGCGGCGTCGAGGAACTCTTCGATCGAGTTCTCATCGCCGACGTCGACGACGTGCCCCTCAGCGCCCGGACCCAGCAGCTCGAGCGCCTGGCCCAGCCTCTCGGGATCACGGCCACCCACCACGACCGCGGCGCCGGCCTCGGTGGCAGCCAGTGCGGTGGCGAGCCCGATCCCGGAGGTCCCGCCGACGATGACGACACGGGATCCCCGCAGCCGGCTCACAGTCCGGCTCCCGTGCCGGGGCGGACGCACTCCGGGACGACCGCACGCTGACGGGTCGACGCGGGCACTGGAACCCACTGTCGCGCGGTGCCGCTCATCTGGTGGATGTGTGCTCTGGTCACGGTTCCCCCGGTTCCTGGGATGTCGCGGCCCGCGAGCCGCGGGTGGCAAAGGCTAACCCAGACCTGAGTCAGAAGTTAAGCATTAGGCATCATATTTTCTATGTTCTGGTCAGCTGGTCGCTTGCTCTCCCGCCCCAACCGGGCGCTCAGTCCAGGAACGCCATGTCCACGGTCCGCAACCGCCGTCCGTCCTCGCCCAGCACGGCGCCGGCGTGCTTGGTCGTCCGCAGCACCACCGACCGGTCGCTGATCTGCACGTGCGGCAACTGCTCCGCTATCGCGGCCTCCAGCCGCCCGACGTCCGCGAGCTCCCGCAGCCACACCGCCATCACCACGTTGCTCGGTCCGGCGACCTGCAGCACCGTCCTGAGCTCGGCCAGCTTGCCGAGCTGCTGGCTGACCGCGTCCGTCAGGTTCGCCGGGACGCGCAGGAACAGCCACGCGTAGACCGGCCATCCGGTCGCCGACCGCTGCACGTCGACGCGGAGCGCGACCCGGCGTGCGTCGAGCAGCGCTCGCAGCAGATTGCCGACGCGCTTCTGGGAGAACGCCGTCCGCGCCGCGATCTCCACAGCGGTCATGCGCGGATCCTCGGTCAAGCAGTCGAGGACGGCGCGCTCGTCGCGGCTGAACCCCCGTTCCGGCGTCAGCCCGCCCGCAGGCGTGCTGACCGTACTCGCGAGCCGCGCGACCTGCTCCTCGGACAGGTGCCGCAATCGCCAACTCCGGCCGTCGGCGACCTTGCGGACCACGAGGTGGGGCCGGACCGAGCGAATCCGTTCGAGCGAGCCCAGCCGGTTCAGCACGTAACGGGTCAGGCCGTCCTGATCGGGCGCGGTAACGGTCAGCAGCAAGTCCCGCCCGCCGGAGGTGATGTCGATCGTCACGCACTCCGGATCGTCGGCCAGTTCCGCGGCGATGTCGAGGAATCGGCCCTCGCTGTCGATCTCGACCAGCGCGAGCACCCCGGCGGCGCCAACGGGGTTCGCGTACGCCGTGATCCAGGCGATGCCCGCCTCCTGCACGCGGTTCCAGCGCCGGACGACGGTGGTCGGGTCGACCCCGAGCACCACACCCACCTGAGCCCACGACGCCCTCGGGTTGATCTGCACCGCGTTGACGATCGCGCGATCCAGTTCGTCGAGTCTGCCATCATCCCGCATTTCGCGAGTCTAGATTGCAGGAAACCTGCAGATTGCTGCGCCAACGCCGCTGCGGGCCAGAAGCTCGACGCCTCATCCCCCACGAGCACGTCCGAAAGGCACGCGCCAGTCCGGCGTCTCCACGAGAGGAAGGGATCTTCAGCGATGTCAACGACTTCCGAACGCACCGATCGGCTTCGCCAGCAGGCCATCGGTGTCGTCGACGATTGGGCGGCCAGGCTGATCGAGCTCAGCCACGCCATCCACGCGAACCCGGAACTGTCCTACCAGGAGCACGATTCCGCGGCTCTGGTCGCCGAAACCATCCGCTCGGCGGGCTTCGACACCACCGTCGGCGCCTACGGCCTCGACACCGACATCGAAGCGGTGTCCGGGGAGGGAGAGCTGACCATCGCCCTGTGCTCCGAGTACGACGCGCTCCCCGACGTCGGGCACGCCTGCGGCCACAACATCATCGCCGCGATCGGGGTCGGTGCCGCGATCGCGGTCGCCTCCGTTGCAACCGAGCTCGGCCTGCGCGTCAAGCTGCTCGGCACCCCGGCCGAGGAGCACGGCGGCGGCAAGGCCGACATGCTGCGGGCCGGCGCCTGGGAGGACGTGACGTTCTCGATGATGGCCCACGGCATCTCCGGCGCAGACCTGACGTGCGATGCGCACAGCACCACGGCGGTCGAGCGCTTCGAGGTCGAGTACCTCGGCCGAGCCGCGCACGCCGCAGCGGCTCCCCAAGCCGGGATCAACGCCGGTGCCGCCGCAAACATCGCGCTCACCGCGATCAGCCACCTCCGCCAGCACATCGGCCCCGGCGCCAGGATCAACGCCTTCATCTCCCACGGCGGTGAGGCGACCAACATCATCCCCGAACGCACCGTCGTCCAGGCCGAGGTCCGCGCCTACGACCTCGACGAATGGCGTGAACTCAAGAAGCGCGCGCTCGCCTGCTTCGAAGCCGGCGCGGTGGCGACCGGCTGCGAGTGGAAGCACCGCCGTACCGAGAACCCCTACGCCCCGATGAACTCCCACCCCGGGCTCGCGGCCGCCTGGGACCGGAACCTGGTCTCCCTGGGACGCACACCCGACCCCGACCGCATCGTCGGCGGAGGTTCCACCGACATGGGCAACGTGTCCCAGGTCGTCCCCACGATCCACCCGCTCATCGCCGTGCTCGGCAGCGACGCAGTCCCGCACCACCCCGCCTTCGCCGCAGCGGCCGCCACACCGGAAGCCGACGCCGCCGTGCTCGACGGCGCCAAGGCGCTCGCGCTCACCGCGATCGACGCCGCTTCCGACCCGCAGTTCCGGAGCGAGCTGCTCCAGCTCCAGGCGGACCGCCCGACCGGCGCCACCCGCATCGAGTTCTGAGGCACGCGCCTGGTGGGCACCGGTGACTCGGTGCCCACCAGGACTACCGGCCACATGCACAGGTCCTGCACGAGAACCACCGCATCCTGAGAAGGCACCATGTCCGAGAATCTCGACGAGACCGCCAAGTCCGCACCAGCCCCAGCCCGCGTCCGCTTCACACTCGCATCCCGGAAGTTCTGGCTCGTCATCGGGTTGCTCGCCCTGTTCGCCGCAACAGCGCAGTTCATCGGCCCGGCCAAGATCCCGGTCGGTGCCGCCTCGATCACCCTGCTGCCCATGATGTGGGGACTGCTGCTCGGCGGTGTGCTCTCCGGGCAGCGCATCCGCCCGCTCGGGACGGATCTGCAACACGCGGTCGGCGCCGTGCTGAGCTTGCTCCTGCTCGTCCTGGTCGCCCGCTTCTCGTTCACCATCGGCCCGAACATCGGCCTGCTCCTGCAAGCCGGACCGGCGCTGCTGCTGCAGGAGGTCGGCCACCTGTTCGGCACCATCGTCCTCGCTCTCCCGCTGGCGGTGCTGCTGCGCATGGGCCCGGCGACGATCGGCGCGACCTTCTCCATCGATCGCGAGCCCGCGTTCTCCATGGTCAGCACCCGGTACGGCAGCAACTCGCCCCAGTACCAGGGCGTGCTGTCCATGTACATCTTCGGATCGGTGTTCGGGGCCGCGCTGGTGAGCGTGATCGCCTCGCTGACCGCGTCCCTCGGCGTCTTCGACCCGCTCGCGTTGGCGATGGGTTCGGGCATGGGCTCCAGTTCGATGATGGCTGCGGGCGCCGCGAGCGTTGCCTCAGTGCATCCCGAGCTGAACGATCAGATCCTCGCGGTGGCAGCGACTGCGAACGTCCTCACCGGTGTGCTGGGGGTGTACGTCGGCATCTTCATCGGCCTGCCGCTCGCTGAGCGCGCATACCGGCTGCTGACGCGGCGAACGCGTCAGGAAGCACCGCCGCAGAGGTCTCTCGCGGTCAAGGCCGGAGCCCACATCGTGGTCACGCTGCACACGACGCTTCCCGTGTCCTTCGGAGTTGGCGTGCTGGTGGCCGCCATCGCCGAGGGTGGCTTGTCCTGGTCGATCATCGGCGGATACCTGGTGATCACGGCGCTGGTCGGGATCTCGCTGGCGGTCTGCCGGCTCGCGCGCGGCAAGTTCACCCCGCTGTTGGTAATCCTCACGCTCGGAGCCGCCGTCAGCAGCCCGGTCTCACCGATCGCCGGGGTCCTCGCTGACCTCGTCAACAGCGTTGAGCTGCTGTCGATCACCACCGCGGTCCTCACCGCGGCCGGTCTCAGCCTGGGAAAGGACCTCCCGGCCCTGCGGTCGATCAGCTGGCGCATCGTGCCGGTCGGCATCGTCGCGATCGCCGCCTCCTACCTGCTCTCCGTCGTCATCGCCGAGTTCGCCCTCGGCCTGTGGGGCTGACCCGGGTCTCGGCGAATGCAGGCCGTCGGACCGCTGACGGCGGCATCAGCCCGTGACCTCGCCAGCCGCGACCTCCACGTGCGACAGCAGGCGCCCATGCGGGACCGCTTGGCCCGCGCTGAACCCGAGCCGCAGGTTCGCATCCACCGCGTCGAAGCCGAGGTCAGCGAGGCAACCGGGGCCGCCGGTCAGTTGTCCGCGACCAGCCGCACGGTCCGCCTGCAGCACCGAAAGTGGACTGGACGTAGCGGTCGCCTCCGCCCCGCACGGCCCAGATCGGCGTCCACCGGTCCAGCCGCGCAGGAGACCACACCCGTGCGCTACGTCGGCGGCTGCGCGGAAATACCGGTGTCGCGGTTGGCGAAGTCGGCGACGCCCTGTTCGAGCGCCGCCGACGCACTCCGGTACCGGTGCTGTTCGTGGAGCTCGATCCACAGGGCTTCGGCCAGCGGAAGCTCCATACCACGACGGACCAGCGACTTCATGCTGCTGAGCGCGCGAGCGTCCGAACCGGCGATGCCCCGGGCCAGCTTCATCGCGGTCCCGATGAGCTCGGATTCCTCGACGGACTCGCACGCGAGCCCGCACCGCAACGCTTCGTCCCCGTCCATCCGGTGCCCGGTGAGCAGCAGGTAGAGGCTTCGCGGCACGCCGATCTTGCGCGGCAGGCGCTGGCTGCCTCCTGCAGCGGGCAGGAAGTTGTGCCGGATGTGGTTGTCGCCCATGCACGCGTTCTTGGCCGCGATGACGAGATCGCAGGCCAGCAACAGCTCGAACCCTCCCGCGACGGCGTAGCCGTGCACCGCGGCCACCACGACCTGCCGTGCGCTCTCCAGCCGGTGGCACAGCTCGTTGAGCTTGTCGTGGAAGGCGTTGTGCGCCGCAGGATCCTGCAGCACCCCCGAGTTCACCCACTTGAGGTCGACACCTGCGCAGAACGCACGCCCGGCGCCGTTCAAGACGATCACCCCGGTGTCCGGCCACTCGCCGTCCACCGACTCGAGCGCGGCGAGCAGCTCGTCGACCAACGCCCCGTTCAGCGCGTTGAGCTGCCGGGGTCGGTTCAAGGTCAACATCACGACGCCGCGCTCCGGCCGGTCGACGCGAAGGATCTCCGTCATGCTCCCTCCGTGGCTGCTGGGCGAGACAGGCGCTTCGCCCGCCGTGGCTTCGGATCTCCGGTCGAACCGGATCCGCCTGCTGTCACCCCGACAGCTTCTCCCGGTCGCGCACTGGGTCCACCACGATGATCGCGGCTGCGGCGCAGATCGCCGACAGCATTCCGATGAGCTGGAACGTCGTGGTGTAACCATCGGCCGGCGTCGCCGACGCATCGAGGAGGAAGCCCGTCGCCCACGGTCCGATGACACCGCCCAGCGACTGGATCGCGAGGAACGCGCCGAGCGTGCCGGGTATCTGCGCAGCCGGGCACGTCTCGACGATCGCGGTGTTGACGAGCGGGAAGATCGCGAGGACGAGTCCGTACGCGAGCGAGACTGCCGCGACCGCGAGGGGTGCCGAGCCGAGCCACGGCAGACCCATGAGGAGCACACCGCTCAGGACGACCCCCAAGCACGGCAGGACGACTCTGACGATGCGGATCGACACCCCGCGCGCGACAGCGCGGTCGCTGAGCAGCGATCCGCCGACGAGCGCTACTAGGCCGACAACGCTCGGAATGGCGAACATGGTGCCGGACTGCAGGCGGGAGTATCCGAGCCCCTTCTCGAAGTACGACGGAAGCCACGTGAGCACAACGGTGATGAGGATGTAGGCGCTGATCGCGACGAACGCGCAACCGATGAACGTGCGGGTGGTCAGCACGCGACGCCACGGTACGGCGCCGACGCCAGCAACCTCGTCGACCGTCGACGTGCGTTCGCCGACCGCGAGGTGCGGGCCCGGACGCCACGCCGCCAGCCATGGGACGCACCAGACGACCGACGCCACCGCCAGCACCAAAATCGTCGCACGCCACCCGTAGGCCGCGAGGACGATCGCGAGGACGGGGACAACCGCCATCTTGGCGATCGCCGTTCCCGACGTGATGAGCGCCCCGGGAAGGCCGCGCCGCTCCGGCGGGTGCCACGAGTAGGCAGCGGTGTAGATGAGCGCCAAAGTGGGGCCTTCGGTGAAGCCGAGCGCCATCCGGCTGAGCAGGAGCACTGCGAACGTCGCCCACAAGATGAGTGGCAGCATCACCGCACCCCACGCGATGGCGATGATCGCGATGGACCAGCGAAGGCTCACCATCCGGTTGAGCGGGCCCGCGAAGAACCCGCCCAGGGCGTAGGCGAGGAAGAAGACGCTGCCGGTGAATCCGATCTCCGCCGAGCTCAGGCCGAGGTCCTCGCGAAGCGGTTGTGCGATGAGACCGAACACCGCCTTGTCGGAGGCGTTGAGGATGTAGAGGACGACGATCAGACCGGTGAGGCTCCACGCGACCCGGCGCGAATCCGGGAGAGGCGGCGGCGTCGTCACCGATGTGCGAGCAGCGGGCGAGGTCGGGTTGGAGGGAGCTTCGGGCATGGTTCGAGCCCTTCTTTCGGTGGCAACCGCTCAGCCGCGGGGCGGGCAGCGGCGACGTCGAACGCCAGCACTGCGTTCGAGGTTCGGTCCAATGCGGACCGGCTGATCAGGGTTTGGCCTCCACGCGTTCACCGATCGGCTCGAATATGTAGGCCAACCGCTCGGCCGCCAGCGCGTCGGTCATCGGAATGGCAGGCGTACCAACGCGTTAGGCGAGGATGGCGAGTGATTCCTTGAGGTCGTCGGTCTCGATTTCGTAGATCGCGAGGTACTCCCACTCGAGGGGCCCGGGCATGCGCTGGTCGGATGCCAGCCTGAACCGCTGAGCCGCGACGAAACCAGGGACGTTCAGGACGTCCGGAACGTGCTGGTCGTCGTACCACTCGTTGTACTCGGCTTCTCGCCCCTCGATCGGTTTGGTGAAGACGACGAACTTGTACCTGCCCATGTACCCATCCCATCTTCCGAAGGCGAACTGGGCCGAGGCCACCGAGAGGACGTCCGGTCCGGACCTGAGTCAGATCGGAACCGAGGCACAGCCTCGAAGATCACGAATACGTCGTCGACGTCTTCCGAGGGGAGAACCAACAGCACAACCGCCTCGGCATCAGCGATCACACCTTCGATCGGTTCCGGAAGCGTCGCCGCGAGAGCAAAATATATTATACGTGCTCCACGGTCAACGGGTCCGCAGTGGCACGCTGAGTTGCCGAGGACGCAATGCCTTCAGCCCACACTCAGCCGCACCGTGGCCGCACGATGGCCGGTGCTCTGGCCTTCAGCTTGCTCGGGCGCCGTCGCCACCCTGCGTGGCTCTCCTGGGTTTCCGGCGCGGTCGCGATGGTCGCGCTCGTCGGGTTCTTCCTCGTCCTGCAGGGCCTCTTCGCCCAAGCCATGGCGATCGTGATGAGTTCGGGCCCATTCCTCGTGTGTACGCCGCCATCTCCGGCATGGTGTATCCGGCCGGCGCCCGGGCCTCGGGCTACGGGATGCTGCTGGGCATGGGACGAGTCGGCGCCATCCCCGTCCCCGTCATCGGTGGTTACGCCTCGACGTGGTCTCCCCCAACGTCATGTACCTCGGCGTGCTGATCCCACTGGGACTGGCGGTGGTGTTCTCGATCATCCTGCAGCGAATCGTTCGCACGACTGAGGTTGACTCCCGCACCGAGCCGACGAGCGTGGCAGCCGAGTAGGCGTTCACCGCTCCACGTGCGGAGCCGAAACCACACCTCTGCCGTCCCGGATGAATCCCGCCCGCCAACATCGGCGGGCGGGATTCGTCACGCATCAAAGACATGCGCCTGCTCGGGCTGATCACTGCACGCCGAGGGCTTCGGCGAGTTCGATGATGCCCTCCGCCGTTTTCGCGTGGGCGAGGTCGATGTGCTGGCCTTCGAAGTCGACCGCCGCGCTGCCCTTCGCCTCCGCCTCGCGGTAGGCGGCGATCATGCGCCGGTGGAAGTCGACCGTCTCCGGGGAGGGTGTGAAGACCTCGTTCGCGATCGCGACGTGGGAGGGGTGGATGCAGACCAGGCCGCGGTAGCCGAGCTTGCGCTGGTCCTCGGCGAAGCGTCGGCAGCCGTCGAGGTCCTTCAGGTCCTGCCAGACCCCGGAAACCGGGTGGTGCAAGCCGGCGGCGCGGGCGGCTAGGACGATGCGGCTGCGCAGGTAGAGCGTCTCCAGACCCTCCGGGGTGAACTCGAAGCCGAGCTCGCGCCCGACGTCGGCGCTGGGGCCAGTGGCTCCCAGCAGGCTGGACACCCGCGGGCTAGCGGCGGCGATCGCCTCGCAGTGCGCCATGGACACCGCGGTCTCGAAGCTGACGATCAGCCCGATCGACCCCGCTTCGAGCCCCTCGCGCTCCTCGATGTGCGAGACCACCGCATCGATCTGGACGATCTCCTGAGCGGTGAAGACCTTCGGCAGGAACAGCCCGGCCAGGCCGGGCACCAGGACTTCCTCGACGTCGGCGCCGAACAGGCCGCTGTCGAAGCTGTTCGGGCGAACCCAAACGTCGGATCGCACGCCCTGCTCGGCGAGCCGCCCGATCGTTTCGCGAACGGTCTTGCGCGCCTCGTTCTTGTCCGCGGCGGGGACGGAGTCCTCCAGGTCGAGGATCACCGCATCGCTGGCTGCGGCAACGGCCTTCTCCGCCCACGACGGCTTGTGTCCGGGAACGAACAGCATGGATCGGTACGGCTTCAAGGGACACTCTCCTCGTTCAGTTCTCTGCGGTGGTACCGAGCGCGGTCTCCGCGAACGCCATCCCGGCACTCATTTGATTTAAAGTATTTAGTTCTCTGTACAGGCGGTCCATATTGGATACTCTGCTGAGCTGTTGTGTTAGCCGATGTTCTCGGTGGTCTTCTCGCCGCGCTTGACGGCGTTGAGGAGGAGTTGGGCGACGTCGACGACCTCGACGGACTCGGAGGCGACCTTCTCGCTCTGGCGGGCCGTGAGGCCGTCGGAGAGCATCACCTTGCAGAACGGGCAGCCGGTCGCGATCTTCGACGGCGCCGTGCCCAGGGCCTCGTCCACGCGCTCCACGTTGATGCGCTTGCCGATGCGCTCTTCCATCCACATCCGGGCGCCGCCGGCGCCGCAGCACATGGAGCGGTCGGCGTGCCGCGGCATCTCGCGGAAGGTCGCGCCGGAGGCTCCGACCAGGTCGCGCGGCGGGGTGTAGACCTTGTTGTGGCGGCCCAGGTAGCAGGGGTCGTGGTAGGTCACGTCCTCGGCGACCGGGGCGACCGGGGTCAGGCGCTTCTCGCGGACCAGCTTGTTCAGCAGCTGGGTGTGGTGCACGACCTCGAAGTCGCCGCCCAGCTGCGAGTACTCGTTGGCCAGCGAGTTGAAGCAGTGCGCACACGTGGCGACGATCTTGCGCTTGCCCGGTTCGCGGCCCTCGAACACCGAGTTCAGCACCTCGACGTTCTGCTGGGCCAGCATCTGGAAGATGAACTCGTTGCCCGCACGACGGGCCGGGTCACCGGTGCAGGTCTCCTCCGGGCCGAGCACCGTGTACTTCACGCCGGCCATGTGCAGCAGCTCGGCCACGGCCTGGGTGGTCTTCTTCGCCCGGTCCTCGAAGGCACCGGCGCAGCCGACCCAGAACAGGTACTCCACGTCGTCGGCCAGCTCGCCGTCGAAGACCGGCACCTCGAAGTCCAGGCCCTCGGTCCACGCGAGGCGGTCCTTGGCGTTCTGGCCCCACGGGTTGCCCTTGTTCTCCAGGTTCTTGAACATCCCGCCCAGCTCGGTCGGGAAGTTCGACTCGATCATCACCTGGTAGCGGCGCATGTCCACGATGTGGTCGACGTGCTCGATGTCCACCGGGCACTGCTCCACACACGCACCGCACGACGTGCAGGACCACAGCACCTCGGGGTCGATGACGCCCATCTCCTCCGGCCCGCCGA
>NZ_JAQGLA010000117.1 GCF_027853915.1 Saccharopolyspora oryzae
TCGCACGAAGTCGACCGCCACCCGGGTGAGCGTCAATTCCGTGCGAGATGGACGCCCACCTGCGCGGGCCGGGGCTCGGTGGTGACACGCCCGGGCGGGCTGGTTTGCGTGTTGGGCCGACCGGATGACACGGTGGCCCCTTCACCTGACCGGCTCCGACAAGGGAGTTGAGCATCATGCTCACCATCAGTGAGAGCGCCGCCGAGGTCATCAAGCTCGTCCTCGTCGGTGGTGACTCTCAAGAAGGCTCCGGGTTGCGCATCGCGCCGGCCGGGGACGGACTGCAGGCGTCGATCGCCGAGGCGCCCCAGGAGGGCGACGAGGTGATCGAGGAGTCCGGGGTCCGGGTGTTCCTCGAACCGCAGGTCGCCACCCTGCTGGGGGACAAGACGCTGGACGCCGAGCGGGACGCCAACGGCGAACTGGCGCTGGCCGTCAGAGACTGATCGGAAGGACTTGCGGACGACCCGGGTGCTTTTGCCCGGGTCGTCTGTTTTCGCTGGTGAGAATGCGATCATCGCCTCTTGCCAAGGTCTGGTGACAGCACCTCGCGGGCAACTACCCTCGATGGGCAGTTGGACGTGCAGGAGGGTGCGAGATGCGGACCGAGACGCTCGCGATGCACATGAGCGACGGGTTGCTGAGCGCACCGACGGCGGTGCTGTTCGCCGCTGTCGCGGTGGCGGGGTTGTCGCTGGCGCTGGTCAAGGCGCGCGGTGACCTCGACGACCGGACCGCGCCGATGGCCGGTCTGGTGGCCGCGTTCGTGTTCGCCGCGCAGATGATCAACTTCCCGGTGCTGCCGGGCGTCAGCGGGCACCTGCTGGGCGGTGCGCTGGCGGCGATCCTGGCCGGGCCGTGGGTGGGCGCGCTGTGCGTGGCCATCGTGCTGGTGGTGCAGGCGCTGCTGTTCGCCGACGGCGGGCTGACCATGCTCGGCGCGAACATCACCAACATGGCCTTGATCGGCACTGCGGTCGGCTACCTCGTCGCGCTGGCCTTGCGCCGCGTGGCCACCCGCAGCAGGGGCGGTTTGCTGGTGACCGCGTTCGTCGCGGCCTGGGTGAACACCGTTGCGGCGTCCGGGGGTTTCGTCCTCGAGTACGCGATCGGTGGTGCCGCCGGCTACGGCACGGGCACCGCTGCGATCGCCGTGGTCGGGGTGCACTGCCTGATCGGCCTGGGCGAGGGCGTGATCACCGCTGCCACCGTCGGTGCGGTGGCGGCCGTGCGGCCGGACCTGATCCACCTGCTGCGCGGTGCTCGCGCCGAGAAGGAGGCCGTGCGGTGACGGGGATGCGACGGTTCCTGCTGGTGTTCGGACTGGTGGTGCTCGTCATCGCCGGCGGGGTGGCCTACTTCGCCGACTCCGACCCGGACGGCCTGGACGCGGTGACCCAGCAGGGCTGCGAGGTGGTGCAGACCGACCGGGGCGAGCAGCTGACCGGGCACTGCATCGCGCAGAACACCCAGGAGCACGCTCTTTCCGGTGGTCCGCTGGCCGACTACACCGTCGGCGGTGACGACCGCTGGACCGGACTCGCCGGCGTGATCGGTGCGGTGGTCACCCTGATCGCGGCCGGCGGCCTGTTCTGGGGGCTTCGCCGGCGGACCGGGAGCGAGTAGCGGTGGGTGCCGGTCACGCGAGCGCGTTGCACCTGCCGGGTGCTTCGGCGTTGCACCGGCTGTCGCCGGAGGTCAAGATCATCGCCGCGTTCCTGGTCGTGCTGTGCGTGGTGGCGACCCCGCGCGAGGTGTTCTGGGCGTTCGGCGGGTACGCGGTGCTGCTGGCCGCGCTGGCCCTGCTCGCGCGTATCCCGCCGCGCTGGTTGGCCGCCCGCCTGCTGATCGAGGTGCCGTTCGTGGTGCTGGCCCTCGTGCTGCCGTTCACCGCCGGTGGCGCGACGACGGACGTGGCGGGCTTGCCGCTGTCCGTCGAGGGGCTGCTGGCGGGCTGGAACATCCTGGTCAAGGGCACGCTCGGGCTGGCGACGTCGTTGCTGCTGGCCGCCACCACCGCGCCGCGCGAGCTGGTGGTGGGTTTGCAGCGGCTGCACGCGCCGAAGTCGTTGATCACGATCATCACGCTGATGCTCCGCTACGCCGAGGTGATCGTGGCCGAGGCCGAGCGGATGCGCATCGCCCGCATCTGCCGCGGGCACGACCCGCGATTCCTGTGGCAGGTCGGCGCGACCGCGCGGGGCATCGGCAGCCTGTTCATCCGCTCCTACGAGCGGGGTGAGCGGGTGCACCTGGCGATGGTCTCGCGGGGGTGGCGCGGCGCGATGCCCGACCTCGGCGAGTCGCGCCGCACGTCGTCGGCGATGTGGTGGTGGGGCATGACCGCACCCGCCGTCGCCGCTGTTCTCCTGGGAGCCGCGCTGTGGACAGCCTGAGCAAGACCTCGCCCGAACGCGCTGCTGCGCCGGAACACATTGCGGCGCTGGAGGTTTCCGGGCTGACCTACGAGTACCCGGACGGGCACCGCGCGTTGCGCGGCCTGGACCTGCGCGTCGAGCGCGGGGAGCGGGTCGCCGTGCTCGGGCCCAACGGCGCGGGCAAGACGACGATGACGCTGCACCTCAACGGCGTGCTGCGCGCCGGGTCGGGGCGCATCGAAGTGGGCGGGCTGCCGGTGCAGCAGCGGAACCTGACCGAGATCCGCCGCCGCGTGGGGCTGGTCTTCCAGGACCCCGACGACCAGCTGTTCATGCCCACCGTGCGCGAGGACGTCGCGTTCGGCCCGGCCAACTTCGGTCTGCGGGGCGCTGAGCTGGCACAACGGGTCGACTCGGCGTTGGCGGCGGTGGGGATGGCCGAGCACGCCGACCGCTCGCCGCTGCACCTGTCCGGCGGCCAGCGCAAGCGAGTCGCGCTGGCGACCGCGCTGGCCTGCGACCCGGAGGTCCTGGTGCTGGACGAGCCGTCGTCGAACCTGGAGCCGGTGGCCCGCCGCGAACTGGCCGAGGTGCTGCTGGACTGGGGCGGCACGATGCTCATGGTCACCCACGACCTGCCCTACGCCTGGCAGCTGTGCCCGCGCAGCGTGCTGATCGACGACGGCGCGGTGGTCGCCGACGGGCCCACCGCCGAGATCCTGGCCGACGCCGAGCTGCTCGCCGCGCACCGCTTGGAGCTGCCGTTCGGCTTCCAGCTGCTCTGATGCCGCCTCACCGGATCCGGCCCCACGGTTTGAACACCGACAGCAGGTAGGCGGTGAGCAGCAGGCTCGGCCCGACCACCACGGGGTACAGCAGGAGGGTGGGGATGGCGCCGGTACCACCTCCGGCGAGGTGGGTGCCGGCGTCGGCCGCTTGGTCGATGAGCGGGCGCAGCGCGACGACGATCAGGACCGCGAAGAGCACGTTGATGCCGAGCTTCACCGCCACCCACCAGTACCGCAGCAGTCCGTACTTGCTGCCCAGCCCGAGCACGGCGCCGGTGGTCAGGCACAGGGCGGCGGCGGTGAGCATCGGCCAGACGGCGAAGACCCCGACCGCTTGCAGCGCGGCACCCGCGGTCGCGGGGGAGTCGGTGACCATGGCCGTCACGACGAGGATGCCGACGGCGAGGTCGATGCCGAACCACGCGGCTGCGGCCAGGAGGTGCGCGGCGAGGAACGCCTTGCGGCCGCGAGCGCTGAGTCGACGGCTGCGCTGGCCGCTGGGGCGTGCGGTCGTGGTCGTCATCGGATCCCTCCTGTCGGGCAGCTCGTTGAAGCGTGGCCGACAGGGGTGATCAGCTCATCCGATGCGGAGCTGAACCTCTGCTACGTCCGCTGACGTAGGCGCGCGGTGCGCAGGCCGAAGGCGATCGCAGGCCCGAGGGCGATCAGCACCGCGAGCACGAGGTAGCCGGAGGCCAGGCCCGCGAGCGTGGCGACCGCCGCGACCAGCAGCGGGCCGCCCGCGTCGCCGAGTTCGCGACCGAGCTCGGCGGCACCCATCGTCTGGCCCAGCCGCTCCTGCGGCGTCGACGCTGCCAGCGCGGCGAAGCCGAGCGGGGTGATCAGGCCGGTGCCGACGCCGATCAGCGCGGCGGCCAGCAGGATCCCGAGCAGGCCGGGAACCACCGCGCAGAGCAGACCCACTGCGGTGATCACCAGGCCGATCGCGATGCCTCGGGGCGGGGTGAGCCGGCCGGTGTCCAGCGCTCGCCCGGCGTTCGGCTGCACGACGGCCGCGCAGGCGGCCAGCACCGACACCGCGGCTCCGGTGGCGATCGGGCCCAGCCCGGCCAGGCGGCCGGTCACCGGCAGGAAGCCCACGCCCACCGACAGCGCGGCGGTCGCCGCGGCCAGCGCCGCGGTCGGGGCGAGGAACGCCGGGTCGGTCAGGCGCCGCACCAGGTCCAGCACCGTCTGGCGGGTCTTGGGCAGCGGCGGGGTCGCCGGGACCTCGATCGCGGCCCAGATGGCGACTCCCAGGCCGAGCAGCGCCAGCACCGCGAACAGCAGCCAGAGCCCGCCGGTCCACACCAGGATGCCGCCCAGCAGCGGGCCCAGCGTGTAACCGATGGACTTGTAGAAGCCGTAGGAGCCGAAGGCGCGGCCGTGCTTGGCCGACGGGTTGAGCCGGGCGACCAGCGCGGAGGCGGAGGGGGAGAAGGCCGACGCCGCGGCGCCCTGCCCCAGGCGGGCCACCCACAGCCAGGCGGGGCTGTCGGCGATGACGTAGGTCGCCGATGCGGCGGCGAAGCCGAGCAGGCCGGCGATCAGCACCGGGCGGGCGCCGATGTGGTCGGCGAGGGCGCCGAACAGCGGTTTGAGCAGGACCTCGGCGCCGTCGTAGAGGGCGAGCAGCCCGCCGAGCACCAGCAGGGAGGTGACCGCGTCAGCGGAGAAGCCGCCGAGGTTCGCGGCGATGCCGTGGGCGCCGAAGGCGGTGGTGAAGCCTGCCGCGTACAGCGGCCACATCTGGCGGGGCGTGCTCATCAGATCGCCCCGTTCGAGTTGTGCAGCGCACCGAAGACGCGTTCGGCGTAGTCCTCGCACACCGCCGTGCACTTCTTGAGCTGTTCGGCGGCTTCGGGCGCTTCCGGGGCGCCGAAGACGTCCCGGGCGGTCAGGTCGCGGTGCCAGCGCCGCAGCCGCTCCAGGGACTGCTCCTCTTCCTCCAGCTCGGCCAGGGTGAACTTGGCGTTGCGGATCTCCTTGGCGATCTCGGCCTCGAACTTGCCGCAATCGGCGAGGAACTCGGTCCAGTCCTCCGAGCGCGCCGCGGTGAACTGCTCCTGCAGCGCGGCGGCATCGGCTTCGCCGCGCCCGGCGGCGTCCAGGGCCAGGGCTTGGCCACCGGCCTGCCGGGTCAGCTCGACGGCGCGGGCGATGCCGTCGGCGAACACCGGCACGTCGGGCACGCTCCACACGCCTTGGCCGAGGGAGAGCGCTCCGATCTTGCGGAGTTCCCGCCACACGGCGACGCGGTGTCGGGACGGTCCGGTCGGGACCTTGATCACGAGGACCAGCCAACGCGGGGCTGCTTCTGTCACGCCCGAGAATGTAGCAGCTGTTACAAAGCGTTGGAACCGATGTCCGCCACGGGCAAGGACGTGTCCGCCAGCGGGAAGACCCGGTGACCGCCGACGGGTTTGGATGCCAGGACCTGCACCGATGCGAGAGAGGCGGCGGAGATGCCCGAGCATCCCACCACGGAGTTCTGGAAGGACCTCAAGCCGATCGAGAACTCCTTCAAGCCCGACGCCCAGCCCGAGGTCTACCTGTCCCAGGTGGCCACCGACGACGACCGCTACTACGCGCCGTTCTCCGACACCGTCGGCTCCCGGCCGCTGTGGATCAACGTCAAGGACAACTCGTGGTCCGACGTCCTGCGGGCCAAGTCGGCCGGGCTGGTCAACCGGCACTACCACCCGCACGAGGTGTTCGCCTACACGATCTCCGGCAAGTGGGGCTACCTGGAGCGGCCGTGGACGGCCTCGGCCGGGGACTTCGTCTACGAGGCGCCGGGGGAGGGGCACACCCTGGTCGCCTACGAGAGCGAGGAGCCGATGAAGGCGATGTTCATCGTGAAGGGCCCGCTGATCTGGCTGGACGAGGACGGCAACACCACCGGCTACTTCGACGTCCACGACTACATCGAGCTGTGCCGCAAGCACTACGACGCCGTCGGTCTCGGCGCGGACTACGTCAACTCGCTGTTTCGCTGACCGGGTCGCCGCCATGAACCCGGCCCGCTACGAGAACCGGCTGCTGCTGATCCTGTTCCTGTCGTTCGGATTCGTGTTCTTCGACCGGCAGGCGCTGTCGTTCCTCGCGCCGATGATCCGCGAGGACTTCCCGCTGTCGAACACCCAGCTCGGCGCGCTGTCCGGGGTGCTGGCGCTGACCTGGGCGCTGTCCGGGATGGTCGTGGGCACCGTCTCCGACCGGATCGGGAAGCGGAAACCGCTGCTCATCGCGGCGATCATCGGTTTCTCGGGGTGCTCGGCCGCGTCCGGTCTGATGACCGGCTTCACCGGGCTGCTGATCGCCAGGGCGCTGATGGGGCTGGCCGAGGGCGCGGTGCTGCCGATGGCCCAGTCGCTGATGATCGAGGCGTCCCGGCCGGGCCGGCGCGGCCTGAACATGGGGCTGGTGCAGGGATCCTCGGCCGGGCTGCTCGGCGGGATCGTCTCGCCGGTCGTCGTGGTGTGGGCCGCCGGGCACCTGGGCTGGCGCGCGGCGTTCCTGCTGACGATCGTGCCGGGGCTGCTGCTGGCGGCGTGGGTGGCGCGCTCGGTGCGGGAGGTCCCGCCCGGTGGGCGCGTGGAGGTGACCGTCGAATCCGGTCCGGGGGTGCCGTTCGGGCAGCTGCTGCGCGAGCGCAACATCGTGCTGTGCATGGCGATCGCGGCGTGCTTCCTCACCTGGTTCGTCGTGATCATCACCTTCGCGCCGACCTACTTGGCGGGCGCCAAGGGGTACTCGCCCGGCACGATGAGCGCGGTGATGGCCTGCTTCGGCATCGCTTGGGTGCTGTGGGGTTTCGCCATCCCGGCGATCTCGGACCGCATCGGCAGGCGGCGCACGATGATCGCGTTCGCGGCGGTCGCCGCGCTGTGCCCGCTGGCGGTGGTGCTGGTGGAGCAGCCGCTGCTGCTCGGGGTGATCGTCGTGCTCACCTACACCGGGCTGGGCTGCTTCACGCTGTTCATGGCCACGATCCCGGCCGAGGCAGTGCCGAGCCGGGCGCTGGCCACCGCGCTGGGACTGGTGATGGGCGTCGGCGAGCTCTGCGGCGGATGCCTGGCACCGGTGCTCGCCGGATGGGCCTCCGATGAGTGGGGACTGCAGGCGGCGATGTTCATCGCGGTCGGCGGCGCAGTCGTGGTGGTCCTGCTGTCGTTCGGATTGCGAGAAACCGCACCGCTGCTCCTGCGACAGCGAGCGGAGGCGGAAGCATGAGTGCCGAGTCCTACAGAACCGCACCTCAGGGGAACGTGACGCAAACCAGCCACAAGAAACCGCGAAACGCAAGATCGAAACCCGAATCAACCACCACTGTGAATCCCGGAGAGGCGGGACTGGCTGCGGTGTACCACGGTGCTGGGGATGTCCGGATCGGTGAGGTGCCGGTCCGGGCTCCCGGGCCGGGGCAGGTTCAGCTGCGGGTCGCCTATTGCGGGATCTGCGGCAGCGATCGGCACGAGTTCGCCGATGGGCCGCACGCGATACCCGTGACGCCGCACCCGGAGTCGGGGGTGATGTTGCCGCTGGTGCTCGGGCACGAGTTCTGCGGCACCGTCACCGCGGTCGGCGCGGGCGTGCGCGGCCTGGCCGAGGGCGACCGGTTGGCGGTCGAGCCGCACTACCGGTGCGGGCGCTGCGACCGCTGCCGGGCGGGGGAGTACAACATCTGCGCGCACTTCGGGTTCGCGGGGTTGATGGGGCACGGTGGTCTGGCCGAGTACGCCACCATCCCGGCGTACATGGCGCACGTGCTGCCTGGGGACGTTTCTTTCGAGCAGGCAGCGGTTTTCGAGCCCGCTTCGGTGGCGCTGCACGCGCTGCGCCGCTCCGGGGCCCGCCGCGGCGAGTCGATCGCGGTGGTGGGTCTCGGGCCGATCGGGCTGCTGGTCGTGCTGCTCGCGAGGCAGCTCGGCATCGACCGGATCCACGGGGTGGACCCGGATGCGGGCCGGCGCGAGCTGGCGGTCGAACTGGGCGCCACCAGCACCGGGGCCGACGTCCCCGAGGTGGACGTGGCGTTCGAGGTGGTCGGTGTCCAATCCACATTAGACACCTGCCTGGCGGCGGTGCGCGCGGGCGGGCACGTGGTGCTCGTCGGTCTCGGCGGTCGCCTGGACTTCGACGCCTTCGCGCTCGTCAACCGCGAGCAGTCCATCATCGCGACCGTCGGGTACCGGGACACGTTCCCGGAGCTGATCCGGCTCGCCGCGGACGGCGTGGACTTCTCGCGGATCGTCACCTCGACGGTGGCGCTCGACGAGGTGGTGGAGCGCGGACTGCGCGCCGGTGCGGGCGAGGTGAAGGTGGTGGTGCGGCCGTGACGGTGGTGATCACCGGCGGGACTTCGGGCATCGGGGCGGCCACCGCTCTGCGGTTCGCCGAGAGCGGGACGGACGTGCTGGCGATCGGGCTCCCGCCCGCGGAGCCGGATCAGCTGCCCGTGCACGAGCGGATCGCGGTCGCGTTGCAGGACGTGACCGACCGGGACGCCCTGAGCGCGCTGATCGGCGGGGTGGACCGGGTCGAGCACCTGGTCGCCTGCGCCGGGATCAGCGGCGACCGGCGGGAGTACGAGCCGCAGGTGTGGGAGCAGGTGCTCGCGGTGAACCTCACCTCGGTGTTCACCGCGTGCACCGCTGCTCGCGACGGACTGGCCGCGACGGGCGGTTCCGCGGTCGCGGTGTCGTCGATGTTCGCCTTCACCGGCAGCGCCGACCGGCCGGCTTACAGCGCGAGCAAGGGCGGTGTCGGCCAGCTCGTCCGCTCGCTGGCGATCGAGTACGCGCCGCTCGGTGTGCGGGTCAACTGCGTGGCACCGGGTTTCGTGGTCACCCCGCTGGCGCGGGGTGTGCTCGACGACCCGGTGGCGTCGGCCGCGGTGCTGGCGCGGATCCCGATGAGCCGGCTCGGCGATCCGGCGGAGGTCGCGTCGGTGATCGAGTTCCTCTGCTCGCCGGCCGCCCGCTACGTCACCGGGGCCGTGGTGCCGGTGGACGGCGGCTACTCGGCTGCTTGAGGCCGCCCGGACGCGGGGTTAGTCTGCCGTGGCAACGGGGCGCCCGCAGGAGGCCGTGATGACCCAGCCCGGCTCGCTGATCTCGCGGTTGTCCACGGCCCACGTGGATCCGGCAGACCGGGTGGCCGCGTGGGAGGAGTACAACCGGCGCGCGCTGGTCGGGCTGAAGTGCTCGCCGTACGCCGAGCAGGGATTGCTGGCGACCCAGACCAACGTGCGGTTCGGGGCGCTGCGGATGGCCGACATCGCGGGCAACGAGCACGTCGTCGAGCGGACCTCGGCCGCATGTCGTGCGCTGCCGAAGGATTCGGTGTTCGCCAGCCTGGTGCTCTCCGGCGAGGCGGTGTTCTACCACGGGCAGGGTTGCCTGACCCTCGGCGCGGGCGAGCTGGTCATGTACGACACGCGCCGGTCGTACCTGTTCGGCTTCTCCGCGCCGATGCGGCAGTTGCTGGTGGACATCCCGCGCGAGCTGTTCGCCGAAGTGCCCAGCCCGATCCGGTTCGGCGTGGACAGCCCGGGGTTGGGGTCGCTGCGCACCTTGCTGGAGGGGATTGCCGCCCGGCCGGAGTCGGTGTCCGACGGGACGGACGACCTCGCGCTGGACCTGTTGCGGGCGTTGGCGACCGGCGGTGCGGCGCCGCTGTTCGCGGCCAAGGACTTCATCGACCGCCACCTCGGCGACCACGAGCTGACGCCCGCGCGGGTGGCCGCTGCGGTCGGCATGTCCGTGCGGCACCTGGGAAGGTTGTTCGCCGCCGAAGGCGATACCCCGGCTCGGTACGTGCAGCGGCGACGGTTGGCGCGGGCGCGGCGAGAACTCGCCGATCCGACTTCCCGGCACCGAACCATCGCCGGGATCGCGCACCGCTGGGGATTCGCCAGCCACGCGCACTTCACCCGGGTGTTCCGCGCCGAGTTCGGCCATCCGCCCGCCGACCTGCGCTGAGCGGATCCGCGCAAGTTCAATGGAAATCGGACCTTCGATTTCCATTGAACTTGCGCGATCACCGGGGCCGGGGAGGTGGCGGTGGTGCGGAATTCTCAATCGTGCCAAGGACAAACGGAGTTGATCAACCGGAAGGTGAGGGCTCTTGCGGGTGGGTACGATCGTGGCTGCTGGCCGCGTGCTTCCCGTATTCCCCCTCGGGAGCGCGCGGCCGGCTCGGTTCCTCGGCGCGTCGTGCCGGTTCACCCGTGGTGCTCGCGCGGTCACGCAGCCGCACATCCGCCGCGGACGGTCCGGATCCGCGCGAGGTTGCTGTGATCGTGCTCATCCGCCGGTCCGATTCGTTCATGTACGGTGGGCGAATCGTCGCGTCGGGGGTGAACGAGACGAACACGTGCAGCCCGGACGAGTCGAGCACAACAAGAGGCCATGCCGAAGATCATCGATCATGACCAGCGACGTCGGGAGATCGTCGAGGTCGCCAAGAAGCTCATCATCGAAGGCGGGTTCGAAGCCGCCACCATGCGCAGCATCGTCGCTGCGGCGGGCTACGCCAACGGTGCGCTCAAGAGGTACTTCCCCAGCAAGGACAGCATCATCGCGGCCACCTTCCAGAGCGCGCTGGCCGAGATGGGCGACCGGATCCGCGAGCAGGGCCCGGAACCCGACGAGCCGGTCGCGGCCCTGCGCCGCTACGTCGAGGCTGTGATGCCGCTCGACAAGTACCGGATCGACGCGGCCCGGATCCTGCTGGCGCTGTGGGAGCACTCGGTGTCCAACGCCGAGCTGGCCGAGCTCTACCGCGATCACCTGCGGACCTGGCGCGGCCGGTTGGCGGAGCTCATCGCCGCGGCGCGCGGCAAGGGCGAACCGGTCGACGCACCCGCAGTCACCGCGCTGGCCGGTGAGGTCATCAACGCGTCCATCGGCGCGAACGTGACCTGCCTGATGTACCCCGACGGTGCCCTGGTTCCGGAGCACCGCGCCTACGTCGACCGCTTCATGCGCCGCATCGCCGACTGAGCACCTGCCGCCCGGGCCGGGTTTTCCCGAATTTCCCCGGAATCGGGAAGCCCGGCCCGGGTGCGGCGTCCACATCGGACTCCGTTGGTCAGGGGTGCCAGGTCGGGGTGCGGCCGGTCAGGGCGACGAGCCGATCCAGCGCCGGGGCGTCCGCGGCGACCTCGACGGGCTTGCCGAACGGGCTGTCCGGGCCGGGGTTCTCCGCGGCCGGGCCGACGAACTCCAGGCACGCGGCCAGGGATTCCTCGTCGCAGGTGAACGGTTGCCCGGTGGCCTTCGCGAGGTCCCAGCCGTGCACCACGAGCTCGTCGAGCGCGACGAGTCCTGCCACCGCGCCGGGCAGCTCGATGCCGCCGGCTTGCGTCATGCCCTCCCAGGCCGCTGGATCTTCCCAGGCCTTCGCCAGCGCCGTCAGCTGCTCGGGCAGCAGGGTGCGCCAGTCGGCGGGGAGGCGGGACGCGTCCCCGGACGGTCCCTGCCCGGTCAGCGAGCGGTCCTTCGCCGCGGCGGCGGTGAACGCCAGGCTCAGGCCGCTGATGTGGTCGATCAGGTCGCCGGCGGTGTACTCCGAGCACGGTGTCGGAGCGGTGAGCTGGGCATCGGTGACGTTGGCCAGCAGCTCGGCCATCCGGTCGGCGGCCGGTTTCAGAGCGGGCATCGTGGAGCTCCTCTCGCGGGATGTGCACCGGTGCAGACCAGCGCGCACCACCGAACTCATCGGTGTGCGGCAGGTCGGTTACCGTTCTGTCGGCTTTATTCGCATGGTGAACGAACGAGGGCGGGATGTCTGAACCGAACAGGACCAAGTACGTGTTGATCCTGGGCGGGTTGTCCGCGTTCGGGCCGTTGTCCATCGACATGTACCTGCCGGCCTTCCCGGAGATCGCCGCCGAGCTGGGCACCGGGGCCTCGCAGGTCCAGCTGTCCCTGACGGCCTGCACCCTCGGGCTCGCGCTGGGCCAGCTGGTCGCCGGGCCGCTCTCGGACACCTACGGCAGGCGGCGTCCGCTGCTGGTCGGGCTGGTGGTGTTCACGCTCGCCTCGCTGCTGTGCGCCATCGCGCCCTCCGCGTACGCGCTGGCCGGGTTGCGGCTGGTCCAGGGCTTGGGAGGGGCGGCCGGGATCGTCATCGCGCGGGCCGTGGTGCGCGACATGTACTCCGGCGTGGCGATGGCCCGGTTCTTCTCGCTGCTCATGCTGGTCAACGGGCTGGCGCCGATCCTCGCGCCGCTCATCGGCGGGCAGCTGCTGCGCGTGACCTCGTGGCGCGGGGTGTTCCTCGCGCTCGGCCTGATCGGGGCTCTGCTGCTGGCCGCGACCGCGTTCGGCGTGCGCGAGACGCTGCCCGCGGAGTCCCGGCGAGCCGGCAACCTGGGCGAAACGCTGCGCACCTTCCGGGCGCTGCTCGGCGACCGGGTGTTCGTCGCGTACTCGCTGTCGGCCGCGCTGGCGTTCGCGGCGATGTTCGCCTACATCTCGGGCTCGTCGTTCGTGCTGCAGGACGTCTTCGGCATGTCACCGCAGGCGTTCAGCCTGGTCTTCGGGATCAACTCGCTGGGCATCGTCCTCGTCGGACAGCTCAACGCGCGTCTGGTCGACCGCGCCGAACCCCGCCGCCTGCTGGCCGTCGGCCTGGGCGTCAACGCGCTCGGCGGGGTCTCGGTGGCGGTGTCCGCGCTGGTCGGGGCTGGGCTGATCGGTCTGCTCCCGGCGTTGTTCCTGGTCGCGTCCAGCATCGGCATGGTCTCGCCGAACGCCACGGCGCTGGCGCTGTCCGGGAATCCCGAGACCGCGGGCAGCGCTTCGGCGCTGCTCGGCGTGATGCAGTTCTCGGCCGGAGCGCTGGCCGCTCCGCTGGTCGGTTCGGCGGGCACCGGCACGGCGCTGCCGATGGGCCTGGTGATGGGGGCGTTGTCGCTGGCCGCGGTGCTGGTCTTCGTCGTGCTGGCCCGTCCCGCGCCGCGAGCGGACAAATGACGTGCGGCTTCGGCTCCCGGTTTGACAAGGTGGGGACCATGAACGATTCACCCGCGGCGGAGTGGACCACCACACCGATCACGGCGGACGTCCTGCGCGGCGCGCTCGACCTGGAGCGCACCGAACGCGGTGTCCTGCCGCACCGGCTTCCCGCGAAGGCCCGCGCGCAGAGCTCCGACGGGCAACTGGCCATGGTCGAATCCCAGCCGTCCGGGGTGCGGTTGGCCTTCCGGACGGCGGCGACCGCCGTCGAGCTGGACGTGCTGCCCACCAAGACGGTCTACCGCGGTGCCCAGACGCTGCCCGGCAACGCCTACGACCTGCTCGTCGACGGCCGCCTCGCCGGACGGGCCACTGCGGACGGCGGCAACGTCCTGACCATCGACATGGCCGCGGGCACCATGACCACCGAGTCGGGTCCGGTCGCCACCGTCCGGTTCACCGACCTCGCGGCCGAGGAGAAGGACGTCGAGATCTGGCTGCCGTACCGGGAGGTCACCGAACTCGTCGCGCTGCGCACCGACGCACCCGTCGAGCCGGTCCCGGACCGGGGCCGCCGGGTGTGGCTGCACCACGGCAGCTCCATCAGCCACGGCTCGAACGCGGAGAGCTCGACCACGACGTGGCCCGCGCTGGCCGCGGCCACCGGTGACGTGGAGCTGATCAACCTCGGGCTGGGCGGCAGCGCTCTGCTCGACCCGTTCACCGCCCGCGCGCTGCGCGACACCCCGGCGGACCTGATCAGCATCAAGATCGGCATCAACGTCGTCAACGCCGACCTGATGCGCCTGCGCGCTTTCGGCCCGGCGGTCCACGGCTTCCTCGACACCATCCGCGAGGGGCATCCGACTACGCCGCTGCTGGTGATCTCGCCGATCCTGTGCCCGATCCACGAGGACACCCCGGGCCCCGGCGCGCCGGTGTTCGACGACGGGGTGGTGCGCTTCCGGGCCACCGGCGACCCGGCGGAGCGCGCGGCCGGGAAGCTGACGCTCACCGTCATCCGCGAGGAGCTCGCCCGCATCACCGCAGCTCGGGCGGCCGACGACCCGAACCTGCACCACCTCGACGGGCGAGAGCTCTACGGCGAGGACGACTTCGCGGAACTCCCGCTGCCCGACGCCCTGCACCCGGATGCCGCCACCCACCGCCGCATCGCCGAGCGCTTCGCGAAGCACGCCTTCGGCGCGGAAGGCCCGTTCGCCTGAACCGGCCGGGTCACACCGGTTGGCGGGCCCAGGCGAGGACTTCCCGGCAGGTGTCGATCAGTCGCTGGCGCAGGACCCCGGCTTCGGCGGCGAAGTCGCGCTGGCGGCGGACGTAGTCCGCGCGGCCCTCGGGAGTCTCGATCTGGACCGGTTCGTAGCCGAGTTCGCGCAGGTCGTAGGGGCTGGCGCGCATGTCGAGCTCGCGGACGCGCACGGCCAGCTCAAAGCAGTCCGCGACCAGCTCGGCGGGCACGAACGGGTCCAGCTTGTAGCACCACTTGAACAAGTCCATGTTCGCGTGCAGGCACCCCGGCTGTTCCAGCTGGACCTGGTCGGTGCGCTCCGGTTGGAGGGTGTTGAGCGGGCGGGCCGGCGGGGTGAAGAAGCGGAACGCGTCGTAGTGCGTGCAGTTGACCTGCATCGAGTCCACGACCTCGTCGGTGCCGTCGTGCCCGAGCCGCAGCGGCCAGCCGGTGTGGCGGACGTCGGCCGGTCGGGTGCGGTAGACCATGGCCCACTCGTGCAGCCCGAAGCAGCCCAGCCGGGCCTTGCGGGAAGCGGTGGCGCTGAGCAGGCCGAGCACGAATTCCGCGGTGCTGCGCCGCTTTTCGGTGAACGCCGCCGGATCGAGCGCGACGCCTTGAGCCGTTTCGACGAAACCGCGCCGCGCCAGGAACTCCTCGCCACCGACCAGGGTGACGCCCGCACCGGGCTGCCAACGCTCCAACCGCGCCGGGCGGAAGGAGTAGTACGTGAACAGGAAGTCCAGCACCGGGTGCTTGCGGTGCTCGTGCTGGCGCTCGCGGTGCGGGTGGGTCCACTGGGCGACGCGTTCGCGGTGGGCGGCCTGCCGGGCCCGCCACTGGTCTTCGGACAGCACGGTCATCGCCGGTCAAGGGTAGTCGGGCCCGCCTCAGCGGTGGAAGCGCACCCAGTCCAGGTCCATGAAGGGGGCGGGGTCCTCGGAGATGACCGACAGGTTCACGGTCTGCTGCCCGTTCAGCGGGCGCAGCAGGTTGACCGGAACAACCTTCCAGCCAGTGCCGCGGTTCGAGTTCACCGGGATCTTGGCGATCAGCTCACCGGACGGCCCGCCCAGCCGGAGCTCGATCTTGCCCTTGATCTCGTCGGAGCTGACGCGCAGCCTGGCGGAGACCTGGGTGGCCGTAGCGGAGTCGAAATCGACGTTGTCGAAGGTGAGCGAGGACCCGTCCTTCATCTGACTGGCGAATTGGACGGTTCCGCCCTCCCCGCGCTCGGTGCCGAGCGAACCGGCGTTGCTGCCGGAGGTCGCGCGCTCGGCCTCGAGTGCGCCGAAGGGGCTGTCCTCGGGGAACGGGGTGGACTGCGAAATGGGAGTCCGCCCGGGAACGCCTGCGGGGATCGGCTCACCGGCGCGCCCGAGGAAGTATCCGCCGGTCGCCGCGCCGATCGCGAGCACCGCGGCCGCGCCGAGCACGATCGTGGTGCGAGTCCTGGAGCGCTTCGCGGCCTGCACCGGTGTGGTGGTCTGGTCGGACGGGGGAGCGGTGGGGGAGATCGGGCGGGGCGGTTCGATGTCGCGGAGGTAGTCCTCGAACGGGTGCTCCCCGGCTTGGCGGGCGAGGTCGTGCACCCGCTGCCGCACCTCCAGCAGCGGCATCCGGCGGGCCGGGTCCTTGACCATCAGCCCGCTGATCACCTCGCCGATCGGTCCGGTCTGCCGGTGCGGCGGCACCGGGCCGTGCACGATCGAGCTGATGGTGATCAGCGGATCACCGGTGCTCTCGTAGGGCAGGTGGCCTTCGGCCGCGGCGAAGAGCATGGTGCCGAAGCTCCACAGGTCCGCGTTCGCACCGAGCTCGCGGCCGATCGCGATCTCCGGAGCCAGGTAGGCGGGAGTGCCGACCAGCACGCCGGAGCGGGTGAGGGTGGACTCCGCGGTGCTCCGGGACATGCCGAAGTCGGCGAGCTTGACCTGGCGGCCGGCGCCGAGCAGCACGTTGCCGGGTTTGACGTCGCGGTGCACGATGCCCATCTCGTGCGCCGCCTGCAGCGCCGCCGCGACACCGTCGGCGAGCACGGCCAGCTTCGCGGGCGGGAGCGTGCGGTGCTTGTTGAGGATCTTGGAGAGGCTCAGCCCGCGCACCAGCTCCATCACGACGAACGGCTGCTCGTCCTCGCGCGCGACGTCGTAGAGCAGCACCGTGTTCGGGTGGTTGAGCGCGGCCATCGCCCGCGCCTCGCGCAGCGCGCGTTCCCGCATTTCAGCCGCGTGCTCTTCGGCGACGCCGGGGGACAGGCGGAGTTCCTTGACCGCGACGGGGCGGTGCAGCAGTTCGTCGGTTCCGGCCCAGACGTGGCCCATCGCGCCGTGGCCGATGGTGCCCTCCAGGCGGTAGCGGGCGCCGATCAAGCGATGGGAAGGAGCGGTGTCTGAGAGGTGGGGCACCCCTGGATCATCTCGCACTTCCCTCGAACGAGTGAGCGGGTCGGGCAATCTCGCCCGACCCGCTCGTCGTCAGTGCACGTGTGTGGTGTCGCGGACGGTGCCGACGTATTCCTCGACGAGGTCTTCCATCGCCACCACGCCCACGGGTGTACCCGCCGTGTCGATGGCGGTGGCCAGGTGGCTGCCCGAGCGGCGTAGCGAGGCGAGGGCTTCGTCGAGCCGGGCCTGGGCCGGGACCGTGGGCAGGCGGCGGATCCGGGAGGCCGCGATCGGGGTGGTCTCGTCGTGCCCG
>NZ_JAQGLA010000118.1 GCF_027853915.1 Saccharopolyspora oryzae
GTTCTCAGACGTCGCCTGGCGAGGACAGCCCGTTTGCCGTGTATTGGCATACATAAAAACGGGATCCCGCAGCCAGGCGGCGTCTGAGGTTCCGCCACCCGCACCGCCACGCAAAAAGAGCCTGGAATACCGTCTTTCAGACGGTGATGCCGGTGAGGACCGTGACGTGCTCCTGCGTCAGGTCGACCATGGCGGCGTGGACGCCTTCGCGGCCCACGCCGGACTCCTTGACCCCGCCGTAGGGCATCTGGTCGGCGCGGAAGCTCGGCACGTCGCCGATGATCACGCCGCCGACCTCCAGCTCCGCCGCCGCGCGGAACGCCAGCTGGATGTCGCGGGTGAACACGCCGGCCTGCAGGCCGTAGCGGGAGGCGTTGACCTTCTCGAACGCCTCGTCCACCGAATCCACCGGCGCGAGCACCAGCAGCGGGCCGAAGACCTCCTCGCAGGAGACCTTCGCGTCCTCGGGGGCACCGCTGAGCACGGTCGGCGCGAAGGTGGCGCCCTCGCGGGTTCCGCCGGTGAGCACCTCGGCGCCCGCGTCGACGGCTTCGCCGACCCAGGCCTCGAGCCGCTTCGCGGCGTCCTCGTTGATCATCGGGCCGACCTTGGTCGCCGGGTCCTTCGGGTCGCCGGTGGCCTGCGCCTCGACCGCCTTCACCACGCGGGCGGCGAGGTCGTCGTAGACGTCGCGGTGGACGTAGACGCGCTGCACGGAGATGCAGGACTGCCCGGCCTGGTACATCGCGAAGGTCGCGATCCGGTCCGCGGCGAAGTCCAGGTCCGTCCAGCTCGGGTCGACGACCACCGCGGCGTTGCCGCCGAGCTCGAGGGTCACGTGCTTGCGCGGCGCGGAGTCGAGGATGCCCCAGCCGACCGGGCCAGAGCCCGTGAACGACACCACCGGCAGCCGCGGGTCGGCGACCAGCTCGGCGGCCTTGTCGTTGCTGGTGGTCAGCACTGACCAAGAACCGGCGGGCAGCTCGGTCTCGGCCAGGATCTCGCCCAGCACCAGCGCGGACAGCGGCGTCTTCGGCGCGGGCTTGAGCACGATCGGCGCGCCGACCGCCAGCGCCGGAGCGACCTTGTGCGCCACCAGGTTCAGCGGGAAGTTGAACGGCGAGATGCCGAGCACGGGCCCGCGCGGGACGCGCCGGACCAGCGCCATCCGGCCGGTGCCGCCGGGATCGGTGTCCAGCCGCTGCAGGTCGCCGGAGAACCGCCGGGCCTCCTCCGCGCCCCACCGGAAGGTGGAGACGGCACGGGCCACCTCGCCGCGGGCCCAGCTGATCGGCTTGCCGTTCTCGGCGGTGATCAGCTGCGCGATCTCCTCGGTCCGCTCCTCGAGCCGCCGGGTCACGTGGTCCAGCGCGGCAGCGCGCACGTGCGCGGGCGTGGTGGCGAACTCGCGGCGCACCGCGTCCGCGGCGGCGACGGCGCGCTCCACGTCGGCGTCGCTGGCGTAGCACGTGGTGGCGACCACGGTGCCGTCGTAGGGGTGCCGCACCTCGAACGTCGCGTCGCTGCTGACCCGCTCCCCCGCGACCCAGTTCCCGATGACCGATGACATCGGCTACCTCCAGTCGTTTCCGAAACCTCCCCAGAAGCTACGACCCCACCCCCTGTCCCCAGCACTGCCAATCCGTACACCACGGTAACGGCCACTGTCCAGACCGTCCGGGGGTGCCGGTATCGCTGGCGGGCGATCGGCGGTGATACTCGAGGCAGCCTGGCGAGGGGTGGTGCCCGTTGGGCGCGGGGTTGGTTTGGGTTCGAAGCGGTAGGTGGTTGCTTCATGTGTGCAGCAATTTCAATCGAAATTGTCGTCGTTTTCGACGGAACCTGCGGTGGCGAGGTTTGACAATTTCAATCGAAATTGCGTGAGGTTCGCCGCTGATCGAACAGTGGACGGTCGGGGTGGGGGTTCGTCGGGGCTGGATTCCGCTGATGGGCACCTCTGGTTCGGAGGTGCCCATCAGTGGAATTTCGGGTCAGGTGTGGCTGTGCATGACGTGCTTGATCCGGGTGTAGTCCTCGAAGCCGTAGCGGGAGAGGTCCTTGCCGTAGCCGGAGTGCTTGAAGCCGCCGTGGGGCATTTCCGCGACCAGGACCATGTGGGTGTTCACCCAGACGCAGCCGAAGTCCAGGTCCGCCACGAAGCGCTGGGCCCGGCCGTGGTCGCGGGTCCAGACGCTGGAGGCCAGGGCGTAGTTCACGCCGTTGGCCAGGTCCAGGGCCTCCGCCTCGTCGGCGAACGCCTGGACCGTGAGCACCGGGCCGAAGATCTCCTCCTGCACGGGTTCGTCGTCCTGGCGGACTCCGGCGAGCACCGTGGGTGCGAAGAAGCAGCCCTCGTCGCCGATCCGCTCGCCACCGGTGAGCACCTGGGCGTGCTCGGGCAGGCGGTCGATGATGCCCTGCACCCGCTCCAGCTGGGCGGCGTTGTTCAGCGGGCCGAGATCGGCGTCCACATCGGACGGTGGGCCGCAGCGCAGCGCCCGGACCTCCTCCACCAGCAGGCGGGTGAACTCCTCGGCGACGGACTGCTCCACCAGCACTCGGGTCGCGGCCGTGCAGTCCTGGCCGGCGTTGAAGGTGCCCGCAGACGCGATGCCCGCCGCTGCCGCCGCCAGGTCCGCGTCCGCGAACACCAGCGCGGGCGCCTTGCCGCCCAGCTCCAGGTGCACGCGCTTGACGTCCTCGGCCGCCGCCGCGGCGACCTGCCGACCGGCGCGCGTGGACCCGGTGATCGACACCATCGCGGCGGCCGAGTCGGCGACCACGGCCTGACCGGTCTCCCGGTCGCCGCAGACCACGTTGAGCACGCCGGGCGGGAAGATCCCGGCGGCCACCTCGCCGAGCAGCACCGCGGACACCGGCGTGGTGTCGGCGGGCTTGAGCACCACGGTGTTGCCCGCGGCGATGGCCGGGGCGATCTTCCACACCGCCATCAGCAGCGGGTAGTTCCACGGCGCGACCTGGCCGACCACGCCGACCGGTTCCCGCCGCACGTAGGAGGTGTGCTCGGGCGCGTACTCCGCCGCGGCAGTGCCTTCCAGCACCCGCGCCGCGCCGGCGAAGAACCGGATCTGGTCGATGGAGGCCTCGACCTCCTCGCTGCGGGTGGCCGCCACCGGCTTGCCGGTGTTCTCCACCTCCGCCGCCACGAACTCGTCGGCGCGCCGCTCGAGCTCGTCGGCCAGCTGCAGCAGCAGCCGCTGCCGGGTGGCGGGCGTGGTGCGGCGCCACTCCGCGAAAGCCCGCTGGGCCGCGGCGTAAGCCGCTTGGACGTCCTCAGTGGACGAAAGCGGGGCGGTGCCGAAGACCTTGCCGGTGCAGGGGTCGACCAGCTCGGTGGTGAGCCCGCTGCGGGCGTCCACCGCTCGACCGTCGATGATGTTGCGGATCTGGCGCATCAACGTCCTCCGGGCAGGATGCACAGCATGTCGTACAGCACGTGAGCAGCGGCGATGCCGGTGATCTCGGCGTGATCGTAGGCCGGGGCGACCTCCACCAGATCGGCGCCGACCACGTTGAGGTCGGCCAGCCCGCGCACCACTTCCAGCAGCTCGCGGCTGGACAGCCCACCGGCCTCGGGGGTTCCGGTGGCCGGCGCGAACGCCGGGTCCAGCACGTCGATGTCGATGGACAGGTACACCGGCCGCGAGCCGAGGCGGGCGCGGATGCGCTCGATGATGGTGTCCAGCGGGGTCCGGGCGAACTCGCGGCTGTGCACCGCGGCGAAGCCCATCCGCTCGCTCTCGTCCAGGTCGAGCTTCGAGTACAGCGGGCCGCGCAGCCCGACGTGCATGGAGTGCTCGAAGTCGATCAGGCCTTCTTCGGCGGCGCGGCGGAACGGGGTTCCGTGCGTGTAGGGCGCGCCGAAGTAGGTGTCCCAGGTGTCCAGGTGGGCGTCGAAGTGCAGCACCGCGATCGGCCCGTGCCGCTCGTGCTGCACGCGCAGCAGCGGCAGCGCGATGGTGTGGTCGCCGCCGATGGTCAGCAGCGTGCGGCGGGTGCCGGACAGCTCGCGCGCGCTGGACTCGATGGTGCTGATGGCCTCGTCGATGTCGAATGGGTTCACACCGACATCGCCCGCGTCGGCGACCTGCCGCACGGCGAACGGTTCGGCGTCCATCGCCGGGTTGTACGGCCGCAGCAGCCTGGAGCTCTGCCGCACGTGGTTGGGACCGAACCGGGCACCGGGCCGGTAGCTGACGCCGGTGTCGAAGGGCACGCCCCAGAGCAGCACGTCGGCGTCGGGCACGTCGGCGAGCCGGGGCAACCGCGCGAACGTGGTGTCCCCGCCGTAGCGCGGCACGCGCGTGGCGTCGACCGGACCGATCGGGTCGTTCATCCTCATTCCTCCACTACCTGTTGAGCTCACGCCTGGTCCGCTGCGAGGACCTCGGCCGCCGTGCGCTTTCCGGATTCGATCGCGCCGTCGATGAAGGCCCGCCAGCGGCGCGCGGTGTGCGAACCGCTGAAGTGCACCCGGCCCTCGGCCCGGCCGACGGGCAGCTCGTACTTCGCGAACTGGCCTGCGCGGAACGTCGCCCACGTGCCCTTGGAGAACTCGTCGTGCACCCAGGCGTACGAGTGCGCGTCGAGGACTTCGGCCTCCGGCGCGAACTCCCGCACGGCGCGCTGCACGTCGGCGAGGTCGTCGGCGTCCACGCGGTCGTGCTCCGGGGCGAAGCAGACCAGCACCACACCGCGGTCGGTGGTCTTCATCGCGCCGACGTAGTCGAAGCTGGTCCCCCAGCCGAAACCGCTGATGTCCTCGGGGACGTTGCGGGCCAGCGCCCAGATCTTCTGGCCCTGACCGGCGTGGTTCTCCTTCGAGATCGCGAGCTTGTCCTCGGGCAGCGCCGGGGAGAACTCGATGTCCTGCCACACGCCGACCGGCGTGGTCATGACCACGCGATCCGCCCGCACCGCGCCGCCGTCGTAGGTGACCGTGACGCCCTCGTCGTCGGACTCGACCTTGCGCACCGGGCTGGACAGCCGCAGTTCCGCGCCGCCGTCGTCGAGGATCGCCCGCGCCAGCGACGCGGTGCCGTTGACGAAGGTGTGGCCCAGCACGCTGGCCTGCACCATGCCCCACAGCGAACTGTCCATCGAGGAGCACCAGCGGAGGATGTCCAGCGCCGAACCGGTGTCCTCGTTGGCGTTGGCGCAGCCGCAGAACCAGGACATCATCAGTTCCTTGGCGTTGCCGGTCAGACCGGCGTTCTCCGCCCACTGGCGGATCGGCACGTCGAGGTCGGCGACGTCCTGTTCGGACAGCGGCCGCATCGGGTCGAACCGGGACGCGTCGGCGATCAGCGCCCGCACCGCGTGCTCCAGCTGCTCGTACTCCTGCGGCGGCACCGGCAGCAGCGTGTCCAGGACCTCGCCGTGGTCGGACCAGGTCATCCGGGCGGGCAGCTCGCTGTCCTCGACCGGGATGTCGTAGCGCTGCACCTCGGCCCACACGTGGGTCTGCTGCGGGACGATCCAGGTGCCGCCCATTTCCAGCCCGACACCGTCGAACACGTCCGGCTGGTACCAGGTGGAACCACCGATCCGGTCCCGCGCCTCCAGGACCAGCACGTCCTTGCCCGCTTCGCGCAGGTCGCGCGCGGCGGTCAGCCCGGCGAACCCGGCACCGATGACGACGACGTCGTAACGATCCATGCTTGCACTTCCTCGTTCATCGCTCGGAGATCAGACGTTCGCGGTTGCCCGAACGTCGGTTTCGGCGGGCACCGGTCGGGGACTGCCGATGCCCAGCAGCAGGTAGCTCGCGGCGGTGGCGGCGGCCGCCAGCACGAAGCTCAGGTCGATGCCGCCGGTCAGCTCCAGCAGCGGCCCCTTGTACAGCGCGGTGTCCACCGCCAGCAGGCCGACCAGGGAGCCGATCGCCCAAGCGGCGGCCGCGCGCAGGTTCCAGCCCGCCGAGTACCAGTAGATGCCGCCGCGCGAGCGCCGGTTGTAGACCTGCAGCGCGTCCGGGTCGTACCGGCCCCGGCACTGCGCGAAGCCGATCAGCGTGATCACCGCCCACGGCGTGCCGACCGCGGTGAGCAGCAGCACGAACGCGGTGACCGCGTCCTGCGCGTCCCAGACGAAGTAGCCCAGGAACACCAGCACCGTGGAGATCGCGGAGGTCAGGACGGTCGCCTTGACCCGCGACAGCGGCGGCACGATCGCATCCAGGTCCAAACCCATGCTGTAGATCAGCACGCCGGCATTGCCGATGGTGCCGAACACGCCGTTGAGCAGCAGGGGCAGCAGGAACCACAGCGGTGCGGCGGCGACCAGCGAACCGACGTAGTCCTCGGCGGCGCGGGAGGCGAAGGCGGTGAACGTGCCGAACAGCTGCGGGATCAGCAGCCCGAGCATCATGCCCGCGCAGGTCGCGGCGAAGACCTTGCGGGACGAGTAGCGGCGCGGCGAGACGTAGCGGCTGTAGTCGCCGAGCAGCGTGATGAAGGCCATCGGACCGCTGAGCCCGGCAGCGACCACCGACAGCGCCCAGGTCTGCCAGAAGCCGCCCAGCAGGTACCCGGAGTCGGTGACGGGGCCGGTCTGGAACTGGTCCGCGTAGGCGAACAGCCCGACCGCCATCAGCACCACCGTGCCCAGCGCGACCCACTTGCTCAGCCGGGTCAGCAGCTGGTAGCCGAAGATCGCGACCAGCACCGACAGCACGGCCAGCGCGGCGTAGGTGACGCTGTGGCTGACGCCGTCGTCGGGCAGCCCGAACATCCGGTGCAGCGGACCGACGACGGCCGCCCCACCGGTCCACACCGTCAGCGCCGCGTAGCCGAGCGACAGCAGCAGGCCGATGACCGAGCCGATCAACCGGCCGCGCACGCCGAAGTGGCCGCCGCTGCTGGTGGACAGGTTGGTGCCGGTGCGGAACGACACCAGCGCCAGCGGCGCGACCAGCAGGGTGCCCAGCAGCGTCCCGACGATCATCGAGGTCACGGAGGGCCAGAACTCCAGGCCGAACGAGGCGGGCAGCCAGCCGAAGATGACCACGCCCAGGCACAGGTTCGAGCCGAGCAGGATGCCGGCGATGTCGCGGGGCCGTCCGGTGCGATCGGCGTCGGGAATGGTGTCCACGCCGTGCGTCTCGATGCTGACGGGCGCGGCCGATCTCGGTTCTGAGGGCATTCGTCGACCTCCTGGGCGGGGAACTGGATCTCGGTGAGCCGCGCGGCACCGGCACCCAGCGTGGCCCCGGTCACCGACCGGAGGTAGTCACCGATCCTCCGAAGTCCCCCACCACCGTTGGACGATCGCACAACCCCCCAAAACGATCGTCCGAACCACCCCTCCCCCAGCCCGTCGAACCCCGCAAATTCAATGGAAATCAGACGTCCGATTTCCATTGGATTTGCGCCCCGACACGCCGGGCGCCCGACACGCCGGTGGTGTGCAGTTTCAATTGAAACTGCGATCCGCCGTGCCTGGGATCTGCAGTTTCAATTGAAACTGCGGTTCTCCACAGCGGTTAGGACTGGCGGAGGGCGCGGAGGGCGAGGAAGAGGTCGACTCGGTCCGCGGTGCTGGAGAGGCTTCGACCGGTCAGCTCCTCCACCCGGTTCATGCGGTGTCGCAGGGTGTTGATGTGCACGTGGAGGCGTTGTGCCGCTTCCTGCCAGCGCCCGCCCGCGTCGAGGAACACCGCCAGGGATGGGACGAGGTCGCTGCTGCGCCTCTCGTCGTGATCGAGCACGGGGCCGAGCAGCGTCCGGGACGTCGCCGCCAGCAGCTCCGGGTCCTGCGCCGACAGCAGCAGAGCCGGACTGCTGAGCTGCTCGTGCGTCATCCAGCCGCGCTCGCTGCGCGAGGACACCGCTTCCGCGGCGTGCGCCGCTTGCAGCAGGCTCACCCGCAGGTCCGAGGCGGTGCCCGGTTTTCCGACACCGACGTGCACCACGCCGCTGTCGAGCGAATCGTGGATGCGCCGCGCCAGCTCTACCGCGCTCTCCGGCACCCGCGCGAACGCGACGACCTCGCCGCCGCGCTGCGCCGCAACGCCGTCGGTGCCCAGCAGATCGCCGAGCCGCTGCAGCACGGCGTCCGGGGCTTCGGTGCGCACCACGACCGCGGCGAGCGGACCGTCCGCCGGCAGGCCGAGCGAGTGCAGCCGAGTGCGGATGGTGTCGATCCCCACCGCTCCACTGTGGACCCATTCGAAGAGTTCCCACGCGTAGCGCAGTTCCGTCGCGCGGACCGCTCGGGTGCGCTCGATCTCCAGCGCGATGAACGGCATCGCCTGCACCACGGCGGCCTGCTGCTCGACGTCGAGCTCGTCGGTCGGCCTCGGCAGCAGCAGCTCCGCCTCCGCCAGACCCTCGCCCACCAGCGGCAACGAGTGGTTCGGCGTCGGCACCTCGCCCGCCACCAGACCGCCCGCGACCCGCACCGCCACGGGCTCGCCGAGCTGCTTGGCCAGCGTCCTGACCACGGTTCCGACGCCGCGGTCGATCCGCAGCGCGGCCACGATCGCGTCGTGCTGCGCGAGGTGCCTGCGCAGCGGGCGCTCCCACTCCGCCCGCTTGGTGTTGACGAAGGCCTCCACGATCTGCAGGAACGCGACCTCGGCGGGCACCACGAAGCAGGTCAGCCCGCGGTCGCGCGCGGCGTCCACGAACTCCTCGGGCACCCGCGTCTCCGGCGGCACGAGCCCGAACCCGACGGCCGCGACGTCGGCCTCGACGAGATCGGCCACGAAGGCCTCCGCGGTGATCCCGGCGGTGCGCCACACGCCCGCGGTGAGCACCACCTCCCCGCCGCGCAGGAAGCGCCCCGGCGCCTGGATCTCGATGGTGTGCACCCAGCGGATCGGCCGGTCCACCCGGCCGCGCACCCGCACCCTCAGATCGAGTTCCGGCAGGTTCAGCAGATCTTCGACGAGCACCGCGCCACCTCCGTCACGCCTCGGGCCGGTCGAGCACTTGCAGGGCCAGCCACAGCTCCGCGCGCACACCCGGCTGGTCGAGGCTGCGTCCCAGCAGCTCCTCGACCTTGTGCATCCGGTTGCGCAGGGTGTGCCGGTGCACGCCCAGCCGGTTCGCCGCCGGATCCCACTGGCCGTGGTGCGCCAGCCAGGCCTGCAACGACTTCACGAGCACGTCCTGGTCCCGCAACGGTGCCAGCACGGCCTCGGCGAACGCCTGCGCATCGCAGTCCGGCACGAGGTCGAGCACACCGCGCCCGGCCAGGTCCGCGAAGCGCACCACGGCGTCTCCGCGCCTCGCCGCCCGCGCCGCCTGCTCGGCCTGCCGCAGGCCTTCGGCGAGCCCGGCCGCGGTGCTCGGTTCCGACACTCCGACGGCGAGTCCGGACTGATCGGTGAGCCAGTCCAGCGCGTCCTCGGCGATCAGTCCCACCACCTCGTCACCGTGCTCGGCCAGGTAGACGGGTGCGCTGGGCTGGTCCGCGACCAGCCCGGCCAGCAGTTCGTCCTGGTCCCGAGCTCCGCGCAGCACGACTACCCGGAAGGGCTCCGGCGGGAGTTCGGCGTGCAGGTCGCCGAGCACGTCCTGCACCGGTTCGCCGCGCAGCATCAGCTCCAGGAAGCCCGACCGCAGCCTTCGCCGCGCCGCGCCCAGCGCCTCCACCTGCTCCAGGGCGAGCGTCAGCAGCGAGGCCGCGGAGTTGATCACGTGGTGGTCGGTGGTGGCGAACGGCCCGTCGCGGCCCACGACCAGGAACCCGCGCGCCCGACCGCCCAGCGCCTGCATGCTCACTTCCTGGTCGCCGAGCGAGAAACCGGCCGCGGCCAGGCCCCGCTTCGCGCGCATCTTGTCCACTTCGGACACCAGCTCGCCCAGCCGGGCACCGGCGCCGACCGGCGCGCTGTGCAGCAGCCGGCCACCCGAGTCCAGCAGCAGCACCCACGCGTCGAGCAGCCGCGCGAGCTTGCGCACGAGCGCGTTGATGCCGTTGGTGGTGCCCGCTGCCTGCGCGAGTTCGTGCTGCGCGCGGCTCGTGCGCCGCAGGATCGCGTACTCCTCGGCCGCGACGGCGTGCGAAACCGCTTTGCTGATCGCGATGAACGGGGTCGGGCGCGGCACTTCGAGCAACGGCAGCCCGGCGCTCTCGGCCGCGGCCACCAGCTCCGCCGGGACCGCCCGATGGCTCAGCCCGACGCCGAACCCCAGCCCCGCGGCGCCCACCGAGGTCAGCCGGTCGACCAGCCCGCCGCAGTCCTCCGCGCGCAGCGTCAAACCGGTGGTGAGCAGCAGCTCGCCGCCCTCCAGGAACGGCGCCGGATCGGCGAGCTCGCTGGTGTGCACCCAGGCGATCGGCCGGTCCAGCGCCCGCTCCCCCGCGCGGACGCCGAGCCCCAGCCCGGTGTCCGCGACCAGGTCGCGCAACGTGAACGGCACCCGGCCACCTCCCGACATTGTGTCCAATCCCAGAACGTGAGTTAACCAGATCGTCACCTGTTCGGACGGGTACCTCCCACCCGAACCTGGTCCCAGTACGAGACCACCAGGAGGCCCCGTGACCACCACCCAGGCGCGCGTCCTGCGCACCGAGATCCCCGGACCGAACTCCCGCGAGCTGCAGCGGCGCCGCGACGCGGCGGTGGCCGGCGGCGTGTCCAGCGTGCTGCCGGTCTACATCACCGAGGCCTCCGGCGGCGTCCTGCAGGACGTCGACGGCAACTCGCTGATCGACCTCGGCTCGGGCATCGCGGTCACCAACGTGGGCAACGCCGCGCCCGAGGTCGTCGAGCCGGTGCGCCGCCAGGTCGCCGAGTTCACCCACACCTGCTTCATGGTGACGCCCTACGAGAACTACCTGCAGGTCTGCGAGGAGCTCGCCGCGCTGACCCCCGGCGACCACGACAAGCGCAGCGCGCTGTTCAACTCCGGCGCCGAGGCCGTGGAGAACGCGGTCAAGATCGCGCGCCGGGCCACCGGCCGGCAGGCGGTCGTGGCGTTCGACCACGCCTACCACGGCCGCACCAACCTGACCATGGCGCTGACCGCGAAGTCCGTGCCGTACAAGCACGGCTTCGGCCCGTTCGCCCCGGAGATCTACCGGGTGCCTGCGTCCTACCCGGCGCGCGACGAGCGCACCGGCGAGCAGGTCGCGCGGGAGGCGATCGAGCGGATTGAGAAGCAGCTCGGCGCCGACCAGGTGGCCGCGGTGCTGATCGAGCCGATCCAGGGCGAAGGCGGGTTCATCGAGCCGGCACCGGGTTTCCTGCCCGCGATCTCGCAGTGGTGCACCGACAACGGCGTGCTGTTCATCGCCGACGAGATCCAGACCGGCTTCTGCCGCACCGGCGCGTGGTTCGCCTGCGACCACGAGAACGTGGTGCCGGACCTGATCACCACGGCCAAGGGCATCGCGGGCGGCCTGCCGCTGGCGGCGGTGACCGGTCGTGCGGACGTCATGGACGCGATGCCGCCGAGCAGCCTGGGCGGCACCTACGGCGGCAACCCGATCGCCTGCGCGGGCGCCCTCGGCGCGATCCGCGCGATGCGCGAGCAGGACCTGTCCGCCGCCGCACGCGCCATCGGCGACCTGGCGTTCACCCGCCTCCGCGCGCTCGCCAAGGACAACGAGGCCATCCTCGACGTGCGGGGCCGGGGCGCGATGATCGGCATCGAGTTCGTCAAGCCGGGCACCACCGAACCGGACCCGGAACTGACCTCCCGCATCGCGAAGGCCTGCCACGCCCGAGGCGTCGTGATCCTCACCTGCGGCACCTACGGCAACGTGATCCGCCTGCTCCCACCCCTGGTCATCGACCACGCCCTCCTCGAAGAAGGCCTGACGATCCTCGAAGAGGCGATCACCGAGCACACCAGCTGAAACCCAGGCCGCGGGCGCCCCACCGAACAACGCGCGCCCGCGGCCCCGCCTGAACGCCCCAGTTCCGTCGCGGACAACCACACCTGCGTGTGACACGGTTTCTCCATGAGTGACGATAATCTGTTTTTGTGTCACATCTGAGCAGCACCGACCTTGCCGCTTCCCCTTTCGTCATTCATGCTGGCGGCATGGCACTGGCTGACGAGCGCGGGGCACGCACCGAGATCACGGCCAACGGACAAGGCCGGGTGACAATTCCTGCTTCGATCAGGCGCGAGGCGGGGATCGAGCCGGGCGCACCGCTCGCGATCTACGTCGAAGACGGTCGCGTTGTCATCGAGACGCGCGCACAGCTCGCAGACCGCATCCGGCGCGACGTCGCAGCGACTTGGCGCGGCAGCGGATCCGCAGTGGACGAGCTGATCGACGACCGCCGTGCAGCAGCCGCCGCAGAGGCCGGCGAGTTCACCGGAGGCCGTCCGTGACCACCGTGCTGGACACATCGGCAATCCTGGCTTGGCTCCGAGGGGAAACCGGCGCGGACAGGGTGGGCGCTGTCATCGACAACGCCACGATGTCGACCGTGAACTGGTCAGAGCTCGCCCAGAAACTCGCTCAGCATGGCGCGGACGCGGCGCGCACGTGCGATCGCCTCCGCACTTTCGGGATAGCGGTCGAACCGTTCACAGCTGATGATGCCGTGCGCGCCGGTGAGCTGTGGATGCGCACGCGGTCCGCCGGATTATCACTGGGCGATCGTGCCTGCTTGGCGCTGGCCATCCGGCTCGACGCCCCGGTGGTCACGGCCGACAAGGCATGGCAGGACGTCGACGTGCAGGTGTCCGTGGAGCTGCTGCGCTGATCCACATCGCAGTGTCCGACTGCCGCCCGTGAGCACTTTGGGTTGTTATGGCGACCCGAAGTGCTCACGGGTGTTGTGCAGGCGGGTCACTCCTCGGCGGCGAGCTGGCCGCAGGCTGCGGCGATCTCCTGGCCTCGGGTGTCGCGGACCGTGCAGGACACTCCCGCGTCGCGGACCCGGCGGACGAACTCGCGCTCCACCGGCTTCGGGCTGGCGTCCCACTTGCTGCCCGGGGTCGGGTTCAGCGGGATCAGGTTGACGTGCGCGAACTGGCCGAGGTGCTTGCGCAGGAGCTTGCCCAGCAGGTCGGCTCGCCACGCGTGGTCGTTGACGTCGCGGATCAGCGCGTACTCGATCGACACCCGGCGTCCGGTCTGGTCGGCGTAGCCGCGGGCGGCTTCCAGGACCTCGGCGACGTTCCAGCGGTTGTTCACCGGCACCAGGGTGTCGCGCAGCTCGTCGTCCGGCGTGTGCAGCGACACCGCCAGCGTCACGTTCAGGTTCTCCGCGGTCATCTTCTTGATCGCCGGGACCAGGCCCACCGTCGACACGGTCACCGAGCGCTGCGAGAGCCCCAGGCCCTCCGGAGACGGGTCGCAGATGCGGTGCACCGCGTTGATCACCCGGCGGTAGTTCGCCAGCGGCTCGCCCATGCCCATGAACACGACGTTGGACAACCGGCCCGGACCACCGGGGACCTCGCCGTCGCGCATCGCGGCAGCCGCCGAGCGCACCTGGTCGACGATCTCCGCGGTCGACAGGTTGCGCTGCAGACCGCCCTGGCCGGTGGCGCAGAACGGGCAGGCCATGCCGCAACCGGCCTGGCTGGAGATGCAGACGGTGGCGCGGTCCGGGTAGCGCATCAGCACGCTCTCCAGCAGCGTGCCGTCGTGCGCGCGCCAGAGCGACTTGCGGGTCGTGCCGTCGTCGGTGACGAGGCTGCGGACCTCGGTGAGCAGCGTCGGCAGCAGCTCCTCGCCGAGCTTGGCGCGGCTGGCCGCGGGGATGTCGGTCATCGACTCGACATCGGCGTTGAGGCGGCCGAAGTAGTGGTGCGCCAGCTGCTTGGCGCGGAACGGCTTCTCCCCGAGCTCGGCGACGGCGGCCTTCCGCTCGTCGGCGGAGAGGTCGGCGAGGTGCCGCGGCGGCATACCGCGGCGCGGGGCGTCGAAGACGAGAGGCAGGGAAGTCGCAGACATAGCGTCCCCCATCTTCCCACGGCCGGAGTCGACCTTGGTGGCGGCCACCGGTCGAGGTACAGTTTTCGCCGTGGCGAAACCCGGGTCTTCACGCGTCCGAAACACAACTCTCGTCGTGGCGGCGTTCCTGCTGGTCACCACCTCCTGCGGGACCGGGTTCAGCCAGCCCGACGACGGGCGCAAGCACGTGGTCACCACGTTCACCGTGATCGCGGACATGGCCCGCAACGTCGCCGGGGACGCGATCGCGGTGGAGTCGATCACCAAGCCGGGCACCGAGATCCACGAGTACGAGCCCACCCCCAGCGACATGCTCAAGGCGGCCAAGGCCGACCTGGTCCTGGACAACGGGCTCGGCCTGGAGCGCTGGTTCGACAAGTTCGTGCAGCGCAGCGAGGCCGAGCACGTGACGCTGACGGCGAACATCGCCCCGATCCCCATCCAGGGCGGCGAGTACCAGGGCAAAGCCAACCCGCACGCCTGGATGTCGCCGCGCACCGCGATGACCTACGTCGCCAACATCCGCGACGCCTTCATCCGCATCGACCCGGCCCACGCCGAGACCTTCCGCACCAACGCCGACGCCTACCAGCGGCGCCTGGCCGAGATCGATCAGTACCTGCACGACGAGCTGGCCGCGCTGCCCGCCGAGCACCGCGCGCTGGTCACCTGCGAAGGCGCGTTCTCCTACCTGGCCCGCGATGCTGGTCTGCACGAGACGTACCTGTGGCCGGTCAACAGCGACGCCGAGGGCACGCCGCAGCAGATCAAGGCCACCACCGAGTTCGTCCAGGAGAACGGAGTTCCCACCGTGTTCTGCGAATCCACCGTCAGCGACAAGGCCCAGCAGCAGGTCGCGCGGGAGACCGGCGCACGGCTGGGCGACAAGCTCTACGTCGACTCCCTGTCCGGCCCGGAGGGACCGGTGCCGACCTACCTCGACCTGCTGCGCCACGACGCCGAGGCGATCGTCGCGGGTCTGCGGGGTGCCCGATGAGCTCGGCGATCAGCGCGCACCACATCACCGTCCACTACGGCGAGACGCTGGCGCTCGACGACGTGTCGGTGGACGTCGAACCGGGCCGGATCTGCGGTCTGCTGGGCATGAACGGCTCGGGCAAGTCGACGCTGTTCAAGTCGCTGATGGGCCTGGTGCGCCCGGATTCCGGGGACATCCGGCTGCTCGGCCGGGACCAGCGCCAGGCGCGGCGGGACGGCGTGATCGCGTACGTGCCGCAGTCCGAGGCCGTCGACTGGACGTTCCCGGTGACCGTGGGCGACGTCGTCATGATGGGCCGCTACGGGCACCTCGGCCTCACCCGCCGTCCCAGGCGGGCCGACAAGGCCGCGGTGCGCGCGGCGCTGGAGCGGGTCGGGCTCACCGAGCTGGCGGGCAATCCGATCGGCGCGCTTTCCGGCGGGCAGCGCAAGCGCGCGTTCGTCGCGCGCGGCATCGCGCAGGAGGCGCAGCTGCTGTTCCTCGACGAGCCGTTCGCCGGGGTGGACAAGAAGTCCGAGGCGATGATCACCGAGCTGCTGCGGGCGCTGCGCGACGAGGGCCGCACGGTGGTGATCTCCACCCACGACCTGGCCAGCGTCCCGTCGCTGTGCGAGGAAGCGGTGCTGCTCCAGCAGCGGGTGATCGCGCACGGACCGGTCGACGAAGTGCTGTCCCCGGAAACCCTCGCCCGCACCTTCGGCGTGGAAACCGCCGCCGAGCAGCACTCATGACGTTCCGCTTCCAGCTCGAACAGCTCCCAGGAGACAAGGTGAACGAGATCTTCCAGTGGCTCGTCGAACCGCTGCAGTTCGGCTTCATGCAGCGAGCGCTGCTGGTCAGCCTGGCCGCCGGGCTCGTCTGCGCGGTGCTGTCCTGCTGGATCACGCTGATCGGCTGGTCGCTGCTCGGCGACGCCGTCTCGCACGCCGTGCTGCCCGGCGTGGTGCTCGCCTACGTCTTCGCGCTGCCCTTCTCGCTCGGCGCGTTCCTGTTCGGCACCCTCGCCGTCGGCTTGATCGCCGGGGTCCGCAGCACCACCAGGCTCAAGGGCGACGCCGCGATCGGCGTGGTGTTCACCGGGCTGTTCGCGCTGGGACTCGTGCTGGTCTCGCGGATCCCGAGCCAGGTCGACCTCAACCACATCCTGTTCGGCAACGTCCTGGGCGTCACCGACTCCGACATCCTGCAGGTGCTGGTGATCGCCGCGATCGTGCTGGCGGTCGCGCTGATCAAGCGCCGCGACCTCACCCTCTACGCCTTCGACCCCACCCACGCGCACGCGATCGGCCTGAACCCGCGGCGGATCGGCGCGCTGCTGCTGACGATGCTGGCGCTGACCGTGGTCGTGGCGCTGCAGGCCGTCGGCGTCATCCTCGTCACCGCGATGCTCATCACGCCCGGTGCCACGGCGTTCCTGCTGACCAAGCGCTTCCCGCAGATGCTCTCGGTGGACGCCGCGCTGTCGGTGTTCAGCTGCG
>NZ_JAQGLA010000119.1 GCF_027853915.1 Saccharopolyspora oryzae
ACCAAGAGCTCACCCGCGGCAACGCCGGGCGCGGGGGGGGGGGGCGGGACCCGCCCCGGCGCCATCGGCATGGAGGAGCTCCTGACATGACCGGCAACACCGACGACCAGAACACCAAGAGCGCGCCTTCCGTGCTGCAGAACGGGGTCAGCGTGTTGCGGGCCTTCTCGGTCAGCGAGCCGGCGCTGGGTGTCACCGAGATCTCCCGGCGGGTCGACCTGCACAAGAGCACGGTGTCCAGGATCCTCGCCCAGCTGGAGCAGATGGACCTGGTGGTGCGCGATCCGGAGAGCGGCCGGTTCCGCCTGGGCCTGGGGCTGATCGGCCTCGCTGGTCCGCTGCTGGCCAACTTGGACGTGCGCCGCATCGCCTACCCGGCGCTGGAGGAGCTGACCGCGCGGACCAAGGAGACCAGTGCCCTGGTGGTGTGGAGCGGTAACGAGTCGGTGTCCGTCGAGCAGGTGTCCAGCCCGATGCAGGTCAAGCACACCACCCCGATCGGCACCCGCTATTCGACCTCGGCCAGCTCATCGGTGCAGGTCTTCCTGGCCGAAATGCCGACCGCGCAGGTGCGGGACCTGCTCGACCGGCGACTGCTGGGAGGCGTGCACGACGACGAGCACGCCGTGCAGCGCTACCTCGACCGGCTCGCCCAGGTGCACGCCGACGGCTTCGCCATCAACGCCGGGGAGACCTCCATCGAGGAGGTCGGCATCAGCGCCCCGGTTCGCGATCACCGCGGCCGGGCGGTCGCGGCGGTCCTGCTTTCCGCACCGAGCTTCCGGGTGTCCGAATCCCTGCGGGAGCAACTGGCCGAGGTCGTGCGGGCCACCGCCGAGGACATCTCCGAACGGCTCGGCGCCCCGAAGAAGTAGTGCGGTGCCCAGTGGACGGTCCGCGGGGCACCGCACTGGCACCGTCAACGCAGCTGCGGTTCCGGTCGCTGGTGGGCCTTTCCGGGCCCGCACACCTTCTCCGCGTGCTCAGCGATCTCCTGCAAGGTCGTCACCCACATCCCGTCCAGCCCCTTGACCCGCTCGACGAGTTCCTCCAACGCGTGGGCCTTCGCCGGGCGCCCGGACAGGAACGGGTGGTTGGTCAGCACGAAGCACCCGTCCTCCGCGTGCCGCGCGCAAGCTTCCAGCCACCACATCTCCAACACCTTCTGCGGACTCTCGATCACCCCGCTGCCCGTCCAGCCCGGGTAGAACGCGTACTGCTCCCAGTCGTCGAGCGCCCAGTCCACCGGGATCTCGATCAACGACGGTGTTTCCGGTGCGGCGTTCGCGATCCGGTACGGCACGTCGTCGTCGAGCAGGCTCGAGTCGTAGGCGAAGCCCCGCTCGGCGAGCAACCGGGGCGTGTGCCAGTTCGTCTCCCACCACGGCGCGCGATATCCGACCGGCCGCACGCCCGCCACCCGGTCCAACGCTTCCAACCCGCGGTCCAGGTACTCGGCTTCCGCCTCGGCGCTGATGCCGCGCATGGGTTCGTGCAGATAACCGTGGTGAGCGATCTCGTGCCCGTTGTCCACGATGGACTTCACGACGTCCGGGTAGCAGTCGGCCGTGAACCCGGGGACGAAGAACGTCGCACGCACGTCCTGCCGCGCCAGCAGCCGCAGCAGCCGGGGAACTCCCACCCGCGGCCCGTAGGACTGGTGCCCCATCAGCGACATCCGCTCCGCGGCTCCGGGATCGTGCGCGAGGACGCACGATTCGGCGTCCACGTCGAAGGTGAACGCGCTCGCCGCGCGGTAGCCGTCCGGCCACCGGAACCCAACACCGTCCAGATCGGTCACTTCGCACTCCTCTGCTCGTTCCGCTCGACGATCGAACCGACGTACCGGCGGTGGGCCCGCGACCCCAGCACCGCGTAGGCACCCCCTGCCACCAGGCCACCCGCCAGCCAGGAGAGGTCGACGCCGCCGAGCGCACTGGCCAACGGCCCTTGGAAGACCTCGATGACGCCGTGCATGAACAACCACGTCGCGACGATCCCGGCGCCGAAGGAAAGCAGCGCCGCCGGGTTGACATCGGGCAACCGCGACGTCCCGACCGGGTCGAACAACCGCTGCACGTCGGCGGTACCGCGCTCGATCCAGTAGAAGTGCACCAGCATGATCGCGCCCCAAGCGGCCACCCACGCAACCAGCGAAACCAGCCAGGAATCCAGCACGGTCGCGAAATCCCCTTGGAAGATGAAGAAGGTCACGCACAGCATCGCGAACACCCCCACCACGACGCTCAGCATCCGGCGTGAGACCCGCAGGTCGAGCGCCTGCGCCGCAACACCGAACGTGTAGATGTTGAGGATGTTCGTCGCGATCGGCCCGTGCACCACCAAGAACAGGACCGGTACGGCCAGCGAACCGTAGGCGCTCACGATCAGCTGGCCCGGGTCCGCCTGGCCGTTCTTCGTGGCCAGCGAAGCCCCGAGCACCCCCAGCCACACCACCGGCAGGAACTGACCGAGGGCGCTGGCCAGGTACAGCTTGCGGCGCGGAACTGCCCGGCTCACGAATCGGGAGTAATCCGCCGCGTAGGTGAACCAGGTGATGCCCCAGCCGATGCCGATCGCCGTCATGACCCCGGTCATCGCCGCGAACCGATCCCAGCCGTGCAGCAACTCACCCGGCGGGCCCGCGTAGGACCAGTCGATGTCCAGTTTGGTCCAGGCAACGAGCGACATCCCCACCAGGACCACGATGGTCGGCGGCACCGTCCACTTCTCGAACGCCGCGATGGCCCGGTAGCCGATCCAGGAGATCACCACTTGGACGGCCATGATCAGCGCGGCGACCACGATCTTGGCGGTGTAGTTGTGCGCCATCGGATCGACCAGGCCGAGCTCGGCCAGCAGAGCCATGACCAGATCGAGGATGATCCACGTGTTCACCGCGCACCACCCGACGGCCAAGACCGCCTGGATCGCGGCCGGCACGTAGTTGCCGCGACGGCCGAAAGGCGCTCTGGACAAGACCATTCCGGTGGCACCGGTGCGTTGCCCCAGCAGCACGAACAGTCCGAACAGGGCCATTCCGACCAGGTTTCCCGCTACGAGCACCAGCACCGCATCGGCCAATCCCAAGCCGAGCTTGATCCCCAGGGCGCCGAGCACCCAGTTGATGGGGGCGATGTTGGCACCGGCCCATATCCAGAACTGGCCGGACACAGCGGTGGTCCGAGCTTCCCCCGGAATGGGCTGCAGTACTCGCTCCACGTCCTGGTTCGCACTGCTGCTCGGTGGAACTGCCGTCATGAGCGCCTCCACGTGACCGATGTCGATCCAGCCATACTTGTGGCGCGCACCACGAGGAACAAGGTACGTTCTGTAAAACATGTTGCCGGGTCGACTGGACGGAATGTCTCATGTCCATCCCGCTTTCCGACGTTCTGCGCCATCCCAGCCTCTGCCCTGCCGACCCGGTCCTGCTCGCCGGCGACGATTCGCGGCCGGTCAGGTGGGTGCATTCGAGCGAGGTCGTCGAGCTGGCGCACCTGCTGCGCGGTGGCGAGCTCGTGCTCACCGCCGCGATGGTGTTGACCACTGCGTCGGACGAGCAGCAGCGGCGTTACATCCAGCAGCTCGTCGAGCACGACGTCACCGCTGTCGCTGTGGAGCGGGCGGAGGAACTGCCCGCCGCTCTGGTGGACGAGGCCAGGAAACGGGATTTCGCCCTCGTGCAGCTGCGCCGAACGGTTCCGTTCGTCGAAGTGGCCGAAGGCATCAACGGATTGCTGATCAACGCCTCGGTTTCCCGGCTGCGCCTGGCCGATTCGCTGTCCGACCAGCTCTCCGAGCAGCTGATCTCAGGCGGCGACCTGCCCGCGCTGGTGAACGTCCTGGCGACCTGGCTCAACGCGAGGGTGTCGGTGCAGGACCCGACAGGACATGTCCTCGCCGTCGACCAGGCGGACGGTATGACCGAGCTCGGCACGGCGCACGAGGCGCCGATCGCCGTGCACGGGATCGTCACGGCTACCCTGAGGATCGAGCCCCTCCCCGGAGCGGACGCCGATCTCCTGGACGCCGCGCTCGACCGCGCGCCGCCATCCTTCGCCCTGGCGTTGCAGCGGTCCCATCCCGCGGGCCCTGAGGACACCGCAGCCCACGCGTTCTTCCAAGCGCTGGAACGATCCGACACCACTCCGGAGACCTCAGCCGAACTCGTCGGCGCAACCGCGCTCGGCGGCGCCTGCGCCCACGTCGCCGTCGTGATGCCCGCTGGTGGGCCGTTCAGACCGGTGGAGCAAGCGGTCCGCCACCGGGGACGTCCGGTGCTGAGCCGGGCCGGGAAGGACGAACGGCTCTCCATCGTCGCCCTGCCTGGGAACTCACCTGAACGAGCGCGGCACCAGCTCATCGAGGACATCCTGGCCCACACCCCGTCGCAGGACTGCACCGTTGCCATCGGACCGCTGGCCCGGAATCCGCATCGCATCCGGCACAGCGTCACCGAAGCACGCCGGTGCCTCCTCCTGCGGCCAGAGCTGCCGGATTCGGTCATCGACGCCAACATCGTCGCCGTTCGACGACTCGTGCACCGGCTCGACGCGCGCGACGTCCTCCACGACTTCGTGGAGGAACAGCTCGGCGGCCTCCTGGAACAACAGCCCGAGACGTCCCGAAGGCTCCTCGAAACACTCGTCGCCTTCTTCGACTGCGACTCCAACCGGACCGCCACCGCGAGCCGCCTCCACCTCCAGCGACAGACCCTCTACCACCGGCTGGACAAGATCACCCGAGCACTGGGACACGACATCACCGACTCGCGAACTGCACCGGCGTTCCAGATCGCGGTGCGGCTGTGGCAGGCGATGCAACCCCCAGGAGCGTGACCCGACCGCGGGCTGGACGAAGGCCAGCCTCCCACTCCTGCTCCCGCAATCACGCCGCTCTTGCCCTCGCGGCGCTATATGTCCAATTCCGCTCGATGCGGAAAGCGGACAGTGACGCCGTCCCACCGCTTCCGATGCGTTTCGCAGGCCTGCGCTGCGGGTCAGGTGCCTTCTGCGTTCGTCGTGGCGAACAGGCCGCGGGGTCCCTTCAACGCGTTCAGCGCGGCGAGGATGTGCGCGCGGGTGATCGACTCCGCCCAGTCGCCATCACCGGCTTCGAGCGCAGCGATGATCGTGTGGTGCTCCTGGCAGGTGGTGGCGACCTGTTCGGGGGTGAACGCGGTGAAGACGCGGTGCAGGAGCGGGATGTGGACCACGGTGGTCAAGGTGGTCACGAGGCGGTCGCTGCCCGCCGCCGACCGGATGGACTCGTGGAACTCGATGTTGAGCTCGGCGATGCGCTCGTGGTCGAACGGCTCGCTCCGCGCCAGCGCTGACATCTCGTCGGCCAGCTCGCGAAGTCGCGGCAGGTCGAGGAGATTCGGACGCTCCGCGGCGAGCCGGGCCGCCCAGGCCTCGAGGTTGGCTCGCAGCCGATAGGTGTCTTCGAGTTCACGCGGGTTCCACCGGGACACTTCGACCCCGCGACGTCCGCGCGGCTCGATGAGGCCGTCGGAGCGGAGGCGCTGGATCGCGTCGCGCACGGGGGTGCGCGACACGTTGAACTCGGCGGCGATCTGCACCTCGCGCAGCGCGGTGCCGGGCGGGAGCTGCCAGGTCATGATCTGCCGCCGGAGTTCGTCGTACACGCGCGTCGCGGCGGCGTTGGGCTCGCTCACCGAGGCACCCTCCTCACCATCATCCCGCTGCCGACGACGCCCACATTAGGCCACGTCGGCCGCTCGACAGCGGCCGACGCGGTGGTGTTGCCGGGCCGGATCACGCGCCGGGAACAGCATCGGGTTCGGACACCACGACGGTCTGCCCGTCGACGATCTCGTCGCTGTGGATGTCCGCCGGCCGCAGGACGAGGGCTGCGACCAAGCCGATCAGCGCCGTGCCCAGGAGGTAGATCGCGGGCGCCACGGTCCAACCGGTCACATCGATCAGGTAGGTCGCCACGAACGGTGCACCGCCGCCGAACAGCGCGGCCGGGATGTTGAAGCCGATGGCGACTCCGGTGGAACGCACCGATACCGGAAACAGCTCCGGCATCGCCGCGGCCGAGGCGGCGAGGTAGGTGGCGGTGAGGAGCCCCAGACCGACCTGGCCCGCCATCGCGAGAGCCGGGTTCCCGAGGGTGATCCCGCTGAACACCGGGAACACGATGGCCGCGAAGCCGAGCGAGCCGACGATCAGCACCGGTCGGCGCCCGACGCGGTCCGACAACGTCGCCAGCAGGGGCAGCGCGACCAGGGTGACGGCAGCGCAGACGAGCGTCGAGATGAGCGCGAAGGTCGCGCCGTACTGGTTGACGGTTCCGATGTAGGTCGGCATGTAGGTGAACACGGCGTAGAAGCAGGTCGCGTGCATGGCGCCGATGCCCACGATCAGGGCGAGGCTGCGCCCGCGCCCGAACACGTCGCGAACCGGCGCCGCGTTGATCTGCTTCGTCTGCGCGAGCGCCTGGAACTCCGGGGTGTCCTCGATCTTCGCGCGGATGTAGAGCGCGATCCCCGCGAGCGGGGCGGCCATGAGGAACGGGAGGCGCCAACCCCAGTCGGCCATGGCTTCCTCGCTCAGCACCGCCGTCACGCCGGTCACGGTCACGATGCCCACGGTGAGGCCGACCGTGGTGCCGAACGTCAGCCAGCTGACGCCGAAGGCACGTCGGCCCGGCCCTGCGAACTCCAGCAGGAACGCGGAACCGGAGCTGTACTCACCACCGGCGGAGAACCCCTGCAAGGTGCGCAGCAGCACCAGCACGACCGGTGCGGCGATGCCCCACGTCTCGAAAGTCGGCAGGAGACCGATCAGCACCGAACACCCGGACATCAGCGTGAGCACCAGGACGAGGACCTGCTTGCGGCCGATCCGGTCGGCGAGCGGACCGAAGACCAGTCCGCCGAGCGGTCGGGCGAAGAACGCGAGCCCGAAGACCGCGAAACTGCTCAGCAGCTCGGCCGTCGGATTCCCGGACGGGAAGAACTGGTGTCCGATGTGGACGGCCAGGAAGCCGTAGACGGTGAAGTCGAAGAACTCGATGGCGTGGCCGGCGGTCGCGCCCGTGATCGCGCGGACCCGGCCCATCGGGGCCGGCGTCGCCCCCGTGGATGTGGTGGTCATGTTCGTCCTGATCTCGGACCGACGGCCCGGATGCTCCCCGCGGCCCGCTGATCGCCGAGCCCTGTGATCGGACCCACAGGATCACTAGTGCATGCAAAAAATGTCAAGAGGCCCGGTTCGGCACCGAAAGTACAGAGCACCGGACGAGAAGCCCGCTGATCCACTACGCCAAGAGTCGGATACATCCAGTTCAGAAAAGGATCCGACGCTGTAACCAGCAGGGTTCCAAGACTGCCCCGATCTCATTAGTGCATACACACTGGCCGCTCATGTCTCGTTCAACCGGCTAAATCTCGGCAAAGGACACGATTTTTGTACACACTGAGCCGAACCGGCAGTTGACATCGAAGCCGCCCCGACACACGATTGCATGCACTAATCGCACACGACGACGAGGACGGCCATGCTCGACGACGCAACCCCTCCCCCGCTGCCCGGCCCCTCGGCCCTGCGGACCGGCGCCGGACCGCTGCCCCTCGTCGTGGGAGGACGCGCCGTCCTGGACGGTTCCGTCGTCGAGGTGGCATCCCCGGCATCGCCGACCGGTGGACGCGACGTGGTCCACGCGGACGCGGCGGTGGTAGCGGAGGCGGCGTCGACCGCCGACGGCGCCCGCGCTGCGTGCGCCGCGATGTCGCGACGCGAGCGGGCCCAAATCCTCCGGCGCACAGCGGCATATCTCGAGAGCCACATCGAGGACTTGGCGGTGTCCCTCGTCCTGGAGGTCGGCAAGTCGCTCCGCGACAGCCGCGGTGAGGTCCAGCGCTGCGTGGCGACCTTGGAGGCCGCAGCGGACGCCGTGGCCGAACTCGGCGGTCGCGAAGTGCCCGTCGACGCCGTTCCCGTCGGCGCGGGGCGGCTCGCCTTCACCACGTGGGAACCGGTCGGGGTCGTGGCCGCGATCGCCGGCTTCAACTTCCCGCTCCTGCTGGCCGTGCACAAGGTCGCCGGCGCCATCGGGGCCGGTTGCCCCGTCCTGCTCAAGCCCAGCGAGCGCACTCCGTTCACCACCCTCGTGCTCGCCGAGGCCGTCGTCACCAGCGGTTGGCCCCCGGCCGCGATCAGCATCCTCAACGGCGGACCCGACGTCGCCACCGCGCTGTGCGAAGACCCGCACGTGCGCCTGGTGAGCTTCACCGGGAGTTCGGCGATCGGCGCGAAGATCGCCGAGCGCGCGGGACGCCACCTCAAACGCGTCGTGCTGGAGCTGGGTTCCAACGCGGCGACGATCGTCGCCCACGACGCCGACCTCTCCCTCGCCGCCAGGTCCTGCGCGACCGGCGGCACGGCCTCGACCGGGCAGTCGTGCATCTCCGTGCAGCGGGTCATCGCGCACCGCTCCATCGCCGATGACCTCGCGCGCCGCATCGGCGAGGAGGTCGCAGCGCTGACCACCGGCGACCCGCTCGACCCCGACACGGTCATCGGAAACCTGATCTCCCCTGCGGAAGTCCGTCGCGTCGCCGGACTCGTGGACGACGCGGTCGCCCACGGCGCCGAAGTCGTCACCGGCGGCGTCGACGGCGGTAAGCTCCGGCCGACCGTGCTGCTCGGCGTCACCGCGCCCGCCCGCCTGTGCCGGGAGGAGGTCTTCGGCCCCGTCATCGCCGTCCTGCCCTACGACGACCTGGACGAAGCCGTCGACCTCGCCAACTCCACCCCCTACGGCCTGATGGCCGGTGTCTTCACCGCGTCCATCGACACCGCGCTGCGACTCGCCCGCGGTGTCGAGAGCGGCGGGGTGCACATCAACGACACGTCGAACTTCCGCGCCGACAACATGCCCTACGGGGGCGTGAAATCCAGCGGCATCGGCAAGGAAGGCCCCGCCTCGGCGATCCGCGAGATGTCCGTCGAGAAGGTCATCACCTTCCGCCTCCCCGCCTGAAACCACCACACGAGGGACGATCAGATGAGCACCGACCAGGCCGACGTGGTGATCGTCGGCGCAGGCCTCGCGGGAGGGATCACCGCGGCCGCGCTGACCGCGGCCGGACTCCGCGTCGTCTGCCTCGAGCAGGGCGACTGGGCCGACTACGACAAGGCCCGCGCCGACTTCCCCGACTACGAGGTCACCGCCGACCGCTACTGGGCGCGCGACCCGAACAGCCGACGCGCCGAGGCCGACTACCCGGTCGACGACACCGCCTCCGACATCTCCGCGCTGATGTGGAACGGCGTGGGCGGCGGAACGGTGCTGTACTCCGCGAAGTGGCACCGCATGACGCCGAGCGACTTCCGGGTGCGCAGCCACGACGGCGTCGCCGACGACTGGCCACTGTCCTATGAGGACCTTGAGCCCTACTACGTGGAAGCCGAGCGGCAGCTGGGAGTGTCCGGTCTCGCAGGCAATCCCGCCTACCCCGCGGGAGAAGGACCGCCGAACCCGCCCGTGCCGATCCGCGCTGCCGGGCGCCGGATGGCGAAGGCCCTCAACGAGCTCGGATGGCACTGGTGGCCGGGCAGCAACGCGATCTCGACCCGCGACTACCGCATGCTCAGCCCGTGCCGGCAGCACGGGACCTGCATGTCCGGCTGCCCCGAGCGCGCCAAGGCCTCCACCGACATCACGCACTGGCCGGCAGCCGTCGACGGCGGCGCGGACCTGCGCACCGGTGCCCGCGTCACCCGGGTCCTCGTCCGGGGAGACCAGGCCACCGGCGTCGAGTACGTGGACCGCGACGGTGCCCTGCACAAGGTCGACGCGCGCGCCGTGATCATGTGCGCCAACGGAGTCGGGACTCCGCGGACCCTGCTCATGTCCGCCACCTCCGAGCACCCCGACGGGTTGGCGAACTCCTCGGGGCTGCTGGGCAAGCGGCTGATGATGCACCCCTTCGGCGCCGTCGCCGGCATCTTCGACGAGGACCTGGCCACCCAGTCCGGATCCTGGGGCCAGCAGATCCAGACCATGCACTTCTACGAGTCCGACCCCGCGCGCGGCTTCGTCCGCGGGGCCAAGTGGGGCCTCCAGCCCACCGGCGGTCCCCTCGGCCTCACCCGCTCCTACCCGTGGGGCCAATCTCCGGAACCGATGTGGTTCGAGAGCTTCCACGACACCCTCAAGGGCCGGCTCGGGCACGCTCCTATGTGGAGCATCGTCGCCGAGGACCTCCCCGACGAGCGCAACACCGTCACCCTGGCGTCCGATCGCGCCGACTCCGACGGCCTGCCGGGCGCCAAGCTGACCTACGCGGTCGACGAGAACAGCAAGCGCCTCATGGACTTCCACATCGCTCGCGCCGTCGAGTCCTTCGAAGTCGCCGGGGCGAAGGAGATCATCGTCGGTCCGCACGTGCGCGCCAGCGGCTGGCACCTCATGGGCACCGCAGTCATGGGCGACGACCCGGCCAGCTCCGTCACCGACCGCTTCGGGCGGACCCACGACATCCCCAACCTGTTCATCTTCGACTCCAGCACCTGGGTGACCTCCGGGGGCGTCAACCCCGCCGCGACGCAGGCAGCGCTCGCCCTGTGGTCCAGCGACGCGTTCCTCCGCCAGGGGCGGCTGTCCAGGACCGAACGACGTGCGGGAGCCGCCGCATGAGCTCCCGCAGCACCGTCGGGTCGAGCGGACTCGACCAGGATGTCCTGACCGATGACGAGCGCGAGGCTGTCTACGTCCTCGGGGAGACCTTGATCCCGGAAGGCGGGTCGGGGCCGTCGGCCGACCAGGCCGCGGTCGCGTCCCGGTTCATCGACCAGTTCCTCCACCTCCGCCCCGACCTGCACGCCGACTTCCGCACCCTGCTCGCCGAGGCCGACCTCGACCAGCCCCGGGAGTGGTGCGAGCGGCTGGAACGCGAACGGCCGGACGCCTTCTCCCGGTTGACGTTCGCGATCGCCGGCGCGTACCTGCTCAGCCCGAAAGCGCGCAACTGGCTCGAGTACGAAGGGCAGGTGGGCGAGCACCAGGACGGTTCTCCCCAACCCGAGTACGCCGAAGGCGGCCTCCTCGACCAGGTCGTCGCCCGCGGCCCGATCTACCGCCCCACCTCGTGGGAGCCGAACGCCGAGGGGGGCGCTGCATGAGCGTGGAACCAGTCGAGGTCGGCCCGCGGGACGACAGCCCCGTCCAGGGCCTTCTCGCTAGCGCCGGTGACTTCACAGGAGACCCTCGATGACCGACAACTCACCTGCGAACCAGCGGCTTCCCCTCGAAGGGATCCGCGTCCTCGAGCTCGGGAACTACATCGCCGCCCCCATGACCGGACGCATGCTCGCCGACTTCGGCGCCGACGTCATCAAGGTCGAACGGCCCCGCACCGGCGACGAAGTGCGCAACTGGCGCCTCTACGCGGGCGATACCTCGATGCTCTACCGCACCATCAACCGCAACAAGCGCTCCATCGAGCTCGACCTCCGGTCCGAAGCCGGGCGCCAGGCCGCTCTGGACCTCATCTCGACCTGCGACGTGCTCGTCGAGAACTTCCGGCCGGGCACCCTCGACCGCTGGGGACTGGATGCGGCCACGCTCGCCGAGACCAAGCCCGACCTCGTCGTCGCCCGGATCTCCGCGTTCGGCCAGACCGGCCCGCTCGCGGGCATGCCAGGGTTCGCGGCCGTCGCCGAAGCCTACGGCGGCCTCCGCGAACTGGTCGGCGAGCCCGATCGACCGCCGTCACGCGTCGGCATCTCCATCGGCGACTCCATCGCCGGCCTGTACGCGGCCTTCGGCGTCGTCATGTCGCTCTACCAGCGCGAGGCGGCTCGCCGAACCGGTCGAGCTGCGCCCTCGCCGCTGACCCAGCAGGTCGACGTCGCCCTCCACGAGGCGGTGTTCGGGATGATGGAGTCGCTGGTGCCCGACCACTCCGCTTACGGGGTCCACCGGGCCCGGGTCGGTGGCCGGATGGAGGGCATCGCCCCGTCCAACGCCTACCCCTGCGCCGATGGCAGCTCGGTCGTCATCGCGGGGAACGGCGACTCGATCTTCAAGCGGTACATGGCGACCATCGGACGCAACGACCTCGCCGAGGACCCCGACCTGGCCACCAACGCTCAGCGCTGGGCGCGCCGCGACGAGCTCGACGACGCCATCGCCGCGTGGACCAGCACCCTGTCGCGCGCGGACGTGCTGGCTGCGCTCGACGCCGCCGGAGTGCCGGCCGGCCCCATCATGACCGCCGCCGACATCACCACCGACCCCCAGTTCCTCGCCCGGGCGATGGTGCAGGAGCTCCCGGTCGACGTCGACGGCAGCGTGCGAACCGTCGCGTTCCCGGGGATCGTGCCACTGCTCGACGAGACCTCGATCCCCGTTCGCTCCGCGGGGCCGGACCTCGGCGAGCACAACGAGGAGATCCTCGGTGGCATCCTCGGCTGGACTCCCGAAGAGATCGAGCGGATGCGAGAGAACGCCGGCCGTCCGACCACTTAACACGTCGCCTCCCGGCCAAAGAATGCTGATCAGCCGGCTTCTCCGATGTCGGCTCCGGGGTGCGCGCTGATGACGCGGGCTACGTCGCCGACCACGGTTCGCGTCTCCGGCGGCCAGGCCAGCCAGGTGGTCAGTGCGAGCTCCGGTGCGGTCAGCGGGAGCCACGGCCAGTCGGGCAGCAGGCGGCGCGCGGAGTGCCTGACGAGCAGGACGGCGTCGGCTTTGACGGCTTGGGCGCAAGCGCGTGCGTGTTCGGTGAACTGCGCGAACTGCCACAGGAGTACCGCGCCCGCATCGTGGGCGGCGACCACCAGCCGGTCGTCGACGACCGGTACCTGCTGTCGGCCGTGGGCGAGGACCCGCAGGCCGTCGAGGTCCCGGACGCGGCAGGTCGTGCCGTCGGCCAGTGGATGGCCGGGGCGCACGGCGACGCCGAAGGGCACGTCGAAGAGGCGCTCGGCGCGGAACCGGGCTTGCGGCTGCTCGTGGACCATGGCGAGGTCGAGGTGCCCTTCGCGGAGCATCCGCAGCTGTTCGGTGCTGCTCGCCTCGGTCAGCGCCACCGCCGCCCTGGGGACGCCGACCTCGAGGGCGGCGAGCACGTCGAGCAACCACCCATCCGGCATGCCCGGTGGAACGCCGATGTGCGCGACTTCCCGGCTCTGGCCGACCGCGGAGCGTGCCATGTCGGGTGCGGCGTCGGCGAGCCGGAGCAGCAGCAGCGCGTGGCGGTGCAGGGCGGCGCCAGCCGGGGTGAGGGCCGTTCCGTAGGTGGTGCGTTCGAGCAACGGCGTGCCGATGTCGCGCTCGAGTTGCCGGATCTGCCTGCTCAGCGACGGCTGGGTGAGGTGCAGGCGCTCGGCGGCACGCGAGAGCGAGCCCTCCGCCGCGACCGCGGCGAAGTACCGGAGATGACGCAGTTCCATGGGCCTCCTCGCCCTCGCTCTGCCTGGTGGGCATGGCTCCACTGATTACCCGGCATTGGACGCGCCGCTGTCAAACGCGGTGTACTTCCTTCCATCTGGTCTTTCGGGTGATCATCACGAGCGGCGGGGCACGCCATCGACCATCGGGGCACCCGAGCTCTGCCTGGCAGGCAGGACCACCGCGTGTGGAGAAAGGACGCTCAACGATGAGTCTTGTCGTCGATCCCGTCGGGGCACGGCACCCCTACCGGTGGGTGGTGCTGGTGTTGTCGTGGGCAGCGTTCACGATGACAGCAGTGGACCGGTCGACCTGGGGTCCCGCCTCGGTGGCGGTCGGCGAGCACCTCGGCGTCTCGCTGGCCGGGCTGGGGGTGTTCGCCACCGGTTACTACATCGGCTACGTCATCTCCAACGCCGCGGGCGGGGTGCTGACGGACTGGCTCGGCCCGCGCGTGGTGCTCGCTGCCTCGTTGTTCCTCGCCGGCGGTTTCATGGTCCTGTTCGGCGAAACGGACTCCGTCGTGCTCGGCATCGCGTTCCAGGCAGCGGTCGGCGTGTTCGCGGGATGCGACTACTCGGCCGGGATCAAGCTCATCGCGCAGTGGTTCCCGGCGAAGGACCGGGGCTTCGCGATGGGCCTGTTCATGACCGCGACCTCGCTCGGCACCGTGATCGCCAACGCGGTCGTGCCGAGTCTCATCGCCGCATCCGGGTGGCGTGCCTCGTACCACCTGTTCGGCGCGGTCTCGATGGGTGTCGCTGTGCTGTGCTTCCTGCTGCTCCGCCCGGGGAAGCAGGTCGTGGAGGCCCACCGGGAGCTGCCGAGCCTGCGCCCGCTGGCTCGCAACCGGGACCTCTGGCTGCTCGGCCTCGCCGGATTCGGCGGGCTGTGGGGGACCTACGGCTTCATCACCTGGTCCAACGCGCTGATGATCAAGGGCAACCACATCTCACCGGTCCAGGCCGGCACCGTCGTGGTCATCTTCGGGATCACGGCCATCGTCGCGAAGCCCCTCGTGGGCGTGGTGTCCGACCTCTTCGGCGGACGGCGGAAAGTACCGACCATCGTCGTGCTCGGTGGATTCGTCATCACCCTGCTGGTCTTCGGCACCCGCGACGACCTGGCCGGATTCCTGTGGGTGGCGCCGTTCCTCGGCGTCGCGGCGTACGTGTACAGCCCGCTCATGACGGCGTTGATCCCCAAGCTCTCCGGTGTGCGGCTCGCTGGTTCCGCTGCTGGCATGACGAACGCGTTCTGGCAGTTGGGCAGCGCGATCGTGCCGGTGGTGATCGGTGGCGTGTTCCAGGCGACCGGGTCGTTCTTCTGGGCTTTCGCCACGCTCGCCGCCGGTCCGCTGCTCGGGATGCTGCTCATGTTCGGCGTCCGCGAACGCGACACCGCCACCACCGCTCCCGTGCAGTCCCCGGAAACCCTTGCTCGCTGAGGAAAGGATTCGGACAGTGACCAATCACTACGACGTCATCGTGGCCGGTGGCGGATCCGGGGGTATCGGTGCCGCCCTCGGCGCGCGGCGCGCGGGTGCGCGCACCCTGCTGATCGAACGTGGTCCGTGCCTGGGCGGAGCCGCCACCCTGCGCAACGTCGTCACCTACTGCGGCCTCTACACCCAGGAACTGCGCCAGGTCGTGTTCGGGGTCGCCGAGGAGGTGCTGGCCGGGCTGCGCGAGCTGGACGCGGTGACCGAGCCGCGCAAGTTCACGGCGGTCGCGGTGGTGTTCGACCCGGAATCGGTGAAGCGCGTCGCGGACGAGCTGTGCGAACAGGCGGGCGTGGACGTGCTGCTGCACTCGCACGTCCTCGACGCCACCCGGCGCGATGACCGGATCACCGCACTGCGGGTCGCCGATCACTCTGGCACCCACTCCTACACCGCGGACGCATTCGTCGACGCGACCGGTGAAGCCGACCTCGCGCACCAGGGCGGCGCGGAAGTGCGGTACGGCAACGACGGCTGGGTGATCAACGGCACGCTCGGCGTCCGGTTCGGCGGCATCCCGGCCGACGTCGCGGTGGACCGGGCCGCCCTGGCCTCGCTGATCCGCTCGGTGAAGGAAGCGGGGCGGGACGACCTGACCGGCGAGAGGGGTTTGATCGCGAGGATGCCGGTGTCGGGAGACGTCATCACCTACCTGGCCGACGAGGGGTACGACGCCCGCGATGCTGCGGACACCAGCCGCGCCGAGCGCAGCGCCCGGCGACAGGCCCAGGCCTACCTCCAGGCGATCCGGTCGCTCCCGGGATGCGGCAATGCCTACATCGTCAGCACCGGACCGGAACTGGGCACGCGCGAGTCCCGCCACCTCGTGGGCCGCGCACAGTTGACGGAGAAGGAGGTGCTGCAGCCGGGGCCGGTGGACGATGCCGTGGCGGTCTGCGCGTGGCCGATCGAGTCCCATCCCGGACCGGGAATTCCCTCGGAGTGGAAGCACATCGGGGAGCCGGGCTACTACGGCATCCCGCTGGACGTGCTGCGCAGCCGCAACACGTCGAACCTGTTCGGCGCCGGCCGCACCGTGGACGGTGACGCCGGTGCGGGCGCCTCGCTGCGCGTCATGGGTACCGCGCTGGCGACCGGGCAGGCCGCTGGGGTTGCCGCGGCGTTCACCGCCCGCGACGGCGACGTGGAAACCGCCGCGGTGCGCCGGGAGCTCGACCGGCAGGGCGCACGGCTACCGGACTGACACCGAGCCTGCGTGGAGAAGCCGCGCCCCC